>NZ_CP059563.1:1399640-2099460 GCF_014054725.1 Conchiformibius steedae | reverse complement strand
CACAGCCATTGCGCTTACGCACAGCCTGTGGATAAGTTTTGCGCCGACTGATTCACAGGCTCGGACTGCGGCAGCCATGCTTTTAAAATCAGTAAAATCCGATTTTGCCACCGCAAAACAAAACCGTTTTGCCATTGACAAACCGCAGCAAAATCGGGTTTAATGCGCCGTTTTGTTTTAACATATTATTTTTAGGATTGACACCATGAAACGCACTTACCAACCTTCTGTTACCAAACGCAAACGCACCCACGGCTTTTTGGTACGTTCCAAAACCCGTGGCGGTCGCGCCGTATTGGCTGCGCGCCGTGCCAAAGGTCGCAAACGCTTGGCGGTGTAATTGGACGGCCGCTTCGGCAAGGCGTACCGCCTGTTAAAAACGGAAGATTTTTCTTCCGTTTTTGCATTGCGCCGCCGCCGTTCGCGGCATTTTGTGCAAGTTTACCGTGCCGACAACGGCTTGGGGCATCCGCGTTTAGGCTTGGTGGTGGCGAAAAAAACCGCCAAACGCGCTAACCGCCGCAACTACATGAAACGCAGCGTGCGCGAGTGGTTTCGCCTGCACAAACACGCGCTGCCATCGCAGGATTTTATTGTGCGCGTGTGCGTGGCTTTCAGGCGCGAACACGCTGCGCAAGTGCATACCCAATTGGGCGAACTGATGCTGCCTGATGGCAGTAAGGAAAATAAATCATGATTGATCCCGAAGTATTGGAAGCTTTAGACGATGATTTGCTTGAGCCGTATAAAGAAACCATTTTGGCAAGCGCGAAACCTGCTGTTTCCATTGCATTAACTCGCCAAGATAAAGGCTTAACCCTGTGGCAAAGCAAGGTAGGCGGCGACCCCTATTTGCCTAAAGGCGCAGATTACCCGTGCCATCCCAACGGACACGCGCTGACCTTATTGGCACAAATCAATTTTGCCGAAGTACCGAAACTGCCTGATTTTCCTGAAAAAGGGATATTGCAGTTTTTTATTGATGGTACGGATGTCTCTTATGGTATGAATTGGGATAACCGACGTGAGCAAACAGGTTTTCGCGTGGTATATTGCGCTGATGTGTCAGAAAATATTGATGATTTGGTAACGGATTTTTCGCCTTATGCGGTAGAAAATCATGAATATGGTTTGCCGTTTGTCGGGCAATACAGCATGGCGTTTCAGTTGGGCGAACAAGTAATTACGGCTGCTGATTTTCGTTTCCATCAATTATTGGGTTTTCCCGAATACCATTCGCCAGAATGGGAGAACTTAAGCGATGAAGAAGAGGAAGAAATTGATAACGTAATCGAATATTATTTTGATAATATGGGTGGGGAGGGACACCGTTTGGGCGGATACCCGCATTTTACGCAAGACGACCCACGCCAACGTAATGAAAAAATTCAAGATTATATTTTATTATTTCAAATAGATACAGATTGTGAAGAGGGTAAGGAAATGATGTGGGGCGATGCTGGCGTTGCCAATTTCTTTATCCACCCCGATGATTTGAAAAATTTAGACTTTTCCAAAGTGCTTTATACTTGGGATTGTTGCTGATTGCCTGTTGCCCCTGCCATGTTGAAAATGGTGTTGATTGCGCTGATTCGTTTTTATCAAACGGCTGTCAGCCCGATGTTGCCGCCGCGCTGCCGTTTTGTGCCGACTTGTTCGCAATATGCTTTAGAAGCGGTACGCAAACACGGCGCGGTAAAAGGCGCGGTTCTCGCCGCCAAACGCATTGCCCGTTGCCATCCTTGGGGTGGCAGCGGCTGCGACCCTGTTCCCTAAATGTAGGAAAAAATAATGGATTTTAAACGAATGATGATTGTGATGTCGCTTTCCATGCTGATTTTAATCGGCTGGGAAGCGATGTTTCCCACGCCTAAGCCGCAGCAGCAGGCTGCGCCTGCGGCGCAACAGGTACAGGCAAAAGCGGCAGAACAGCAGGCTTTGACCACCACGTCGCCCATTACGGTAAAAACCGATACCGTAGAAGCGGTAATTGACGAAAAAAGCGGCGATTTGCACCGTTTGACTTTATTGAAATACAACGCGGCGACCGATGAAAGCAAGCCTTTTGTGCTGCTGGATTCGGTAAAAGACAATACTTATGTGGCGCAATCCGAGCTTTTGGATGCCAATGGCAATAATGTGTTGAAAGATGTGTCGTTCCGTGCGGCGCAAAAACAATACACTTTGAACGGCGAAACTTTGGAAGTGCGTTTAACTGCGCCCGAAACCAAAGGTTTGAGCATTAACAAGGTTTATACATTCCATAAAAACAGCTATTTGGTGGATGTGCGCTTTGATGTGCGCAACGGCAGCGGCGAAGCGGTGAAACTCACGCCGTCTTACCGTATGGTGCGCGACAACCGTCCGCCTGAAGGGCAGGGCTGGTTTATGCACAGCTACACGGGTCCTGCGCTGTACACGCCCGAAGGCGAGTTTCAGAAAGTGGCGTTTGATGATTTGGACGATGATTTCCAAACGGGCAAAGACACTGCCGAATACCAGCGCAAAACCAACGGCGGCTATATCGGCATGATTCAGCATTATTTTGTGTCGGCATGGCTGATGCAGCCGAATAATGGCGAAAACCTGTGCGCGGCGGGTTGTCAGATGGACGTAAAACGCCGTGCCGATAATCTGTACAGCGCGGGCGTGAATGTTGCCGCTGCCGATGTGGGCGCGGGTGCAAGCAAAAGTTTTGTGGCGCGTTTGTATGCAGGTCCACAGGTTACGTCTTTGCTGGAACAGGCTGCCGAACATTTGGTTTTGGCAAAAGACTATGGGCGTGTGTATATTTTTGCTTCACCGCTGTTTGCGATTTTGAAATTCTTTTACGGTTTGGTGGGCAACTGGGGTTGGGCGATTGTGCTGCTGACGATTTTGGTAAAAATCGTGTTGTTCCCGCTGAACGACAAAGCGTATAAGTCTATGGCGAAAATGCGTACCGTTGCGCCGAAAATGGAAGCTTTACGCAAAAAATACCCCAATCCCGAAGACCGCATGGCGATGCAGCAGGCAATGATGCAGCTGTACCGCGATGAAAAAATCAATCCTTTGGGCGGTTGTTTGCCCATGCTGTTGCAAATGCCGATTTTTATTGGATTGTATTGGATGATTTTCTTGAGTGTGGAATTGCGTCAAGCACCGTGGATGCTGTGGGTGCATGATTTGAGCCGTCCTGATTCGTGGTATATTCTGCCTGCGCTGATGATGGCGACCATGTGGTTCCAAACCACGCTGAACCCGCCACCGTCCGACCCGATGCAGGCGCAAATGATGAAGATTATGCCCCTGATTTTCGGGGTAATGTTCTTCTTCTTCCCATCTGGTTTGGTGTTGTATTATGTGGTGAACAATTTGCTGACCATCGCCCAGCAGTGGTATATCAACCGTAAATTTGAGTTGGAAACCGCCAATGGCGTGGTGTTGGACAAAGAACCTGCCAAAAATACTCAATCCAAGAAAAAATAAACGCTGCCCGTTCCCGCCAAGGTGGGAACGGGTGTTTTCCGAGACTGTTTGGGCTGTCTGAAACCTGTGTTCAGGCAGCTTTTTTGACACACAGGTGCGCCATTATGAATGCCCTTTCCCCCGTGCAACAACAATTCCGCAATGCCATGGCATTTTGTGCGGCTGGTGTACATGTGATTACCACAGACGGTGCGGCGGGGCGTTACGGCATTACCATGACCGCGCTGGCTGCGGTTACCGACAGTCCGCCCACGCTGATGCTATGTGTAAACCGCAGCACGCGCATTTATCCGATTTTGCGGGAAAACGGTTTGTTGTGTGTGAATGTGTTGTCGGCGGCGCAGCGCGATGTGGCGGAACATTTTGCGGGTTTAACCGCGCTGACACCTGAAGAGCGTTTTGAGCAGCATATTTGGCAGCGCGGACACAGCGGACAATTGCAGGTAGATGGGGCGTTGGCGCATTTGCACGGGCGCATTACCGCGCAGCAGGAAATCGGTACGCACGGGGTGTTTTTTGCGGAAATAGACGAAATCCGCGTACACGGTAGCGCAGGCGATGCGGCGTTGCTGTATTTTTCCCGCGAATTTAAATCTTTAAGTTAAAAACACGCGCCCAATTGGGCGCGTATTATTCCATTATGGTTGAAAAACGGCGCGTACGCGTGCCAAATCTTCGGCAGTATCTACGCCTGCGGGTGGGGCGTGTTCTACTTGGGTAAGGGCGATGGCGCGTCCGTGCCACAAAACCCGTAATTGTTCCAATTTTTCAATATGTTCCAGCGGAGACTCGGGTAGGGAAACGTATTCGCGCAAAAAAGCGGCGCGGTAGGCGTAAATCCCGATATGGCGCAAAGGCGCGGCAGTGGCGTGGTCACGCGGATAGGGAATCGGCGCACGGCTGAAATATAACGCCTGCCCGTGTGCGTTGCTAACCACTTTTACCGCATTGGGGTTGGCAAATTCTTCGGCATCGTGAATGGGACAGGCAGCCGTTGCCATTGGTGCTGTGCTGTGGGCGAGGGTGTCGGCAACTTGTTGAATCAGTGCGGGCGGAATCAGTGGTTCATCGCCTTGTACATTCACCACAATTTCATCGTCTGCCCAGCCCAGCAGGGTAACAGCTTCTGCTAAACGTGCTGTGCCGCTGTCGTGGTTGGCAGCGGTTAAAACGCAATCAATACCGTGCGCCGCGCAAGCCGCTTGAATACGCGGGTGGTCGGTTGCCACCCACACTTGCGCGGCTGCGCTTTGTTGTGCCTGCTGTGCCACGCGCACCACCATCGGCACACCGCCAATATCGGCAAGGGCTTTTTCGGGCAGACGTGATGAATCCAAACGCGCAGGAATCAGCACCTTAAACACGGTCATGATTTCACTTCCAAATCCGATAATTCCCGCGCTTCGCCCACCAGCATCACGGGAATGCCATCGCGAATGGGAAAGGCAAGGCGCGCGCTTTTGCTCCACAATTCCTGACGGTCGGCGTGGTATTCAAGCGCTTGTTTGCTAACGGGGCAGACCAGCAGGTGTAAAAAATCGGGTGTCATGGTAAACCTTTCTTATGTTGCCAAATAAACAGATACGGTGGCGATTATCCCATATTTGCCGTTTTCGGGCAGCTGCCGCAATGGTGGACAAGGCAAATGATAAAATTTAAAATACTGAGTTTTTAACAGATTCATGCCTGTATGCGCCCGCGCTATCAGGCAATGCGGGGGAAAATATGGACGAAACCGAACACGCAGCGAAAAAAAGCATCAAAGCCAAAGTGTGGGCGGCGGGCAGTGCCGTGCTAACAGCCATTGTCGGCATTGTGATTGCCAGCACCACCAATATTTTAACGGGTGTAGGCAAAGAAAAATTAAGCGAGTTGTTGAACAGCAGCCCCGCTGTGCAAAGCATCAATGGGCAATCGGGCGACTCTCAAACACTTGCTAAACAATTGCTGACACAAAATGTAGATGAAGCCCAAATCCGCCAATTAGACCAAGCTTATGAAGTGTGTCAGGACAAAATCAACCGTTCTGATATTGATTTGGATGACCCGATTGCCAAATATGAAGAAACGGTACGCTGTTTGGCAGTGGATGAAGGGCAGGGCAAAATTTTGACTATTCTGGCAGGGCAGCAGCCCGAGTTAGAAAATGTGTTGCGTAAATTAAAACCACAGGAGTAATCAGATGTTTGTTAAAAAAATGGCGATGTTGGCAGTGGCGGGATTATTGGCGGGTTGTGGCGTAACAGGTGGCGACAGCAACCCTGCGCCACAGGTAAGCGGTAAACCGTCTTGTCAAAGCTATCAGCAACAAGTGGCGCAATGTCACAGCCACAACAGCCGTTATACGGGTTTGGACTATCAACGCAAAGTGGCGGCGTGTTTGCAAGGGCGCGGTTTTCATCAGCGCAAGGCTTATTATTGCGGAAAATAAGTTTTTTGAGCAATCATCGTTGATGAAAATGGCAAGGATACTGTGTTGCACGCTCTGATGTATTGTGCGTACACAGCGGGCATTGTTGCCTTATCTCATTTTTATTTTTATCAACTAGAGGATAGGGGTCAGGTTTTTGCCTGACCCCCATTTTCCTTTTAAGATTAGGTATCTGTGTGGTGAACGATATGAATGGCATTGCCGCAGATAGACAGTTTATTTAAAACAAAATCTGCTAAATCGGGGCTAATCTCGGCACGGACGGGCAGTACCCAAATATTGTCGGGGCTGTTGGCGGGTAGTTTGACGGCATCTTTTTCGGTAATAAAAACATAATCGGCTTGGGGCAGGATGGCGGGATTGAGTGCGCTGTGGTCGGCTTGAATATGGGTTTGACGAATCGGAAAGCCCATTTGTTGCAGGGTGTGGAAAAACCGTTCGGGGCGGGCAATGGCGCAGGCAGCGGCGCAGCTGGCGTTGGACGGTAAGGTGTGGGCTTGCGCGGTGTCGGCGGGGTGGCGGAAACGGTAGGGCGCAGCGGGGCGCAGCCGGCTATGAAACACGGCGGCGGGCAGGGGGAAGGCAGCGGCGGTGTGATCGGATTCGGCTTGAGAAAAGATTACCGCATCCACACTGTGCAAACGGGAAAGCGGTTCGCGCAATGCACCATTGGGCAGTAAATCGGGACGGCGGTGGGCATCGGCAGCGGGAAACACGACTATTTCCACATCGCGATGCAGGGCGTAATGCTGTAAGCCATCATCACTGATGATGATTTGAATATTGGGGTGTTGGGCGAGTAGGGCGCGTGCCGCATCGGCACGGCGGGCAGCCACGGCAACAGGTGCACGGGTTTGACGGTAGAGCAGCAGCGGTTCATCGCCCGCATCGGCGGCGGTGCTATCGGGGGTAAGTACATGGGTGTCGCGCCTGCTGCGCCCGTAACCACGGCTGACAATGCCAATCATGATGCCGCGTTGTTGCAGGATAAGGGCAAGCGCAGCAGTAATCGGCGTTTTGCCTGTTCCGCCTGCGTGCAGATTGCCCACCACCACCACAGGCACGGGCAAACGTTCACTTTTTAGCCAAGCCTTACGGTACAGCGTGCGCCGCAGCCATGCGATTGCGCCAAATAAACGCGCCACAGGGTAGAGCATCAGACTGAGTAGGGGCTGGGGCTGTTGCCAGTGGAGGGCGAGTGGGTGTTCGGTTTTCATTTTTTAATCAGTTTTCCAACCATATCGCGCTGACCATCCGTCCTGTTTGACGGTCGCGGCGGTAGGAATAAAAACGCTCACGTTCTAAAACGGTGCAATGCTGTCCGCCACTGATTTGAGTAACGCCTTCACGTTGCAGCACCAGCCGTGCGAGGGCGTAAATATCCGCCAAATATTTGCCTTGCGCAATGGGCTGAAACGCGCTTTGGGCTTTGATGTCGTCCGTGCAAAAGGCATCATATACATCTTGACCCACTTCAAAGGCTTCCGCGCCGATGGCAGGACCCAACCATGCCATAATTTCTACAGCAGGCACGTTCATGGCAGTAAGGGTGTTTTGCAATACCCCACCTGCCAAGCCGCGCCAACCCGCATGCGCCGCTGCCACCACCGTCCCTGCACGGTCGCAAAACAAAACAGGCAGGCAATCCGCCGTCATCACCGCACAAGCCGCTGTGCCGTCGTGGTTTACCGAAGCATCGGCGGATAAAGGTTCGTTTAAGCTGTCGGCAGCGGCAACCACCGCATTGCCATGCACTTGGTTTAAATAGGCAAGGGGAACGGGGATTTGCGCCTGTACGATGGCGCGGTTGCGGGTAACGTGTTCGGCTTGGTCGCCGACATGGGTGGCGATATTTAATCCCGCATACGCGCCCTGACTCACGCCCCCTGCGCGGGTGCTAATCAAGGTGCGTACCCGTGCGGGTGCTTGCCAGTCGGCGCGTAAAAAAACATCGTTGCCTGCGGGCAGGTTTAAAGCGTGGGTTAGGTTTTTATCAAGCATGGTGTGTCCTGTGTTTGACATTCGCCAATGGCGCGGGTAAATTGGGGCAATACGGGGTTTATTGTATAGAAAAAGAAAGGAAAAGTATGTATTTGCTTTTGGAAGAACAGGCGGTACGCGCCAACACTTTGTTTTGTATCGGGCGCAATTATGCCGAACACGCCGCCGAATTGGGCAACGCCGTTCCCGCCGAGCCAATGGTCTTTTTAAAGCCCAACAGCAGCTTGGCGTTTCACAACGATACAGTACGCTTGCCCGCCTACAGCCAAGACGTGCATTATGAAACCGAATTGCTGCTGCTGATTGGCGAAGATGCTGACGAATTGTCGCCCGAAAATGCCCTAAATGTGGTGGCAGGATATGGCGTGGGTTTGGATTTAACGGCGCGGGACATACAAAGCCAAGCCAAACAAGCGGGTACGCCGTGGTTAAAAGCCAAAGGGTTTAAAGGCGCAGCGTGTGTGTCGCCGTTTGTGTCGGCGCAACGTGCGGGAAATGTGGACGACCTGTATTTTTCCATGCGTTTGAACGGCGAAGAAAAACAGCGCGGTTATGCGGGCGATATGGTGTTTTCGCCCGTGCGCTTGTTGTGCGAATTGGCGCAAAACTATGGTTTACACCGTGGCGATGTGGTGTTTACGGGTACACCTGTGGGCGTTGGCGCGTTAAAAAGCGGCGATGTGGCAGAACTGGATTTAGGTGGTTTGGTGCAGGCGCGTTTTGAGTTTGTCTGAAAAAGCATTGGAAAGTATTTTCATGAATACGTCTTTAAATCAAGAAATTGTAAACAGCGTCCGTGCGGCTGCCCAAGCGGCGAAACAGGCTTTTTTCCAATTGGCGCAAGCCTCCAGCGAACAGAAAAATCGCGCCTTGCTGGTGTTGGCAGAACGCATTGACGCACATCGTGCCGAGATTATCGCTGTCAACGGCGAAGATTTGGCGGCGGCGCGTGCCAAAGGTTTGGATGCAGCTTTGACCGACCGTTTGCGTTTGGATAACAAGGGCATAGATGCGATTGGCGAAAGCCTGCGCCAAATCGCTGCCTTGCCCGACCCCGTTGGCGAGATGGACGGTTTTATCATTCGCCCCAATGGTTTGCAAATCGGCAAAATGCGTGTGCCTTTGGGCGTGATTGGCATGATTTACGAATCGCGCCCGAATGTTACCGTTGATGCGGCGGCGTTGTGCCTGAAATCGGGCAATGCCTGTATTTTGCGCGGCGGCAGCGAAGCCTTTCACAGCAACCGCGCCTTGGCGCAACACATAGGCGCAGCCCTGCGCGAAGCGCAATTGCCCGAACAAGCCGTTCATTTGATTGCCAATACCAGCCGCGACAGCGTGGGCGCAATGTTGGCAGCCGAAGGTTTGATTGACGTGATTATCCCGCGTGGTGGAAAAAATTTGGTGGCGCGGGTGGCGGCAGAAGCGCGTGTCCCCGTGATTAAGCATTTGGACGGCATCTGCCATGTGTATATTGACGAATACGCCGATGCCGACAAAGCTGTTGCCATTGCTTTTAATGCCAAAACTTCCCGCTATGGCACATGTAACACCATGGAAACGCTGCTGATTCACCGCAGCCGTGCCGCCGAACTGTTGCCCGTGCTGGCGCAGCAATACCACGATAAAGGCGTGGAATTGCGCGGCTGTGCCGATGCCTGCGCTGTTGTTCCCAATATGAATACGGCTACAGAAAGCGATTGGGACACCGAATACCTAGCCCCGATTTTGTCTGTCAAAATTGTGGATTCGTTTGATGAAGCGGTGGCGCACATCAACCGCCACGGCAGCCATCATACCGACAGCATCGTCACCGAAAACTACAGCCTTGCCCGCCGTTTTTTACGCGCGGTGGACAGTGCCAGCGTAATGGTCAATGCTTCTACTCGTTTTGCCGATGGTTTTGAATACGGCTTGGGTGCGGAAATCGGCATTTCTACCGATAAAATCCATGTGCGTGGACCTGTTGGCTTGCATGGGCTGACTTCCGAAAAATGGGTGGTATTGGGCGACGGGCAAATCCGTTAAACCTAAAGACATGCTCTATGCAAACCGCGCGACAAGCAGGCGAAAACTGCTACAATGCGCGGTTTTCTTTTATCCGCCATCATCATGAGCCACAACGACACCATCCGCATTCGCGGCGCACGCACCCACAATCTGAAAAACATTGATTTGGACATTCCCCGCCACAAGCTGGTGGTGGTAACGGGTTTGTCGGGCAGCGGCAAATCCAGTTTGGCGTTTGACACCCTGTATGCCGAAGGGCAACGCCGCTATGTGGAAAGCCTGTCTGCCTATGCCCGCCAGTTTTTGCAGATGATGGACAAACCCGATGTGGATTTGATTGAAGGCTTGTCGCCCGCCATTTCCATTGAGCAAAAATCCACCAGCCACAATCCGCGTTCTACCGTTGGCACAGTTACCGAAATTCATGATTATTTAAGATTATTGTATGCGCGTGTGGGTACGCCGCATTGCCCCGAACACGGCAAACCCTTGGCAGGACAAACCGTTTCGCAAATGGTGGACCATGTATTAAGCCTGCCTGAAAACAGCCGCGTGATGATTCTTGCCCCTGCCGTGCGCGGGCGCAAAGGCGAATTTGTGGATTTGTTTGCCGATTTGCAGGCGCAGGGTTTTGTGCGCGTGCGCGTGGATGGCGAAGTGTATGCCATTGAAGATGTACCCAAATTAGAAAAAAACATCAAACACGATATTGACGTGGTGATTGACCGTGTAAAAGTTAAATCCGATATTAAACAACGCCTTGCTGAAAGTTTTGAAACCGCGCTGCGTCACGGCGGCGAGCGTGCCGTAGCGGTGGAAATGGATACGGGCGCAGAACATTGGTTTTCCGCCCAATTTGCCTGCCCCGTGTGTGCCTACAGCCTGCCCGAATTAGAACCGCGCCTGTTTTCCTTTAATAATCCTGCGGGTGCATGTCCCACTTGCGACGGCTTGGGCAGCATGAATTTTTTTGACCCCGAACGCGTTGCCGCCCACCCCGAATTGTCGCTGGCAGCAGGCGCGATTGATGGCTGGGATAAACGCAACCAATTCTATTTTCAAATGATTCAATCGCTGGCGAAACATTACGGTTTTTCTACTGACACCCCGTTTGCCGAACTGCCCGCCAAAGTCCGCAAAATCATTTTGCACGGTTCGGGAAAAGAAGTGATTGAATTCCAATACCTTTCCGAAAAAGGCACAACTTTTGTCCGCAGCCACGCTTTTGAAGGCATTATTCCCAATCTGGAACGCCGTTACCGCGAAACCGACAGCGAAACCGTACGCGACAAACTGCGCGATTACCAAAGCCACCGCGCCTGTCCGCAATGTGCAGGCGCACGTTTACGCAAAGAAGCGCGTCATGTGCTGGTGGGCGAGATGGCATTGCATGATTTGTCTGCCATGCCTTTGAGTAAAGCCCTTGATTTTTTTGAAAAGCTGCAATTAGATGGCAATAAAGGTCAAATCGCCGAAAAAATCCTCAAAGAAATCACTGAGCGTTTGGGCTTTCTGATCAATGTCGGTTTGGATTATCTGAATTTAAGCCGCAGCGCGGAAACCCTGTCGGGGGGTGAAGCGCAGCGCATCCGTTTGGCCAGCCAAATCGGTTCGGGGCTGACGGGCGTGATGTATGTGTTGGACGAGCCGTCTATCGGTTTGCACCAGCGCGACAACGACCGTTTGTTGGCAACCTTAAAACGCCTGCGCGATTTGGGCAACAGCGTGATTGTGGTGGAACACGATGAAGACGCGATTCGTCAGGCAGATTTTGTGGTGGACATGGGCATTGGCGCGGGCGAACACGGCGGCAGCGTGATGGTGGCGGGTACGCCCGAACAAGTCGCCCAATCCGAACAATCGGTTACGGGGCAATATTTAAGCGGGCGCAAACAAATCGGGCTGCCTGAACAACGCACACCCATCAATCCCGAACGTGTGCTGGTGTTAAGCGGCGCACGCGGCAATAATTTGAAAAATGTTACGTTAACCCTGCCTTTGGGCTTGATTACCTGCGTAACAGGCGTTTCAGGCAGCGGCAAATCCACCCTGATTAACGACACCCTTGCCAAAATCACCGCCCGCGAGCTTAACCGCGCCCACGAAGAACCCGCGCCCTATGATGATATTCAAGGTTTGGAACATTTGGATAAAGTCATCAATGTGGACCAATCCCCCATCGGGCGCACGCCGCGTTCCAATCCCGCCACTTATACGGGCTTGTTTACCCCGATTCGTGAACTGTTTGCAGGCGTGCCTTTATCGCGCGAACGCGGTTACAGCGTGGGACGTTTTTCCTTTAATGTCAAAGGCGGACGCTGCGAAACCTGCCAAGGCGACGGCGTGATTAAAGTGGAAATGCACTTTTTGCCTGATGTGTATGTACCGTGCGAATCGTGCGCGGGCAAACGCTACAACCGCGAAACGCTGGAAGTGCAATACAAAGGTAAAAATATTAGCGAAGTCTTAAATTTAACCGTAGAAGAAGCGCGGGAATTTTTTGATGCCGTTCCCACCGTTGCCCGCAAACTGCAAACACTGATGGATGTGGGCTTGGGCTATATCCGACTGGGGCAGTCTGCTACCACCTTATCAGGCGGCGAAGCCCAGCGCGTGAAGCTGGCATTGGAATTATCCAAACGCGATACGGGGCGCACGCTGTATATTTTGGACGAACCGACCACAGGTTTACACTTTGCCGACATCGCCTTACTATTGGACGTTATTCAACGGCTAAAAGGCAAGGGCAACAGCATTGTGATTATTGAACATAATTTAGATGTGATTAAAACCGCCGATTGGATTGTGGATATGGGACCTGAAGGCGGCGAGGGTGGTGGGGAAATTATTGCTGAAGGTACGCCTGAATTTGTTATGAAAAATAAAAAGAGTTATACTGGAAAATATCTAACTTACCAATTAGAATAAATGGAGAAAAATATGTCACAATTTAGCACTCAATTTCCTGTATCTAAGAAAATGTCTCGGGAGGCGTTTATTAATGAGTTTGTTAATTGGCGTAGTTCAAGTAGAAACTCAAGAATTGAGGAAAGTTTTTATTCTGAAAATCAAAATATCTTTATAGAAAAAAATAATCACGCTTCATTTGATATAAATGAAAAGGAACAAATACTTTATACGTCAGTACAAACAGAGAAATATTCAGCTGTATATATTCAATATATTGAAAAGGAGAAAAACATATCATTTATAACGGATATTTCTTTAGTGGATGAAGAAGGTTCCAATTACAATTGGCTTAGTTTTCAAATCCGTAATTCTGCACATACAGCAGGAACTAGATTGCCACCTATTAATAAACCTAAATTTATTAACCAAGTAATAGAAAATAATTTTGGTGGAGAGTTGTTTTTACAGGTTCAAAATAAGCCTCATTATTTAACTGAAAGTGATATACAATTAGCTGCTGATTTAATTTCTGGCAAGTTAAATTGTTATATACCTATTGTATATATTAGTTTGGATTCTAATAATAGATATACTTTATTATCTAATGATGAGCTTGATAAATTAGCCCAAGAGTTAGCTGGAATGGCTCATGTGGTTATTGAACCTAGTCGGGAATTCTCATTACAATTATCTGAGTTAACTAATAATAAAAGTGTTTTCAATGGATATATTGGTATTTATTGGGCAGAGGGGAATGGTAGGAACATAGTTTTTAGTTATCGTGACTGTAATTGTGAAAGAATTAGAGATACAATAGTTACTTCTGTTAGCCAACGTCGTTTACTAGAGATTTGCACAGGTAATTCAATTAATAATCAATATGCCATTTGGCAGCGCAATGACAAGGAGACTGCAGATGAATTATTGGGGGTTGCTAGTGATGAAACAGAACGAGCAATAAACAAACAAAAGAAATTAGAGCAGGATTTGGATTTTGCACAACAAAAGTTAAATGATGCAGAGCGTGAAATTGAACGGCTTAAGGAAGAGTTGAAAATAAGTAACAAATCACATATTTCCAATAATCAAAATGCAGTAATCTTACATTGTGAGGAGGTTGATTTATACTCAAATGAAATTCATGATTTAATTATTAGTATTTTAGAGGGTACGAAAAATATGAATGAAGGTATGGATAGACGTATGCATGTATTAAATTCAATTTTGAAATTGAACCCAAGTAGAGGTTCTGGAAAAAAGTTAAAAAAAAAATTAAACAAATTTTGACATCTTACAAAAAATTAGAAAGTAAGACTAGAGCTGCTCTTGAAGAAATTGGCTTTTCTATACAGGGAGATGGTAATCATTGGAAGTGTACATTTAAAGGTGATGGTAGATATGTTTTAATTCTTCCCAAGTCAGGAAGTGATTTTCGTGGCGGGAAAAATTCTGCTTCTGATTTTAATAAAATTTTAGGATTGAAATAAATAATATAGATTGGGTTAAAAACCCAACCAATCCCTTAAACAATAAATCCATAAAACAAAAAACCACTTTTCCCAAAGTGGTTTTTTATATTCAGCTAATCAAGCTGCGTGCAGTGGTTCGGGCGATACCACTATCCCATCTTCATCGCTATACACATCATGCTCCGCAATAAATTCTCTACCCCGCCAAATAATGTGGAAGTATCTATTTATTTTATTATTTTTTGTGTACTAATCAATCATTAAAACTGCCAGCCTAGCCCTGTGGGTAAAACCATCTTTTGGCTTATCGCGCGAAAGGTTAAATTACTGGACAAAACCGTCAAACTCGGTAAAATTCGCGTCTGATAACCATTCTTATTTGTTTTTTGTTATCGTTTTTATTTAAATAATATTCGCATGAATAATAAGGATTTTGTATGTTTACACACATCAAATTGTTCCGTTTGAGTGCTTTGGCACTGGCATTAGGCGCAGGTGCATTGGCGCATGCCGAAGAAAAAGGCAAAGAACTGCCCGCCGTTACCGCCACAGGTAAACGCGCCATCACCAATAACTGGAAAACCAATTCCGAGCGCAATATCAGCAGCGTGCGCGATTTGCTGGCCGACCGCGTGGACATTAACGCAGGCGGCGGCGGTGCATCGGCGCAATTTCTGTCCATTCGCGGCACGGGGCAAAACCGCATTGATATGGTGGTGGATGGCACCACCACAGGCACACAGCTTTGGTATCACCAAGGGCGTTTTCAGCTTGACCCCGAAATGGTGCGCGTGATTGGCGTGGACAAAGGCGCAGGTTCTGCCAGCGCGGGCATCGGTGCAACCAGCGGTGCGATTCGTTCACAAACGGTTGATGCCAAGGATTTGTTGTTAGACGGTAAGCCTTTTGGTGCGCGTGTTTCCACACAATTTAACAGCAACAAAGGCATCGGCGGCAGCGCGGCGGTGTACGGCAATATCAACGGCTTTGATGCTTTATTGTTGGGTAGTTGGCGCGACAACAAAAATTACAAAGCAGGCAAAGGCTATCAAAATGGCGACACCACAGGCAAATACGCCGCCAATGTGGTACGCAACAGTGCACGCAAACAAGGCAACTACTTAGCCAAATTTGGTTATACTCTGAACCCTGACCACAAATTCGGCTTGAGCTACCGCCGCGAACATTATTTCGGCAACAGTTGGGAACGTCCTGAATTTGCCACTTACGGCGACGACACAGGCGATATTGACAACATCCAGCAAACCGTAAACGCCAGTTATGCGGGCAAAAACTTGGGTTTTGTGAAGCAGCTGGATGCCAATGTGTTTTACATTAAAGGCGAAGACGAGCGCGAAAACTGGCAGCGCAAACGCGAAAACGGCAAACAAATTACCTACAATGCAGGAGGCGGACGCAAATCCGAAACCGATACTTGGGGCAGCAATGTTAATGTAAACAGCCTGTTGTTTGGCAAGCACACCTTAAAATACGGCGTAAACTGGCGTAAAGAAGAAACCGCTTCCCGCGCAGGCGATTGGCAGGTGGACGGCGAACGCAAAAACGAAGTGGGCGTGTATGCCGAAGGTATTTGGGCGTTAGACCCTGTCACTTTAACCACAGGTTTGCGCTACGACCATTTTGATTTGCGTACCTTGGGCAATCAAATTCCCGAAAAAGCAGGCGTAACCAAAGTCCGCAAAGGTTCGGTAAATCCCAGCGTGGGCGTGATTTGGGACGTAACGCCTGATTTGTCCTTAAACGCCAAATTAAATTACGCCAGCCGCAGCCCTGCTCTGGCATCAGCCGCTACCCTTACCGACAACCGCGGTAAAGGCAAAGCACGCGGTTGGCGCAATGTAGATGGTGGTTTGAAAGCCGAACAAGCACGTTTGGCACAAATCGGCTTTAATTGGCAACACGCAGGCGCATCGGTAGATGGCAATATCTATCATCAGCACACGAAAAACTTTTATTCCACTTTAAATGACGGTTTGATTCACAACCGCGGCACGGTAAAAACCACGGGTTACGAATTAAACGGCACTTATAATTGGAAAGGTTTGACGGCGCGCGCGGGCGTATCCTATGCCAATCCGAAAGCCAATTTTGATTTGAGTAACGACCCCTTGGATTTGGTACCGCAAGGTCGTCAATGGCTGACGGCTTTGTCTTACCGCTGGGACAAACCCAATCTGGAAGTGGGTTGGCGCGGACGTTATGTACAAAGTAAAACCTACCATGCGTTTGATAGTCAATCACGAAAATTAGAACAACAACACCGTTCTGGCTACGGCGTACACGATATTTATGCCAACTGGAAGCCTTTGGGCGAAGCCATGAATGTGAATGTGGCGGTAAACAATGTGGATAACAAGCTGTATAAAAGCCATAGCCAGCGCGTAACAAACGGCACACCGCCCAATCCAGGGCGTGAAGTGAGCTTGGGTGTGAACTACCGTTTTTAATGCTTTGATTGGCAGATAAAAAACAAGCTGTTTGAATGGATTTCAAACAGCTTGTTTGTTTTAAACATCAATATTCTGTGCGACCAAAGCATTGCTTTCAATAAAGGCGCGGCGCGGTTCAACCTCATCGCCCATCAGGGTAACAAACACTTCATCGGCGGCAATGGCATCTTCAATGCGTACTTTCAGCAAACGGCGCACATTCGGGTTCATAGTCGTTTCCCAAAGTTGTTCGGGATTCATCTCGCCCAAGCCTTTATAGCGTTGAATGCTCATGCCTTTTTGGGCATCGGCGAGCAGATTGTCCAGCGCGGTTTCAAAGCCTTGTGCGGCGAAAGTTTCGCTGGGTTTGTGAACGGTTAGGGGCGCTTCCAGCCAATCTTTAAGCAGTTCGGCGGTGCGGCTGATGGTTTGATAAGCCTTACTGTCCAAAAATTTGCCGTCCAAATAGCTGATGCCGACATTGCCGTGCAGTTGACGCGTGATTTTGATTAACTGGCTGCCGTCTTTGCCTTCCACGCGTTCCAGCGCAACAGCTTGTTCGCGCAGTTTTTCCGATAATAATTCAACGGCTTTATCGGCATCGGCGGCGCTGTTCAGGCTGATGGTCGGACACGCCAGCAGGGTGTGTAGCACCAAGCCGTCAATTACGCGGCTTTCTTGGGTAATGGTGTGGCGTGCCTGCAAAAATTGTTTGGCTAATTTCAGCAGTTCTGCGCCTGCCAACTTGCGGCTGCCTGAAATAATTTGTGCGCCATCTACTGCCAAACCAAGCAAAAATTCGTCTTTTTCCTGTTCGTCTTTCAGGTAGCGTTCGGTTTTGCCGTGCTTGGCTTTGTACAGCGGCGGTTGGGCGATATAAACATAACCGCGCTCAATCAATTCAGGCATTTGGCGGTAGAAAAAGGTCAGCAGCAGGGTGCGGATGTGTGCGCCGTCCACGTCGGCATCGGTCATAATAATGATGCGGTGGTAGCGTAATTTTTCTAAATTGATGGCGGGCGCATCGGCTTCGCTTTTGCCAAAACTGATGCCCAAGGCGGCAAACAGGGCAGAAATTTCCTGATTATCCAGAACTTTATCAAAACGGGCGCGTTCTACGTTTAAGATTTTGCCTTTTAAGGGCAAAATGGCTTGGAATTTGCGGTCGCGCCCTTGCTTGGCAGAGCCGCCTGCCGAGTCGCCTTCTACCAGATAAAGCTCGGATAAAGCAGGGTCTTTTTCTTGGCAATCCGCCAATTTACCTGGAAGATTCAGCCCTTCAAACACGTTTTTGCGCTGGATGTTTTCACGGGCTTTACGCGCGGCTTCGCGGGCAGTGGCCGCCAAAACGATTTTATCGGTAATGGTTTTGGCGATTTTGGGATTTTCTTCAAAAAAGTCTTTTAAACCTTGCGCCAACACTTCACTAACCACGGGGGCGATTTCGGCGGAAACCAGTTTGTCTTTGGTTTGAGACGAGAATTTGGGGTCAGGCAGCTTGACCGACAAAATGCAGGTTAAACCTTCGCGCATGTCTTCGCCGCCAATATCCAGCTTGTTGCCGTTTTTACCTTTTTTATTCAGGTCGTTGTCGTTGATGTATTGGTTGATGGTGCGCGTCATCACTTGGCGCAAGGCGGTTAAATGCGTGCCGCCATCGCGTTGCGGGATATTATTGGTAAAGCATTGTACGGATTCTTGATAACTGTCGTTCCATTGCATGGCGCATTCTACGGTCATGCCGTCTTTTTCGCCGATGGCGTGGAACACTTTGTCGTGCAGGGGATTTTTCTTGCGGTTCATGTATTGGACAAAACCCGCCACGCCGCCGCCCAAGGCAAAGTTTTCGTGTTTGCCATCGCGCTTGTCGGTCAATTCAATATTGACACCGTTGTTTAGAAACGATAATTCGCGGATGCGTTTGGCAAGGATATCAAAATGGTATTCCACATTGCCAAAGGTGTCTTCGCTGGCAAGAAAACGCACGCGCGTACCGTGTTGGTTGTCGGCAGCATCGCCAACGGTTTTCAGCGGGGCAAGGGCTTCGCCGCGTTGAAATTCAACAAAATGTTCTTTGCCTTCGCGCCAAATGGTCAGTTGCAGCCAGTCGGACAGGGCATTGACCACCGACACGCCCACACCGTGCAAACCGCCAGAAATTTTGTAGCTGTTGCTGTCAAACTTACCGCCCGCGTGCAATACGGTCATAATCACTTCGGCGGCGGAACGCCCTTCTTTGGGGTGAATGCCTGTGGGAATGCCGCGCCCGTTGTCCTGCACGGTAATGGAATTGTCGGCATTGATGCTGACGCTGATGGTGTCGCAATGCCCCGCCAGGGCTTCGTCAATGGCATTGTCCAGCACTTCAAACACCATGTGGTGTAGGCCGGAGCCGTCTTGGGTGTCGCCGATATACATGCCGGGGCGTTTACGCACGGCTTCCAAGCCTTCCAGCACTTGAATACTGTCGGCATCGTAGGAAACGGGGGTTTGGTCGCTTGTCATAATATTCTGTATCAAAAGTAAAAAGGGCGTTTCAGGCAGGCTGAAAAATGGGGCAATTATACCGCAAAGCGGCAGGCTTTTCAGGAGTTTGTGGCGTGTTGCCCGATGGGGCGGCGCGGCTGCCTGAAACAGACCAAACAGATGGCGGTATAAAAAATGTGCCTACTTGTGTGCCAAAACCGAATCCGTATAATCCGTATTGCCCAAGCACGGGCAGCACGGTAAACTGTCCGTCCGTGCCTTTTTAACCATAAATACAAGGAAATAAATATGTCAAACAAATATTTGGAATTGCTCACTCCGCAAAACAGCCAGTTGATTTTTATTGACCAACAGCCGCAAATGGCATTTGGCGTGCAGTCTATTGACCGTCAAACCCTGAAAAACAACGTGGTTGGGTTGGCAAAAGCCGCCAAAGTGTTCAATATCCCCACCATTATTACCACTGTGGAAACCGAGAGTTTTTCCGGTCATACCTATCCCGAACTGCTGGCAGTGTTCCCCGAAAATAAAATCTTGGAACGCACTTCCATGAACTCTTGGGACGACCAAAACGTGCGTGATGCCTTGGCAGCCAACCAACGTAAAAAAGTAATTGTTTCAGGTTTGTGGACCGAAGTGTGCAACTTGGGCTTTGCCCTGAGCGCGGCTTTGGAAGGCGGCTATGAAATTTACATGGTGGCAGACGCATCTGGCGGTACTTCTGTAGAAGCCCACAAATACGCCATGGACCGCATGGTTCAGGCAGGCATCATTCCTGTAACTTGGCAACAAGTTCTGCTGGAATGGCAACGCGACTGGGCGCGTAAAGAAACTTACGATGCGGTTATCGGCATTGTACAAGAGCATTCAGGTGCTTACGGCATGGGTGTGGACTACGCCTACACGCTGGTGCACAAAGCCCCCGAGCGCGTACAACATGGCGAGCGCATCGGTCCGAACCCTGCCAAATAATTTTGCCCTAACCATGGGTTAGCATAACAATAGGCGTGATTTTTTCAAAAAATCATGCCTTTATTTATTAGGAAATCATGATGAAGATGTATTTGTTCTCGTTTGGCGCGGGCATTTTGGTGGGCGTGGTGTATTACCTGCTCAATGTGCGTTCGCCTGCGCCGCCCGTGGTTGCCCTACTGGGGCTGCTGGGTATGCTGATGGGCGAACAAGCCATTCCCTTGGCAAAAAAATACATGGGCGAACCGCCTGCCGCCGTCAGCCAAGCACCCGAGCAATCAGACGATAAAAAGTAAAGGATTTAAACATGAATACGCCGATTGAAACCATTTTTTACAATGGCAATATCACCACTTTAGACAAAGGTAAACCGCAGGCGCAAGCCGTGGCGGTGGCAAACGGTCGCTTTGTTGCCGTGGGCAGCGACAGCGAAATCCTGCCGATGGCAGACGGTCAAACCCGTTTGGTGGATTTAAAAGGGCGCAGCGTGCTGCCTGGATTGTTTGACAACCACACCCACATTATCCGTGGCGGCTTAAACTACAATATGGAATTGCGTTGGGACGGCGTGCGTTCGCTGGCAGACGCGATGGCGATGTTGAAAGCGCAAGTGGACATCACGCCTGCGCCGCAATGGGTGCGCGTGGTGGGTGGTTTTACCGAACATCAGTTCGTAGAAAAACGCTTGCCCACTTTGGACGAAATCAACGCCATTGCGCCCAATACGCCCGTGTTTATCCTGCATTTGTACGACCGCGCCTTGTTGAACGCGGCTGCCTTACGCGCCGTGGGCTACACCAAAGACACACCGCAGCCCCCCGGTGGCGAAATCACCCGCGATGCCAACGGCAATCCCACAGGTTTGCTGCTGGCAAAACCCAATGCCGCGATTTTGTATTCCACTTTGGCAAAAGGTCCGAAACTGCCTTTGGATTACCAAATCAATTCTACCCGCCATTTTATGCGCGAACTCAACCGTTTGGGCGTAACGGGCGTGATTGACGCGGGTGGCGGTTTCCAAAATTATCCCGATGATTATGAAGTGATTCGCAAGCTGGCGGAAGACAATCAATTAACCGTGCGTATTGCCTACAATCTGTTTACGCAAAAGCCGAAAGAAGAAAAAGAAGACTTCTTAAAATGGACGGCTTCGGTCACTTATAAACAGGGCGACGATTATTTCCGTCACAACGGCGCAGGCGAAATGCTGGTGTTTTCTGCGGCGGACTTTGAAGATTTCCGTCAACCGCGCCCCGAAATGCCGCCCGAAATGGAAGGCGATTTGGAAGAAGTGGTGCGGATTTTGGCGCAAAACAAATGGCCTTGGCGTTTGCATGCCACTTATGACGAAACCATCAGCCGCGCTTTAGACGTGTTTGAAAAAGTGAACCGTGATATTCCCTTGCAAGGGATTAACTGGTTTTTTGACCATGCAGAAACGGTGTCGCAAAAATCCATTGACCGTATTGCCGAGTTGGGCGGCGGCATTGCCGTTCAGCACCGTATGGCGTATCAGGGCGAGTATTTTGCCGAACGTTACGGCACGGCAGCCGCTGCCAACACGCCGCCTGTGAAACGGATTTTGGAAAGCGGTGTCAAGGTATCGGCAGGCACGGATGCCACCCGTGTGGCTTCCTATAATCCGTGGGTGTCGCTGTCGTGGCTGATTAGCGGCAAAACCGTGGGCGGCATGAAGCTGTATCCGCAAGCCAATCTGCTTGACCGCGAAACCGCGTTGCGGATGTGGACGGAAAATGTAGCGTGGTTCTCGAATGAAGTCGGCACGCGCGGACGCATTGAAGCAGGACATTTGGCGGACATGATTGTGCCGAGCAAAGACTTTTTCAGTGTGCCCGAAGATGAAATTCCGTTTTTAACTTCCGATTTGACGGTGGTCGGCGGACGGGTGGTGTACGGTGCAGGCAACTTTGCCGATTTGGACACGCCGCCGCCGCCTGCCATGCCCGATTGGTCGCCCGTGCATAAATACCGTGGTTACGCCGCGTGGGGCGACCCCGAAGGCGCAGGCAAAAATTCGCTTGAACCGTTGCGCCGTCAAGCGGTGGCATCGTGCGGTTGTGCCAGCGCCTGCGGTTTGCACGGACACGACCATGCGCGTGCGTGGGCTTCCAGCGCGCCCGTATCGGATTTGCAAGGCTTTTTCGGGGCATTGGGCTGTTCGTGCTGGGCAGTTTGATGTGGGATTAAGTTGATTTTCAGGCAGCCTGAAGCCAAGCGGGCTGCCTGAAAACGGTTTTTCAAGGAAATAAAATGAGTACCTATTCTGAACATGAAGCAAGCAGCGGTTTTGCACCGTTGCGGCAAAAACTGTTTCTGGTGCTGTGGTTGGCAACCATTTTGGGCAATACGGGCAGTTTTATCCGCGATGTTGCCAGCTCGTGGCTGATGACCGATTTATCGCCCTCGCCCGTAGCAGTGGCAATGATTAGCGCGGCGGCGACTTTGCCTGTGTTTTTGCTGGCGATTCCCGCAGGCGTGTTGTCGGATATTTTGGACAGACGCAAATTATTATTAGTCATTCAATTATTGTTGGCAGGCGTGAGTGCCTCGCTGATGTTGCTGTCGGCAACGGGCGTGCAGTCGGTGGCTTCGCTGATTGCGCTGACCTTTATCGGCGGCATCGGCGCGGCGTTAATGGGACCAGCATGGCAGGCAGTCGTCCCCGAACTGGTGGAAAAAAAGGATTTGAAAAACGCGGTGGCGTTAAATTCGGTAGGCATTAATATTGCCCGCGCCATCGGACCTGCTTTGGGCGGCTTGATTGTGGCGGGCGCAGGTGCGGCGGCGGCTTACGGCGCAGACGTGTTGAGCTATCTGTTTGTGATTGCCGCGCTGTGGTGGTGGAAACGCCCCGTTGCCGAAAAAGATGGTTTGTCGGAACAATTCGGCGGCGCGTTCCGTGCGGGACTGCGTTATGTCCGCGCCAGCCGTGAACTGCATATTGTGTTGTGGCGGGCGTTTGTGTTTTTTGTGATTGCCAGCTCGGTGTGGGCGTTGCTGCCTTTGGTGGCAAAACAGCTGTTGGGCGGCGATGCGGGTTTTTACGGTTTGCTGTTGGGCGCGGTGGGCGCGGGCGCGATTGGCGGCGCGGTGTTGTTGCCGCGTTTGCGTAAACGTTTTGATGCTGATGCGCTGATGTTGGGCGCGGCGTGGGTCAGCGCGGTGGTGATGGCATTGCTGGCATTAGCGCCGCCGAAAGCCTTGGCGGTGCTGGTGTTGCTGGTGTTGGGCGCGGCATGGATTACCGCCTTAAGCACCTTAAACGGCGTGGCACAAAGCGTGTTGCCCAACTGGGTGCGCGGACGTTCTTTGGCGGTGTATTTAACTGTGTTTAACGGCGCGATGACCGCAGGCAGCCTGTTGTGGGGCGGATTGGCAACGCTGATTGGCATCCCGCTGACCTTGCTGGCAGGCGGTGCGGCGTTGGCGGCAAGTTCCGTGTGGGCGCACCGCGTGAAACTGCCGCAAGGCGAAAGCGATTTAAGCCCGTCCAACCATTGGCCCGAACCTTTGGTAGAAGTTGCCCCCGAAGGCGACCGCGGTCCCGTGCTGATTCAGATTGAATACCGCATCCACGCCGAAGACCGCGCCGAATTTTTACAGGCAATTTACGCCCTGTCTGCCGAACGCCGCCGCGACGGTGCGTATCAATGGGGCATCAGCGAAGACACCGCCCGTCCCGATGTGATGCTGGAATGGTTTTTGGTGGAATCGTGGGCGGAACACCTGCGCCAGCATAAGCGCGTGTCCAAAGCCGATGCCGATATTCAGGCAGCCGTGCGCCGCTTCCATCAGGGCGACACGCCGCCGCAGGTCAGCCATTTCGTTGCCTGCGCCAAACCGTAAACTAAACTATGAAAGGATAAAGCCCCTCACAATAATAGTGAGGGGCTTTTTTAGGTATTTATTTATAAAGGTATGGAAACAAACCACAAGTTTAGTATGCTTAATCAAAGATTGGGCTTGTTAGCCTGTTAATCTCTTTAATTCCATTAAAGTCTTATTTTACATTATAAGTAATGTAATAATTAAAACACAAAAGTATTGAAACACTTTGTTTGATTACTTTTGTCTATATCACTCTTTATTCCTATTTTTGATAAAGCAGTCAATAACTAGCAAGATTAGATTGTTTAATCTAGACCACTTGATGGGAATCAATACAATAACTGTGCTTGCGTCAAGCTCAAAAGTTAAATCAATACCAACCAAACCAGCTAGCCATTTGCAAAGCATGAAAAGTGAGAGTTTTATAAAGAAATCAAATGATTGGGTTTTGACTTTCATAGGGTTAATCCTTTCTCAAAGTCAATGTTGAAATCGTGTCTCCAGTCCTTTCTTTAAAATAAATACCTAAAGTTAATTATACACAACTATCCGTTTTTATACAATGGTTACTTGCTTTCGGTGCGGATAATTCGTTATAATCCGCACCGCTTCCCGATTTCGGGAGCATTTTTTATTGTCAAAAGCCCGCACCGTCCGCGCGAAGGGTGCTTGTGTTGCACAGGTTCTGGCGGCGGTGTTAGCGATAACCCTTTCATTTATAGGATTAACTATGTCTCAAGTTACCATGCGCCAAATGCTGGAAGCAGGCGTTCACTTCGGTCACCAAACCCGTTACTGGAACCCGAAAATGGCTCAATACATTTTCGGTGCGCGTAATAAAATCCACATCGTGAATCTGGAAAAAACCCTGCCCCTGTTCCAAGAGGCGCAGGAAGTGGTACGCCGTCTGGTTGCCAACAAAGGTACGGTTCTGTTTGTCGGCACCAAACGTCAAGCGCGTGAAATCATTAAAGAAGAAGCCCTGCGCGCAGGCATGCCCTATGTGGACCACCGTTGGTTGGGCGGTATGCTGACCAACTACAAAACCGTGAAACAGTCCATCAAACGCTTGGAAGAAAAAGCCGCCGTTTTGGAAAACGCCGAAGCCAGCGGTTACAACAAAAAAGAATTGTTGGACATGACCCGCGAAGTGGAAAAACTGGAACGTTCTTTGGGCGGCATCAAAAACATGAAAGGTCTGCCCGACGCGATTTTTGTGATTGACACCGGCTACCAACACGGTACTTTGGTAGAAGCCGCCAAATTGGGCATTCCCGTGATTGCCGTGGTGGACACCAACAACAGCCCCGACTTGGTGAAACACGTCATTCCGGGTAATGACGACTCTGCCAAAGCCATCCGCCTGTACTGCCGCGGCATCGCCGATGCGGTATTGGAAGGCAAAAACCAAGCCGTTGCCGAAACCGTGGCTGCCGCTCAAGCTGCGGCTGCTGCCGAATAATCAAGGCACAACAAGGCTGCTTGAAAGCGTTTCAGACAGCCTGAAACCGAATTTTTGGAGACAAACATGGCAGAAATTACTGCAAAAATGGTTGCCGACCTGCGCGCTGCGACAGGTTTGGGCATGATGGAATGCAAAAAAGCCTTGGTGGAAGCCGAAGGCAATATGGAAAAAGCCGAAGAAATCCTGCGTATTAAATCAGGCGCGAAAGCAGGCAAACTGGCGGGTCGTACCGCTGCCGAAGGCGTGCTGGCTTATGCCGTTGAAGGCAATGCAGGTGCTTTGGTGGAAGTGAACTGCGAAACCGACTTTGTGGCAAAAGACGCAGGCTTTTTGGCGTTTGCCCAATCGGTTGCCAAAACCGCCGTTGAGAAAAAACCCGCCAGTGTAGAAGATTTGGCTGCTTTGGTAGAAGACGAGCGCAAAGCCGTGATTGCCAAACTGGGTGAAAACATTTCCGTACGCCGTTTCCAAGTGATTGAAACTGCGGACAGCCTGACTGCCTACATTCACGGTGCAGCCGCTACCGAAGGCGTATTGGTGGCGTTTAAAGGCGCGGAAGACGTGGCGCGTAAAGTGGGCATGCACATTGTTGCCGCCAAACCGCAATGCGTGCGCGAAGAAGAAGTGGATGCGGAAACCGTTGAAAAAGAACGTCATATCTACACCCAACAAGCGATTGAATCAGGCAAACCTGCTGAAATCGCCGCCAAAATGGTAGAAGGACGCATCAAAAAATTCTTGGCTGAAGTGACTTTGAACGGTCAAGCGTTTGTGATGAACCCCGACCAAACCGTTGCCCAATTCTTGAAAGAAAACAATACCGAAGTATTGAGCTTTGTGCGCTACAAAGTAGGCGACGGCATCGAGAAAAAAGAAGTGGATTACGCGGCTGAAGTGGCTGCGGCGGCTAAAGTATAGTTGATTAAAATCGCAACGATACGGCGTTGCCAACGCCCTTATGTACTACCCGTACACGGCGGGCGTTGTTGCCTTGTCTCGTTTTTATTTTTATCAACTATATAATTGCCAATAATCTATTGATATTAAAAAATAACCCGTCTGAACAATATGTTTGGACGGGTTTATTGTATGGCTTAAGGGCTGTAAGAGGTGATTTTGGGAATGGCGCGGCGCAGCGAAGCCCAGCCCATGCCGATGCTGGCTTTGCGGTTGGTAACCAGCAACGCCAGAATATTGGGCTTTTCGGGCAGAATCATCATAAAATGCAGGGTGTGTTCGGTGGTCATCTGTACTTCTTTGATGGCATGGCGGGCGGAATGTCCGCGTGTGCCAGTCAGTTTGTTTTCAATCATACGCACGGTGCGCCCGCGGAACATATCCACGGCAGCAGCCGAAACCAAATCTACGTAATCTTGATTAAAATGTGCTACATCGTGGTAAACGTGAATGGGTGTGCCGGCGCGTAAATCCACCACGGCAACGGCGAGTGCGCCTTCTACTTCTGAATAAACGGTTTGGCAAACTTGTTCTAAATTCATGGCATTCCTTATGGTTGGCTTGTTGGCAAATCGCCCGTGTGTGAAGTGGGGCGATTATCGCAATAAGTGTGTGTGGCAGCAATAAGGATAAGGCACAGATAAGCCGTGCCTATCCGTGCCTAAATACAAATGCGGAAAGATTAATTGGCAAAGCGTTCCAATGCCGCTACAGCGGGCAGGGTTTTGCCTTCTAAAAATTCCAAAAACGCGCCGCCGCCGGTGGAAATATAACCGATGCGCTCGGTAATACCGAATTGGGCGATGGCTGCCAAGGTGTCGCCGCCACCCGCAATGGAAAAGCCTTCACTGTCGGCAACGGCTTGCGCCACCACCGCCGTACCGTTGGCAAACTGCGGAAATTCAAACACGCCCACCGGACCGTTCCACACAATTGTGCCTGCATTTTTCAGCAATTTTGCCAATTCATCGGCAGATTGGACGCCGATGTCTAAAATCATATCGTCTGATGCCACTTCGTCAATGGATTTGGTTTCGGCTGCCGCATCTGCCGCAAAGGCTTTAGCACACACCACATCAACAGGCAGGGGAACGCTGCCGCCTTTGGCTGCCATTTTTTCCATGATTTTTTTGGCTTCATCCACCAAATCGGGTTCGGCGAGCGATTTTCCGATGGGCTTGCCTTGCGCCAACAAAAAGGTGTTGGCAATCCCGCCACCCACAATCAACTGGTCCACCGTGTCTGCCAAACTTTCCAAAATAGTCAATTTGGTAGAAACTTTACTGCCCGCCACAATCGCCACCATCGGACGTGCAGGTGCTTTCAACGCCTTACCCAAAGCATCTAATTCCGCTGCCATCAGCATACCCGCACACGCCAAAGGCGCAGCCGCTGCCACCGCTTCGGTAGAGGCTTGGGCGCGGTGCGCCGTACCAAAGGCATCGTTGACAAACACATCGCACAACGCCGCGTAAGCCTTGCCCAACTCGGGGTCGTTTTTCTTTTCGCCTACATTCACGCGCACATTTTGCAACATCGCCACTTCGCCTGCGCCAAGCTGCGGTTTGTGTTCGCGCCAATTATCCAATACCTTGATTTCTTTACCCAACAGCCCACCCAAATGCGCGGCAACAGGGGCAACATCGTCTTCAGGCTTGCACTCGCCTTCAGTGGGACGACCCAAATGCGTCATAATGATTACCGCTGCGCCCTTGTCCAAGCAATATTGGATAGACGGCAGCGAAGCGCGGATGCGGGTGTCGTCCGAAATCTTGCCGTCTTTAAACGGCACGTTCAAATCGGCGCGAATCAGCACGGTTTTGCCAGCAACATCTTGTTCAGCCAGTTTTAAAAAATTCATTTTTGTTCCTTTTTGCTTTGAAATATTGGGAAAAATTAATTGGAATGCGTGCGCCAATCGCCGTCAGGCAAACCCGCCACGCTGTAGATTTGGTGATTGCTTAAATCCGCCGCCGTCAGCCTGCCACCCCACAATGCGCCCGTATCCAACGCCAAAACACCCTGTTCATCACGCAAACCCAGCGCCGACCAATGCCCGAACACAATCTTCCGCCCCTGATGCAAGGGGCGCGGCGCATCAAACCACGCGCAGCGATTGGCAGGTATATCCGCATAACTGGATTTAAAATCCAAATCCAAACGCTTATCCAAAGTCAGCACCCGCATTCGGGTAAACACATTGCAAATCATGCGCATGCGTTCCATACCTTGTAAACCATCGTGCCAAGTATCGGGCAGATTGCCATACATTTGCGCGAAAAAGGTTTCCGCATCATCACTTTGCAACACCGCTTCCAATTCCGCAGCCCGCGCCGCCGCATCGTCAAACGACCACTGCGGCAACACCCCCGCATGGGTCATCACATGGCTATCGTTTTGCAGCAGCAAAGGTTGCGCCCGCAGCCAATCGCGCATTTTAATAAAATCCTGATGCTGCAAAATTGGCGCAAGCGTATCTTTTTTCTTTAATTTACCGCTGCCATAGCCAATGGCGAGCAAATGTAGGTCGTGATTCCCCAATACCGTGCACACACTGCTTTCGTGCCGCATGGCAAATTGTAGGCATTCCAAAGACTTCGGACCACGATTGACCAAATCACCCGTCAGCCACAGCGTATCGCTGCCGTGGTTAAAGCCTATTTTATCCAGCAAAGCAAGCAGTTGGTCGTAACAACCCTGCAAATCGCCGATTGCATAATGTGCCATAGCCCACCCGTCAAAAATCAACGCGTTTATTTTAACACCGTTGCCCCAGCTAGGGGGCAGATGAGCCACGCACATTTTTTAATTTCACTCTTGACAGAAATAAAAGACAGGTTTAAAGTGCGCCACATTATGTTTCAACACACATGGCTGCGCATCAAGCCCAGCCCTATGCGTTGCCCTGATTCGGACGGGGCTACACCCCGTCCAAACAAAAGCTTATTTTATCGCCATAAACGACAGGGTTTCAAACTGAAAAGGAATTTTTGATGAAGCTGAATCCCGTTACCGAAAAATTTATCCTGCATTGGGGCGAAATGGGCACCAAATGGGGCGTAAACCGCACTGTGGCACAAATCCATGCCTTGCTTTACATTATCGGCAAGCCTCTGCCCGCCGATGAAATCGTAGAAACCTTGGGCGTGGCGCGTTCCAATGTTTCCAACAGCATCAAAGAATTGCAAAACCTGCAATTGGTGCAAACCGTACATATTTTGGGCGACCGCCGCGACCACTTTACCACTTCTGCCGATGTATGGACGCTGTTCCGCACCATTGTGGAAGTGCGCCAACGCCGTGAAATCGAGCCCACCCTGCATTTTTTGCAAGAGCTGATGGACAGTCCCGAATTTGCACACGAAAACGAAACCGCTAAACAACGCATTAGGCAAACCCATGATTTTATCGGTACTTTAACGGCATGGACCAATGAAATGCTGCGCCTGCCCGTTACCGTGATGAGTAAGGTATTAAAACTGGGCGCAGGCATTCAGAAATTATTGCGCTGATACAAACGGATACGCAGCCTGACAGTTTCAGGCTGCGGCGAAACATCGGGCAATTTTTTTAAACTTTTATTTCTGTTTTAACAGAAAATACGGTAATAAAATGAGCGAAAAACCATTCCGTTCTACCTGCCTGCAACTTTAGGCATCTTGTGGCTGTGCAGCGGTTTATTGCCGCTGCTGTGGGCGCAGGCAGAATCGCTGCAATTGCTGGCACAAATGGGCATCGCACCCGAATGGCACTATCCGCTATTGCTGTCAGCTTCGGTGCTGGACGTGTGTTTCGGCATCGGCTGCTTCAGCAGATTGCGCCGCTGCAAATGGTTTTGGTTGGCGCAATGCTTAACGGTGGCAGTTTATAGCGTATTGATTAGCTTAAGATTACCTGAATTCTGGCTGCACCCGTTTGCGCCTGTTTTAAAAAATCTGCCGATTATGGCGTTGATGTGGTTTTTATATTGTGTAAACAAGGAGTAAAAAAGTGAATACCTTTTTGCTGGTGAAAACGCTGCATATTTTGTCTTCGGTGCTGATGGTGGGAACGGGCTTTGGCACGGCGTTTTATCTTTTTTGGGCGAACCGCAGCGGCTCGGTGGCGGCGCAAGCGGTGGTGTCTAAATGGGTGATTAAGGCGGATTGGTGGTTTACCACGCCTGCGGTGGTGTTTCAGCCTTTATCGGGGCTGTGGCTGGCGCATTATTTGAGTGTACCGTGGTCGGCAACGTGGATTTGGCTGACTTTGCTGTTGTACGCGGTGGCGGGCGCGTGCTGGTTGCCTGTGGTGTATTTGCAATTAAAAATGGCAAAACTGGCAGACGAAGCATGGCAAACAGGCGCAAACGCCGTTCCGCCTGTGTATTACCGTTATGCGCGGTGGTGGGAATACTTGGGTTATCCCGCGTTTTGTGCGATGGTAGTGGTGTATTTTTTAATGGTGATGAAACCCAGTTAGTGAATAAAATTTTTTAAAAACCAAAGGATTGATTGTATGAACGCCCATCAGATTTTTTACGATGCCGATTGCCCCGTGTGTGTCCGCGAAATGGCATTATTAAGCGAACGCGCTTGTAGCGAGCCTGTTATCGCTGTTCCCGTGCAAGGCAATGAAGCTTTGCTGGCAAGCTACGGCATCAGTCGTGCCGATGCTTTAACGTATATCCACATGAAAACGGCAGACGGTAAGATTTTGCGCGGCATGGATGCGCTGCGGCTGATGCACCGTGTCAGCAATGGTTTTTTTGTTTTTCGTTTAACGGGTTTGCCGTTGCTGCGACCGTTTTTTGATTGGCTGTATCCGATTTTTGCGCGTAACCGCTACCGTTTTCCCGCGTGGCTGTTACCCCATCCACGCTGCGAAAACGGCGCGTGTCAAATTTCCCCTAAACAACAAAAGGATAAAAAATCATGACAAACATTACCGTATTAGGCGGCAGCGGCTTTATCGGTTCGCGGCTGGTAACAGTATTACGCCAACAAGGACATCAAGTCCACACACCCTCACGCCGTGAAGTGGATTTTTTTAAACCCAAACAATCAGATGCAATGGCAGTATTAGACGGCTGCGATGTGGTGGTAAACGCCGTGGGCGTGATGAGCCGCCGCGCCGATGTGTTGGAAACCGTGCATCACCACACACCCAAACAGTTGGCACAATGGGCGCAGCAAGCGGGGGTTAAACATTGGGTACAGCTTTCTGCTTTGGGCGCAGATGCCAGTAGTGATATTGCCTTTGTTGGCAGCAAAGGGCGCGGCGATGCGGCGGTGGCCGACAGCTTACCAACTGCCATATTACGCCCTTCGGTGGTGTATGGGCGCGGCGGTGCCAGTTGCGAGATGTTTATCAAATTGGCGCGTTTGCCCGTGATGGTGTTGCCCGCAGGCGGAAACTTTATGCTTCAGCCCGTGCATGTAGCGGATGTGGCAGACGGTTTGGCGGCATTATGCCAAACCATTCCCGAACCAACCGTTTGTATTGCCGCTACGGGCGCACAGGCACTTACGTTGGCAGATTATCTCAACACCATCCGCCAAACCCTGCACAGCAAACCCGCTGCCACCGTGTTGCCCCTGCCTTTGGCGTGTCTGCGCCCGCTGTTGCCTGCTGCCAAATACGCCAGTAACGGCATTTTGTCGCCCGACAGCATTGCCCTGCTGCAACAAGGCTCGTGTGCCGACCATCACGATTTTACCCAACTGATTGGACGTGCCCCCCTTTCGCCCGCACAATTTGCCGAACAAGACCGCAAAGCCTAGATTACTTTGTGCTACAATCTGCTTTTATCCCACCACAACAGGACGTTTTGCCATGACAGCCACCGCCGATTTAATGGATATTGCTCCCGATTTGCCTTCTTGCGAAACCGATTTTAAGCAGTTTGGGCGCAGAAAACAGTTTCACGGGCGCATCCGCACCGTGCGTTGCCACCGCGACAACGGCATTGTTAAAGCCCTTGCTAACACCCCGTCAAACGGCGAAGTATTGGTGGTGGACGGCGGCGGCAGTCGTGCTTCCGCACTGATGGGCGACATGATTGCTGCTGCCGCTGCCCAAAACGGCTGGGCGGGTGCGGTGATTTTCGGTGTGATTCGCGACAGCGTTGCCATTAACGAAATGGATTTCGGTATCAAAGCCCTAGGCACAAACCCGAAAAAAAGTGCCAAAGACGGCGCGGGCGAAACCGATACGCCCGTATCGTTTGGCGGGGTAGAATTTATTGCAGGGCATTATTTATATAGCGATGAGGACGGCATTGTCGTTTCGCCCGAACCGTTGCACACTGCCTGAGCATCTGCCTTTTGCCGTTTCTGATGCAAAAACCACTTTATTAAAAAGTGGTTTTTGTTTTGTGGGTAAAGCACCTGATTATTTGATGTTGCATTTCATCACGAAATTTGTTCCCGCAAACACTTTTCGCTATTATAGTTCCTTTCGGGCAACCGTCTTTTTAACCACAAACCACTTTAAGGAACACCCATGACCGTTATCAAACAAGAAGACTTTATCCAAAGCATTACCGATGCGTTTCAGTTTATCAGCTACTACCACCCCAAAGACTATATTCAAGCATTGGCGAAAGCGCTGGAGCGTGAAGAAAACCCTGCCGCACGTGATGCGATGACGCAGATTTTGGCAAACAGCCGTATGTGTGCCGAAGGTCGCCGTCCGATTTGCCAAGACACGGGCATTGCCACCGTGTTTTTAAAAATCGGTATGAACGTGCGCTGGGACAGTGAAATGACCGTGCAGGATATGGTAAATGAAGGCGTGCGCCGTGCGTATAACTGGGAAGACAATAAGTTACGCGCATCCGTGTTGGCAGACCCTGCGGGCAAACGCATCAATACCAAAGACAATACCCCCGCCGTGATTCATATGGAATTGGTGGCAGGCGATAAGGTGGAAGTGACTTGCGCGGCAAAAGGCGGCGGTTCGGAAAACAAATCCAAGCTGGCGATGCTCAATCCGTCCGACAATATTGTCGATTGGGTGCTGAAAACCATTCCGACTATGGGCGCAGGCTGGTGTCCACCAGGGATTTTGGGCATCGGCATCGGCGGCACGCCCGAAAAAGCGGCGTTGTTGGCAAAAGAATCGCTGATGTCGCATATTGATATTCACGAATTGCAGGAAAAAGCCGCTTCGGGTGCAGAGCTGAACACGGTAGAAAAACTGCGTTTGGAACTGTTTGAAAAAGTGAATGCTTTGGGCATCGGCGCACAAGGTTTGGGCGGTTTGACCACCGTGTTGGACGTGAAAATCTTGGATTATCCCACCCACGCTGCGTCCAAACCCGTTGCCATGATTCCCAACTGCGCTGCCACGCGCCATGTGGAATTTGAATTAGACGGTAGCGGTCCAGTTAAGTTGGAAGCTCCGTCTTTGGACGATTGGCCCGATATTACCTATCACGCCGAAAACGGCATTCGCGTGAATTTGGATACATTAACCAAAGAAGATGTGGCGCAATGGAAAATGGGCGATGTGCTGCTGTTGAACGGCAAAATCTACACAGGGCGCGATGCTGCGCACAAACGCATGGTGGATATGTTGAACAAGGGCGAACCGCTGCCTGTGGATTTCCGCAATAAAATGATTTATTACGTTGGACCTGTGGACCCTGTGCGCGATGAAGTGGTGGGACCTGCCGGTCCGACTACTGCCACCCGCATGGACAAATTTACCCGTCAGATGCTGGCGGAAACAGGCTTGTTGGGCATGATTGGCAAATCTGAGCGCGGCGAAGCGGCGTGTGAAGCCATTGCCGAACATGGCGCGGTGTATCTGATGGCAGTGGGCGGTTCGGCTTATTTGGTTGCCAAAGCGATTAAACAGGCGAAAGTGGTGGCGTTTGAAGATTTGGGCATGGAAGCGATTTACGAGTTTGAAGTAAAAGACATGCCTGTAACCGTGGCGGTGGACAGCAAAGGTCAGTCTGTGCATGCCGTTGCCCCGCGTAAATGGCAGGCGAAAATCGGTATTATTCCCGTAAGCGATTAAATCGTACTGAATTGATGTATTAGGGCGTGTCCCTATTTACTTATGCGGCGGTGTTTTTGGCACAAATCCGTGTCTGCCGCGTTAAAAATCCTTGCAAGGTGTTCAACCTTGCGCGGATTTTTGCCTTGCATACACGGATTTTTACTCAAAAAACCGCTTGGCAAAGCAAATAGGGACACGCCCTAAAAAACTGCCTGAAAAATTGAGTTTTTTCAGGCAGTTTGTTTGTGTGGATATCAGCCAAAAACAAAAAACAGACCCTAAAGGTCTGTTTTTTGCAAGGAGACTAAAAATGTTTGTTGGCGGAAGCGGTGAGATTCGAACTCACGGTGGGTTTCCCCACGACGGTTTTCAAGACCGCTGCATTAAACCGCTCTGCCACGCTTCCGTCCTGAAGCGCGAAACTATACCGATTTTTTGCCTATTTGCCAAGTAAAATTGTGTATTTGGCTCTTGAAATTTTTAATATTATGTTTTTATTGAAAACAATCTTTGCGGCAGAATTCAAAACAGGCTTGTTTTTCGGCAAACGCGCCCTATATCCTGCTTTAAGAATAATCAAACTTTAAGGAGCGCATGATGCGATACGACAAATTAACCGCCAAACTGCAACAAGCCCTGCAAGAAGCACACAGCTTGGCATTGGCAAACGACAGTGCTTATATTGAGCCTGTGCATGTGTTAAGCGTGTTGTTGGGCGACCCTGCCAATGGCATGGGCGCATTGCTGGTGAATGCGGGTGGCAATCTCGCGCAAATCCAAGCCGATGTACAGGCGGCAGTCAAGACTTTGCCGCGTGTGTCGGGGCAGGGCGGCGAAGTGAATTTAGGGCGCAGCTTGTCCAATATTTTTAACTTAATGGAAAAATCGGCTGCCAAACGCGGCGACAGCTATATTGCCAGCGAGTTGTTTTTCCCCGCGCTGCTGGAAAGCAAAGATGCGGCTGCCAAGCTGCTGACCGATGCGGGCGTGTCGGCTGCGCGTTTGGAACAGGCGATTGAGCAGTTGCGCGGCGGTGCGAATGTGGCAGACCCCAACGCCGAAGACCAGCGCGAAGCCCTGAAAAAATATACTTTGGACTTAACCGAACGCGCCCGCAACGGCAAATTAGACCCCGTAATCGGGCGTGATGACGAAATCCGCCGCGCCATTCAGGTGTTGCAACGCCGCACCAAAAACAATCCCGTGCTGATTGGCGAACCGGGCGTGGGCAAAACCGCCATTGTGGAAGGTTTGGCGCAACGGATTGTCAACGGCGAAGTACCTGAATCCTTACGCAATAAACGTCTGCTGGTGTTGGATTTGGCGGCATTGATTGCAGGTGCGAAATATCGCGGCGAATTTGAAGAGCGCCTGAAAGCCGTGTTAAACGATTTGGCAAAAGACGATGGCAACACACTGATTTTTATTGATGAAATCCACACCCTTGTCGGTGCGGGTAAAACAGACGGCGCGATGGACGCGGGCAATATGCTGAAACCCGCTTTGGCGCGTGGCGAACTGCACTGTATTGGCGCGACTACTTTGGACGAGTACCGCCAATATATTGAAAAAGATGCCGCTTTGGAACGCCGTTTCCAAAAAGTGTTGGTGAGCGAGCCGAGCGTAGAAGACACCGTTGCCATTTTGCGCGGTTTGCAGGAACGCTATGAAATCCATCACGGCGTGGACATTACCGACCCTGCGATTGTGGCGGCGGCGGAATTGTCCAACCGCTATATTACCGACCGTTTCTTGCCCGATAAAGCCATTGATTTGGTGGACGAAGCCGCCAGCCGCATCAAAATGGAACTGGATTCCAAACCCGAGCAGATGGACAAACTCGACCGCCGCATGATTCAGTTGAAAATGGAAAAAATGCACGTTGAGAAAGAAACGGACGAAGCCAGTAAAAAACGTTTGCAACTGATTGATGAAGAAATTGATTTGCTGCAAAAAGAATATGCCGATTTGGACGAAATCTGGAAAGCGGAAAAAGCCGTTTCCGCAGGCACGGCAGATTTGAAAAAGCAAATTGATGAAGTGAAAGTCAAAATCGAGCAGGCGAAACGTCAGGGTGATTTTGCCCGTGCTTCCGAATTGGAATACGGCGAACTGCCGCCATTGATGCAGCAGCTGCAAACGGCAGAGCAGGGCGGCAGTGAAGGCAAAACCAACAAACTGTTCCGCACCCAAGTGGGCGCAGAAGAAATTGCCGAAATCGTGTCGCGCATGACGGGCATTCCCGTTGCCAAAATGATGGAAGGCGAACGCGAAAAGCTGTTGAAAATGGAAGAAGTGTTGCACAAACGTGTGGTGGGGCAGGACGAAGCGGTACGCGCCGTTGCCGATGCCATCCGCCGCAGCCGCAGCGGTTTGGCCGACCCGAACAAACCTTACGGCAGCTTCCTGTTTTTGGGTCCGACAGGCGTGGGCAAAACCGAGTTGTGCAAAACGCTGGCAGGCTTTTTGTTTGACAGCGAAGAACATTTAATCCGCATTGATATGTCGGAATACATGGAAAAACACAGCATTGCACGTTTGATTGGTGCGCCCCCCGGATATGTGGGCTATGAAGAAGGCGGTTATCTGACCGAACAAGTACGCCGCAAGCCTTACAGCGTGATTTTGTTGGACGAAGTGGAAAAAGCCCATCCCGATGTGTTTAATATTCTGTTGCAAGTGCTGGACGACGGGCGTTTGACCGACGGACAGGGGCGCACGGTGGACTTTAAAAACACGGTGGTGGTGATGACCAGTAATATCGGCAGCCAAAATATTCAGGCAATGGGTGATACTTCTGATTATGCGGCGGTAAAAGAAGCGGTAATGGAAGACGTAAAAGCGCATTTCCGCCCCGAACTGATTAACCGCATTGATGAAGTGGTGGTGTTCCACGGCTTGGGACGCGAGCATATCCGCAGCATTGCCGAAATCCAACTGAACAGCCTGCGTAAACGTTTGGCGGCGCAAGATTTGCGCTTGGAAGTGTCGCCGGCGGCTTTGGATGTGATTGCCCAAGCAGGCTTTGACCCCGTGTACGGCGCACGTCCGCTGAAACGGGCGATTCAGGCAGAATTGGAAAATCCGTTGGCAAAAGCCTTGCTGGAAGGGCGTTACGCCGCAGGCAGCACCATTCGCGCCGATGTGGATGGCGAGCGTTTGTATTTCCAATAATAAACTTTTGATTCATTAAATAAAACGGGGTAAGCGGAATCGTGCTTATCCCGTTTTGCTATAATGTCTTTTTTTTCAATCATGTGGCAATCATGGCACTTATCGGAAAACTGCCTGCGGGCAAATTGGATATTGTGGGCGATGTACACGGGCATTTTGAGGCTTTGCAAAACCTGTTGCATTATTTGGGTTATTCGCCCGAAGGACGACACCCGCAGGGGCGCAAGCTGGTGTTTGTGGGGGATTTGGTGGACAGGGGACCCGATGCGCCTGCGTTGTTGGCGTGGTTTGAGCGGGCGCACGGGGAAGGTTGGGCGCAAATGGTGCTGGGTAATCATGAGATGAATTTGTTGGCAGACGAGCCGAAAGACGGTTCGGGCTGGTTTTTTGACAGTCGTGCGGAAAAAGATGCGCTCAATTATGCGCCGTGGCAGCGTTTGCCTGAAACGCGGCGGGCAGGGGTGCGCCGTTTGTTGGCGGCACAGCCTTTGGTGTTGGAACGGGACGATTTGCGGGTGGTACACGCGGCGTGGTTGCCCGATGCCGTGGCGGCTTTGCGCGAACGCAACAATGAATGCCCTGTGGTGCTGTATCACGAATGGGACGAGCATATTCAACGCTGTATCCGCCATGCGCCTTGGTTTGATGATTATCTGCTGGAACAGCGCGAACACGCGCACGGTTTGGAAGATGTGGCGAATGCACCGCCCTTGTTATCGGCATCGGGTCAGCATGATGTGTACCGCAGCATGGGGCATCCGATTCGGGTGCTGACTTGCGGGGCGGAACGGGTGGCGGATGTGCCGTTTTTTGCGGGTGGACGTTGGCGTTTTTCGGTGCGCCATGCGTGGTGGACGGATTACCGCGACAGTATTCCTGTGGTGGTGGGGCATTATTGGCGGCATTGGCAGAGCAAACGGGCAGGGGGTGATGCGCGTAATCTGTTTACCATGCCGTCTCATCATTGGCACGGGGCGCGGGGCAATGTGTTTTGTTGTGATTTTTCGGTGGGGGCGCGTTGGCGCGACCGTAAGAAAAACATTGCGCCTGCGGTGTCGGAATACCGTTTAGCAGCTTTGCGTTTTCCCGAAAAAACGCTGGTTTTTGACAATGGCGAGACAGTTTCCACGGTTTACGGGGGTTCGGCTTAATTATTGGCGGCAAATCCGTTATAATCGCAGCAGGTGCACAAATTGGGTGCAACGATTAAATCTTTTTGTTTTTTAAAGTAAAACGCCGTTTGTTGCGGTGTTTTGCGTTTTTTGTCCCCATGTGGGCTGCCTTGCCGCAAGGTGTGGGGCAGCCGCCTTTTTTAGCCGAGCCATCATGTTTTCCAGAGACAAAACCACCGCCGACAAACCCGCCGCGTCTGCACGCCCGAAAGCCGCCGCGCCGCGCCTGCCCAAACAACCGCCTGCCCGCGCCGCAGACAGTGCGCCCGCCGCCGAACCCAAACGCCACAGCACTGTGGTACACGATTCGGTGTGGCTGATGATGCTGATTGCCACGGTTTACGTTGCCTTGGCATTAGCCAGCTTCCACATGGACGACCCCGCCATGTCGCGCAGCGTGCCGCGTGGCGCAGACGTGCATAACTGGGGCGGATTGGCGGGCGCGTATCTGGCAGACGTGGGCTATTACGCTGTGGGTTTGTCGGTGTGGTGGGTGGTGGTGGCAGCCTGCGTGTGGCTGTACCGCAACTTCCGCGCTTTAGACCACGGCGAGCGTTATTCGCCTGTGGTGGCGGGCATCGGCTTGGGCGTGCTGATGCTGTTTAGTCCCGTATTGGAAAGCCTGTTGTGGAGCGATACCTTTACCGACAGCCTGCCCAACGGCGTAGGCGGTTTTTCCGGCAAAATCATTTCTCAAGGCATGGTGATGTTTTTGGGACAGATTGGCAGTATGCTGGTGTTGTTGGCGATGGTGTTGGTGGGCGTGAAGCTGCTGGTACAGTTTTCCTACCGCGAAACCGCCGCCATGCTGTGGCGCGAAATCAAGCAGACATGGCGCAACCTCTCGCCCGCAGCCCCCGTAGCCAGCGCACAAACCGCCACGCCCCAACCCGAAGCAAGCGCCGAAAAGAAAAGTTTTTTATCCAATTTGTTACCCAAAAAAGAAAAAAAAGCCGCTGCTAAAAAAGCCGAACCCTCTGCCAAAGCCGAACGTGTCCGTTCCGCCGTATCTGCTGCCAACAGCGCCGATAAACCCGCCGTATCGCGCCCCGCGCCCAGCCCGCGCAGCGACGGTTATTGCCTGCCCGCTGCGGACTTGCTTAAAGCCCCCGTGCGCGATGATTTTGCCGAAGTAGATGAAGCCAAAATTGAAGCCATTGGCGGACGCATTGTCGATAAACTTGCCGAATTCGGTATCAATGCCAGCGTGACTTCTGCCACACAAGGTCCTGTGATTACCCGTTACGAAATTGAGCCTGCGCGTGGTGTCAAAGGCAGTCAGATTGTCAATCTGGCAAAAGATTTGGCGCGTGCCTTATCGGTGCAATCGGTGCGTGTGGTGGAAACCATTCCAGGTAAAAGCACCATGGGCATTGAATTGCCTAACGAACACCGTCAAGAAGTGCTGTTGCAGGAAATCATTGCTTCCGATTTGTTTGCCGATGCCGAATCCAAATTATCGGTGGCATTGGGTAAAAACATTGAAGGTGCAGCCATGGTGGGCGATTTGGCGAAAATGCCGCATTTGCTGGTGGGCGGTATGACGGGTTCGGGCAAATCGGTAGGCATCAACGCCATGATTGTGTCCATTTTATATAAAGCCGCGCCTTCAGAAGTGCGCTTTATTATGATTGACCCGAAAATGCTGGAACTGTCGGTTTACGAAGGCATTCCCCACCTGCTTGCCCCTGTGGTAACCGATATGAAAGCCGCAGGCAACGCGCTCAATTGGTGCGTGGCGGAAATGGAACGCCGTTACCGTTTGATGTCGCATTTTGGTGTGCGCCATTTGGCGGGCTTTAACGAAAAAGTGCGCGATGCCAAACAACGGGGCGAAACTTTGGCGCACCCCTTTGATGCGTCAGAAGAAGTAGGCGAACTGCCACAAATCGTTGTCGTTATTGACGAATTGGCAGATTTGATGATGACCGAGAAAAAAGCCGTAGAAGTGCAAATTGCCCGTTTGGCACAAAAAGCGCGCGCCGCAGGCATTCACATGATTATCGCTACCCAACGCCCCAGCGTGGATGTGGTAACAGGCTTGATTAAAGCCAATGTGCCTACCCGCATGGCATTTACCGTGCAAAGCCGTATTGACAGTCGCACCATTCTCGACCAAACAGGCGCGGAAGACCTGTTGAAAAACGGCGATTTGCTGTTCTTGCGCCCCGGTGATGCCGAGCCTGTGCGTATGCAAGGCGCGTATGTAGATGATGCCGAAGTGCATCGTGTGGTTGCCTTTGTAAAAACGCAGGGCGAGCCTGATTATGTGGAAGGTATTTTAGACGGTGCTGCAAATGGGGATATGGGCGTAGCCCCACGCGGTACGGCAGGCGTGCGAGATGAATTGTTTGAACAGGCGGTGGATTTTGTGGTCAGCAGCCGCAAGGCTTCCATTTCGTCGCTGCAACGGCATTTGCGTATCGGCTACAACCGCGCTGCCAACCTGATGCAGGATTTGGAAGAAGCGGGCATTGTGTCGCCGCCCGAACCCAACGGCACACGCCATATTTACGGGCGCGAAGAGTAAAATTTTAAAACCCAATATCGGGACGGATAAGAAACTATCCGTCCCGATATTTTTGGGGCAAGACAAGGCAAAAAATACGCCCTGCGCAGGAAAACGCAGGGCGTGGGGGTGTCGGAATGGGGGAATAAATCGGAAAACCGAATAATGGGGAAGGTATTCCGGCGCAAGCCGATGAAGCAAAACGGCTGAACATGCCTGAAAATGCCACAACCAAAGAAGTGCGTAAGGCATTGGAAAGCTATTTGAAGCAGTCTCAGGGCAAAACCGTTATCACATCGGACGGTAAAACGGTGCGTTTTAGCGGCAAAAGCACTTCGCATTTGGTAAATAATAGTGTTTACGATAAGCGACTGATGGTTCAATCTGTTGCAAAAATTATTGAAGTGTTTAAAACAGGCGAATTTATTGCACGCCAAGATTTATATAAGGAGCGTAAGGATAAATTTGTAGCATTTCATATTTATCGCAAATGGGTTGATGTTGAAACGGAGAGTGTTTTACTACAAGTTAAAGCGGCTGAATTGGATAGTGGGAAATTAGTTGCTGGTGATGGTTTATTGGCGTATTCCGCCAAAGAATTAGAAAAGGGTACTTCTCAAACAGCTACGCTAGATAGCGTGCCAACGGCAAATAATACCTTAAGTCCGAGCCGTACCCATAGCGACCATTCTAACGAAATGAACAATAAGATACAAGTAGATAATTCGGCACAAGATGAACCGTATATTTTCCTTGAAATTTTGGAAGTGCGCGACCGGTAGGTTTCAGTCGGAAGCACGTTACAGGCATATTTTAGGGTTGAAGCGCGGCTTTGAGTTCGCGTACCAGTGCGCCTACGGCTTGGGTTTCGCGCTGGGGGTTGGCTTCAATTTCGGCAACAATGCGGCTGCCAATAATCACGGCATCTGCCACCGATGCCACGGCGCGGGCATCTTGGGCGTTGGCAATGCCGAAACCTACGCCAATGGGCAGGCTGAAATGACGGCGCAGCAGGGTCATTTTTTCAGCAACTTGGGCGGTATTCAGTTGGGCAGAACCGGTTACGCCTTTGAGAGAGACATAATACACAAATCCACCTGCATAGCGGGCAATGGCTTGCATGCGTGTTTCGTCGGTTGTGGGGGTAACGAGAAAAACGGTGGCAAGCTGTTGGGCTTGTAGGGCTTGGTGCAGGGGTTCGGCAACGTCAATGGGGCAATCAACGGTGAGTACGCCATCTACGCCTGCTTGGGCGGCGGCTTGGGCAAATGTTTCATAGCCCATGGCGTGTACGGGATTGAGATAACCCATCAGCACAACGGGGGTATGCTGATTGTTTTGGCGGAAACGGCGCACGATGTCTAAAACGGTAGTCAGATTAACGCCTTGGGCGAGGGCGCGTTCGGCAGCGCGTTGGATAACGGGTCCGTCTGCCATGGGGTCGGAAAAGGGGACACCCAGTTCAATAATGTCTGCGCCCGATTCGGCAAGGGTGTGCATTAGGGCGAGGGTGGTGTCGGGGTGGGGGTCGCCTGCGGTAATGTAGCTGATGAGGGCGGGGGTGGAGGCGTGAAAGGCTTGGGCGATGCGGTTCATGGGGATAACTTGTTCGGTTACGGAAAACAGGGGCTATTATAACGCGCCGTTTGGGGGAATGGGCGCGGTGGTATAATCGGGCAACAAAATCAGTAGGGGATAGACTTTGATGTTGCGATTGGCGGGCGAGAGCGATTTGCCTGATTTGGCGGCTTTAGACGGGCGCAGCCGTGCACACGCTTGGACGGCGGCGCAGTTTGCCGATTCATTGAATGCGCCGCATACGCAGATATGGCTGGCGGAACAGGACGGGCAAACCGTGGGTTTGGCGGTGTGGCAAACGGTGTGCGGGGAAACGGAACTGCATTTGATTGTTACCGATCCTGCTTGGCGGCGGCGCGGTTTGGCATCGCGCCTATTGGCAAAGTTGTTAGATGAAACGGCGGCGCAGGGCGGCAATCGGGTGTTGTTGGAAGTGGCAGCGGGCAACGCAGCGGCACAGGCTTTGTATTACGCTCACGGTTTTGTGGTCATGGGGCGGCGGACACAGTATTACGCCGATGGCGAAGACGCGGTTTTAATGGAAAAAATATGGTAAACAGCCGTTATGTGCATTTGCACGAAGCCTTGGGGCTGGGGGTAATGTGGTTGCCGCAGGGCTGGACGGTGCATGCTGGGTCGGAAATTGTGAATGGGGAAAAGGTATCGCGTTCTGCTGTGGCAACGCCGTCTCATTCCGCTGCTCGCGCTGATGTTGTGGATAACCAAAATAAAGCCAAACGGCATAATGTGAATTTGCCTGCGCGTTTGGCGGCATTGCAGCATGTACGCGCCCACGCACCTGAAACACCAAACCACGACCCAGCGCCTGTAACGGTGGTGTCTGCGCCGCCACCTGTGTTGTTGGGTAGCAAGCCGAAACCCGCACAGGTGGCGGCGTTGTGTGTGTGTGCTTCGCCAGCCGATATTGTGGCGGGGCGTTTGTTAAGCGGTGCGGCGGGCGATTTGTTTGACAAAATGTTAGATGCTATTCAGTTATCACGCGAACAGGTTTATTTGTCCTGCTGGTTGAAACAACTGCCTGACTTTAATCCCGACCCGCCTGCCGATTTAGTAGCGGCTGCCGTTGCGCCCTTGGCAGGGGAATTGGCAGCGGTGCGCCCGCAGGCATTGTTGCTGATGGGGCGTTTTTTTGAACGGGAAGACGTGCGCCGTCATCTGCATACTTTGGCGGCGGACGTGCCAGCGTTTTACATCGCCCATCCGCAACAAATGGTAGCAGACGCGCAATTAAAACGCCCTGCGTGGGCGACTTTGCAGCAGCTGCAAACTACCTTGTCTCAAAATTAATCTTTTAAATCAATTGCAAAAATCATGTTAAAACACCATCAAAAAGCCTTGGAAAGCCTGAATCCCGCCACTTTGTATATTGTTGCCACGCCGATAGGCAATTTGTCTGACATTACTTTACGCGCTTTGGCGGTGCTGCAAAAAGCCGATTGGATTTGTGCCGAAGACACCCGCGTTACCGCGCAATTATTGGGTGCATACGGCATACGCGCCAAGCTGTTGAGCGTGCGTGAACACAATGAACGGCAAATGGCGGGCAAGGTAATTGAGGCTTTGCGGGCAGGACAGACGGTGGCGCAGGTTTCCGATGCGGGTACGCCTGCGGTGTGTGACCCTGGTGCCAAGCTGGTGCAGTCGGTGCGCGAAGCGGGATTTAAGGTTGTGCCTGTGGCGGGGGCATCGGCGTTGATGGCGGTGTTGAGCGTGGCGGGCATCAGCGAACCGAATGTGTATTTTCACGGTTTTTTACCCGCCAAAAGCGGCGAAAGACAAAAACTGTTGGCAAGCTGGCGCGACTGTCCGTATGCCGTGATGGCGTTTGAAAGTCCGCACCGCATCGCCGCTGCCTTGGACGACATCGCCGCCGTGTTGCCGCAACGTCAAATCATGCTGGCGCGGGAAGTGAGTAAAACCTTTGAAACCTTTTTACACGGCAGCGTGGAACAGGTGCGCGATGCCGTACAAACCGATGCCGACCAGCGGCGCGGCGAAATGGTGCTGGTGTTGTATCCCGCGCCGCCGCAGCCTGCTGACGACACCTTACCCGAAGAAGCGCAACGGGTGATGCGGATTTTGTCAGCGCAACTGCCCACCAAACAAGCAGCGGATTTGGCGGCGCAAATTAGCGGCGCAGGTAAAAAGGCTTTGTATGATTGGGCGGTGGCGCAGAAAAATCAGGCGGGATAAGTTTGATGATTAAAGTAAATTATCTACTAGTTCGGGCGGACGGCATAGTGCTGCGCCTTTGTCGCTTTGCACAAAAGGGCGGTTGAGCAGGGCAGGATAACGCACCATGAGCGCGATACATTCGGCTTCGCTTAAATTTTGTTTGGCAACATATTGGGCATAGGCTGCATGGTCTTGGCGCATGGCATCTTGGGCGTTTACGCCGCTTTGCTGCAACAGTTGCGCGAGGGTATCGCCATCCAAACCGCCGTTTAGGTATTCAACAATATGCGGTTCAATGCCTGCGGCGCGGATGCGTGCCAGCACGGCGCGGGATTTGCTGCAATGTGGGTTGTGATACAGGATAACGGTGGTCATGGCATTAACAATCGGGTTGAAAAACAATCTGTTCGCCGCGATGCTGTTCTATCCAACGGCAATCGCGGGCTTGCAGGGCGTGTTGCAGAATTTGGCGGGCGTGTTGCAGCTTTAGTTCGCCGCATAAAAAAATATCGGCAGCGGCAAAACTGTGTTCGGGCCAAGTGTGAATACTGATGTGGGATTCGGCAAGCAGCAGCACACCCGTTACCCCGCCGCCGCCGCCAAATGTGTGCAGCTTGTGCCATAATACCGTTGCGCCCGCCGCTTCGGCACTTCGGCGCAAAATCTGTTCCAAAGCAGCGGCATCGCGCAGCAAATCAGGCGGACAGCCGTATAAATCCAGCAAGCCGTGCCGCTGTTTCACTTGTGTCCCCCGCCAAAACCGCCGCCGAATCCGCCGACAAACCCGCCACCGTGATGGCGAGAACCGCCATCGTCGTCAGAAAGCAAACCGTAGTTAAACAGCGTACCGAATAAAACCGTGGCAGATGCCACAATAATATAAGTCAGGCGCGACATGGTTTATCCTTGTAAAAAATGGTATGGGGCATTATACCCAATTCTCGGCAAGCGCATCGGCAGCCAGTGCGCCCCAGTGCGCCGCTTCTTCAAACACCGAATAGCCGCTTAAATCGCTGTGGGCAAACACGATACGTGAACGGTGTCGGCGCAGGGCGAGCAGGTCGGGACGGTTCAAATAACCGCGCAGCGGTACCGACATGGCGTGGGCGCGTACCGTTAAATCAATATGGGAAACGTGTTGCCAAAAGCGTTTGCCATAGACGGTGAGCAAATCGGCGGCGGCGGGTTCTAATAGGGCTTGAGCATCGGCGTTCAGCAATTCTTGGCGCACTTGCGCGGGTGGCGCGTGATGAAAGGCGCGGTAAGCGGTAAACACGGTGCGCGGCGGTTTGGCGGCGCGAATCAGTTGATGCGTGGCAACCACATAGCCCAAACCCGTTGAACCGTGTACCACATTATCCCATGCCAATTCGCTGTGTTTGGCTTCGGCGGGAAAACGGTGCAAAACAAAATTACTCACCAGCCAAGGCGCGTATTCGGGTGGGCGCAGCGGCAAACCGTAACGTTCGGGCTGATGCAGCAAACGCGCAGCCAGCAGCAGCGGCATGGCGCACACCACCTGTTCGGCGTGAACGGCAACGGTTTTGCCCGTGAGATTGTGGCGCAGATGCACTGCTACAAAGTCAGAATGTTCGCGTATGGCAACCGCGCTGGCAGCACAACTTGCGGGTGCGTCAAAATGCCATTCGCCTGTAGCGGGAAAATCGGACACGGGGCGCAGTTTTGCCAAACGGCGCAAGCCTTCGCCAATGTGGTTTAAGCCGTCAGACCACGTTAATACGCTGTCTTGCTCGTTGGCACGGGCGCAAAAATAATGCAGTCCCGCAAATGCGGAAACTTGGTTGATGCCTTGTCCGTAATCGTCGCGGCAGCAGTAATCCAAATAATGGCGCAGACTGGGGGAATGCAAACCCTGTGCGTTCAGCCATTGCGCGAAAGTGAGTTCGTCCAAACGCCGCCATGTTTCGTCTGCGGACGACAGCGCAATCGGAATGGCAAAAATTTTGCGCCCGTCGCTGCCTCGGGCGTGTTTCAGCGGGGCAATCAGCTGTAAAAAACGGCGGGCATCGGCATCGGGCAACAGCAAATGTTCGTGCCAACTGCCTTGATGCCACAGCCTTTCGGCGGGGGCGTGTACCAAATCGGTGTCGCGGTATTGCGGCGTGCCGTGGCGGTCGTAGCCCGTTAAAATCCCCAAATCCGCCAAAATTTGGCGCACGGTGGAGCTTTCCGTCGATGGTAATGCCAAATAATGCGCCCCTGTGGGGGCAGTCAAACCGTTGCCCGCATCAAACGCCGCCATATTGCCGTTGCGTTCATAGCCTTCCGCCAGCAGAAAATCATGAAAACCGCGCCGCGTGAACCGCCAAGCTGCGCTTAAACCCGCCGCGCCGCCACCCAAAATCAACACACGGCAACGGTGTTGCGAAACAGGTTTGTCATGCAAACTGCGGTCGCGCAGGGCGTGTGCCAAGGGTAAACCAATTTTGTGTAGGCTGACGGTGGGCGTATGGTGCAAATAGCGGTAGCCCAACCACGATGCGGGTACAGACGCACCCACGGCGGCGGCAGTTCCCAAAAAACGGCGGCGGTTCAAGCGCATCATAGCGATTCCGCAATGGCAGCGGCGATGCGTTCGGACGCGCCCTGATGTTGCGCGACAAAATCCCGCGCTTTTTCGCGCTTATCGGCGCACTGTTCGGGGTGCGCCAGCCACGCATTCACGGTGCGTACCAATTCGTCTGCCGAAGCAATTTGCGCCGCCGCGCCCGCTGCCAAGGCATCGGCGCACACCGCTTGAAAATTATAAGTAGATGTGCCGAATAAAACCGCTTTGCCACAGCTCATCGGCTCAATAATATTTTGGCAACCCGTATCCACCAAACTTCCCCCCACAAACACCACATCCGCCACCTGATAATAGGCAAACATCTCGCCCATGCTGTCGCCCACCCATACTTGTGTATCGGCGCGTACCGCTTCGCCGCTGCTGCGCCGCTGCACCCGCAAACCCAAATCCTGCGCCGTTTGTACCGCTGTGTCAAAACGTTCGGGGTGGCGTGGCACAATAATCAGCAAAGCCTGTGGCGAACCGTGTTGCTGCCATGCCTGCAAAATCATGTGTGTTTCGTCTGCATCGCCATGATGGCGCGTACTGCCCGCCACCCACACCTGCCGTTGCCCGATTAAGGCGCGAAACTGCGCCGCCAAATCCTGCGCCGCCGCAGGTGGAACAATATCGTATTTGGTATTGCCTAACACTTGAACATTTTCTGCACCAATTTCGCGCAAACGCTGCGCATCGGCTTCGGTTTGGGCAAAACAGCCGCGCAAACCGCGTAAAGCAGGGCGCACCAATGCCCCAATCCGCGCATAACCGCGTTGAGAACGTTCCGACAAACGCCCGTTTGCCAAAAACAAAGGTACGTCTGCTGCTGCGCAAGCATCTATCAGATTGGGCCAAATTTCCGTTTCCATCAGTACCCCGCAGCGCGGACGGTGTTCCGCCACAAAACGGCGCACCCAATCGGCGCGGTCGTAGGGCAGGTAACGGCATTGCGCCTGCGGATACAGAGCTTGTGCGGTGGCACGACCTGTGGGGGTGGATTGGGTCAGCAGCAGCGGTGCATCGGGAAAACGGGCTTGCAAAGCGGCAATCAGAGGTTGCGCGGCGCGGGTTTCCCCCACCGAAACCGCGTGAATCCACAGCGCGTTTTGCACAGGCTGCGGATACGGTTCGCCAAAACGTTCCGCCCAATGTTCCGCATAAGCGGGCGACAAACGGGCGCGACGGCGCAAATAAAGGCGCAACAGCGGCGCAACAGCATACCAAAGGGCATTGTAAAAAGTGCGTATCATGGCGCGATTGTAACCAAACTTACCGCTGCTTTACAAAACAAGATGGCGGGTTAGCGGTTTTTTACCTGATTTAGATTGTTTGCTTGAATGAAAGCCTTTAAAGTTCGCACATCTTTTTTCCATCTTGAATTTGTTGCAAAAAAGTAACGCTTTAATTCATTAACTGCATCATTGTTTGACAAAAGAAAAACAAACGACTGCCTTATTTCGGAACAACACATACCATGAAACATTCTTTTAAGCTGTTTGCCGCTGCGATGGCATTGTCCAGTGCCTTGGCTTCAGCACAACAATTGATTCCCACCAATACCCGTTTGCATGAAGACCTGAATTGGCTGTCAAACCGCAATATTATCCAATTGAACTTATCTACTTGGCCTTTAAGCGCAGACGAAATCAAATCGGCGCTGGACCAAGCCAAACCCGCTACGATAAACGATGCAGAAATTGTGGAACGGGTGCGCCAATATATTGACGCGGATAACAACCGTTTTAAATTTTCAGCACAAATCAACAGCAAACGCGATTTACTGCCTTTGGGGACGAATCAACCTGAAGACCAATATCGTGTATCGGCTGGGGGACATTTCGGTACGGATAATTTTGATTTAAACATACAGGCAGGGGCTGTGGGCGGCGACACTTTGGGGCGCAGCAGCCATTTGGATTTGGCGGAATCGTATGCGGGCTTGAAAATCGGTAATCAGTGGTTAAGCGTGGGACAGCAGTCACGCTATTGGGGACCTGCACATGAAGGCAGTTTGATTTTGGGTGATACGGCACGTCCGTTTGTGGCGCTCAATCTGCAACGCGGCGTGCAAAAACCGTTTGAAAGCAAATGGCTGTCGTGGTTGGGGAAATGGAATTATCAGATTTTTGTCGGACAACAATTAAATAAGGAAAACATGAAATCGCCGCGCCACACCAAATTATTGGGTATGCGCGTTACTGTGTCGCCTACCGATTATTTGGATTTTGGTATGTCGCGTACTGCACAATGGGGCGGACAAGGTCGTCCGCAGGATTGGAAGGCTTTGGGTAATGCCATTATTGCGCGTGAGAATGGTCAGGTAAAACAAGACCCTGGTAATCAGTTGGCTGGTTTTGATGTTAAGCTGAAGCTGCAACCTTTGGTAGGTGTACCTGTATCCGTTTACGGGCAGATGGTTGGTGAAGACGAAGCCAATAAAATGCCGTCTAAAAACTTCTTTTTGGCGGGCATTGATGGTAGCCATAAAGTATCGGAGCGGCAAACCTTAAATTGGCATTTGGAAGGTGCGGACACCAGTACCAAATTTGGAAAAATGACCAATGTGACTTATCGTCATACCACTTATAAAGATGGTTATTATCAGCAAGATATGCCTTTAGGGCATCCTTTGGGTGGCGATGTGCGTTCGGTGGTGTTGGGTATGAATTCCAGCATATTCCACGACGACAGCAACAAATGGTTTAAAAGCCAACACTTTGGCGGCAAGCTGGTTCACGCGCAAACCGTGCGTAAAAACAAAGCCCAACAGCAAAAAACACAAGGGGCTTCTGTGATGTGGGAAGGCGAAGTCAATACCAAAAACGACATCAATCTGCGTGTGGGCGCAAACGGTTGGTATGCCAAAGCCCAACATGGCAAGGGCAAAGGCGGCGTGGGCGTAAAAGCCGATATGTCGTTCTAAAGTTATTTGATTGGCTCAACCCGTCTTTTGGTTTTTTGTCTGTGCAAGACAAAAACCACAGGACGGGTTTTTGTCTGCGCTGCCCCATTATGGTGCGCCTGCGTTATAATCCCAGCCGTTTACAACCCCAATACACAAACCCCGACATCATGGACACGCCCCTGCTCGATACCGTTACCCTGCCCGAAGACCTGCGCCGTCTTGATTTGGCACAACTGCCACAACTGGCAGCCGAACTGCGTACTTTTTTATTGGAAAGCGTCGGGCAGACCGGCGGGCATTTTGCCAGTAATTTGGGCGCGGTAGAGCTTACCCTTGCCCTGCACTATGTGTACGACACCCCGAGCGACCATCTGGTGTGGGACGTAGGGCATCAAAGCTATCCGCACAAAATCTTAACGGGACGCAAAAACCGCATGAATACCATGCGACAATTTGGCGGATTGGCGGGTTTTCCCAAGCGCAGCGAAAGCGAGTACGATGATTTTGGTGTCGGGCATTCCTCCACATCCATCGGCGCGGCATTGGGCATGGCGGTTGCCGACAAACTTGCAGGCAGTGAAGCCCGCAGCGTTGCCATTATCGGCGACGGCGCCATGACCGCAGGTCAAGCATTTGAAGCCCTGAACAACGCAGGCGATATGGACATTGATTTATTGGTGATTTTAAACGACAACGAAATGTCCATATCCCCCAATGTGGGTGCATTGCCCAAATATCTGGCGCGGCGCGTGTTGCACGGCGATATGCGCGATGTTTTGCACAACATCAAAAAACAATCTGCGCCTATTTTGGACAAATTGCCTACTGTCAAAGGCTTGGCAGAAAAAGCCGAACAAAAGCTCAAAACCGTTGCCAGCGAAAGCGAACACGTCAAACAATCCTTGTCGCTGTTTGAGAATTTTGGTTTTGCCTACACAGGCGCAGTGGACGGACACAATGTAACCGAACTGGTACAAGTATTACGAGAACTGAAACAGCGCAAAGGTCCACAACTGCTTCATGTGATTACCAAAAAAGGTCAGGGCTATAAATTGGCGGAAAACGACCCCGTTAAATACCACGCCATTGGCAAAACCCCGTCTTCTGCACCTGCTGCGCCCGCCACGCCACGCCCCACTTACACCCAAATTTTCGGGCAATGGCTGATTGACCAAGCCCGCGCCGACAGCAAACTGGTGGCGATTACCCCCGCCATGCGCGAAGGCAGCGGCTTGGTGGAATTTGAAAAACAGTTTCCCGAACGCTATTTTGATGTCGGTATTGCCGAACAACACGCCGTAACCTTTGCCGCAGGGCTGGCTTGCGGCGGCATTAAGCCCGTTGTCGCCATTTATTCCACCTTTTTGCAACGCGCTTACGACCAACTGGTTCACGATGTTGCCCTGCAAAACCTACCCGTTTTGTTTGCCATTGACCGCGCAGGCATTGTCGGCGCAGACGGACCCACCCACGCAGGCGCGTATGATTTAAGCTTTTTGCGCTGCGTACCCAATATGGTGATTGCCGCGCCTTCCGATGAAAACGAATGTCGTCTATTATTATCTACTTGTTATCAATTGGATAAGCCTGCGGCGGTGCGTTATCCGCGCGGTACGGGCTGCGGCGCAGCCGTGCAAGAGCATTTAGACACCGTTGCCCTAGGCAAAGGCGTATTACGGCGCACAGGTGCAGGCAAAGTGGCATTCATTGCCTTTGGCAGCATGGTGCAACCCGCTTTAGCAGCAGCCCAAGCCCTAGATGCCAGCGTAGCCGATATGCGTTTTGTCAAACCCTTGGATACCGATTTACTGGCACAATTGGCGCAGTCGTATGATTATTTGGTGTGTGTGGAAGAAAACGCCGCCACAGGTGGTGCGGGCAGCGCGGTTTTGGAAGCCTTGGCACAGGCAGGCGTGGTTAAACCCGTGTTGCTGCTGGGGATTCCCGACATCGTAACCGAACATGGCGATGCCGATAAATTACTGGCAGATATGGATTTATGCGCCACAGGCTTGCAAACGCGGGTAAACGCATGGTTGGGCGCACATGCTTCAAATTTACCTGATAATGTGTTGCCTTAAAATCGTATATGAAAAATTCACTACGTTGTGCTACAATTAGCCTGCCCTAATTGGGCATATAGCTGATGTTGTATGTGGGTTATTGTGTGTAATAACCTTGTACAATTAATTTTTAAAAATTAAGATAGAAGGTTGAATCAAATGAAAAAATCCCCCCCCCGCCGTTTGGTGGTAAGCCTGATTGCTGCTTTGATGCTGACCGCGCCTGTTTATGCCAAGAGTGATGTACAAGTCAGCTCTGATGGTACGCAAATTCGTTTTACTTGGACATTGAATGAACCTACAAGTAGCGCAAATGCTAAAGCCTACGCCGCTTTTAAAAAAGGTAACTATGCTGAAGCCAAACGTTTGTGGGCAGTTCAGGCTGCTCAAGGTAATGCCAATGCACAATATTCATTTGGTGTTTTGTATTTAAAAGGGCTGGGCGTTACAAATATGGGGTAGTGATAATTATGTCATAGGGGAAAAGGGGAAAAAATTGGCGAAAAATTTAAGGTAATCAAAAAACAAGACGAAAATCAGGCGAAAATGCAAATTGGGTAAAACCGCGCAAAAATGGTCAGAATTTGGGCTATTTTGCGCGGTTTTTGTCATGGAATGGGCTGGCTATGGGGAAAAATGGTCAGCCTGCTACGCCTGCGCTCCATAAATACTTGCCGTATAACTCAAATTCGTGCGGTTCAAAACGACTTAAGTCCAATTCTACGGTGGGGTAGATGCTTTTGTTGGGGTTGTCGCTGATGATTTGGTAGCGGTCGGGGGCGGTACGGACAAGGCGTTTGACGCGAATCTCGTCGTATTGGCGGAACAGGTACACGCCCTCCCCTGTGAAACGGGCTGTGGCGTGCCACAACACGGCTCCACGGTCAATCAGGGTAGGAAACATACTGTCGCCTTGTACGCGGGTACAGAAGCAATGGGCGGGCTCTACGGCTAATTGCTGGATAAAGGACGCGCGAAACCACATGACATCGCAGTTGGTGTCCCAGACGATGTTGCCGTTGCCTGCGCTGGCAAATACTTGACTGTAATAGCGGATGGGGACGATGCGTTTGCGGTCCTGCTCGGCTGCCCATTGTTGGTATTGGCTAAAAGCGGGCTGCATGGACAGGGGTAAATCATACAGGGCAGATGGTGGGGTGGCTGTATGGGGGACACTGGGGGCGGTTTCCAGCAGGTGCAGTAAGCCTTTTTCTGTTAATTCATGGATTACCTTATCAGGTAAGGTGTACAACGTCTTGACACCATTGCGTCCACCTTTGCCTTTTACTGTGCGGCTTGCCCAGTTTTTACTTTCTGCTCTCTTCTTTACCCCTCCTTTACTTGAAGGCAAGTCAATTTCAATGCCTTGTTCTCGGGCGTGTTGAACCAAATCCACTATTTCTTGGGTGCTTAATTCCATCGTTTTTTGTTCCAAATGAAGTGTCCTACTTTTTGGAAAAGTAGGACACCAAGTCGGACACAGAGTTAATAAAATTAGTTCAATTATTTATCAATAGCTTACCTGAAAATAGGTAAACTTCTTTGGTAAACTAGTTGATTACTTTGGTGTACTACTTTATCATGTTTAAAACTTCCAAACAGAAATTATAAAACGTTTTGGAAATTGCTCTTTAACAATTTGGAAAAAAGCCGAATAAGTGCAAGCTATCTGTATCAAAGAAACAGTTGAAAGGCTGTTTAACAGGCAAACTTGGTGCATTGGCATCAGGTTTGCCGATTAAATGGTTTTGAACTTGAGAAAGGAGAGGTTGTGCATCCTGAATTGATACGGGCTGAAATCAGAATGCGGGGAAAAACCCTTACTGACCTAGCCCGTGAATACAATATCTCGCCGCGTGTGGTGAGTTTGGCATTGCAAAAACCAAGTTTGGCAGGCGAGAAAGCCATCGCTGATTTTTTGAACCGACCACTGCATGAGTTATTTCCGCAGCGTTGGACAAAAGACGGTAGGCGTATCCGTCCGCGTTATCGTTATCTATATGAGGAACAGGCAGCATGAGTATGCAGTTTTCCATTGCAGAATTATTGGCTTTGGAGCTGCCCGATTTGCCAAAAAGCAAATCAGGCTTAACCAAGCGAATTAAAACGGAAGCATGGGCATTTATTGAAGTGGCAGCCAAAGGCGGCAAAGGCGGTGTGAAAAAAATGTACACGCCGCCACCTGCTATCTTGAAACAGATACAGGCGCAACAGGCTGAAAAGCTGTTGGCGGAAACTGCACCTGCACCGTTGCCTGCTGTACAGGCTGATACCCGTGAAGATGCGTTGGCTGGCAGTACAGCAGCACAACGTAATCAGGAGGGGGCGCGGTTGGCGGTGTTGCAGGAAGTGGAAAAGCTGATGACGCAAACGGGTGTGGGTAAGGATGCGGCAATTACCACGCTGCTGACCCAAGCCAAACAAGCGGAATATCCGCATTTGGCGGCGATGTTGGCGGCAGCTAACGATAAGCGCGGCGGTGGTGGGGGCATACCCAGCAGTCGGACGATTAAACGTTGGTTCGCGCAGCGTGAGGCTTCGGGTAATCTGATTGCGAAAAAGATACAGGCAGATATGCGTGTGCCTGCGTGGTTGAACTTGTTTTTGCAGCATTGGCAGCAGCCGATGAAGCCGAGTGTGGAACGGGCTTACCTCTATTTTGTGTCTGATTGGGCGGCGCAAAAACCACTTGAAAAACCGCCGAGTGTCCATGCGGTGCGGCGGGCGTTGGCGAAAATGGGCATGGTCAGCCGTCAGGTGGGGCGCAAGGGGGCGCGGGAGTTGAAAAACGATTTGCCGTTTACGCGGCGGGAATTTTTGCACCTGCCACCTGCGGCGATTTACACGGCGGACGGGCATCAGTTTGACGCGGAGGTGTTGAATCCGTTGAGCGGTAAGCCGTTTAGACCTGAAATCACGACGGTGTTGGATATTGCGACACGGCGGCTGATGGGTTGGAGCGTGGGCTTGGCGGAAAGCCGTTTTACGGTGCTTGAAGCCTTGTGCCATGCGAGTCGTACGGCGATTGGGGCGGTGTGGTATGTGGACTGGGGTAAAGGCTTTGAAAATCTGATGATGACCGATGAGGCGGTGGGCTTAATGGGACGGTTGGGCATGACGATGAAACACGCCCGCGCTTATAACTCGCAAGCGAAAGGGGCATCGGAACGCAGCCACCAGATATTTACCCATGCAGCTAAAGCCTTGCCCAGCTATATCGGCAAGGATATGGATGATGAGGCACGGAAAACGGTGTATCGCTGGTCGCGCAAGGAAATCAAGCTGCACGGGAAAATCATCAATAGCCCGATTCCCACTTGGGATGAGTTTAAGGCTTATGTGGAAGCGATTGTGGACGATTATAACAACCGTCCACACCGCAGCCTGCCGAAAATCACGGACGCAAACGGTAAGAAACGCCACTTAACGCCACATGAGATGTGGGCGTTAAAGGTTAAGGAGTTTGGCGAGCCGCCAAAAGTGGGGGCGGAAGAGGAAGGCTGGTTATTCCGTCCGCAAATTGTCCGCACGGTAAGACGTGGTGAAATCAGTATTTTCAACAATGTTTATTTTAGTGAACAACTTAATGAGTACAACGGTTTGGAAATGCGGGTGGGCTACGATGTGCAGGACGCACAATGGGTGTGGGTGTATGACGATGCGGGCAGGCTGGTATGCAAGGCGGAATGGAATGGTAACAGTCAATCCTACTACCCTGAAAGTGTGGTGGCTCAAGCGATAGACAAACGCACGGAAGCGCGTATCAAACGGGCGGAAGTACGGGTGCAGGATGCGCTGGCAGAACGGCGCGGGGCGGCGTTGTTGGAACATCAGCCCAGCGTGAATTTGGGAGGCATGGTGTTGGATTTATCGGGGGCGGAACTGGCAGCCAAAGGGGAAGCGGCGATGGTGCGCTTGGCGGAACGGGCAAATGCGGACAAGCAGCAGGCGGTGGTTGTGCCAGTAAGCGAGGTACAGCAGGCAAATGTGTGGCGTGTGCCTGAAACGGCGGCGGAACGGTTTGCCGAATACTGGCGCATCTGCGACAGGGCGGATTTGCCTGATGCAGCGGCGCGGTGGGTTAAGCGTTATCCACAAAGCCATGAGTATCAGGCGATGCACAAGCAGGCTGCCTGACAAAGCGGCGCAGGAAACGGAACTTCCTGCGCCATGTGTTTAAAGATTTTTTAAAACCTATCTAAACGGAGTAATTCTATCATGAAAATTGCCAATATTAACAACCTTTCTTTGGTCGCGATTGCGATGGAAAAACTGACCAACCGTATGGACGGCTTGCCTGGACTGGGCGTGTTGTATGGTCCGAGCGGTTACGGTAAGACCACTGCTACGGTGGCGGTTGCCAACCGCACCCAAGCCTATTATGTGCAACTGCGCTCGGCTTGGAGCAAAAAAACCCTGCTGGAAAAAGCCTGTTTTGAAATGGGTGTACCCGTTGGCAAAAACGTTGCCGCCAGCTTGGACAATATTGTCGAACAGCTTGCTGCCAGCCAACGCCCCTTAATCTTGGATGAAGCCGATTATCTGGTCAGCAAGGCGGGCATGGTGGAGCTGGTACGCGACATCTACGAGGGCAGTCAAGCTCCTATTATGCTGGTGGGCGAAGAGCAGTTGCCCAACAAGCTGAAAAAATACGAGCGTTTCCACGGGCGCGTGTTGAGTTGGATTCCTGCCCAGCCCGTGAGCATGGCAGATGCGGAGCTGTTGGCGGCGGTGTATGCGCCTGATGTGCAGATTGATAAAGAGCTGCTGGCGCATATTGTGGAACTGGCACACGGGTCGGTGCGGCGCGTAACCGTCAATTTGGTGAATTTGGCGGAGGCGGCAGCGGTAAACGGCTATGAATCGGCGGATATGGGTAGCATTGCCAAAATGCAAGGCTTTGAATTTTATAAAGGGGAAGTGCCGAAACGCGGGGTGCGCGTATGAGAAAGCCCCGCCGTCAGCAAATTTGGGACATCCTGCGCCAGCAAAAAACGGTGTTTTTATCTGCCAACACACTGGCAGGCAAAACGGGCATCAATCCGAAAAATGTTGCCACCTTGATGTTGGGTTTGGAAAAGGCGGGCTATGTGGAAGTGTTGAAGCAGCGTGATGTGTTTACAGGCAAACTGGTTAAAACATGGCGGCTGTTGAAAGATTGCGGTGTGGATGCACCGCGTATTGACCGCCACGGACAGCCCTTGCCCGAAACCTTGTCGTCCGTAGCATGGCGCACCATCAAAATCCTGAAAAGTTTTGGGTTGGACGAGTTGCAGGTGCATATCGGTATGAGCCATACCATTGCCCGCAGCACCTTGCGCCATTACACAGCATGGTTGGCAAAGGCAGGCTATCTGAAAAACACGGGAACGGCGAACCGTCCGCATTATGTGTTGGTTAAAAACACGGGCGGACGTGCGCCGCAGGTATGGCACATCACGGAAGTGTACGACCCCAATACTCAAGCAACAGTTTATAAAAAGGAATACAGCGATGACGAATAAACGTATTAACAAGCCATATATGCATGAAGAGTGGTTTGGTATTTTGGAAGCAAAGGTGGCGGAAAGCTCACGCGGGATTGTCGCCAAAGACTTGGGGTACAGCCTGACTGCTGTCAGCCTGATTATGAATGGCAAATATGCAGGCAGTACGGATAAGGTGTGCGAGCGTGTGTTGGAAGTGTACACGCGCATCGCTTGCCCACATACAGGGGCGGAAATGCCATTGCTGATGTGCGTGGAAACCGCCAACGGTAAAGCCCCTACTCACAATCCCATGAAAATGGCGCATTGGCGGGCGTGTCAAAACTGCCCGAAGCGACCGAAACGGGAGTAAGGAGATGGCGCAGCGCAGATGGCAACGCCGCAAAGAATGCGCCGTGTGCCGCAAAGCCAAGTTTTTACGGAACTTCCGCTTTATCGGACACGGGCGCGGCGGCGGATTGAATAACTGGGCAGAAGTATGTTTAAAGTGCGAACACCAGCAACAGGAGCAGAAACATGAAGCAAGTACCGATTGAAGAGCGGCGCGAATGTTTGAATGAAGCCCGCGTGTTTATGAATGGTGGTTATGGTTTTGTCGCCATTCCCTATGTAACCGAAGAGCAGAAACAGCATCTGTTGCGCTGGCAGGAGCGGGTAATGGCGGAGCTGGCAAAACAGCAACATCGGCAGCCGCAAGCTGCATAAGCCTTTGGCGGGGCGATATATTTTTTTGCCCTGCCAATTTGATAAACCATTAATTTAAAGGAATTTGCACCATGAGTGGAAGATGTGGACTACTGCCAGATGCCCGCCGTGAATTTGCGGCAAACCTTGCGGAATTACTGGCTGAAAAAGGTTGGCGCAACATCCATGACAAGGAGATGGCACAGAAAATCGGCGAGTTTTGCCAAGTGCCTGTCTCTGGTCAAACAGTGCATTACTGGCGCAAAGGCAGTTTTTTGCCGCGTCAAGATTGGTTTGACCGTTTGGCGGATTGGCTGGACTGCGAGCCACACGACTTATTATCGCCACAGTATCAGTCTATTTTACAACAACGGAGTCATTGATGAGTAAACAACAAACCTACCACCTGACGTTGCAGGTAACAGAGCAGAACGGGCTACACGCAGCCACTCTGAAAAATGGCGACAAGCTGCTGGCTGATACCGATGGTTACCGTTGGCCGACTGCAACTGATGCTGCATCCGATGTGATGTTCAAGATGAACAGTTATTACAGCAATCATCAGAGAGACTTGGGCGTGTATGACGAGCTGGCGCAAGAATGGAAAAGCACAGGACAAAATGATGGACAAGAATAAGGCTTTAGAAAAAATCAAAAAATGCTTGGCATTAAGCCAATCCGCCAATGAAAACGAAGCGGCGCAGGCATTGAAGCACGCACAGGCATTGATGGCGCAATACGGCTTGAATCAGGTGGATGTGGACTTGTCAGAAATCAGTGAAGTCAGCCGCCCTGCCGCCAAAACGCGTAACTTACCTGATTGGCATTGGCAACTGATACACACGGTCAGCCATGCTTTCGGTGTGAACGACTTTTTTCAAGCAGGCTGTGCCGTATTTGTCGGTCCCGCGCACCGCGCCGAAATCGCTGCCTACGCCTACGAAGTGCTGCTGCGCCAGCTTCAGGCTGCCCGCCGCCGCTATATGGCAGACACCCTGAAATATGTGCGTCCGCGCTCAGCCAAAATCTACCGTGCCGATGCCTTTTGCATCGGCTGGGTGCAAACCGTAAGTGGCATGGTAAGCGAATTTGCCATGACTACCCATGAGAAAGGGCTGATTGAACGGCATATGAGCCGTTATGAAATCCAAGAAGCCCCCGACCGCAAACGCCATGCCGACGGCTATACGCAGTTGATGGCCGCCGCCGACTACAGAATCGGTCGCGATGCAGGCAAATCCGCGCAACTGCATCACGCAATGGGCGGAGAAGCGGAAACGGCGCGACAATTGGAGCAACCGTCATGAGCAACCTAAAAGATTTTATGCGCCAGATTGCGCGTTGTTTCGGAAACTATCCACCACCGCATCCCTGTCGTGGCATATCTATCTATAAAAACAGTTGGTATTTGGTTTTACAGGTTAATGATAGCGAATGTGGCATTCAGCGCGGCGACTGCATCAAATGGGCAGGATTGCAGGAAAGTGATGAAGTCGTGATTCTCACGCCATTTACATTTTTGCGGTTAAAGCGGGAGAGAAAGGACAGAGTGGCTGACATGGTCAGTCTGAATCTGACCCACTTGTCTGGTATGTCGCTGCGCCCGATTGATATGAAAGCGAGAAAATCATGAAAACCCGTTGCCCCTGCTGCGGCGCGGAAAACAGCCTAGACGCTCTGTTGGCGCACGATGATGCCCGTGAAGTAGTGGTTTTAACCGCGCAATTGGGCGAGCTGGCAAAACCTGCATTGCAGTATCTGGGTTTGTTTCGCCCAGCCAAAGGAAGCCTGTCATTTGGGCGCACGGCGAAGCTGTTGGCGGAACTGGCAAGCGACATACAGGCAGGCGAAATTACCCGCAACCGCGTTGTCCACCCCGCGCCGCCCGAAGCATGGCGTTATGCCTTTGCCACTGCATTAGCGGCACGCCACACGCTGAAGCTCCCCTTAAAAACACACGGCTGGTTGTATGAAGTGCTGGCAGGTTGGCAGCCTGCCGATACCACTGCCGTCCGACCCGCCACACCCCATCAATCCACCACCCCCGCTGTGTCCAGTAAAACCTTAAGCGCAGCGGTCAACTTGGAGAAATTTAAACGATGATGCCACCTGAAGTAAACAATACACTGGTTGAGTGTTTGCAATACACCTTAACCCTGCGTTTGGCCTATGCCCCTGCCGCCGATGCGATTGAAGGCACGATGATGGCATGGCAAACCACCTTTGATAACTTGCCGTGGGCATGGGATGAGGAGCGCGACAGCCAACGTCTGAAGCAGGCATTTGCCACCTTTTGGGCGAATGCCGAGCGGTTTCCGACACCCCGCCTGATTATTGACAGTCTGCCACCCGTGCCGCCGCCCACGGTCAAGCTGTTGCCCCATAAACCCACGCCCGAACAGATGGCAGCAAACCGTAACCGACTGCAACAACTTTTAAAAATCTTAAGTAAAGGAAAAACACTATGAGCAAAACCCGTGTAAAAACCGCCGCCCTGTCCAACCAAAGCAAACAGGATATTATTGATGCCATTAAGCAAATTGGCGACATCAGTCGTGAAGTCAAACGCCAAGAAGCCGAGATGAACGATGGCATTGCCGCCTTGCAACAGCAGTACGCCGAAGCCACTGCCCCGCTGAACGCCCAAATGGAAGAGTTGCAAAAAACCGTACAAGTCTGGTGTGAAGCCAACCGCGATGCGCTGACTGACAACGGCAGTGTTAAAAGTGCCGATTTGGTAACAGGTACGGTTAAATGGCGCAACAACCCGCCGTCTGTGCGGGTAACGGGTACGGCGGCGGTGCTGGCATTGTTGAAAGCCAACCCCGATTTGGAACGTTTTGTTCGCGTAAAAGAAGAAGTCAATAAAGATGCCGTCTTAAACGAGCGCGACAAGTTTGATAGCGGGCAAGTACCCGGACTGAAAATCGTGGAGGGACGCGAATACTTTGTGATTGAACCGCACGACCAAGATTTAAGCCACATTTAAACCGTTTTTAAAAACCCTTTCTGCAAGTTGAAACTTGCCCCAACCGCAGGGCGGCGGAACCGCCCAATCCCTTAACCCTTATAATGGAGTAAAACCATGAACAAAAAAGAACTGATTAAAGCCGTTGCCGAACAAGCAGGCTTAAACCAAGCCGATGCCGCCAAAGCCATTGACGCGCTGACTGCCGTTATCGGCAACACGCTGGCGCAAGGCAGTGAGGTGCAACTGACGGGCTTCGGTACGTTTGGCACGCTGAAACGCGCCGAACGTTTGGGGCGTAACCCCGCCACGGGCGAAATGCTGATTATCCCCGCCAGCCGTGTCCCCAAATTTAAAGCGGGTAAAAACCTGAAAGATGCGGTTGCCAACAGCTAACAGTTAATTAGTAACAAGCACCAGCAACGCCATGAAAGTATTAAATACTTTTGTGGCGTTTTTTTGTTTTTGCACTTGACATAGGAAGTATTGTTTCCTATAATACACACATCAACAACAAACACGGAGTCAAAATGATTAAAAAAGAAATGCGCCGCGCCACCCAGCGCAAGGATTGGGACACAGTACAAAAACTGGAAAACATCCTGAAAACACGCGAAGAGCGGCAGAAAATTCGCACAGAGCGGGAACTGGCAAAAGAGCATCTGGCAAAGGCACAAGCCGAAACCCGCAAACTAAACTATGATGTGCGTTTTTCATTCGCAGCCATGATTTTTGGCGCAGTGGGTGCGTTAAGCGGTTTAGTAGCATTAGTAAAATCATTTATTAACAAATAATTCGGGCAGCCCCGCAAGGGGCTGCGGAAAGGAAAACCATGTTTAATGATGAAGAATACCGTATTGAGCGTGAACGCTTACGGGCAGAATCAGAAAAATTGGATAAACAAGTCGCATGGCTCATCAAACACCGATATAAAATCTGGCTGTTATATGCCGTTGGCGGCGTATCCTTGTTGTGGTGGGCATTTAGCTTATGATTACTTACCCCGAAACGGGCTATACGCCCGCCAATCTGCGCCATCTGTTGGGTATCTTGGGTATGACACAGGCGGCAGCCGCAAACTATTTGGGCGTGTCTGACCGCACGGTCAGAATGTGGCTGGCGGAAACTGACAAACCGTCCCATACCGATATGCCCTTGCTGCAATGGCGTAAACTATCGGCATTGGCAAACACTGACTAAATCCTAACCCTGTTTGTTGTTGTTTCATCCCCGCAAGTGTGTGCTTGCGGGGATTTTTGCTGTTGGGGGCTTGCTCATCTTTGTAACTTATGTATATTTTGGACATTACAGGTATTGAAAGGCATCAAACGATGGCAAATCAATCTGATACACGGCAAAAACTGATTGCCAAAATCCATATCGGCAAGGTGCAGCTAGGCATGGACGACACCACTTACCGCGCCATGCTGATGCGTGTTACCAGTAAGCAATCATGCGCGAAAATGAACGAAGCGGAATTGGCACGGGTGGCGCAAGAGCTGGCGCGTTTGGGCTTTGGACACTCGCTTGGCAAAACCCCGCTGCGCCGCGCCGATGCGACACCGATGATGCGTAAAATCGCCGCTTTGCTGAATGAAACAGGCAAAACATGGAATTATGCACATGGCATAGCGAAAAAAATGTTTGGTGTGGAAAACGTAAACCGCTTGGACAACGACCAACTGCACCGTGTGGTGGCTGCGCTGCAATACCACGCGCAACGTCAAGAAAAGGAAACTGCAAATGGATAAGAAAATCAACGAACAGGATTTTGCGGATTTGCAACACCTGCTACCGCCGATGTTCGCGGAAATTGTGCGCCTGATTGGTTTGGATAGTGCGTATTTGCTGGTTAAAAACTATGGCGGCACAACGTTTAAAATCGGTAAAAACAAGAATAAACAGGGAAAAGTATTGCATTTCGCCCTTGCTGAAGTGGTGGGCGAAGACAATGCTTGCAAGATTGAGCAGCATTTGGGCGGACAACGCGAGCTAAATATCCCCAAATGTGATGCGGTGCTGCGCGAGCTGCGAAACAGGGAAATCCGCCGCGAATATGATGAGCTGACCACGCGGGCGCAGTATCCGATGGGTACGATGCTGGCAGCGCAGAATCTTGCCCGTGCCTACCATCTGACACAGCGGCGCATCTTTGACATCGTCAATGCCCCACCGTCCGAACCACCCGCGCAAACGCAGTTGTGGACAATGGCAGGTTAAACCCATCTGAAACCTATCCCCAAGCATCTCATGCTTGGGGATTTTGTATTGAAATGCAACAAGCAGCCGTAAGCGGTGCAAACGGGCAAAATGGCAGCAATATCAACCAAAAAGGAACAAAATGAACGAAAACCGCGCCGCCTTTTACGACACAGTACGGCACAGCCTGTTTTCAGGCAACCTGACACAAAAGCAGGTGGACGGCATGGAAGCCCTGCTCACCGCCATCAGTCCGTTTAGCGTGTGCGAGCAGGCGTATATGCTCGCCACCGCCTACCATGAAACCGCCCGCACCATGCAACCCATCGCCGAAATCGGCAAGGGCGCGGGGCGTAAATACGGCACATGGCTTACCAACAGCAACGGTGTGTGCTACTGCCACGCCCACGGCGATAAAAAACGCAAGCCCGTTGTGTACACCGAAACCGACTATCCGCACCTGTACTACGGGCGCGGTTATGTCCAATTAACGTGGTTAGAAAACTATCTGCGTGCGGGCAAAGAGCTGGGATCGGTGCTGACCGATGCTGGACAACTGGCACGCGAACCCAAGCTGGCGATGCGTCCCGATATTGCCGCCATGATTATGTGTTTCGGTATGCGAGACGGCTGGTTTACGGGGCGCAAGCTGTCTGACTACATACGCGGCGACCAAGCCGATTACGTCAATGCCCGCCGCATCATTAACGGCACGGATAAGGCGCAGGCGATTGCCGCCTATGCCCGCAAGTTTGAAGCCGCGTTGCGGGCGATGAATTAAGAAAGGAAAAGCCGATGAAACACACCCTTTATGCGGCTTTGGCTGCTGCTGTCGCCAAATTTAAACACGCTTTTACCGAACTGCCACAACCCCAAGCTGTGCGCCAACCGACTTTTTACGGCAAAGCCCACCGCTTCAGCGGTGTGGCCGCCGCCCGTCGCGCTGCTAAAAAACGCCGCGCCCGCCGCCGTTAAATCATCACCCCAAACCAGAGGAGCTAAAGCAATGCGAATTGCCGTGATTCCCATGATGCTGGCGGCTGCAATGGCCGCCGCAGATTGTACCGTTACCCTGCCTGAAGACGACTACCACCGCATCAAAGCCCTGTTAAAAGGTAAGCGCACTGTAACCCACCGCTATGCCGAAGGACGTGCGGTACACCTGCGCGTGGCGTTTGGCAATACTGACCCATTTACCGAGCAGCTGAATCGCCGAACATTAGCACGTTATGGACACTTGCAATGTGGAAAGGAACAAGATGCCCCACCCGAAACATTACCCGAAATCAGACCCACCAGCCCCACAGCCCCCGCCGCCAAAAAGCCGCCTCTCAAACTGGTTAGGCGGTTTGGTCAATAACCCAACCACGGGGCAAATCTCACACAGTAAGGTGTGGGCAAATATCGCTGCGGGTGTGATGACGTGGCAGTTTGTCAGTGGCGATGCCCCCGAATGGCAATGGTGGGCGTATGGGGGGATGGTGGGCGGCTATGGGTTAGCCAAACGTGCCATTGCCGCCGTGCAGCAGGTTTCCGAGATTAAGAAAGAAAAGGAATGATTATGAAAAACAAAGAATTAACATTTGGTCAAAAAGCGGTGGGTTTAACATTTAACCCAAGCGGTAACGAAAAAGTAACGCAATGCAAACAAGCATTTGCCGATTTAATTGACATGATGAATGACTTGCGTAGCGACCCAAATAGCTCGCAAGACGCAAAACGTCATGCGTCTGTGGCAATCACCGAACTGGAAACCGCGCAAATGCGTGCTGTAAAGGCTTTGACGGTGTAACGGTATGGGAAAGCAACCAAACCCAATTGACCATTTAACTGGCAAGCAGCGTAAAGCATTGGAAGAAGCCGTATTGTGGGCGGCTAGGCAAGGGAAAGTCCTATCCGATGCGGAAGTAGACGAAATCGCCCATCAACTGCTGCGCTTAAACAACCCTGCACGTGGCATAAATTACTGTCTTTAATAAGGAGTATCTATGTTTAGCTTGCCCCACTACCTGAAACCCGCCCTTGCCGCCGCCGCGCTGCTGTTTGTCGGCGCAACGGCTTATCAATCGGGCAGACACCACGCGCAAAACCGTTGCGATGCCCAAGTTGCCAAGCTGCGCGAAACCCACGCCGCCGCGCTGTTAAAAGCCGAGCAGCACTACACCGCCGCCCTGCAACAGCACGCCGCGCAATATCAGGCGCGTTTACAGGCAGCCCGTGAAGCGGACAAAAACCTGTTTGCCGCCACTGTCCAAGCCCGCACCGAATCCGCAAACCATAAAAAGGAAATCCCCCATGTTATCCAAAACGATGCTGCTGCCGATTGCAGCGTGCTTGGCACTCTCGGCTTGCAACATTACCAAAAATCACTCGGCTACTGATGCGCCCGTCAAAGTGATTGAAAAACCCGTGCTGCCGCCGGTGCCGTCCGCGCTGATGCAAAAGCCGCCACGCCCCGAACCGCCCGCATCGGGCAAAGCCGCCGACCTGTTGGCGCACGCTGCCGATTTTGGCGCGTATGTGCGCCAGTTAGAAATCAAACTGGACGGCTGGATTCAATGGGTGAATGAACAAGCAGAAAGCGAGAACGTGCCGTGATGAATTACCGCGAACAGGTGCAGCGCGTGCTGTCTATCTACCACGCCCGCGCCGAATTGGGATTAAGCCGCAGCCGCGAGCAGGAAACCTTTGCGCGGCTGGTGTACGGCTTGTTAAAGCGCAATCAAATCCCGTTTAACTGGCATTTAAACCGCGATTTTGATGCCGTCTTTACCGTATCGCGCCAACACGCAGGCAGCCTGAAACGCCTGTTTGAACCGCATACGCTGGCGTTTGAGCAAGGCGGTGCGGTGTTGTCGCAGTACGGGCAGGACGGCATACAGGTGCGGTTTGCGTGGGCAGAAAGGGGTAAAGCATGATTGGCAAAATTCCTTTAACGGTGGAATGGGCATTCGGCATTTTAATCAGCTTTTTAATCGCGCTGTTATGGCATTTTATCAATGATTTAAAACGCAGGTTTGCCGATGCCGAACACGACCGCACCCGTTTGCGCGAACAACTGCATCAGGTAGAAAAAAACTACCAAAGCAAAGCCGAAGCCCGCGAACAGCGCGGCGAAATTGCCGAGCTGCTGCGCGAAATCAAAGCGAATGTAAAAGAGGTCAGCGAAAAGCTGGACAGAAAGGCAGACAAATGAAATCCGAACAACAAGATGCCGTGTTGAAAATGTTGCAGGAAATCCGCGATAAGCAGGATGAAACCATTGCCAAACAGGACAAAATGGACGAACACCTGAAGCAAATCCACAAAGACTGCCGCCGTGATTCCATCATAGCGGGCGGCGCGGCAGGCGTGGTTACCGGCGGCGTGGTATCGGTGGGCGTGGCGTATATCCGCGCCAAACTGGGGCTGTGATATGGCGCACCCGCAAGAGACCCGTGAAAAACTGCGCCGCCTGTATGTGGTGGAACAGCAGTCCTTGGAAAACGCCGCGCTGATGTGTGGTATTTCCGCTGCGACTGCGAGAAAGTGGAAATACGCTGATCGAGAAAAAGGCGAGGACTGGGACAAACAGCGCACCGCCTACATGATGGCAGGTGGTGGTATGGAAGATGTGTCCCGTGCGATTTTGGCGGGCTTTTTGGTGCAATACCAGTCCACCATTGAAGGCTTACAGGCAGACGAGGCTATGCCCCCAGCCGCCAAAGTAGAATCGCTGACCAGCTTGGCAGATGCGTTTAACAAAACCGTTTCCGCCAGCCGCAAAGTGCTGCCCGAAACCAACGAGCTGGCAACGGGCATGAAAGTATTGATGGCGTTGGGCGACTATATCGGCGAACACCATCCGCAGCATACCGCCGCCTTTGTGGATATTTTGGACGGCTTTGCTGCCAAGCTGCCTGAAAAACTCAAGGGCTGATTATGTCTTTTAACAAAAAAGAATTTTTACAGCAAATCGCGGCGTATTCCGCCCGTCTGCGCCAAACCATTGAAGCGGAAGTATCGGGCTTTGACCCGTCGCCTGCCGCCGTTGCCGAGCGGCGCAATGCCGTATTTGACCCCGTAACGGGCTACGAATACTTTGTCCAAAACTACTTTCCGCACTATGTGCGCTCGCCCCATCAATCAGAGCTGCACCGCTATTTATTCCGCCGTTTACCCGCCATCCTGCAATCCGACAAAAACGAAACCGAAGCCGATGCCGCACCGCGTGGCGAAGCCAAATCCACGCTGGTAACGCAGTTGTTTTCGCTGTGGTGCATCGTAACGGGGCGCAAAAAATACATTGTCGCCATTATGGACAGCATCGACCAAGCCTACCCGATGCTGGAATCCATTAAAGCCGAGCTGGAATTTAATCCGCGCCTGATTAGCGATTTTCCCGAAGCCACAGGACAGGGGAAAGTTTGGCAGGCAGGCACAATCGTGACCGCCAACGGCGTTAAAGTCCAAGTGGCGGGCAGCGGCAAAAAGCTGCGCGGTTTGCGCCACGGCGCATACCGTCCCGACCTGACCGTCTTGGACGATATAGAAAACGACGAACAAGTCCGCAATCCCGACCAGCGCGACAAACTTTCCGCATGGCTGACCAAAACCGTGCTGCAACTGGGCGGCGTGGGGCAAAAATACGATGTGATTTACATCGGCACGGTGCTGCACTACGACAGCGTGCTGAACCGCACCCTGCAAAACAAGTTTTGGCACAGCCGCAAGTTTCAGGCAGTTTTGGCGTGGCCGGAGCGCATGGACTTATGGGAACGCTGGGAAAACCTGTACCGCAGCGAGGGCGAAGAGATTGCCGCCCTGTTTTACGACAAGCATCAGGCAGAAATGGTACGCGGCGCAAAAACATCATGGGCGGCACGCGATATTTTGGCATTGATGAAAATCCGCGCCCGTGACGGACACGATGCCTTTGACAGCGAGTACCAAAACGACCCCGTTTCAGGCAGCAATGCCCCGTTTGCCGACCTGATTGAACGCTGCATCTATGTGGAAAAAGACCTGCCGAATGATTTGGAAATCTTTGGCGCGATTGACCCATCTATGGGCAAATCGGGCAACGGGCGCGACCCGTCCGCTATTTTGGTGGGTGGGCGCAGCAAAAGCACGGGCAGGCTGTATGTGCTGGAAGCCGTGATTAAAAAAATGCTGCCCGACAAGATTATTGAAACCGTTATTGCCCTGCAACGGCAGTACCAATGCAAAAAATGGGCTGTGGAAATTATCCAGTTCCAAGAGTTTTTTAAAAGCGAGCTGGTGCGGCGTAGCGCATTGGCGGGCGTACCCGTCCCCGCACAGGGCATCCGACCCAATGCCGATAAAACTTTACGCATTGAAACCCTGCAACCGCATTTGGCAAACGGGCTGATTTGGCTGGGACGTGAGCATAGCGTGCTGCAAACACAGTTGCGCCACTTTCCCAAAGCCGACCACGACGACGGTCCCGATGCTTTGCATATGCTGTGGATGTTGTCGCAAAGTCGCGCAGGCGGCGGAATGCGCCCGATACCAATTTACGAAAACTGCCCTTATTAGGTATTAGGATAAAACCATGCCAAAAAGAAAGAAAAATCCAGCCAGCGCACTGGTTAAATCCAAGCCGCTGGATATGAAACAACTGGTGCAAGATACCGCCTACGCACTGGATGCTTTTGCCGCCCAAGGCAGCGATGATTTGCTGGGGTATTTGGGCTTGTCGCGGCAGCAGGTGTATCAGGCAGTGATGTCAGACGATGAAGTGGATGCCTGTCGTGAAGACGTGGTGTCCGCGCTGCTGGCCAGCACTTGGCGGCTGTACGGCGACGATACCGATGATGTGCAGATGGACAAGCTGTATAAGTGCATCCGCAAAAACCTGCCCGCCATTGCCGAGCAGGTGGTGGTCGCCAAGCTGTGCGGCTATGCGGTGGCGCGGCTGGTGTACAAGCAAGACGATGACGGCTTCGTGGTGTTGAGCCGCGTGATTAGCCGCCACGATGAATTGGACAGATACGTCCCCAAATTTGACCGCTTGGTTTACAACGGCGTTTTAGGTGAGGAAACCGCCGACACCGAATTTGCCCACCTGTTTTTAACCAACAAAGCCACCTCCAAAAACCCCGCAGGCGAAATGGCGGTGGTGCGGATTTATCCCGCCGTGATGCTGCGGCGCGAAGGCTGGCGTTATGCCTACCAGTTTACCCAACGTTATGCCCAGCCCTATCTGGTTGCCAAAACACAGGGCGACAAAGATGCGGCGGCGCAAACCGTCAGCCGTTTTAAAAATGGTGGTGCGGCGGCGATTGACGTGGAAGAAGAGCTGCAAATGCTGCAAAACGCGGCAACGGGCGAGTTTTTCAGGCTGCTGGAGCAGATGGCAAACGCCCGTATCCAAAAATCCGTACTGGGACGGGTTAAAACCAGCGAGCTGATAAACGGCAGCCGCTCGGCACAAAAGGTAGAGCAGGATAACCAAAAAGACCGCATTGATGCTTACCTTAACCTGATGGCAACGGCGGTACAGCATATTGTGGACGCGCTGGTTGCCCTAAACGGCTATTATGCCGCGCCGATTAAGGTTTCAGGCAATTTGTGGTTTGAGTATGCGTCCGAAAACAAAGTGGATAAAGACCGTGCCGAGCGCGATGCCAAATACTTGGCAACGGGCAAGGTGGAATTAACCGAAGCCTATTACACCGACGTGTTAGGTTTTGAACCCGAACATTTCCGCGTGGTCAGCGATGCAAAAGGTGGTGCAAACCTGCCCTTATCCGTGCGCCTGTCGGACAGCCAAGACCCCGTGCAGCTTTCCGCCGACCAAAAAATCATGCAGCCCAAAATCCAAGCCATTTTGTCGGCGGCCGCGCAAGCCAACAGCTACGCAGAATTTGAACGCCTGCTGGACGGTTTGGATTTGAGCGTGGGCGACCAAATCCTCATTGACCGCTTGGTGTACCAAAACAGCCAAGCCGTTGCCGACGGCATGGAGGGCAAGGCGTGAGCGTCCAGTTTACCAGCCTGCTTGACCGCGCTGCTTATGAGCATTTGGCAGGACGCGAGCTGCTGCCCAGTTACAGCCATTACGATGTTTGGCTGTACGAGCATTCTGTCAGCTTCGCTGTTGCCAAAATGATGGACATGGATTTACTGGCGGAAACCAAAGCCGCGCTGCAAACCGCCATGCAAAACGGCACGGCTTACCGCGACTTTGAAAAGCGTTTAAAACCCTTTTTAATGGCACGCGGCTGGTGGGGCGAGCAGGTAATGACTGACCCTGCGGACGGTGTTGTCAAAACCGTGCAGCTTGGCAGTACCCGCCGTTTGCGCGTGATTTTTCAGACCAATATGGCAACCGCCTATGCCGCAGGACGTTGGCAACGCATCCAAGCATACCAAGACGATTTTCCTTTTTTGAAATATATCCCGTCCGTTGCCGAGCAGAAACGCCAAAGCCATATGAGCTACTATAACCGCATTTGGCGCGTAAGCGACCCCATTTGGCAGACCATCTATCCCCCCAACGGCTACGGCTGCCAATGCACCGTGCGTCAGCTTACCGAAGCCCAAGCCCTGCGAGAGCGCGGCGAAGACATTGCCAAAAATCCCGATGCCTTTGATGCACAGCAAATTGAAAACCACCGCAAAGGCGTGATTGACGACGGGCAAGAGCATATAGAATGGGTGGAATTTACCAATCCGCGCACGGGGCAAACCGTGCAAGTGCCGTTTGACATCACACCAACCTTTGCGCATAACCATGCCAAACGGCTGGATAATTTGCTGGATTTGGCAGCAGAAAAGCACGGCACCGAGTTTGCGACAACTGCAGAGAATGAATTGGCACAATATTTGGCAAAACGTGCCGAGCAGGAACTGCTGTCCAGCAGCGACAACATTATCGCCGAAGGCAAACGCCTGTTTGAAAAACATCGAGAAACCATTATCACGGCATTTGAGCAAAAGCAGCCGCATTTGGGGATTATGGAAGCCATGCGCTTGGAGGGAGTGGAAACAGGCGAAAACGTTTTGTTAAACGGCACAGACCCCGACTTGGTTAAAGAATTTGGCGAAGTGGTGTCCCGATACCCGCAGGCTTGGCTGGATATGTCCAATGCCAAAGGGGTAACGGTGGTTGAAGCAGGAGATGTCCGCTCTTTCCAAACTTACCTGACCCTTAAGGATTATAATTATTTAATCAGTAATATTGATAATCCGCCCGCCATGTACGACCATTTTGTCTATGCCTTAAAAAACAAGATGACAAGAGCGGGCGGCAGCTTGATTTCCATCGCTTTGGAAACTAATCCAGTATTAAACCACTCTCGTTATATACATGAATTTGCCCACCGCTTACAGGCTGCCATGCCTGACTTGAATGATTTGTTTGTGCGCCTGTGGCATGAACGGACAACAGGGGAAACGGCACACCCGTTGCAGGAATTAACAGGCATTTTAAGCTACGGCAAACATGAGATAGCGAAAAAAGACGGCTTTCCCGACCCTTACTATGGTAAGATGTATGGCGATGAAAGCAATCCGCTTCCAAGAGAAATGATGACCATGACATTTGAGTCATTATTAGGCGGAAACCCCGCTTTATTTGCACAATTGGCTTCAAAGCCCGACTTTTTCCACTTCGGCTTGGCATTGCTATTGAGATACAAACCATGATTACCGTATTTACATTAACCCGTAACCGAACCCCTATCGGTCAGATTCACTGGGAAACAAAACAAAGGGGGGTATTCCCTATCGCCAATAGTGGGAAAATTTACGGTGACGAAACTGCGGTAAAGGCTTTGAATGCTTTGGTTGAGCGGGCTTTCTCGGAAAAGTGGAAGAACATTCTGCCGCCCAATCCCAATTTAAACGAATTAAGCGACCCGCTTACTTCCCCTAGCGAATTATTTTCCATGTTTATTCATGGCGGCTATGATATTCCGCCCGAATTGCAGCAGATGTACGACAAATTATGCGGAAATATAGATAGCGGCGGTATAGATGTGGATTTTTAATGTTAAAAACAGCCTGTATCATTCAGGCTGTTTTTTATTTATTTTGATTGTCCTGTACTGCCCGATTATCCTGATTTGCAAAAACGCCGTTTTACGGCGTTTTTTTATTCCACCCTTATCCTACTCCCACCCGATACGTCCAACGCAATCTGTGGCGTTTTTAAAGGGGGTTTAAAGGGGGGGTATTGTTTATTAGACCAACCACGCCCGATGCCATGCGTACATTCGGGCGTTTTTTTGCGTTTTCCGCGCCCAAAAATGATTTGAAACGGCACAAGCAGCCTAATTCCGTCTTACCCGCCATAATCGGCGATGTTTTCCCTTTTTATTTTTTTTGCCATGACCCTATCCGTCAAACTGGCCGCCGCGCTGACGGCGGTGGATTTTGCCGCCGACGGCACGGTACGCCGTTTTAGCGGTGTCGCCCATTCGGGCAAGCCGTTTGTCCAATACGACGTGCCGTATATCGTGGACTTGTCCAATATCGCCTACCGCGACCGCGTAGCCGTGTTGGTAGAGCATAGCCCCGACCGCAAAGCGGGTGCAGGCAGCCTGTCGTTGGGACAAGGCGGCTTGCTGATTAACGGCACGCTGCTGGACAACGAACACGGACGGGATATTGCCACATCTGCCGACCAAGGCTTCCCGTGGGAAATGTCCGCCTACATTCAGGCGGCGCGATGGGAAGAGCTGGCGGCAGGCGCAACTGCCACCGTAAACGGACAAGAGCTGACTGGTCCGATGGTGATTATGCGTGATTGTACTGTCCGCGAAGTGTCGTTTGTGGCGGTAGGTGTAGATAAGCACACGTCCGCCGTGGTGTTAAGCGATAGCGAAACCTTTAAACCCGATTTAAAACCCAAGCAAGAAAGCCAAAACATGACTAAAGAAGAGCAAGCCGAATTTGACAAACTGAAAGCCGAGTTGGAAGCGGAAAAAGCCAAGTCCGCCGAACTGGAAAAAGCCAAAGCCGCCGCCGAAAAGAAAGCGCAGGTGGACAAAAAGCTGTCGGCAGCAGGCGCAAAACCTGCCGCAGACGGCAACGGTTTTGACGGTATCAGCGCGGCAACCTATGAGCTGCTGCTGTCCGCCAGCCCCGAAGCAGCAGATGCGTTGATTGCCGATTTGAAACTGTCGGCAGCCGCCGAAAAACCGCCGCTGCCGCCGTCTTTAACGGGCGACACCGCGCCTGCCGAAACACCGCAGGGTGACGGCGTGAAGCTGTCGGCTGCCGAAGCCACCAATCCGCAGGGGCAAAAATATGTCTGAATACCAAGCCAAAACCCATCCGCAAAGCCTGCCGCCTGTGCTGGGCGATTTGCTGAAATACGAAGCCACGCGCCTAACCCGCATTGAAGTACCTGCCGATAAAGGCACGAAAATGGGGACGTTTGTAGATTTTCCGCTGCGCGGTAAGAAACTGCTGGCGTTGAGCGATGAGCAAAACGGCAAAGTCGTTGTGCAGCCGCACAACTGCATTATTAATCTTGATGCCGTTGCCGCCGATGCCATTAGCAGTGCGGGCGGTTTGGAACAGTTGAAGCGTGATGGTGATGCCTATGGCATCGTCTATCAAAGCACGTCTGAATAAACAAGAAAGGTCAAAACATGAGCAAAAACAGTTTGCCGCGTATTTTGGGCGCACTGCTGTTGTACGAACAAACCCCCGAAACCCGTACCCTTGTGGCTGCACCCGTAGGCACAAAGGCAGGGCAGTTTGTGAACTACCTGCCGCGTGAGGGTAAAAAACTGGTGGCATTAAGTGATGAGCAAAACGGCAAGGTTGTTGTACAGCCGTTTAACTGTGTGATTAACGCAGAATTATTGGATTTGGACGAAGCCCGCGCCGCCGCCAGTACCGAAGGTACGTTTGAGGGTTTGCAAAAAGACGGCGACCCCTACGGCATTATGTATGCCAATGCCCCGCTGGATAAGGTAACGAATATTGGTCCTGATGAACCGATTACAAAAGACAATCCGCCGCCTGAACCGATTGTTACAGATGGTTCGCCACCTGCACATGGTGAACGGGCGGACGGCGAATCGGCACAAGACAGCCCCGACCGCGAAGACCATCTTGACCTGTAAGCCAACTGACAAGGAAAAAAACCATGTTATCCGATAACAGCAAATTCGGTGTCCGTCCGTTGACGGAAGCCATTAACCGTTTGCCTGCTGCGCCCACGCAAATCCGCGATTTGGCGTTGTTCGAGGCACGCTTTTTGAATACCACTTATGTGGACGTAGAAAACCAATCAGGCGAATTGCGTGTGGTGCAAAGCCAGCCGCGCGGCAATCCCGGCAACAACGTGCCGCCCAAACACCGCGAAAGCCGCACCTTTAAAATCCCGCATCTGCCCGTTGATGACGTGGTGCGTGCCGATGATGTGCAAAATATCCGCGCCTTCGGCAGTACCCAAGCCGAAACGGTGCAAAAGAAAGTGGATGAAAAACTGGCAGACGGCAAAGCCATGTTAGAGATTACCCGCGAACATCTGATGCTCGGCGCATTGCAGGGCAAGATTTTGGACGCGGACGGCACGGTATTGTATGACCTGTATAAAGAGTTTGGTTTGAAACGCCAAACCCTGAATTTTGACTTGGGCAACAACAATGCCAATGTCGGTTTGGCAATGGACAAAGCCCTTGCCGCCCACAAAAAGCTGCTTAAAGGCGCGATGGTGCAAGGCTGGGTAGTGTTGTGCGGTATTGATTATCTGACCGCGCTGAAATACCACCCGTCCGTACAGCCCCTATACCAACGCTATATGGACGGCAAAGCCTACCGCGAAGGCAATCATTTGAATACAGTGGAGTTTGAACACAACGGCGTGAAGTTCATCCACTACACGGGCGACTTTGGCGCGAAAGGCGCAAAAATCGCCGACAACCAAGCCATTTTGCTGCCTGTGGGACGCAAACTGTATGCTGAATTTTTTGCGCCTGCCGATATGTCCGACACGGTAAACACCACCGCATTGGCATATTACGCCAGCCGCGAGCCTTTAGACCACAAAAAAGGCTGGAGCGTGCATATGCAATCCAATCCGCTGCCAATGGCCCTGCGCCCCGAACTGGTGGCGAGTTTGGAGGTGTAAAGCGTGATTACCCGCCAAGACATGATTGACCGCTTCGGCGAGGGCGAGCTGATTAAGCTGACCGACCGCACCCACCGCCGCGCCATTGACGATGCCGTATTGGATAAGGCAATGGCGGATGCGGCGGCGGAAGCAGGCAGCTATCTGTCGGCGGCGGGTTTTGTGCGGCTGCCGCCAACCCCGCCACGCGCCCTGACGGTTAAAGCCTGCGATATTGCCCGTTTTTACCTGTATGAAAACGGCACATCGGGAATCGTGCAAAAGCGTTACGATGAAGCCGTCAAATGGTTAAAAGAAGTGGTTAAAAACCCCGCCATGCTGGGTTTGGACGCGCTGCCTGAAACCAAACAAACAGGCGTGGTGGTGGTTGTACCCAATCAGCCTGTGGAGTGGCGTGATGTCTAGCTTACTTAACGTCTCGTCCGATTTGGGCGCAGCCGCCAACCTGCTGACTGCCTTGCACGGCAGACTGGGCGACAGCGGCAAGATGCGCCGCACTATGGGCGCAATCGCCACGCTGCTGGAAAACTCAACACGCAAACGCTTTGAAACCAAAACCGCGCCCGACGGCACACCGTGGGCAGCGTGGAAACCGTCCACCGTGCGCCGCTATGCGGTAACGGTCGGCAAAACGCGCAAACAAGCAGCGCACACCAAATTGCGCGACCCGCAACGGCTGCTGCGCGATACGGGACACCTGTTGAACAGCATAACCAGCCATGCCACCGAAAATTTAGCACAAGTGGGAACCAATGTGTTTTACACGGAATACCACCAGTTTGGTACGCCGAAAATGGCGGCACGCCCGATGTTTGGCATTTCCACCACCGACCGCACCGATATTAACGACTTGTTGCAGCAGCATTTGCAACGCGCCATAGGGGGTAAATGATGATGTTTCAACACACAGGGCTGCACATCAAGCACAGCCCTAATGTGTTGCCCTGATTCGGACGGGCTTGCGCCACGCCTGAATATCAAGCTGATTTTACCACCGTAAACGGTGGGGTTTCAAACCGAAAGGGAATTGAGATGAACCACAATATGCTGGCAATCTATCCCGTGCTGCTGGAGCAGGTGCGCCAAGTGCAAGGCGTGTATGCGGTGCAGGGTGTGCGCGAATTGGCGCAGATGTTGGACGACAACAGCATCCGCCCTGTGGACGGCACGCTGTATGCGGTGTTTGACGGCTGGCTGCCTTTAGCCGATGGGGTTAAAGCCAAACAGCAAAAGCGCAAACGCTTGAGTTTCAGCCTGATTTTGGCAAAGCAGTTTTACGGCGCGGAAGACGTACCCCACGAACAGCCCGATGTGGGCGAGCTGCTGGCACGGATTTGCGGTGCATTGCAAGGCTGGCATCCGCGTGATGATGTCGGCCGTCCGCTCACCGCTTCGCCGTTTGATGAAGTACAGGCAGCACCGATTCAGTTTTTTGATAATTTTGCGCTGTATCCGATGCGCTTTGAAACCGAAATTATTTCCAATTACACAGGAGTTTGACGATGACGCAAATCGTACAAGACAACGACAACGGCTTTTTGGTGGAAGGCACGGTATATGCCCGCAACCGCCGTATCGCAGGCAGCCCGCGCCTTGAAATGGGCAATACCACATCGCTGAAGCTGAAAGCCAAAAGCGAAACCAAAAAGCGCATCAGCCGCAAAAAAGGTTCGGCAGGCAAGGCTTTGGATTCGGTAACGATTGCCGATGCCACCGAAATCGCCATGACTTTGGACACGTTTAATAAGACGACCTTGGCAATGATTCTGATGGGCGAAACGGTGATGCTGGATACGGCTGCCAACAAGGTTACGGATGAAATTGTGCGCGTAACCGAAAAAGGCATTATGCTGGATTTGGCAAACAAAAACATTGACCCCGCCACTGTTAAGGTCAAAAACACAGGCAACCATGCCGTTGCCGCCACCGATATTGAAGTCAATGCCAATATGGGCTGGATTACCGTCAAAGCCGATTGCGCCAATGTGAACAAGGGCGAAGACATTAAGGTAACGTACAGCACCCGTGCAGGCGGCGGTATCCGCATTGCCGCCGAAACGCTGGCGGACTTTGATTTGGAGCTGTGGGTGGACGGCTTTAACCATGCCAGTCAAAAACAGTTCAGCCTGCATATCCCCAGCGCGGTGCTGAAATCAGGCAGCGAGCTGGATTGGCTGGCGGATGATTTCAACAAGGCGGACTTTGACGGCACAGTGGTGCTGGCAGACGGCAACAACGCGCCTTACTTCTATGAAGAATTTAACTAATCCGCATTAAGACAAGCCCCTGTAAGTAAATGCTTACAGGGGTTTTGTATTGAAACGCCCCAAGCAGTCCGCGCACGCCGAAACTGCCACAATGCAGGCTGCCTGAAAAGCATTTAAGGCGATTTTAAAACCCCATTTAAATAACGGATAAGGCATGGCAGACAATATTATCACAGCAGGTGTAGAGATTTCCGCCAATGTGGACGGACTGGAAAACATTAACCGTTTGGCGCAGGAAATTGAAGCGGCAGGCGGCGATGCTGCACACTTGCAAGATAAATACGCTGAATTAAACCGTGAATTTGGCGAAATTGGCGGACAACAAGCCTTGATTGACGGTTTCCGCCGTCTCAAAGCCGAATCGCAAAATGTAGCAGGACAGTTGGAGGCTGCCCGTAAAAAAACCGCAGAGCTGGCGCAAGCCGTACAAACCAATCCGACCGACAAACTGATTAAAGATTTTGAAGCTGCCAGAACCCAAGCCGCCGCCTTGAAAATCCGTCAGGAAGAGCTGAACCGCGAACTGCACCAATCCCGCCAAATCATGCAGCAGGCAGGCATCAGTGCGCGTGATTTGGCTGCATCACAAACCCAATTACGCCGTGAAAGTGCCGTAGCCCGACAGCAGTTGGAATCACTCAACCAAGAAGCTGCCGAACTCAAAAAACTGACTACTGCCCGCCATACACTCGGATTGAACGTACAAAGTAATGCTGAAGCAGAAATTGCCAAAATCCAACAAGCCTTAAGCGACTTAAAAAACGCCGCAGGCGTATCGCGTGCCGAAATCAAACGCGCCACCGCTGCTGCTGAAAGCCAAATCCAAACCCTGCGGCAGCAAATGGGCGAGCTGCCTGAAACCAATATGACTCCGATAGCATCGTCTATCGGCAAAATCGGTGTGGCGGCAGCAGGTGCGGCGGCATCGGTTTTGGCACTGCAAGGCAGTATCAACGCCGTATTGGACGTTACCCAACAATTTTCCGCAGTGGCAACCAAGTTAAATTATGCCTTTGGCGGTGCAGAAGCGGGCGCAGCGCAATTGGCGTTTGTGCGCGAGGAAGCCAACCGCTTGGGCTTGGAGCTGCTGGGTGCTGCCGATGGTTATGCACAATTGGCATCTGCCACCAAAGACCTGAACATCACGCACGAACAAACCCAACAGGTGTTTAAAGGCGTGGCATCGGCGGCTGCGGCAATGGGCTTAAATGCCGAAGAAGCCAACGGCGTGTTTTTAGCCTTGTCGCAGATTGCGGGTAAAGGCAAGGTTAGCATGGAAGAGCTGCGCGGTCAGCTCGGCGAGCGGCTGACCCCTGCAATGGCAATCGCTGCCAAATCCATGGGCGTAACCAGTGCCGAACTGGAAAAAATGGTGGAAAACGGCTTGGCAGCGGAAGTGTTTCTGCCGCGCTTCGGTGCGGCATTAGAAGAAGCCTTTAGTGCGGAAGCCGCCAAAAACGCCGAATCGCTGGGCGGGCAAATCAATCTCTTGCAAAACCGTTACAACGAGTTTTTAAATTATTTGGGCGAAAGTCAGGTCGCCAATGCTGCCGTTGCTGTGATGAAAGACATCGGCGCAGCGGTAGATTGGCTGGAGCAGCAGCTTAAAAACATTGACGGGGCAACCATCAGCGGCTTGGAAGAGGCTTTATCGTCTGCTTACGCGCTGTTGAAAGAATTGGGCTTGGAAATCGGCGGTTTGCTGACAACGGCTTTTGACAATATCAATGATTTGGGCAGCGCGATTAGTGGGATTTTAAGCGATGGTAAGGGCGAGTTTGATGCCATACGTTTTACGGTGGACAGCCTGAATCTTGCCATTGGCGTGATGCGTGACGGTGTCGCGGGTGTCGGGATTGCCTTTAACCTGTTTTCGGGTGCGGTCAAAGAAACGCTGGCATGGGCAGCGGAAGGCTTGGAAAAACTGTCGTGGGGCGATTGGAGCCGCGAACTGACCGAGTTCGCCCAAACCATGCACACAGAAGCGGGTAAGAGCTTTGAAAAAGCCGAACAAGCTGCCTTGAGTTTTGAAAGCAAAGCCACCGCTGCTTGGGACAAGATGGGCGATACCGCCGCCGAGCGCAGCACACGCATGGTGCAAGATGCCCAAGCCGCCTATGCCCAAGCTGCTGCTGCCGCCGAAGAAGCTGCCAAAAAAGCCGCAGAAGCGCAAATCCGCGCCCAAGCTGCCGTTGGTACAGCCACCGAAGAATCTGCCAAAAAACAAGCTGCCGAACTTGCCAAAGCCGCCGCTGCTGCCCAAGCCGAAGCCGACAAAGCCGCTACCGCATGGCACAAACAGATGGGGATTGAGTTACCCAAAGCCGCTGATATTGCCGCCGAAGCCATTGACAAAACATCCAAAGCCATTGCCGATGCCAAAAGTGCCGCACAAGGTTTGGGCTTGGATTTACGGGCAGCGATGGACGAGCCCACGCCCACCATCCGCGAAATGCTGGAAAACATTAACACCCTTGATGACAATTTAGACGCATTGAAAAAAACAGGTGCAGATACGGGGTTATTGTTGCGGCAAGCCTTGTCCAACGCGGTGGCAGGTGCAGCCAATGCAGCCGATATTGATGCCGTCAAACAGCGTTATCGCGCTTTGGGCGACGAGGGCAAGTTGTCCATGCACCAAGTGGAGTTGGGGATTTTGGCAGCAGACCAAAAACTGCAAGAATTGAAAGGCAATATTGACCCTGCTGCCGCTGCATTTAAAAAACTCGGCATTGAATCCAAAGAAGCCATGCGCTTGTCAGCAGAAGAGACCCGTTTGGCGTTTGAGACCGTTAAAAAAAGCGGGCAGGCAAGTGAAGAAAGTTTGAAACAGGCATTTGCGAATGCGGCGGAATCTATCTTAAAAAGCGGCAACGATGCCCAGCGCAATTGGGTTGCCAACCAAGCTGCTGCCTATGGTTACAAAGTAGCAGTTGATGCCACAGGCAAAGCCGCCCTGCAAGCCGCCAATGAAACCAAGCAAGCCACCGAGCAGCAAGCCAAAGCCCACCACCAAGCCGCTGCTGCCGCCGAAAAGCAAACCGAATCCACTCAACAACACACCGCCGAAACCGACCAAAACACCGATGCCATAGAACGCAACACCGATGCCGTTGCCACCCAAGCCGCCACTGTGGACGGCTATTGGGGGCATATACAAGACCGCTGGTTAGAGCTGCGTACCAGTGGTAAGCAGGTTGGCAGTATGTCGGAAGCCCTGCTGTTAAGCATGGGTAACGTTGCCCGCCAAGCCACAGGGCATTGGCAAATCTATGTGGACAGAATGTGGACGGCGTATGACAACGCCCAATCCGCCACCCAACAGCTTAATGCCGCTGCCGATAGTGGCACGGACGTGATGTCGCGGCTGGCAAAGGCAGAAGCCGTTGCCATCAGCCATGCCCGTGATTTGGACAAAACATCACTGGCGAATCTGCGTGCCGAAATTGATAAAGCCCGCGCCAAAATGCAGCAATTAGCGGATGAAGCCAAGCAAACCCGCGAAGACCTGCAAGCCAGCTTGGATGAATTAAACGGCGACAGCGATGCTTCGGCGCGGCTGGCGCAACAACGTAAGTTAAAAGAACTCGGCAAAAAACGCGATGCTGCCGCCCAAGCAGGCAATCAGGACGCACAAACCGAATACGACCGCGCCATAGAGTTGCAAAAGCAGGTGTACGCCCGTCAGCAGCAGAAAAAAGCGGAAGCCGAAGCCGAAAGGCAGCGTCAAGAAGCCCAACGCATCGAGCAGGAACGCCAACGCGAAGCAGAACGCCAACGCCAAGAAGCGGAACGACAACGGCAACAGGCAGAACGCGAAGCCCAACGCCGTCAAAAACGCGAACTGCCGCCGCCCAATGTGCAGGTTGATGTGGATAGCGATGAGATTATCGCCCAACTGCACCAGCGCGATAAGCAAGTGGCAGAGATGGCGGTACAAGGCTTTGTTGCACAATTAGACAATGCTTTACAACGGAGTCGATGATGCACGAACACTACACCTTAACCCGCCAAGACAACGGCGCAAGTATCGTCCTGCCGCAAGATATGCGCTGGACGGATGAGTACGATTGGAGCGCAGTCGCCCAAGCCGCGCCCGAGCGCACCCTATCAGGGGCGCAGGTAATTCAACAGGGCGTTAAGCGCAGCGGCAGACCCATCACTCTGGCAGGCGATTGGGTTTGGTTAGAGTTAGGTGTGATACGCACCTTGCGCGATTGGACGGACGTGCCAGAGCTGATGATGACCCTAACCCATTATGACGGGCGCGAGTTTAACGTCATGTTTAGGCTGCATGATAAGGCGTTTAACAACATTGCGCCTGTCCATTTTTCTACGCCCGAAACGGACGCGGAACGCTACACCGCCGAGATTTGTTTAATGACGGTTTAAATGCCATTTAAATAAGGACTAAATATGCCTCAAAAAACCGCACTCACAGAACAAGACCTGCGCCTGTATATGTCGCAGCGCAATACCGATACGCCCGATGGCGGCGGCAAAATGACCGCCACTGTTTTAACGGGCGCAGCCAATGAGTTGTTTCCGCCGATTTCCGATGTGGATTTGATTAACGGTCGCGTTAATGCGCGATTGGTTTACGGTGGCGTGTTGAAACCCGTCCCCGCCGCGCTGTGGGGGTCGCATATGGTGGTGTCCGAGCCGCCTAAAGCGTCCAATGTGTCGTTTTTAATGTTTGCCGCTGACCACTATGGTCAAGAGCGGCAAGCAGCAATGGCGAGAGTGGAAGCCTACGCCGTCCCCGCATCGCGCAGCCGCATGACGTTGTTAAACACCCAACTCAAGGGCAGCCGCATTATTACCGCCTACCAGCGTTACGAGTATCCCTTGCCTTTGGTGGGCGAACGCTATTGTCTGCAATATACGGACGACACGGGGCAAAAGGTTTACGACTATTTCCGCGTGGTCAAAATCAGCAGTGAAGTACGCACTTATGTGGATTCAAACGGCGAATTTCAGCGCAGATTTATTAAGTTGGAAACCCAAGACCCACTGTCCCGCGATTATGAAGGCTTGCCCGATGCCGTGCGCGGTTATGCCGAGCCTGATGTATTGATTTTGGAAACCCAAATCGCCGACAGCGGGCGTTATTACGGTGTACGCCCTTTGGCGGCGGCGGGAACGGCGGGCGATGCTTCACTTCATGTAGATACCATTTTTGAAAAACTGGTTCCCACGTCCACTGTTGAAACGGCGCATACCGATGATTTTAGCGGCGGTAAGCCGTTGTGGATTCCGACATCGCCGCGCCGCCAAGTGGCACAGGCGGGGACGGTAACGGGGGCACTGTATTTGGACAGCCCCGTGTTACCCGGCTCGGTAGAGCTGGCAGGTTGGACAGACGATGCCACGGGCATACTCAAACGCGGGGCTTCGGTTTTACAGATTGACTATGAAAAAGGCGTGGTGTCTGGGCTGAAAAACCTTAATGTGGGAACGGTTTACGCCGTGCCTGCTGCCCGTTTTTATAACCACGCCTACGCCGCCACCATTGAAATTGACCAGACCAATCTCGGCACAGAGTATGTGCTGACCTTGCGCCCCAAACCCGCCAAAGGCTCGGCGAGTGTGCTGTTTCGGTCAGGGCGGGCATGGTATCGCTTGGACGATGCGGGCGACGGTTTCCTGCGCGATTCGCAGGGCGTGCGCCGTGGTGTGGTAACGGCGGCGGGGTCGGTGTCAGTATCGCTGCCCGTTGTGCCTGACGATGGCAGCAAGCTGATGTGTTACTGGTCACCAGCCGATTTTTACAGGGCATACGGCGGCGGCGAGGCAGGAACGGCGATACAGGCGCAAAACGTCTCAACCACCCACACTGCCTTACCGCCTACCCCCAAACCCTTATTGAAACCCAGCACGGTACGGCTGACGTGGAATGATGGCGCAACGCGCAACGCATCAGACAATCACAGCTTTTTAAACGGCGATTGCGGCGGTTATCTGCTGTATGCCGCAGGCGAGTTACGTCCCACCCGTTTGAGTGCCGCATCGGTGGGCTTGGCGGCAGAGCAGTACATCGCCGCGCCAGAGCGCAAAACCGTTCCTGTAACCGATGGCGAGGTGATGACGTTTACAGTTGGTTCACAGATACAGGCAGGCAGTTTAAGCCTGTACTTCCCGTTCGGTTTGCAGGACATCTACCACACCCGCAGCCAAGCCAAACCCGTTGTTCATCAAGCCCCCGCCGCGCCCAAGCGCAATTACCCATTAGCCACGTCAGGATAATAAGCGATGAGTATTTTTAAACGTAACAGCAACGACATCACAGTCACAAAATCCCATATTACCGACAACAGCCTGCGTCTGTACGATGACGGCAACGGCGGTTTGATTACCGCCAAAGGTGTGCGGATTGACGGCGCAAACGTGGACTACCGCACGGGCAACATCCGCATTCCCAAAACCCCGCTGAAAGCCCAAATCCATGTACACCGCTACAACGAGTTTGCCCTGCAAACAGATGCACCGACTTATCAGGCAGTTGTATCCGAAAGCGGCGAAACCGTTACCGAAGTGGCAGTGATTGCCCCCACCAATGCACTGGCAGAATGGGTATCTGCGCCCGAAACGCGCACCATTTCCGAAACCATTTCACAGGGCGCACACGTTTTTGACGTGTTGGCGGGGATTCCGTTTCCGCGCAGCGGTGTTTTAAATTCGTGGCGGTTTGATGTTGCAGGCGAAGTCATTATTGAGCGGGACGGCGTATTGTATAAAAACTTTAACAACACCACGGGCGAAGGCGAGCGGGTGGGCAGTTTTAACCCGTTCAGCGGGCAGGTCAAAGTAGAAGGCATTGCCCCCGACCAAACGCCCGAAATCCGCGTGTTATCGGGTGCGTATATGGTGGGCGATTACCAAGTCAAGCAGTTTTACGGACACACCGCCGCCGCACCGCTCAAGCCCCGCAGCCTGACCGTTTACGCCGATGTGGACGGTAAAACCCTAATCGGGCAAAGCCAAGCCAACGGCAGTATTACGGGCGATTTGACGGGAAAAGTAGATTACGAAACAGGCTACTATGAAGTTGCCGCTGACAAACCGCTACCACCCGAATCGGTGCGCTACAACGCCGTATCGCAAGCCTATATCCCGCTGGACGGCAAAATCACAGGCATTAACGCCGTGCGCCTGCCCGCAGACGGGCGCGTGCCTGTGTTTCGTGCGGGCGACACCATTTTGATTTCCAACAAACTTAAACATGACCTTGGGTCAGCACACACATCAGGCAGAACCATACAACTGCCCCGCCAAAACAACCAACGCATCTGCGTATTGGACGCAGACGGGCAACACGTCTTGGCGGATAAATACAGCGTGGATTTGGCGGCTGGCAGTTTGACGTGGGCAGCCAATTTAGACTTGGCGGGCTACAAAATGCCCTTAACGGCGTGCTGTGTGTGGGAAGAGCATAACCGCATCCGCGCCACAGACATCAGCGGCGAAATCAAGTTGCAAAACGCTTTATCCCGCGACTGGCCGCAGGAAAACACCCATGTATCCAGCGCGGTACTGGGCGGCGACTTACAAGTCCGCGCCACCGAGCCGTTTGCCCAAGACGCATGGCGCGGCAGATGGCAAGAAATCAGAGAAGGCGACGCGCTGTTAAGCCGTGTCAATGTTAAGGATTACCCAATGGCATTAACCGCCGATGGCGCAATTACCGAGCGTTGGCTGATTCGCTTCAAATCCGACACCCAGTTTGACCTGTACGGCGAGCAGCTGGGTTTGGTGCTGCAATCGGATACGCTTAACGACCTTGCCCCCGTTAATCCCGCCACGGGCAAGCCGTATTTTACCTTGCCACATTTGGCATTTGGTGGTGGCTGGCGGGCGGGTAACTGTATCCGTTTCAATACCAGCGGCACGATTTTAGCGGTATGGCTGCTGCGTGTGGTGCAGCCGTCCACCGAAAAACAAGCTGAAAATGATGGTGTGACCGTATGTTTGCGCGGCAACACGGAAATCTTAAACAAGGAATAAACCATGATTACCACAAAAGACAACGAACTGCTGAAAAGTGCCTTATTGCAACGTTTAGCGCAAAGCGGTGTGCCATATTCGGCAAATTTGGCAGCGGAATTGGCAGCAGGATTTGCCTTACTTAATCAACATACTGATTGGGATTGTGAAAAATCTTATTCACATCATCAGATTGCAGCTGATTAAACATATTTAATTCTTGCGACAACGTTTGACAAAATTGCGCCAGCCGATGGGCTTGGTCGTTTTCTGTATGTTCCCCGCTTAATGAGCCAAAAATATATTCGGGGTGATGCCGTAACAGTATTTTGGTTAAACATAAAGCAATATGTTGTTGCTTTTGAATGTCGTGCATCAGTCAAACTCCATTTGAAACCTATATATTACTTCATCATTACTTGATTTGGATAAGCAAAATGATTCAAACCACTTTAAAACCCGTTACTTTATTCTCGTCAAAAGACAACGGCGCACCCCAATTAAGCGCATCCGCTGGCAGCCTTAAAACCGTATTAAAAGCCTGTTTGGTATCAGGTTATGGCGAAAAACGCGCTTTGGGCTGGGATATGCCCTTTGAAACGCCCAATGTAGCCGTGTTTCGCAGCGCATCGGGCGAAAGCAACCGCCATTATTTGCGCGTAGATAACAGCAGCACCCGCTCGGTGCGTCTGCACCCCTACCGCGAGATGACGGGCATTGATGCGGGAACGGGCTATTTTGGGCGTGACCGTAGTAATAACTACGACCGTTTCGGCTATGTTGAGCGGGATGTAAACAACACTGACCGCTGGTGGTTAATTGGGCATGACAAAGCCTTTACCCTGATTGTGGGCGCGATGGGCGACTATTACAAAACCAACGGTTGCTCCATGTTCTTTTTTGGCGATGTCCCCAGTCTGATACCTGATGACACGGGCAATACGCTGTTTGTATCCAGCCATTATGACGGTTACGATTATTTGTCTAACGGCAATTTGCGTGCATTGACCACCACCTACGGCAACAGCGCACGCATGGCGCGGACTTGGGGCAATACGGAAACAGAAGCGGGCGTGCTGCTGCACAGTTTGGGTTTTGCAGCGGCAAACGCCGACTATCCCGATGTGATTAGCGGCGGTACATTGGCTTCAGAGATTTATTTGGCGGAAGAAACCGTCCGCGAGCGTTACAGCCTGCGCGGACTGATGCCCGGCTGGTTTAAGGCACACAATAATTTGCGGATTGTGCATGACGGTTCGCCGATTGTGATTGATGGCACAGATGATGTGTATCTCAAGTTTAACGCGGGCGACCAAGAGCGCGGTTATTACCTGCTCAATGTCAGCCACTGGGAGTCCTGATGAACCTGCTGATTACCCGCCGTCCGCTGCGTACCCGTCCGCCGCGCCGCATCAATATCAGTTTGCGCCTGCCGCGCCGTGCGGCGGTGAGCAGCCGTTATTCGGGCAAGGGCTATATTGCGGGGACGGGTGCGGGCATTGTTACCGTAAACGGCATACCTGCCCGCCGCAAAATCTACCTGTACGACTGCGCCAGTATGCGCTGTGTCCGCAGCACTTGGAGCGCGGCAGACGGCACATACCGCTTGAGCCATCTTGACCACCGCCGCGATTATCTGCTGTTAGCGCGGGATTACAAGGGCGAGTACGAGCCAGTGGCGTATGATTTTGTGCGCCCCAAAGTGGATAGTGGTTAGCCATGTACATCCGTTTCAGCCATACCACCCGCCACCACGCCGCCGATACGTTACCGATACCCTTCGGCAAGCGCGATGATGCCACGCCCAAACCCAAACCGCAGCCGCCCATCGTGTCTGCCTGTTGGGGTGTGGCGTGGGCGCACGGCAAAAGCGATGCAGGCGGCGCAAACGCCCATTGGCAAGGCGCAAGTACCGCAGCCGAGCATCGCCATAATTGGGGCGAGGCAGCGGACGCGGTGTCGTGCAGCTTCCTGCCGTCTGCCGTGTTCGCACAGCTGTACCACGAAACACAGGCAAACTGGCGTGTACCGTTTGACCTGTCTGCCTGCGCCAAGCTGCTGGCTGATGTGTTCGCCGATGTACGCCATTGTGCTGATACAGGCAACACAGCGGGCGCACCGCGCCTATCCTGTGCTGCGGTGGAAACAACAGCAGTATTACCGCGCCACGGCTGCATCAACACACAAACAGGCACGGCAGCGGGTGTCAAAGGCTGCGCCCAAGCACACCAGCACGGCGCAGACGTGGTTTCCTGCGCCCGCACCACCACCAGCCCCAGCACGCAACCGCCGTGCGAATGGCGCGAAATCGTGATTGAGCGTCCCGACCCGCCACGCCGCCGCCGTTGCCCGCGCCCCGATGCGGGGCATCTGCCGATACCGTTCCTGCGCCGCCGCATGATGCCCGATGCCGCGCAAATCCCGCTGCCGTTTGCCTGTGGGCAGACATCCACGGAAATTCCACCGCGAGACAGTTATATTATGCAAAATCATATCTCTGCCAGCTTTGACGGCAAGCCTTTAGACCTGATTGCCGCTGAAATCCGCGCAGATATGGGCGGTTACTGCTGGCAAGGCAACCTGACCCTACCGCCTGATGAGTTTGCCCGCTTAAACCTGTCCAGCCGCGCCCACGGCGATGCGCCGCTGATTGACATCAACATCAACGGCGAAACATGGCGCATCATGGCAGAGCAATGGGGCGATAACCGCGTATTCGGGCGCAAAACCTACACCGTAACGGGGCGCAGCGTAACCGCCTTATTAGGCGCGGATTATGCGCCTGTTAATCAAGGCATTGCCCCCAATCTGTACGCCCGCCAAATTGCCGCGCAACAGCTTGAGTTTACAGGGGTCAAAATATCAAATTGGGAAATCGCCGATTGGCTGATTCCAGCGGGCGTATATGCCTTGTCGGACAAAACGCCAATGGCAGTGATTTCCGAAATTGCCACCACCGCAGGCGGTTTCGTAGAAAGCCACCCCGAATTACCACAAATCAGCCTCAAAAAACGCTGGTCAGCACCCGCATGGTTGTTGCGCGAGATTGCCCCCAAAGTGCAAGTGCCTGATAGCGCAATATTATCCATTAGCGGGCAAGTGCGCGTTTCTGCCCGCTGCAACGGCGCGGAAGTATGGGCAACCCATGCACAAGGCTATGCCGCGTTGGTGCGCCGTGACGGTACAGACAGCACCCCGCGCACCGCCGCGCAAACCCATCCGCTGTATGCCGCGCAAAACGTCTGCCGTGCTGCGGGCATCGCCGCATTAAGCGATACAGGCACACACAAAATAGAGACCGTCAAACTGCCGCTAATGCCCAAATACGGGCTGCATCGGGCAGGTTTGGGCGAGTTGTGGGGTTTCGCCGAAGCAGGCGGCACATGGCGCGGCGTGATTACGGGGATTAGCATCTCTGCCAGCGTGCAAAACGATGCGCCCACTGTCTATCAAACCTTAACCATTGACCGTTACATGGGAGATTAACACCGTGAATATCCTGCAACAATTAAGAGCCGTTTTACCCCACGAAACCCGCGCCGTTGCCAAAATCACTGCCCCCAAAGGTAACGGCGCATGGACGGCACAAACCACCGCAGGCAAGGCAGCGGTGGTGCTGTATGGCACGGGCTATCAGGTGGGGCAGACGGTGTTTTACGATGTTTCCACGGGGCGGATTTTAGAGATTGCACCTGATTTAACTGTCATTGAGATTGATGTGTGATTTAAATCCTGTTTAAAACTGCTTTTATCTGTGATATAAGCAGTTTTTTAACATCATGGCAAACAGATAGGTCCGATTATGGCATGGATTAAGTTGATTATTGTTGCAGGTTTGTTGTTGGGTATGTTCTTTGCGGGTGTGTATATTCAGGGCAAAAAGAACTTTAAAAACAATCAGGAAAAACTGGACGCATTAAACAAAAAACTGCATCAGGAAAAGCAAGCCATGATTGCCGAAGCTGATGCGGAAAAACGCAAACTGGAAGATGAACGCAAAGCATGGCGAACCGAACAGACAGAGCGCGAGAAAAAACAGCAGGACAAATATGCTGCACAACAAAACAAATTATCGGAAAAACAACGTCAAATCCAACAACAACTAAATGCCGCACAAGCCAAATTGGAAGCAGCCAAAGCCGAAGCCCAGCGCAGCTTATCTGCCACACGCCAAGCCGAACAAGCCATACAACGGCGCATCAACGGTTACGGCGACCAGTATCTGATTCCGTCCGTGCAACTGATTGACGACATCGCCCAAGAATACAGTATCCACAACGCAGGCGAAAAGCTGAAAACCTGCCGCAAACAAGTGCGCGACAGCATTCAGTCAGGCAATGCCACATCAGGCGATGCCGCTGTTTCCAAAGTATTGCTGGATTTTTTCAATACCAAAGCCGAACAACTGCTTGCCGAAGTCAAACACGAAAACTACGGCAAACTCAAACAAGAACTGGCAGATATTTACGCGCTGACCGAATACCACGCTAAAGCCGCCGCTTTTGCTGGTGCGGTGCGTAAAGATTACTACCAACTGCGCCAAGAAGAATTAAAGTGGGCAAGCGTATTGCACACGCTACGCACGGAAGAGCGCGAACAGCAACGCGCCATCCGCGAACAGGCACGCGAAGAAGAACGCGCCCGTAAAGAATACGAAAAAGCCATGCGCGATGCCGCCAAAGAAGAGTCCATGCTGCAAAAAGCAATGGACAAAGCCCGCGCTGAATTGGAACGCGCCACCGCCGAACAACGCGCCCAATACGAAAGCCAACTGGCAGATTTAAGCCAAAAACTTAAAGAAGCGGAAGAGAAAAACCAACGCGCCCTGTCTATGGCGCAACAAACCCGTGCGGGACACGTTTACCTGATTTCCAATATCGGCTCGTTTGGCGAAAACATGGTTAAAATCGGCATGACGCGCCGCCTTGAACCGCTTGACCGCGTGCGTGAGCTGGGCGATGCGTCCGTACCGTTTCTGTTTGACGTACACGCCATTATTTATTCAGACGATGCGCCCGCGCTGGAAAAACAACTGCACCGCGCCTTTAGCGATGCCCGTGTAAACAAGGTCAACCACCGTAAAGAGTTTTTCCGTGTCAGCCCGCAACAGCTTAAAGACAAGCTGGCGGAACTGGGTATTCAGGCACAGTTTACCCTTGCCGCCGAAGCTGCCGAATACCGCGAAACCTTGCGGATTGAAGCAATGGCACACGGCGAGCGCGATAAAATCCTCAATCACTTGTTGGAGCAGGAAACATAAAGTGTATTGAAACGCCGCAAGCAGTCAAGACAAACGCCGCCCGATATACTGGCGGCGTTTTTTGAGAAAGACGGCAACGCGGAGCGGTGCTACCAACACCATTTGCCCCGCGCCATCAGCAGAAGCAGCCTGCGTCAGAATGCCGCCACCTAGCTAGGCGGCGCGATTGTAACACTACGCAAAAGGACTGCACAGATGCAATACCGCCAACTTCGTTGTAAAAAATGTTTGTCATTACTTGCCCGCGCCACAGGCGGCACGGTAGAAATTAAATGCCGTAAATGTAAAGTGATGAACCGTTTTAGTTTTTAATCCGTTCAGAGTGCCACAGAGTTCCTTTAACCCAGAGTGCCGCGAGTACCAATAATAAGGAAACTAATGGCTAATTCCCCACCCGCCAGCCCGCTTCGCGGCTGGTTTGGCGGCAAATCCCGTTTAACTTCCACGCTAATCCCTTTGATTCCCGCCCACCACTGCTATGCAGAGGTGTTTGCGGGCGCAGCGTGGTTGCTATTCCACAAATCCCCCAGCCGCACCGAAGCCCTAAACGACATCAATGCCGACATTATCAATCTCTATCGGGTGGTTCAAAACCACAGCCCAGAGCTGTTGCGCCTTGCCGAGCAGATGCTGCCCAGCCGCGATGAGTATCAACGGCTACAAGCCACCCCGCCCGACAGCCTGACCGATGTACAGCGTGCCGTGCGCTTCCTGTATTTACACCGTTTGAGCTTTGGTGGGCGCGTGATAGAGCAGAGCTGTGCATCGCGCCGCAACCGTCCGCCACGCTTCAACCCACAAAAGCTGATGCAGGAGCTGACAGACAGCCGCCAACGTTTGCAGGGCGTGATGCTGGAGCGGTTACCGTATAGCGAGTTTATCCGCCGCTACGATGCCGACGATACCTTTTTCTATGTGGACCCGCCGTATTGGGGCTGCGAGGGCGCATACGGCAAGGGTATTTTCAGCCGTGATGATTTTAGCGCATTGGCAACCCAATTGCGCGGGATTAAGGGTAAATTTCTGCTGTCTATCAACGATGTGCCGCAGATTAGAGAGATATTTGACGGCTTCCACACGCTGCCCGTTAAACTGCGCTACAGCGTACCCAGCGGCGGCAACCAGCGTGCCAACGAGCTGCTGATTGCCAACTATCCGTTGTTCAAAAATAATATATAGCTGACAGATTTTATCATGCTTATTGATAACCGTCATCAGCGATGGCGGTTGTTTGTTTTTCCAACAGAGTGCCGTGAGTACCGCCATTAAGGAGATATATGGCATATACACAAGCACCTTTGCCGTTCACAGGGCAAAAACGCCGCTTTTTAAACCACTTTAAATCCCTATTAAATCAGCATTTAGATGGCGATGGTGCAGGCTGGACCATTATTGATGCCTTTGGCGGCAGCGGCTTACTCGCCCACACCGCCAAACGCTGCAAGCCCGCCGCCCGCGTTATCTATAATGATTTTGACGGCTATGCCGAGCGGCTGGCACATATCCCCGACACCAACCGCCTGCGCCAGATTCTTGCCGATTTGCTTCAACACCAGCCGCGACAAAAACGGCTACCCGATGCGGTCAAAAAAGCAGCCGAAGCAGCGATTAACGGCTTTGGCGGTTACTTGGATTTGGACTGTTTGGCGGCATGGCTGTTGTTTAGCGGCAAGACCGCACGCGATTTACCTGATTTATACAGCCATCAGTTTTACCACTGCGTGCGCCAGCACGATTACCCCGATGCCACCGACTATTTAGACGGGCTTGAGATTGTCAGCCAGCCCTATCACGAGCTGCTTCCGCCGCACCTGGACGACCCCAAAACCCTGCTGGTATTAGACCCGCCTTATGTCTGTACCCAGCAGGGCAGCTACCGCAAGGCAGGTTACTTCGGCATGGTACAATTTTTGCGCCTGATGCGGCTGGTGCGACCGCCGTTTGTGTTCTTTTCATCAACGCGCAGCGAGCTACTTGAGTATTTGGATTTGGTGATTGGCGATAAGATGGAGGGCTGGGACAGGTTCAAGGACTACCAAAAAATCAGCCTGACCACCCATATTAACCAACAAGCGGTTTACGAGGATAATTTGGTTTACCGCTTCTAGCGGGATTCAGACAGCCTGAAAAAACGGCAGGGTGTTACCCCTGCCGTTGTCTTATGCCTGTATTAACCTGCGGCAACCCAGATATGCCGTTCTTAAAAAATCCGTGCTGCGTGGGCGCGGGCTTACAGCATCTGCCAGCCAATCAGCACAAACGCGGTCAAGCGCACTTTGCAGTGAGACAAGTGCATCGGGCTTGTCCCAATCATAACCGCTGCCTTGTTCATTCAGATAATACAATAAGTCGGCAGCAAAATCGCCACCGTCGCAGCCGTCCAAAAATGCAGCAGCTTCCGCTTTAGATACACCCTGCAGGTGCTTTTGCAACGCGGCGGCGGCAAGGTCAAACGGTACTTCGTACACTTCCACGCCCACATCAAACAGGTGTTTGCAAAAGCCGTTGTAAATATTGTAAGCCAGCATGGTCAGCCCCTAATTGGTGATTAACGATAGGTGCATGATGCTTTATCGGGGCGACAGAGCCAAGCAATAGTATGGCTATTGAGTGGCATATATAGCAATAGCCCTGCTTTAATAGCAGGGCTGATTTATTTTCCAAGATGAGCAATGGGCTTTAAAATTTTGCGATTGTTTTGTCATGTGCTGTATGACAAAATTAACGCAAAAACGTGTCAAAATCCGCGCAAATTTATAACAAAAAATTATCAAACCGCGAGACAATGGTTTGAAAAATCGGCTGCTCAGGGTAATTCTGATGCTCAAGTTGGATTGGGTATTTTGTATAAAGACGGATTGGGTGTAGGGCAAAACTATCCAAGTGCTTATCAGTGGTTTAGTAAAGCAGCGGCACAAAATCATGCTGAAGCACAATACGCACTGGGTATATTGTATGAGCATGGCTGGGGCGTAAAGCAAAATTATCAAGCTGCGCGTCAGTGGTTTGAAAAAGCTGTTGCACAGAATCATGCTGGCGCACAAAGTAATTTGGGTAATTTATATGTACATGGGCGTGGTGTAACACAAAATTACCAAACAGCACGTCAATGGTTTGAAAAGGCGGCTGCGCAAAATCATGCTACTGCACAACATAATCTAGGTAGTTTATATGCGCTTGGCTGGGGGGTAAAGCAAGATTATCAAGCTGCGCGTAAATGGTATGAAAAAGCCGCTGCGCAAAATCATGCTGTTGCGCAATATGGGCTTGGTAGTTTGTATTATAACGGGTATGGTGTGGCGAAAAACGACCAAACAGCACGCCAATGGTTTGAAAAAGCCGCTGCACAAAACCATGAAGATGCTAAAAAAGCCTTGGAAATTTTAAAATCTCAAGGTCATTAAGGATTTAGCAAACGGTATTGTACCCGAATAAACTCATCCAATACCGCTTGTTGAATATCCACCCGCAAGCCCACGGGCGCAGCAAAGCGCACCGCCAAGTTATATACTTTGTCATCATAAGGCACGCGGCTGATGCTGGGTTGTGCGGGTGGGGTAATAAACAGTTTCTGCACCTGCACCGCTTCCAAATGCGCCGAAATTTCATCAATATAGGGCGAACATTTTTCCAAAAGCACCGCTTCCAAGCGCGGCACAATCGCATCCGAATCCAAATGAATCGGCACGGGAATATCAAACATATGCACCACATAGCTGCCCAAAATATTGTCGCGGTAGAGCGGAAAACTCAGCAGCAGGCTGTTGGGAAAAGAAACGGTTTTGCCTGATAAACGCCCTATTAGCGGATTCGGTCCAATTTGCATCACCAAAGTATTCAATAGGTTAATATCAATCACGCGCCCGCGTATGTGGTTGATTTCAATGTAGTCGCCTACGGAATATTGTTTATTGGCAAAGCGCACCAAGCTGCCTGATAAACACATAATCAGTTCTTTTAATGCCAGCACCGCTGCCGCCGCCAATGCCACCATGGACAGGGCGAAAGTTTGAATCTGCGTTGCCCACACCAAAAACAGCACGAAAATACAGAGCATTAAGGTAATGTTGCGACCCATCACCACAATGCGGCGTTTTTCGTCAATTTCCAATTCGGGATGTTGGCGGAAATGCAGGCGCAGCAGCACCAGTTTGGTCAAAATAATGGTGGGAATCAGGATAATGGTGTACAGCCATTCGCGCGACAAGGGGATTTGGCGGATAACTTCTTGGCTTTCCCGAATAAAATCAATCATGATGTTTTTTCCTTGTGGGCGTAACTATCGGCGGATAAAAACCGATATAATACGCGCTTTTAACCGTTCAGGCTGCTTGGAAGATTTCAGGCAGCCTGAAATTATCGTTTGTTGCGCTTGTGGCGCGGCAAACCGTCAGCCCCGCAATTACGGGAATCCTGAAAGAGATTGAAAACCATGAAAAAAGTATTTATCCGCACTTTCGGCTGCCAAATGAACGAATACGACAGCGAAAAAATGTTGTCCGTTTTGTCGGAAGGCGAGGATTTGGAACAAGTTGCCACCGCCGAAGAAGCCGATATTATTCTGTTTAACACCTGCTCGGTGCGCGAAAAGGCGCAGGAAAAAGTGTTTTCCGATTTGGGACGGGTGCGCCCGCTAAAAGAAAAAAATCCCAAGCTGATTATCGGCGTGGGCGGTTGCGTGGCATCGCAAGAGGGCGAGGAAATTGTCAAACGTGCGCCTTATGTGGACGTGGTGTTTGGTCCGCAAACCCTGCACCGCTTGCCGCAAATGATTGCCGACAAGGAAACCAGCGGTTATTCGCAAGTGGATATTTCCTTTCCCGAAATTGAAAAATTTGACCACCTGCCGCCTGCGCGTGTGGACGGCGGCAGCGCCTTTGTTTCCATTATGGAAGGCTGTTCCAAATATTGCAGTTTCTGCGTGGTGCCTTATACGCGCGGTGAAGAATTTTCGCGCCCTTTAAGCGATGTGCTGACCGAAATTGCAGGCTTGGCACAGCAAGGTGTTAAAGAAATCAATCTATTGGGACAAAATGTAAACGCCTATCGCGGCGCGATGGACGACGGCGGCATTTGCGATTTTGCTACTCTGCTGCGGATTGTGCATGAAATCCCCGGTATTGAACGGATGCGCTTTACCACCAGCCACCCGCGCGAGTTTTCCGATGCGATTATTGAGTGTTACCGCGATTTGCCGAAACTGGTTTCGCACCTGCATTTGCCCGTGCAAAGCGGTTCTGACCGCGTATTGGCGGCGATGAAGCGCGGTTATACTGCTTTGGAATACAAATCCATTGTGCGTAAATTACGCGCCATCCGCCCCGATTTGTGCTTGAGTTCGGATTTTATTGTCGGTTTCCCTGGTGAAACCGAGCGCGAATTTGAGCAAACCTTAAAACTGGTAAAAGACGTGGCGTTTGACTTGAGCTTTGTATTTATTTACAGCCCGCGCCCCGGCACGCCCGCCGCCAATCTGCCCGACGACACCCCGCACGCCGAAAAAGTGCGCCGTTTGGAAGCCTTGAACGAAGTGATTGAAGCCGAAACCGCCCGCATTAACCAAACCATGTTGGGTACGGTACAGCGTTGTTTGGTAGAAGGCATTTCCAAAAAAGACCCCGACCAACTGCAAGCGCGTACCGCCAATAACCGCGTGGTTAATTTTACGGGTACGCCCGATTTGATTCATCAAATGGTGGATTTGGAAATTACTGAAGCGTTTACGTTTAGTTTGCGCGGAACTTTAGTTTAAACTTTTTACACCACTACACATAAGGAAAAACAAAATGTTAAATAAAAAAATCTTGGCAGTTGCTACTGTGTGCTTGTTTCAGACAGCCTGCACCTTGCCCGAAGCGCAAACTGCTGCCGCTTCACAGCCGCAAACCCAAAGCGCAAAAAGCCAAAACGGTTTCCGCTTCAGCATGGAAGAAATGCAAGACATCGCCAATCCGAAAAAACTGTCTTGGCGCATTTTTTACGACAAACCCTCTGAAGGACCTGATGCCGCTTGGTTTGATGCCGTGAAACGCGGCGATTTGGCAACGGTAAAACGCATGGTGCAAAACGGTCAGAACTTGGAGGCCAAAGATGAAGCTTCTCTGGGGCAAACCGCTTTGGGTTGGGCGGCGTTTATCGGCTATGAAGACATGGTGGACTACCTGATTGCCCAAGGCGCGAGCCTGCAAGCGACTGACCGTGGCGATGTGTATAATGTGTTGAAATCCGCCGTTTTGGGTAAAAACACCAATATCGTCCGCAAAGTTTATGCGCTGCTGAAAGACAGCACCGATTTAAACGACCAAAGCGTAGAAAGCGACGGCGAAACCCTGCTGATGGTGGCTGCCAGCAACAACCGCATTGAAACGGTGAAATATTTATTGTCTTTGGGCGCGAACCCGAATTTGGTTACCACCACCCAAGACACCAAATTGGGCGCGTATAATCAAAGTGCTTTATCGTATGCCTGCACGCGTAACCACCCCGAAATGCAAAAGCTGCTGATTGAGCGCAAAGTGATTAACCATCGCACGGGCAAATCCAGCTGCGAATAAGGTTTTTTAACTGATACGCAGAAATCTACCGATGCTGCTGCCGTCATACGGGCGCAGCATCGGTATTTTTACAGGCAAAACGGGAATCGCTTTTTGCCGTTTTCGCGTAAAATACGCCGTTTTTCTTTTTCTCACACGCGCAACAGCATGAACGCCTATTCTGAAGCCAGTATTCAAGTATTAAAGGGGCTGGAACCCGTTAAACAACGCCCCGGTATGTACACCCGCACCGACAGTCCCACCCATATCTGCCAAGAGGTGATTGACAACGCTGCCGATGAAGCATTGGGCGGTTTTGCCAGCGAAATTGACGTACACATTCATGCAGACGGTTCGCTGTCGGTGTGCGACAATGGGCGTGGTATTCCCACAGGTTTGCATCCTGAAGAAAATATTCCTGTGGTGGAACTGGTGTTTACGCGCCTGCACGCGGGTGGGAAATTTGATAAGCAGTCGGGTGGTGGTGCGTATGCGTTTTCGGGCGGTTTGCACGGTGTGGGTGTGTCGGTAACCAATGCGCTTTCGCAACGCTTGGAAGTGACGGTGCGCCGTGACGGGCGTGTGTGGCGCATGGTGTTTGCAGGTGGGGAAGTGATTGAGCCTTTGGCGGAAATTGACCGTTGCCCCATTAAGGAAACGGGAACGGAAATCCGCGTGTATCCCGACCCGCGCTATTTTGACAGCTCCCATTACAATATCGCCGAACTGGAACGGCTGTTACGCGCCAAAGCGGTGCTGTTGCAAGGCGTAACCGTGCGTTTAACCCGTCCTGTTAAGGGCTTGCCCGAAACGCAGGTTTGGCGTTATCCCAACGGTTTAACCGATTATCTGCACGATTTGTTAAACGGCGCGGAAACGGCTGTTCCTGTGTTTGCGGCGGAAAATTATGTGTCTGCCAATATGCCCGACAGTCCGTTTAGCGCGGGCGAGGGCGCGGCGTTTGCGCTGACTTGGCTGGAAGAGGGCGCGTGTGCGGGCGAAAGTTATGTAAACCTGATTCCCACGCCCTTGGGCGGTACGCACGAAGCGGGGCTGAAACAGGCGGCGTTTCATGCGGTTGCCAATTTTGTGCAACACCACAACCTGCTGCCGCGCGGGGTAAAACTGCAAAGCGATGATGTGTTTGCGCGGGCGTGTTTTGTGTTGTCGGCGCGTTTGCTGGACCCGCAGTTTCAGGGGCAAACCAAGGACAAACTCACCAGCCGCGATGCGCTGAAGCTGGTGGCAACGGTGTGCGGCGACCCGCTGGAATTGTGGTTAAATCAAAATATTGCCCACGGTAAAAAAATCGCAGAACTGGCGATTAGTCAGGCGCAGGCGCGTTTGCGTTCGGTTAAGAAAATTGAAAAGAAAAAAGGCAGCGGCGTGGCGGTGTTGCCCGGTAAGCTCACCGATTGCGAAAGCGAAGACATCCGCGAAAACGAATTGTTTTTGGTGGAAGGCGATTCGGCAGGCGGTTCGGCGAAACTGGCACGGGACAAAGCCACGCAAGCCATTTTGCCTTTGCGCGGCAAGGTGTTGAACAGCTTTGAGGTTCACCGCGACCAATTATTCGGCAATGCCGAAATTCACGATATTGCCGTGGCAATCGGTGTGGATCCGCACGGCGCAGATGATGAAGTGGATTTAAGCGGTTTGCGTTACGGCAAAATCGCCATTTTGTCGGATGCCGATGTGGATGGGGCGCATATTCAGGTGTTGCTGCTGACGCTGTTTTACCGCCATTTCCCCAAACTGATTGAACACGGGCATATTTATGTGGCGCAACCGCCGCTGTTCCGCGTGGATGTAAACGCGCAGGGCAAAAACCGTCCTGCCCGCAAGCTGTACGCGCTGGACCAAGCCGAATTGGACAGTATTTTAGCCAAGCTGCACAAAGAAAAAATCAAAGAAAACGCCTACAGCGTCAGTCGTTTTAAAGGTTTGGGCGAAATGAATCCCGACCAGCTCAAAGACACCGCCATGCACCCCGACACCCGCCGTTTGCTGCGTGTGCAAATCAATGATACCGATACCGAAGCCGTTTTTGTCAAATTGATGGGCAAGGGCGAAGCAGCGGCGCGGCGGGCGTGGATGGAAGCCGAAGGCGACCGCGTGGAAGCGGATATTTAAACACACACCATTCATCAAGGAATATAAAACCATGAATATCAGCCAATTTTTTAGCGATGCGGGACAGGTGTTGCGCCTGCGTTTCCGCGAAGCGGGCGAATACCATTACCCGCTGCCGCTGTGTTTGGCGGTGCTGGCAGCGGTGGGCGCGGTACAAACCCCTGCTGCTGTCCCTTTCTTTGGCAGCGGACACGCCACGTTAGCGTTTATTATGCTGTTGTCGCTGCTGCGTTGTGTGTTGCTGGCGCGGACGATGTCGGCGGTGCTGGCGTATTTTGGCGGAACGCGCCTGCCGCTGTTTGGTTACAGCGTCCTGACCGAAGCATTGATTCTACCCATTGTGCTGGTGTTTTATTTGCCACAAACTGCGCCTGTGTGGGTGTTTTGGTTGTCGTGGATATTTTGGGTGCAGTGCATTGGTTTTTACCACATCGGTAAACAAGGCGCAGGCAAGGTTTTATTGGGCTATTTGGCGTATTTTGTTGTGGCTATGATAGCGGGTTCGCTGTTGTTGTCGCTGTTTATCATGGCAGGCTGGTTTGATTTGGCGGTATTAGAGGAAAATATGAAGATAATCAATACCCCAAAACCCAAGCTTTAACAGCAAAGTATAGGTAGGTTGGGTTAGGCAAAGCCGTAACCCAACTTTTTCAAATAAAATAAAAATGTCGGATTTGTGCTGCGCTTCAACCCAACCTATCTATACTATAATTGTTCCAAAACCACATCAGGGCTTTCATCGTGGTCTAAACTGAATGCAATAAAATCCGCTGTTTTCGGGATGGCGTGATAAGTGGGCGTTTGGGTAAACGCAGCCAAACAATCAGCAAAAAAATCATTCAGTTCTTTTAAAAAAGCCTGTAATCTCTCATCATTATCATCATGCAGGAATCGCTTGAGTTCTGCTTCAATTTCTTGTTCCCAAACATATAATGTATCAAAACAGGCGTATGCCCAATCGCCTGAGTGGTATTTTAGCAGTAGCTGTTGTTCAGCTTGGTGGTACGTTTCGGGATCATGTGTTTGATAATCTTGCAAAGTTTCAGCAAATGCCTGTTCAGTATTAAAAGACAGATTAATCTCGCCATATGCCATATTTAAATCATAGCAGAAGGCATAAAAGCTTAAATCGGGGGTGTTGTTGCAAAAATTGTGCCACTGCTTTTTCGGTAAAGGCGACAATTTGTTGTTTGACTTGCGCTGGATGGGGTAAATTCATCTTTTTTCCTAGAGTAATCAATATGCATGCCATTGTAACGCATACGCAATTAAATGGGGAAGCAAGGTTCAACCCACCCTGACCAAATCTGCTACAGGAAGCAATTTTTGTTTTAAATCATATTTTTTGCCCTGATGGATTAAGGTGTGGCGGATTTCGGCATAAGCCACATGGCGGCAGTTTTGCGCATAAAACAAAGTGACGGTATAACTGCCGCCGCGACTAAATAGCTGATATTTTGAGAAATCAGGGTCGCTGCGCGAATTGGGGTAATCCAAGGCAAAAGCCCTGTCGCGCAAAGAAAAACGGTAACGGTTGCTGCCAAGGGCGCGCACACGCACAGGACGGTATTTGCTGTGCAAGGGTTTTACTCTCCAGCCGTTTCGCGTGATGATAATGTCGCTGACGGGAAAAAACGGCGCATCGGGGGCACTGAGAATCAGCCACTGGTGTTGGCGTGTGGCAAAATCAATGTTGCGCCAATGGCAAGATTGCGCCGCTGCTGTAACGGGCAGCAGCCACAGGATAAAGCCATATTTTTTCAACATTATTCACTCCCTAGGTCTGTTGGTATTTATCTTAAACGGAATGTTTTTAATAAATAATGATAAACATCTGTATCTGAAGCAATATGCTTTTGAAGCAATTGTTTTAAATCAGCGTTGTCGTTGTCGTATTGGGTCAGATACAGTTTGTTTAACTCATTAACGGTGTGGGCAAGCACCAACCGATTGTGGCGGGGGTCTGCTGCCAATTGCTGTAACAGACGGTATTGGGTATTCAAATAATCGGGACAATGCTGTGTTTGAGTGGTGTCGTCAGCTATGTGAACAGACCAATGTTGCTGCAAAGCAAGGGTGGGTTCGGATAGCGGTACAGTATTCAGTAACGACAATACTTTTTTGGCAAAATCTTCGCGCCATGTGTTGAATTGTTTGCGGGAATAGTTTTGTATTTTGACAAAGCGAATATTCTTTATTGTGGGCGCGGTATTTGGGGGCGAGTAATCCCGAATAGCAGGGGTGGCAGTATGGGCGGATTGGGGTGCAGTATCGCCGCATATTGGCGAACGGTGAAAACCGCTGTGTAAAACCACTTCGGCGTATGTGCTTGGACACATCAGCAGCAGACACAAGCCAAATATGTGAAATCGCATATTATATTCCTTTGTATCACAAAATATATGATTACATCATCTTCATCAGTTCGTTATCGGATTGCAGGCGTGTGAAAAATCCTTGTATATCATAAGGAATATAGTGTTTGTCGCCCATGTGTCGGCGGTTTTCTGTGGTGGCATCGCGCAAGGTTTGCAGCAGCAGTTTGGCGCGGTCGCGGCAAGCCAAATCATCTGCTATTTTGGGGGGAATAATGGGGCGCAGCGGGGAGGTGGCAGCGGGCGCATCCGCTAAAAACGCTTGGGCTTGGGTAAGCAGCCATTGCTGAACGGTTTGCATATTGGCTGGTGGCGAATATTCGGGATGAACGCTGATGACGGTTTCGGTTTCGTGTATTTGGTATCGTTTTAAATCGGGATTGCCCGTTTCGGTATAAGTGCGTTGATGGCAGGCAGGTGTAAATCCGCCCGTTATCACCACTTTGGCGGGTGCGGATAAGGGCAATAAAAACAGTGCAATCAATAAGGACGGGTATTTTATAGCAGACATGGATTGACCCCTTTCTTGCTATTGCAATATTTTAATTAATTCGTCATCGGATTGTAAGTGTGTAAACCATCCTTGAATATCATAAGGGATATAATGTTTGTCGTCCATGTGTCGGCGGTTTTCGGCAGCGGCATCGTGCAAGGTTTGCAGCAGCAGTTTGGCACGGTCGCGGCAGGCTAAATCATCTGCCATTTTGGGGGGAATAATGGGGCGCAGCGGGGAGATGGCAGCAGGGGCATCCGCTAACAACGCTTGGGCTTGGGTAAGCAGCCATTGTTTTACCGTTTGGCTAAACGGCTGTGGCGGCTGGTTGTCAAAACTTAATGCGGTGGCATGTTCGGTTTTGCCTACCACTACGGTGCGGATGAGTGAGGGATTGCCTGTTTCGGAATAAAACCTGTTGTGGCAGTTGGCGGGATAAAAGCCGTTAATCAGTAAAACTTCTGCTGGAGCTGTGCTGCAAACTACCCAACTGAAAAGCAGTAGGGTGTATCGGGCAGATGGCATGGTTTGATACCCTTTTGGTGTTGATGAAAGAGATGATTGTTTTTAATTGTCTGAATCGCTTTGTGCTTGGTCGTCTTTGGTGCGGGTTGCCATCAGGGTGTGCAAACGGCGGTTGTCGGCGCGGGCTACGGTAAACAGCAAATCGCCCAACTGTACTTTTTCGCCACGCACGGGCAGGTGTCCCAATTGCTGAATCACCAGTCCGCCGATGGTATCGGCTTCTTCGTTGCTGAACTGTGTGCCGAAAAATGCGTTGATGTCGCTGATTTCGGTAGCGGCGTGGATGCGCCAGCGTTCGGACGACACGGGAAAAATATGGTCGGCGCTGTCGTCTTCGTCAAACTCGTCTTCAATTTTGCCAACAATCTGTTCAATCAAATCTTCAAAGGTAACCAAACCCGATACGCCGCCGTATTCGTCCACCACCACTGCCATGTGGTGTCGTCCGCTTTGAAAGTCTTTGAGCAGGGCAACCAGCGATTTGCCTTCGGGAACAAACACGGCGGGGCGCAACACGCTTTCCAAACGGAAGGCTTCGGGATTAAGCGTGTATTTAAGCAGGTCTTTGGCGTGCAAAATGCCTAAAACGTGGTCTTTGTCGTCTGCGATGACGGGAAAGCGCGAATGGGCGGTTTCGGCAACATAGGCGATGATGCGCTCGATGCTGTCGGTGGTTTTGACAACGTCCATTTGGGCGCGGGTCATCATGGCATCGCGCACGGCGAGTTGTTCAAATGCCAGCAGCGATTCGATGTGTTTGAGGGTGTCGCCGCCGAGCAGTTCGGGCGATTGGCGCAGCAGTTGCAGCAGTTGCGGGCGGGTGTGCGGGGCAAAGCGGCGTGCCAGCCATTGTTTGAGGGCGTGGAAGGGGTTGTTCATCTTGTTCCTTTTTGTGGTTTGAAACCCTGTTATTTACGGCGGTAAAATCCGCTTGTGTTCGGGCGGGGCGTTATTCCGTCTGAATCAGGGCAACACATAGAACCATACTTTATGTGTTAGCTGTGTGTGGAAACGTAGGGATTGGCAAAGCCCAATTGTGCCATGGTACGGATTTCAAGGGCTTCCATGATTTCGGCGTCGCTGTCGTTTAAGTGGTCGTAACCGAGCAGGTGCAGTGCGCCGTGTATGGCAAGATGGGCGAAATGGGCGGTTGGGGTTTTGCCTTGTTCGGCGGCTTCGCGCAGCACCACTTGCGGGCAGATAATCAAATCGCCTTGCAAGGTATTGGTGTGGTCGTAACCACTTTCAAAACTCAAAACATTGGTGGCGTAATCTTTGCCACGGTAGTCGCGGTTGTAGCTGCGGGCTTGCTCTTCGTCAAACAGCATCAGGCTGATGTGGACGCGGCGGCAATGGGGTTTGAGTGCCTGCCACAACCAGCGGTAAAAATCGGCTTCGGGGGGGACCGCAAGGCTGCTGCGGTTGTCAAAATACAGGATGAAGCGTTGGCGCAAAATGCGGGAAAAGGGAAAATCACGGCTGCGTTTGCGGGCGCGGGGGTGGAATCGGGGCATGATGATGCGGGGAAAAAACGGGGATTGTTACAAATATTCGGGCAATCGTCTATAATCGCCGCCGTTTTTCCATTTTTATGCCGATAAAATCATGAAGTCTGACACACCTGCCGAACATCTGTCCGTTTCCGAACCCGAACACCGCCGCAGCATCAAATCGTTTGTGTTGCGCCAAGGGCATATGACTGCGGCGCAACAACGCGCCATTGATGAAAACTGGGCGCGTTTGGGCTTGGATTACCGCGCGGAAGCGGTGGATTTAAACCGCGTGTTCGGGCGTGATGCGCCCAAGGTGTTGGAAATTGGTTTTGGTATGGGTACGGCAACGGCTGAAATCGCCCGCCGTTTGCCCGATTATGATTTTTTGGCGGCAGACGTGCATGGTCCGGGGGTGGGCAATTTGTGCAAGTTGTTGGCAGAGCAGGATTTGCACAATGTGCGGGTAATGCGCCACGATGCGGTGGAAATTGTGGAAAATATGTTGTCCGACAACAGCCTGCGCGGGATTCATATTTTTTTCCCCGACCCGTGGCACAAAAAACGCCACCACAAACGCCGTTTGATTCAAACGCCTTTTGTTGCCAAGCTGTTGCCCAAGCTGCACAGTGGCGGCTATATTCATTTGGCAACGGATTGGGAAGAATATGCGTTGCAAATGCTGGAAGTGTTGAGCGGTTTTGCCGAGCTGAAGAATACGGCGGCGGATTTTGCGCCCGTGCCTGCTTACCGTCCCGAAACCAAGTTTGAGGCGCGGGGCAAGCGTTTGGGGCACGGGGTGTGGGATTTGGTGTTTGCTAAGTTGTAATATATTGTATTTTAAGAAATAGATAAGTAGTGGTTTTCGGTATGAATCAAAAATCTTTGTGGCGTTATGCCTGCTGGGGTGTGGCGGCAGCGGTGTTATCGGGCTGTTTTTGGGGAGGGGGTATTAGTCGTCCCGATACGGGTGGCGGAACGGTTGCGCCGCCTGTGGGTACAGCACCGCCTGAAGGCTTTGTGCGTCAGGGCGCGGGCGGGGCGACTTTCCGTGTGGTGTCTTACCAACACTTGCCCGAATGGCACAGCCAGCCTTTTGCCGCTTCTTTAGACGCATTCCGCAAAAGCTGCATGAAGCTGGCATCACGCGCCGAATGGGCGGGGGTGTGCCGTCAGGCAGCCGCTACGCCACCTGACCACCGTGCCGCCAAAGCCTTTTTTGAACGCTACTTTACTGCGTGGCAGGTAAGTCAGGGCGGTAAGACACAGGGCTTGTTTACAGGCTATTACGAACCTGTACTCGGTGGCGATGTGCGCCCGACTGCGCGTTCGCGTTTCCCGATTTACGGCGTGCCTGCCGATTTTGTATCCGTGCCGCTGCCGCCGTCTTTAAAAGGCAGCCGCGCCACCGTGCGCGTTAATCCCACCGCGCCCAATACAGGCGCAATTATGGCAAACGGTGCTTATACGGCGGATTTGTCTAAATTTTCGCCCGTTACCAACACCACCCATCTAAAAGGACGTTTTGAAGGCAACCGCTTTGTTCCCTACTTTACCCGCCACCAAATCAACGGCGGCGCATTAGACGGACGTGCGCCGATTTTGGGCTATGCAGACGACCCTGTAGAACTGTTTTTTCTGCATATTCAAGGTTCGGGGCGTGTGCGTACCCCCAACGGACGTTTTTTGCGTTTGGGCTATGCCGATAAAAACGCCCATTCCTATGTTTCCATTGGCAAATACATGGCAGACCGCGGTTATTTGCCGTTGTCGCAAACGTCCATGCAAAACATCAAATCGTGGTTGGCTGCCAATCCCGGCCGTTTGGCGGAAGTATTGGGACAAAATCCCAGCTATGTCTTTTTCCGCCCCTTGGAAGGCGCACCGCACGAAGGACCGATTGGCGCATTGGGCGTGCCTTTGAGCGGTGGTTTTTCGGGCGCGGTGGACCGTCAGTTTATTACCTTGGGCGCACCGATTTTTATTGCCACCACTCACCCTGATACCCGTCAAGGTTTAAACCGCCTGATTGTGGCGCAGGACACAGGCGGCGCGATTAAAGGTGCGGTGCGTGTGGATTTTTTTTGGGGCTATGGCGATGCGGCAGGACAAACCGCAGGCAAAATGAAATACCCCGGTTATGTGTGGCAGCTGCTGCCCAACGGCGTAATGCCTTAATATCCAATTAAAAAATAAGGAATCCAAGCATGAATATTTTGGTAACGGGCGGTTGCGGTTTTATTGGCGCACACACGGTTGTTGAACTGCTGGCGGCGGGGCACACCCCGATTATTCTCGATAATTTGGTCAATTCGTCTGCCAAGGTTTTGCAACGCATTGCCCGCATCAGCGGGCACACGCCCGTGTTTTATCAGGGCGACATCCGCGACCGCGCCTTATTGCAGCGCGTGTTTGCCGAACACAAAATTGACAGCGTGATGCATTTTGCCGCCTTAAAAGCCGTGGGCGAAAGTGTGCAGAAACCTTTAGCGTATTACGACAATAATGTAGGCGGAAGCCTGATTTTATTGGAAGAAATGGAAAAAGCGGGGGTGCGTAGCATAGTCTTCAGTTCGTCTGCCACCGTGTATGGCGACCCGCAGCGCGTGCCCATCAGCGAAAACGACCCCACAGGCGCAACCACCAATCCTTACGGCACGTCCAAGCACATGGTGGAGCGTGTGTTGCAGGATTTGGCGGCGGCAGATGCGCGTTGGAGCGTGATTTTGTTGCGCTATTTCAATCCTGTTGGCGCACACGAAAGCGGACAAATCGGCGAAATGCCCAATGGTATTCCCAATAATCTGTTGCCCTATGTGTGCCAAGTGGCGGCAGGCAAACTGGCGCAGTTGTCGGTATTCGGCAGCGACTATCCCACGCCCGACGGCACGGGGGTGCGCGATTATATTCATGTGGTGGATTTGGCGCAGGGGCATGTGGCGGCTTTGGAACGCAAAGGCAGCACAGCGGGCGTACATATTTATAATTTGGGAACGGGGCGCGGTTATTCGGTGTTGGAGATTGTGCGGGCGTTTGAAGCGGCATCGGGGCAAACTGTGCCTTATGCCTTGCAGCCGCGCCGTGCAGGGGATATTGCCGTGTGTTATGCTGACCCCGCCAAAGCCGCTGCCGAAATCGGTTGGCAGGCGCAACGCGGTTTGGACGAAATGATGCGCGATGCGTGGCATTGGCAGAGTGGCAATCCGAACGGATATGAAGATTAAGGGATAATTTTTTCTTGCCATAAACTTATTCCCTCCCCCGCGAAAGTGGGGGAGGGCTAGGGTGGGGGATATTGTTGATATAACTAAACACTTTACCCCCACCCCGACCCTCCCCCGTTTGGACGGGGGAGGGAGTAATGTGCAGGGTATTCAAACATTGTTGGCGAAAAAACAAAAGCGCAAGCATGGATTGTATCCTGCTTGCGCTTTCTTAATGGTACAAAAGGCTTATTGTGCCGCTGCTTGGCGCAGATACTGCATCAGCAGCGGTACGGGACGACCTGTCGCGCCTTTGTCTTTGCCTGATTTCCATGCAGTGCCTGCGATGTCCAAATGCGCCCACGGGTAGTTTTGGGCGAAATGGGCAAGGAAAGTGGCGGCGGTAATCGTGCCTGCGGGACGTCCGCCAATGTTTTGCAAATCGGCAAAATTGGATTTAAGCTGTTCTTTGTATTCGTCAAACAGCGGCAATTGCCATGCTTTGTCGTCGGTTTCGCGGGCAGCGGCGAGTAGGGCATCTGCCAAATCTTGATTGTTGGCGGTTAAGCCGCTGGCAACGTGTCCCAAAGCGATAATGCACGCGCCTGTCAGGGTGGCGGCGTCAATCACGGCGCGGGGGTTGAAGCGTTCTACAAAAGTCAGCGCATCGCACAGCACCAAACGTCCTTCGGCATCGGTGTTCAGGTTTTCTACGGTGGTGCCGTTCATGGTTTTCACAATGTCACCCGGTTTGGACGCGCCGCCATCAGGCATGTTTTCGCAAGTGGCAATCACGGCTTTCAGGTTAATCGGCAGCTTGGCTTTAACGGCGGCAACAAATGCACCAATCATGCCGGCTGCGCCACACATATCGTATTTCATTTCGTCCATGCCTTCACCGGGTTTCAACGAAATACCACCACTGTCAAAGGTCAAACCCTTACCCACCAGCACAATTGGGGCTTGTTCGGGGTCTGCTGCGCCCTGATAGCTTAATTCCAACAGCTTGGGTTCTTGTACGCTGCCTTTTGCCACGCCCCAAAACGAGGGCATGTGTTCGCGGATAAAGTCGCCGCCGTAAATTTTGGCTTGTGCGCCACATTTTTCGGCTTCGGCTGCGCCTGTTTCCGCCAAATAAGTGGGTGTGCAGACATTAGACGGGGCATTACCCAAATCTTTGCACAGGTTTACGCCGTACAACAGGGCTTGGGCATCGGCAAGTGCCTGTTCCAAAATCTGACCGTGTTCGCCGTGAACGAACTCAAGCTGTTCCAGCGCGGCGGGTGTGGCAGTGGATTTAAAACGGTCAAAACGATAAACGGCTTCGCCCACAGCGGCAACCAGCGCAGCGGCAAGGCGAGGGGCGTTGATGTGGCAGAAAATATTGGCTTCTACCGAAACGGTGTTTTGTTTTTGCGCCCACGCAGCGGCTTCGCGCGCGCCTTTGTTTAAGGTGGCGGTTTGCACGTCTGCCAAACGCAGCACGGCACGCGCCTGCAATGCGCCGTCAGTGGGGATTTGGGCGGCGGTAAAGGTTTCGCCTTCGCCCAAACTTGCCAACAGCAAACGGTCAATTTCATCGGTGGCTTGGTCTTGTGTGCCTACGGTGCAGACAAACAAACGGGCGGCGTGGGGCAGGGCGCTGTGTGCAGATACGCTCAATTGCATGGTTTTACTCCAAATGTGTTTACAGAAAGGGGCTTTTGAAAATCAATTACGGGTTTAATCATCATCATTATCATCATCGCCCGCAAATAATACTTTAAAAACAATGTAGCTGATCATACCGCTGATAAACAGTGCGTTAATGTCTTCGTGTACCAGAATAATCGTCCACCATGCGGGGATATTGATAATGAGATAAGCAGCCCAAAAAACTTGGCGCAGCTTGTTGCTGACGGCAGGTGTACGGGAAGATTGGGGCGTGGTTTTTTTGTGCGGCGACAGCTTAAACGCAGGGGCGATTTCCTGATTAAAATCAACGGGCGTGCTGCGACTCCATGCCAGTTCGTTGCGGCTTTGTTCGGCGCACAGCTTGCCTTTGCCGTCTGAATAATCGCTGTAATGGCTGACATCGCCCGCGCGGATGTGCCAGTAAAACGCACCTGCGGCATAGCTGACCCGTCCGCCGTAGTGGTAAAGCAAACGGCTGCCCTGCGGTTTGCCGTGCGTGTCCAAACGGGGGAAATGGGCTAGGGTTTCCGAGACAAACCAACCGTCTTCAGGTGTTTCCACCAGCCAGATAAAGCCTTTTTCGGGCGAATGCAGCAGGTATTCCCGCCACCAGCCCACAGGCGTGGCGCGGGTAGCTTTGCCGTCTATCAGGGCGAGTGCGTCGTTGCTTTCCAGCTCTTCATAACGCACCGCGCCGACAACGGTAACGGCAGTACCGCGCCAAGTGCCTTGCAGACCAATCGGCAGGGTAAGTGCCTGCTGTTGGGCGTGGCGCAGGGTGTTGGCGGCAATCAGTTCGGCTTTGCCCGAATCCACCGCCAATTCGCTGTTACAGGCGGGACAAATCAGGGCTTGCGTTAAACCGTGAGGCCAACGCACGGGCGAACCGCAGTTGGGGCAGCGGTCGCTGCTGCGTTCGCCTTTTAATTTGCCTGCGGCTTGGCGGATTTGGTGGTTGTCGCGGGTGTGGGTGAGTGCCAAGCTGTTTAAATCCACCACCACGCCCAAAAACGCCAAGGGGGGATTTTGGCTGTAATCCAATGTGAGAAAGTGGTTTTCGCAACGCCAATCTGCCACGCGGTTATGCCATTGGGCGGGCAGGGCAAAAGGCAGTTCGCCCTGTGCGGCGGCGTTAGACAGGGTAATGTCGCGCACATCGGCAGCAATAAAGGTTTTGCTGTAATGTACTTGTGTTACGCCTGCGCGTATGTCTTGGAATTCGGGATAAGTGTCGGGGGGTGCGGCGGCGCGTACCAGTACATACAAATCGCCCGCTTCACTTAACCAGCCGTGGCTGCCGTCTGCAAAACGGACATACCATTCGCTCCACACGCCCGCATCGTAACGCGCCTGAATACGCCCGATTAACACAAAATCCAGCGTGCCAAAATGCCCTTGCGTGCCGATTTGCAGCGGGCTAGCGTCTTCAATCAGCGCAGAATCGCGCCCCGTGTCGTTTAACGCGCCGTTTTCCAGCACCAGCATGCTGTTGCAATAGCCGCAAACCACGGTAACGGCGGTGGGCGAAGCCACATCCACCGGCGCACCACAAGAAGGGCAATCGGTATGAAAGAAAGTTTGGCTCATGGTGCTAAACGCTCTTTCTGCCAACTGCCGTCGTCGTTCAGGCGGTAGCGTATGCGGTCGTGCAGGCGGCTGGGGCGTCCCTGCCAAAATTCCACTAGGTCAGGTATCACGCGGTAACCGCCCCAATGCGGTGGGCGCGGTACGTTTAAGGCATATTGCGCCGCAAATTTCGCTGCCCGCGCCAACAACACGCTTTTGCCTTCAATCACGCTGCTTTGCTCGCTTGCCCAAGCACCGATGCGGCTGGTGTGCGGGCGTGAAGCAAAATAGGCATCTGATTCGGCGGCGGGTAGGCGTTCCACCCTGCCTTGCACGCGCACCTGCCGTTCTAATTCCGCCCAAAAAAAGGTTAACGCTGCTTGCGGCGTGTGCGCCAACGCCCTGCCTTTTGCGCTTAAATAATTGCTGAAAAACACAAACCCGCGTTCATCGGCTTCTTTTAACAGCACCATACGCGCTTCAGGTAAACCATCGGGCGACACTGTGGCAAGGTTCATGGCGGTGGCTTCGTTTGCCTGCGCCGACACCGCTTCATCCAACCAGCGGGCAAACTGCGTCATCGGATGGTCGGCACACTGGCTGCGGCTGAGGCTTTGTTTGCTGTATTCGGCGCGGATGTCGTGCAGGTTCATGGCGGTTTTCCTTATGGGTTAAACAAAGCAGACAAAACGTCAGGTTTATGGGGCGCGTTTGATTTCGTGGGGGCGTAGCGATACTGCCAATTTGTCCAAAATCCCATTCACAAAACGGTGGCTGTCCGTTCCGCCAAAGGTTTTGGTGACTTCAATCGCTTCGTTGATAATCACGGGATAGGGGGTTTGTGGCATTTCTTTCAGCTCGTAAACTGCCATCAGCAAAACGCTTTTTTCAATCGGATTGACGGTTTTTAAATCGCGTTCGATTAAAGGCGCAAGTAGATTGTCGTAATCGGCGCGGTTTTGGTGTGCGCCAAAAAAAATCTGCGTAAACAAATCGGCATCGGCTTGGACAAAATCGCGGCTGGCGCGGATATTGGCGGCGATTTCGGGCGCGGGCGTGTGGTTGATGGCAGACTGATACAGTGCCTGTACCACAAATTCGCGCGAACGGCGGCGGCGCGGGGTTTTGGTTTTATTCATTTTTTAATATTTAATTTCGGATAGGGTTAATCTTCGGCAATCTCGTCCCAATACTGAAGCTGGTTTGCCATTTCTACCACCACTACAGCGGCATCTTCGGCTTTTTCGCGCACCCGCGAATGGGCTTGCGAGTCGTTTTCGGTGGTTAAAATGGCATTGGCAATCGGAATGCCGAAATCCAAGCCCACGCGGGTTACGCCTGCGCCCGATTCGTTGGCAACCAATTCAAAATGATAGGTTTCGCCGCGAATCACCGCGCCCAATGCCACCAGCGCGTCAAACTGTCCTGAAGCCGCCATGCGTTGCAGCACCAAAGGCACTTCCAAAGCGCCCGGAACGGTGGTAACCGTAATATCTTCGTCTGCCACGCCCAAATCCAGCAGTTTTTGGCGGGCGATGGCAAGCATGGCGCTGCCGATTTCGTTAGAAAAACGGGCTTGGACAATACCGATTTTTAAATTTTGACCGTTGTGGTTGGGGGCGATGATTTGCATGATGAACAATCCTTTTGTGTTTCAAGGTGAGATAACGTTGATTTAATCTTGCGGCTGCCAGTCGGCGGCGGCGACATAGGCTTGTGTGTGGTCGCACCATTCCCATGCGCCTTCGCTTTCGTGCAGCAGCGCGGCGATTTCGGGGTGGGCAGACGCCACTTCCTGCACAGGCAGGGTATCAAAATTGGCAGCGTCGTCACAAAATTCGTCGCTTTCGCCGCCGCTGAAAAAACGCCAGCCGCTGTCGTGTTCAAAAGCGGGCGCTTCGCGGTAGGCAAAACCGACAGCGGTGCTGTCGTCCAAATCGCGGCTGACCACCGCATAGCTTAAAGCCGTGGCAAGGGCTTGGGCAAAAGTATTCACAATCCGTCCTAAACAGGCAGTCAAGATAAAATAACGGTGGCGATTATACGCTATTTTTTGCAAAAAAATTCTGTATTGCTGCGGCGTGTTGTGGCATAATCGGCGCCGTTGCCGCCATGTGTGCGTGCAATATTTCGGAGTTTGCAGGGGTTTTTATCCCGCTCGGCAAACTTGTCGCCGCAAGGCTTGTTTTGATTAGGATTTTAATTATGGCTCTGACCGTAGAACAAAAAGCAGAAATTATCAAAGACTTCCAACGCAAAGAAGGCGATACGGGTTCTTCAGAAGTGCAAATCGCGCTGCTGACTTTCCGCATCAACGACTTGACCCCCCACTTTAAAGCCAACCCCAAAGACGTACACAGCCGTCGCGGTTTGCTGAAAATGGTAAGCCAACGCCGCCGTTTGCTGGCGTACTTGCGCCGCACCGATGCGGACACCTACCGCAACGTGATTACCCGTTTGGGCTTGCGTAAATAAGCGCCTTGCGCCGCAAAATGCGCCCGTAAGTACACCAAAGGCCGTCCCTGCTAGTCTTGCGGACGGTCTGTCTTGCATTGTATTTACCCGTCTCTTATTTTTAATTTTTATAAGGAAAAAATCATGGCTTCTGTTTACGATTTTAATGTTAATACCTTGGATTACGAAACCCGTTCTTTGGGCGACTACCGTGGCAAAGTGCTGCTGATTGTCAATACCGCCACCAAATGTGGTTTAACAGGACAATACGAGCAACTGCAAGCCCTGTATGCCAAATACCGCGAGCAAGGCTTGGAAATCTTGGATTTCCCCTGCAACCAGTTCCGCGAGCAAGCCCCTGAAGAAGGCAAAGAATACGCCCAATTGTGCCAAATGAAATTTGGTACAGAATTTACCATTTTTGAAAAAATTGAAGTTAATGGCGACAACGCCCATCCGCTGTATGTGTATTTGAAAGAACAACAACCCGAAGACCAAGGCAATGCCAAGTTTCAAGATTTGTTGATTCGTTTGGCATCTTTGGGCGAAAAGCGCGAAGGCAGCGACATCAAATGGAATTTCACCAAATTCCTGATTAACCGCAAAGGCGAAGTGGTGGCGCGTTTTGCCCCCAGCACCGAGCCTGAAGAAATCGTGGCGGATATTGAACGCTTGCTGGCAGAGTCAGCCTAATTATCAGCGGCATGAATATTGTTTTTCTTGACCGCGATACCTTGCCCGCGCGGGCGTTGCGTTTCGGTTTTGAACATTGTTATACCGAATATCCCGTAACTGCGCCCGCGCAGCTGGCAGAACGGATTGCCGATGCCGATATTGTGATTTGCAATAAGGTGATGTTTGACCGCGCTGCTTTTGCTGCTGCGCCACGCCTGAAACTGGTGGCACTCACCGCCACGGGTTACGACAATATTGATTTGGCAGCGGCGCAAGCGGCAGGGGTAACGGTGTGTAATATCCGTGCCTATGGCAATGAAAGTGTGGCGGAACACGCTTTTATGCTGTTGTTGGCACTGATGCGTAATCTGCCTGCTTATCAGCGCGATGTGGCGGCTGGCGTATGGCAAAACGCGCCGTTTTTCTGCCATTTTGGTGCGCCTGTGCGTAATCTGCACGGTAAAACTTTGGCAATATTCGGGCGCGGTAATATCGGGCGCACCTTGGCGGGGTACGCGCAGGCATTTGGTATGTGCGTATTGTGGGGCGAACACAAGGGCGCAGCAACGGTGCGTGAAGGCTATACGGCGTTTGACGAAGCCTTGGCGCAGGCAGATGCGGTGTCGCTGCATTGCCCTTTAAACGAACACACCCGTAATATGATAGGCGAGCGCGAACTGCAATTGATGAAGCCCGATGCGGTGCTGATTAATGTTGGTCGTGGTGGTTTGGCAGACGAACAAGCGGTTTTTGCGGCATTGAAATACGGGCAGTTGGGCGGTGCGGGCTTTGATGTGTTGAGCCAAGAGCCGCCGCGTGAAGGCAATCCGCTGTTGTCGCGCCTGCCCAATCTGATTGTTACGCCCCATGTGGCATGGGCTTCGGCGGAAGCCTTGGAAAACATGACCACGATTTTGGAAGCCAATATCGAGGCTTTTGTTGCAGGTACGCCGCAAAATACGGTGTCTGTGTAAAGCGGTTTTATGGATTAATCAATTGTTTTATTTTATAAAAAATTGTGGATTTGCAGGGTGTGCGGGCAAAGTGTCCGCACACGCGCCGCTGCGCCTGCCGCGCTATTGAACAAGGTGCTTAAACAGGGTACACTTCAGCCATTAAATAAAACAATCGCCATTAAAAAATATGAAACCTGCGTTTAATGTCAAGTCTGCGCGTTTGGACGCGCTGGCGGTGCAGCTGCACGATTGCGATTTGGCGCATGTGCGCGAAACCTTGCAGCAAAATATTGAAAAATATATCCGATTTAAAAGTCTGCCCTTTGTGTTGGACATTAGTGCTGTTGAGTCGCCCGAAAATTTGCCCATAGGCGAAATTGCCGCCCTGTTTGCTTTGTATGAAATCAATATTGTGGCTTTGCGCCATAGCGATGCCGCAGTAGCCGCCTTGGCAGCGAAACACGAATTGTCGTTTGTGGCAGCACAACGTAGCGAAGTGTCGGCGGATTTGGAAGCAGAAACCCGTTCTGCCGATGCCGAAAACACCGAATCAGAAGAAGCCGATACGGAAGGTTACGAAGCCGTTGCGGAAGAAGAAAACGCCAAACCCGTGCGTGATGACGATATGCTGTACAACGACAACGATGCCGTCAAAACCGTGGAAATGGCAAAAGAAGCCGATTTACTGGACGTTACCGCCGAAGCGCCTGCCACCTCTATGGATGTGGCAGATGCCCCCGAAACCGAAACGGCGTGTGAAAAAGTCAGCGTCAATGCTTCCAAACCCACGATTGTGGTGTCTGCGCCCGTGCGTACAGGACAACAAATTTACGCAGAGCAGGCAGATTTGATTGTATTGGGTTCGGTTAGCCCTGGTGCGGAAGTGATTGCCGACGGTAATATCCACATTTACGCCCCTTTGCGCGGGCGTGCGCTGGCGGGTGCGTCTGGCGATACCAATGCGCGGATTTTTGTTCAATCCATGCAGGCAGAGCTGGTGTCTATTGCAGGTATTTACCGTGTGTTTGAGCAAAGCCTGCCGCAACACCTGCACCGCAAACCCGTGCAAATCGAGTTGCACGATGACCGTTTGGCGATTGGCGCGATTCACACCGAATAAACGCCGCTAAACCGCGCCCTTCAATCAAGCACGGCTGCCGAAAAATTGATTTTGCGGCAGTTTGCCCCATATACGGCGCAAGCATTTTTCAAGGCCCGCACGCCTGCTGCGGCGGGCGCGATATTTTTAGGATAAGGAGCCCCAAAGTGGCAAAAATTATTGTAGTAACTTCCGGTAAGGGCGGAGTAGGCAAAACCACCACCAGCGCCAGCATTGCCAGCGGTTTGGCATTGCGCGGACACAAAACCTGCGTGATTGATTTTGACGTGGGTTTGCGTAATTTGGATTTGATTATGGGCTGCGAACGCCGCGTGGTGTACGATTTGATTAACGTGATTCAAAAAGAAGCCACCTTAAATCAGGCACTGATTAAAGACAAACATTGCGACAACCTGTTTATTCTGCCTGCTTCGCAAACCCGCGACAAAGAAGCCCTGAACAAAGCAGGTGTAGAGCGCGTGTTGGCGGAGCTGATTCAAAGCCTGCGTTTTGAATATGTGATTTGCGATTCGCCTGCGGGTATTGAAACAGGCGCATTGATGGCACTGTATTTTGCCGATGAAGCCATCATCACCACCAACCCCGAAGTATCCAGCGTGCGCGACTCTGACCGTATTTTGGGCATTTTGCAAAGCAAATCCCGCAAAGCTGAGCGCGGTCAAACCGTTAAAGAGCATCTGCTGATTACCCGTTATTCGCCCGAGCGCGTGTCTAAAGGCGAAATGCTGTCGGTGCAGGATATTCAAGACATTCTGCGTATTCCGCTGTTGGGCGTGATTCCCGAATCGCAAAGTGTATTGCAGGCTTCCAATGCGGGTTCGCCTGTGATTCATCAGGACAACGCCACTGCCGCCGAAGCCTATAAAGATGTGGTGGCGCGTCTGTTGGGTGAAAACCGCGAAATCCGCTTTGTCGCGCCCGAGAAAAAGGGCTTCTTCAAACGCTTGTTCGGGAGATAAGCCATGTCTATTTTTGAGTTTTTGTTCGGTAAAAAGACCAAATCGGCGAATTTGGCACGCGACCGTTTGCAAATCATCATCGCCCAAGAGCGCAACACCCGCGATACCGACAACGAAACCCCTGATTTTCTGCCTACTTTGCAGAAAGAATTGCTGGAAGTGTTGTCCAAATATGTGAAAATCGAATTGGACGACATCAATATCGCGCACGAAAAACGCGACGGCATCGATATGCTGGAATTGAATATCACTTTGCCCGATAACAAAAAAGAGGTAACACTGCAATGACACTGACCGAGTTGCGCTATATCGTGGCGGTGGCGCAGGAACGGCATTTTGGTCGTGCTGCGCAACGCTGCCATGTAAGCCAGCCGACTTTGTCGATTGCCATCAAAAAGCTTGAAGAAGAGCTGGGGGTGATTTTGTTTGACCGCAGCAGCAACGAAGTCATCACCACCGATTCGGGCGAGCGCATTGTCGAGCAGGCGCGTAAAGTATTGAACGAGGCGGACGTTATCCGCCAAATGGCCACTGAAGAGCAAAACGAGCTGGAAGGCGCGTTAAAGCTGGGGCTGATTTTTACCGTGGCACCGTATCTGCTGCCGAAGCTGATTTTGTCGCTGCGCGATATTGCCCCGAAAATGCCCCTGATGCTGGAAGAAAACTACACCAATGCACTGACCGAATCGCTTAAACGCGGGGAGTTGGACGCGGTTGTGGTAGCAGAGCCGTATCATGAAGCGGGTGTAGAGGTGATACCTTTGTATGACGAGCCGTTTTTTGTGATTGTACCGCGCGGGCATCCGTTTGAGGATTTGGATGCGGTATCGGCAAAAGAGCTGGAAAAAGAACGCCTGCTGCTGCTGACGGAAGGCAATTGTATGCGCGACCAGATTTTGGGCAGCTGTAGCGAGTTGGCGCAACGTCAGCGCATTCCGGGCTTAACCAGCACTTTGCAGGGCAGTTCCATCAACACCATCCGCCACATGGTGGCAAGCGGTTTGGGCATCAGTGTGTTGCCTGCTACGGCATTGACCGAAAACGACCATATGTTGTTTTCGATTGTGCCGATTGCGCAACCTGCACCGCAGCGGCGCATTGTGTTGGCGTACCGCCGCAATTTTGTCCGTCCCAAGGCTTTGGCGGCAGTGCAGAACGCGATTGTCAATGCCCAACTGGCGGGCGTGAGTTTTATTGCTTCTACTACCTGATGATTAAAGGTTTTTTGCAGCCGCTTGAAACGGAGGGTTTCCGTTTTCAAACGGCTGTTTTGTTTTGTGAAAGGGAAAACCGTGATACACCCCGATGCCGTGCGTAACCATTCTTTGTGGCTGTCGCGCCAAATAGATAACGGATTATTGGACGAAGCGTGGCTGCAGGCACATTTGCCGCAGCCTTTGAGCGAAGCGGATTTTGCGGCGTTTGCCGATTGGCAGGCTTTGGACGAAAGCGAATTGGCGCAGCAATTGCGCCTGTTGCGCCGTCATGTGCTGGCGCAGGTGATGATGCGCGATTTGTGCGGTGCGGCGGATTTGGCGGAAGTGTGTGGCACGGTTACCCGTTTGGCGGATTTTGCCGTAAATGCGGCGGAACAAGCAGCACACGCAACGTTTGCGGCGCGTTACGGCGAACCTGTGGGGCATTACAGCGGCGAAAAGCAGCGTTTGAGTGTGGTGGCGATGGGCAAGGCTGGCGGATTTGAATTAAATGTTTCGTCTGATATTGATTTGATTTTTGTTTATCCCGAAAACGGCGACACAGACGGACGGCGCAGCATCAGCAATCAGGAATTTTTTACCAAAGTAGGTAAAAAAATCATTGCCTTGCTGGACGATATTACCGAAGACGGACAAGTGTTCCGCGTGGATATGCGTTTGCGTCCCGATGGAGACAGCGGCGCATTGGTGTGCAGCGAAGCGGCTTTGGAACAATATCTGATTACACAGGGGCGCGAGTGGGAACGTTATGCGTGGTGCAAGGCGCGTGTACTGACCCCGCATCGGCACGGTTTGCGCGATTTGGTGAGACCGTTTGTGTTTCGTAAGTATTTGGATTACAACGCTTATGAAGCCATGCGCGATTTGCATCGCCAAATCGCCGCCGAAGCGCACAAACGCGGCGCGGAAGACAACATCAAAATCGGCACGGGCGGCATCCGCGAAGTGGAATTTATCGCCCAAATTTTTCAAATGATACGCGGCGGACAAAACCGCGCCTTGCAATTAAAAGGCACACAGGAAACCCTAAACTGCTTGGCGCAACACGGCATTTTACCCGAACAGGACGTGCGCGATTTATTGGCAGCCTACCGTTTTTTGCGCGATACCGAACACCGTTTGCAATATTGGGATGACGGACAAACACAAACCCTGCCCGCCACGCCCGAACAGCAGCACAGTTTGGCGCAAAGCATGGGATTTGCCGATTATGGCGTGTTTAGTGATGCTTTAAACGCGCACCGCCGCCGTGTACACCGCTTGTTTGCCGATATTCTCGACACCCCCGACACCGAACGCAACAGCAGCCACAGCCTTGATAATATTTGGCAAAACAGCGATGACGAAGGCGAAACCGCCGCGCGTTTGCGTGATTTGGGCTATGCAGCGGCAGACGAAACCGCCGCACGGCTGGCGCGTTTGAAAGCGGGCAACCGTTACCGCCGCCTGTCTACCCACGCCCAGCCGCGTTTTGATGCCGCCGTACCGCGTTTGATTGAAGCCGCTGCCCGTTGCGCCAACGCCGATGAAACCTTGTGGCGTTTGCTGGATTTTTTAGAAGCTGTCAGCCGCCGTTCTGCTTATTTGGTGTTTTTACAGCAATATCCCGCAGCGTTGGCGCAATTGGCGCAACTGATGTCGCAAAGCGCGTGGTTGGCAGATTATCTGCAACGGCATCCCATTTTGTTGGACGAATTATTATCGGCACAACTGATGGCGCGTTTGGATTGGACGGCATTGGCAGACGAATTGGCGCGGCGTTTGGCAGCGTGTGATGATACCGAAAGCAAAATGGACACGTTGCGCCATTTTCAACACGCACAAACCTTCCGTTTGGCGGTACAGGATTTAGCGGGATTGTGGACGGTGGAAGCCTTGAGTGATGAATTGTCGCAGCTTGCCGATACCGTATTAAACGCTGCTTTGCCCGAAGTGTGGCGCAGCATCCCCAAAACCCACCGTCCCGACCCGCAGTTTGCCATTATCGGTTATGGCAAATTGGGCGGAAAAGAATTGGCGTATGCTTCTGATTTGGATTTGGTTTACCTGTATCACGACCCCCACCCCGAAGCCGCCGAACATTATGCCAAACTGGCACGCCGTTTAAATACATGGTTAAGCGGCAGCACGGGCGCAGGCACGTTATACGAAATTGATTTGCGCCTGCGCCCCAATGGCGAAAGCGGTTTTTTGGCGCACAGCTGCGCCGCCTTTGCCCACTACCAGCGCGAACAAGCATGGACATGGGAACATCAAGCATTAACGCGGGCGCGTTGGGTATGCGGTGCGCCTGCTTTGGCAGACGAATTCAATGCCTTGCGCGATGAAATTCTGTCACAGCCGCGCGATGAAACCAAATTAAAACAAGAAATTATAGAAATGCGCGACAAAATTTGCGCCACCCATCCGCCGCATGAACACGATGTGAAATATGCGCGTGGTGGGATTGTAGATGTAGAATTTATCGTGCAATACGGCGTGTTGGCGCACGCGCACCGCTATCCCGAACTATTAGAAAACAAAGGAAATATTGCTTTGCTGCAACGCATGGCGCAGCGCGGTTTGTTGGACGGTGCAGCGGCACAGCGTGCTGCCGAAGCCTATCGCCGTTTCCGCCATATCCAACACGCCGCTTCTTTGCACGATGGTAAAACCGCGCCACCCGATGCCGAACGCCAAGCCGATTACGCCGCAGTACGCGCATTGTGGGTGCAGGTTTTCATTAAAGATTGATATTCAATAAAATATTTTTAAATTAAGCTGCCTATTTTTCGCCGCAATGGGTAGCTTGCCATGTATTGGCATCAGAAAGGAAAAAAATGCTGCAGGTAAAAAATGTATGGGTAACAGAGTTTTTTGTTTCTGATGAACTGCACCACAAATTAAAAGTAGAGAATCTTGATGAAGGTTGGCGAATGCGTATTTGTCAATTGGTTTAACCATTGGATGGTAAAAACGGGCATACCCTGTGCGGTACGCCCGTTTATTATTTAAATCAAATCATTATTTATTTGCCTGCTTTCAAGCCTTGCCAGAGCTTGGTTTGCAGTTTAATGGCTTCAGGCGATTTGGGCAAAACCACATAGCTGTTGGCTTTCACTTCTTCGCTGGGGAAAATAGACGCATCTTGGGCGAATTCGGGCTTCATCAGTTCACGCGCTTGCTTGGCAGCGGGGGCGTAAGTCACAAAATCGCCGTTTTTTGCTGCCACTTGCGGGTTGAGCGTGTGATTGATGTATTTGTGGGCGTTGGCGGTGTTTTTGGCATCTTTGGGAATCATAAAAGCGTCAATCCACAAGGCCACGCCTGTTTTGGGGGTGAGTACGCTGATGTCAATGTTGCCACCTGATTCTTTGGCGCGGCGTTTGGCGATGTTCAAATCGCCGCCGTAACCAATGGCAACGCACAATTCGCCTTTGGCAAGGTTGTCGATATAGCCTGACGAGCTGAAGCGTTTGATGTCGCCGCGCACGGTTTTCATCATGGCAGTGGCAGCTTCCAAATCTTCGGGTTTTTCGCTATTGGGGTCTTTACCGATGTATTTGAGGGCTAATGGGAATTGCTCAACAGGGCTGTCGAAAAAGCTGATGCCGCAGCTTTTGAGTTTGCTGGTGTATTCGGGATTAAACACCAAATCCCATTCGTTATCGGGCAGTTTGTCGCTGCCGATGGCTTTTTTAACGGCGGCGGTGTTGATGGCGAGTGTGTTGACACCCCAAAAATAGGGAACGGCGTATTTGTTACCGGGGTCCACTTGGTCCATCAGTTTCATCAGTTCGGGGTCAAGGTTGTTGTAGTTGGGAATTTGGCTTTTATCAATGGGTTGGTATGCACCTGCTTTGATTTGACGGCTGATATTGGACAGCGAGGGCGCGGTTAAGTCAAAACCTGATTTGCCTGTGAGGATTTTGGCTTCTAATACTTCGTTGCTGTCGTAAAAGGCTTCGTTTACTTTTACGTTGTTTTCTTTGGCAAAATCGGCAATAGTGGCGGGGTCGGCGTAGTCTGACCAGTTGTAGAGGTTTAACTCGGCGGTGGCGGCTTGGGCGCGGGGTGCGGCGGATTCGGCGCTGCCTGAAGCCGAAGCGGCGGTGTGCTGGCTGCCGTTACCGCCGCCGCAAGCCGCTACACACAATCCGCCAATCAGACCAACCAACAGGGATTTTGCTTTCATGTTTTGTTTTCCTTTAAAAATCAATTTATCAAGCGCAAAAACGCGCATATTTGGGTTTTTGCCGTTCGGAAAACACCGAGTCCCAAACACACTTGGACGGCAGGCGCGATTAAACGAAAAAAACACCTGCAATGCAAGGGGTAAAGCCGATTTTCTGACCCGAAAAAATGTAAAATTCCCCTGCGCCGCCGCTACGTTGAAAACGGGGGGCGAAACATGGTAAAGTCCGCCTGTGGCAACCGCCGCGAAAATTGAAAAAACCACATAGGAAAACAGATTGTTATGCAAACTTGGCAGCTTCCCGAATACATCGCCGACATCCTTCCCCAACGCGCCCGCCATCTTGAACAGGTTAAAGCCAATGTGCTGGCTTTGTTCGGACGACACGGCTACGAATTGGTGTATCCGCCGCTGCTGGAATACAGCGATGCACTGCTTACCCATATTGACAGCGGTTTGTCCTTAAAAACCTTGCGTTTAAGCGACCCCATCAGCGGCAGACAATTGGGTATCCGCGCCGATATTACCCCACAAGTGGCGCGGATTGACGCCCATTTATTGTCTGCCAATCAAGGGATTAACCGTTTATGCTACGCTGCGCCCGTGTTGCACGCCCAACCTGATGGCTTTTTAACCACCCGCGAGCCTTTACAAACAGGCGCGGAACTATATGGCTGTACTGACATCGCCGCCGATATTGAGCTGATTGATTTGATGTTAAAAACCTTGGAAATGGTGTGTGGTGGCAAAATGATGTTGTCTTTGGGGCATATCGGTATTTTCCGAGCTTTGGCGCGCGCCGCCGCTTTAAACGAAGCTCAAAGCCAAACCCTGTTGGCATTATTGCAAAACAAAGACCGTGCCGAAGTTGCTGCGCATACCCGCGATTGGCAATTGGACGCGATTTGGGCACAAGCATTTGATTCGCTAACCGAACTATATGGTACGCGCAACATCACGCAAACCGCCCGCCAACGCCTGCCCCAGCTTGCCGCCGTTACCCAAGCTCTGGACGAATTGGAACGCATTTGCCAAGCCTTCCCCGACCAAGCCGTACACATTGATTTGGCAGAAGTCCGCGCCGACCGTTACCACAGCGGTTTGCTTTACGCTGCTTATACCCCCGCCCATCATGATGCCGTTGCCCGTGGCGGACGTTATGACGGCTTGGGTGCGTATTTCGGACGCGCCCGCCCCGCCACAGGCTTTAGCTTTGATTTGCGCCGTTTTGCAGGCGAACACGCGCAAACACCTGCCACCGTTGCCGTGGCACAGCAAGATGCCGCCGCTGCCCGCGCCGCCGTAGAACGCCTGCGTAGTGAAGGCGTGCGCGTGGTGATTGATTACGGTTTGCCCGACAACAGCGGCACACGCCAAGGACGTTTACTTGAAGAAAACGGCGAATGGGTGGTTAAAAATATTTGATTCAATCAGATAAAAGCTGTTCCCAAGTAAATCGGGAACAGCTTTTTAATCTTTAGGAAATTAAGGTTTTAACTGCTTTGCCACATCGCGCAAAGCGGTACGCAAACCTTCTTCAATTACAGGATGATAGAAAGGCATATCCAACATTTGCGCGATGCTTAAACCTTGCTGGTGCGACCACGCCAGCAGGTGCGCCAAATGTTCGGCGGAAGGTCCGATGGCTTCCGCACCCAAAAAACGCCCGCTGTTTTTGTCGGCATACACGCGCATACGTCCTTTATTCACCAGCATCACGCGGCTGCGCCCCTGATTTTCAAACGACACCTGCCCTACCGCCAAATCATCGCCATATTGCGCCAGCAAATCGGCATAACGCGCCCCCACCACAATAATTTGCGGGTCGCTGAACACTACCCCAATCAGGCTGCGGCGCAAACCTTGATGCAAATCGGGATAACGTCCTGCGTTGTCGCCCGCGATTTTGCCTTGGTCAGAGGCTTCGTGCAGCAGGGGAATTTGGTTGGAGGCATCGCCCGCAATGAAAATATGCGGAATAGAGGTTTGCATCAAATGCGGGTCGCGCACGACAGGCACGCCGCGTTTGTCGCGCTCAATATTCAAGTTTTCCAAACCGATATTATCTACATTGGGGCGGCGACCTGCCGCTGCCAACAGGTAATCGGCTACCCATTCGCGTGTTTCGCCGTTTTCTGTCCAACGCAGTTGCACTTTGCCTTCTGAATTTAAAGCAACATCGGTTTGGGTGTGCAAATGCAGCGGGAATTCGTTGGTAAAAATCTTTTGTGCGGCTTGCAAAACTTCGGGGTCGGAAATCCCGCCCAAGCTGCCGCTGCGCCCAAACACTTTTACCTGCACACCCAAACGTGCCAATGCCTGTCCCAATTCCAAACCAATCACACCTGTTCCCATAACCGCTACGCTTTCGGGCAAGGTGTTCCATGCAAACACGTCATCATTTACAATCAAACGGTCGCCCAAGGCATACCATTCGTTTTGCACAACAGGGCGCGAACCTGTGGCAATCACAATGCGTTCGGCGCAGATTTGGGTGTGGTCGTCAATTTGCACGGTGTGCGCGTCCACAAATTTGGCGTTGCCCATGATACGGCGTTCTGCAGGCCATGCTTCTACATCTTCCAGCACAAACCCGACAAAACGGTCGCGCTCGCTTTTGACGCGGCGCATCACAGCTTCGCCATCTACGCGCACGCTGCCGCTATCTACATACACACCAAAAGGCGCGGTGTGTAAAGCGTGGTAACGCGCTTCGGCAGCAGCAATCAGCAGTTTGGACGGCATACAGCCCACGCGGGCGCAAGTGGTGCCAAATTGATGGTTTTCCAGCAGATACACGTTTTCGGTGTGCAAACGGGCGTTGCGGAACGCCACCATGCCCGCCGAACCGCCCCCAATAATCACCACATCGGCGTTGAGTTGTTTCATTTGTTTACTTTCTGATTATACGGTTGAAATAATGTTTTCCCATCAAACAGCAAGTACTGCTGCCGTATGGACAATCGGATATTTTATCTTATAAACCCAACTCCCCCCACATCGCATCCACTTGTTTTACCGTTTCCGCATCGCGTTGAATCACGCGCCCCCATTCGCGCGAGGTTTCGCCTGCCCATTTATTGGTGGCGTCCAAGCCCATTTTTCCGCCCAAACCGCTAACGGGACTGGCAAAATCCAAGTAGTCAATCGGCGTGTTTTCAATCAGCACGGTATCACGCACGGGGTCCATGCGCGTGGTAATCGCCCAAATCACTTCTTTCCAGTCGCGGCAATTGACATCGTCGTCCACCACCACAATAAATTTGGTGTACATAAACTGGCGCAAAAACGACCAACAGCCCATCATGATGCGTTTGGCGTGTCCTGCGTATTGTTTTTTAATGGAAACCACTGCCATGCGGTAGGAACAGCCTTCGGGTGGTAGGTAAAAATCCACAATTTCGGGAAACTGTTTTTGCAGCAAGGGCACAAACACTTCGTTTAACGCCACGCCCAAAACGGCGGGTTCATCTGGTGGTTTGCCTGTGTAGGTGCTGTGGTAAATCGGATTTTCACGCATGGTGATGCGTTCCACCGTCAGCACGGGAAAACGGTCTTGTTCGTTGTAATAGCCCGTGTGGTCGCCGTACGGTCCTTCCAGCGCGGTTTCATCAGGATAAATCACGCCTTCCAACACGATTTCGGCACGCGCGGGAACGTGCAAATCGTTGCCAATGCACTTGACCAATTCAGTACGCGAACCGCGCAATAATCCTGCAAACTGGTATTCGCTCAAGGTGTCGGGAACAGGCGTTACCGCGCCCAAAATGGTGGCGGGGTCGCAGCCCAACACCACGGCAACGGGGTAAGGCGTGTCGGGATACAGCTTTTTGTGCGCCTGAAAATCCAATGCGCCGCCACGGTGCGCCAGCCAGCGCATAATCAGTTTGTTTTTGCCAATCAGTTGCTGACGGTAAATGCCGAGATTTTGGCGTTTTTTATGCGGTCCTTTGGTAACGGTTAAGCCCCAAGTGATTAAGGGGGCAACATCGTCTTTCCAACAATGCTGAATCGGCAGTTTATTTAAATCAACGGCATCGCCTTCCCACACGATTTCTTGGCAGGGCGCGTTTTTAACGATATTCGGCGCCATGCTCCAAATGTCTTTTAATAAAGGCAGTTTGGAAAAGGCATCTTTAATGCCTTTGGGCGGTTCGGGTTCTTTCAGGTAGGCAAGGGTGTGTCCGATTTCGCGCAATTTGTCCACGCTGTCTGCGCCCATGCCCATTGCCACGCGTTCAGGCGTGCCGAACAAGTTGGCAAGCACGGGAAAATCATAGCGCGTACCGTCTGAACGCACGGGCTGTTCAAACAGCAGTGCAGGACCTTCGGCGCGTAACACGCGGTCGGCAATTTCGGTCATCTGCAAATGCGGTGAAACGGGCGCAGCAATACGCTTAAGCTTGCCTTGGTTTTCCAGTTGTGCGATAAATCCGCGCAGGTCTTTATATTTCATATATTTTCTTTGATATGATTATTGGTTTAACGTTCAGGTTTGCGTATTTTATAACGTTTGGATGGCTTGGATAACGGGGATTGTGCGGGGACAAATTTTTCCAGCAGTAAATACCACGCTGCAGAAAGTACTAAACCATACGGGTAAAGAAATGCCAAATACAGCAAGAAAGAAGCGACGCTGTATCTGGTGTGGTTAAGCCCGCGCAAGGTGGTATCGTTGCCCAAATCCATGATCTGAAGTAAAGGTTGCCACCACCAACGATAAAGCAGCGGATACAGATAGTCTGCCAGCCAATAGGATAATGCCATGGTGGTGAAACCTGTTAGCAAAAAAGCGTTACAGCGGACTAAAGCACGGGGGTGCCCGCGTTGGTATTGCCACAGCAATATCACGGCAATCCATATTTGTAGGGCAAAGGCTGCGAGCAGCCAAGTAATATTCCATTCGTTAAAACGAGAGATTTCGGGATTATATTCTATATTGTGTGAAGCGGTTGCCAGTAGCCCGTACCACGCAGGCAGCCACAATAAATGAAACGGCACGGCAAGCCACCATGCACGGCTGCGGAAAGGCTGCGGTTGTTTCCACATTTTACGCAACAGCATGATAACAGGCGAGCAGAAAAACAACGTTATCGCTGCGATGGTTGCATAATACACAATGGCAAGAATGATGAATTTAATGGTTTCCATGTTATTCTTACTCGCGCATGCCAGTTGGTATGTGTGGGGAAACCGTGATTATACTGCTGCTGTGTATGTGGACGGGGCTGGCGTTTGGGTTTACACTGTAAGCATTTGTTAAATGCTACAACAAAGGACGAATCCCATGACCAATTTGGTTTATACGGCTTATCCCGAAGCCGATTTGCGCGAAATTGCCGATACGTTGAACCACCGCCGCGCCGATAAGGGCGAAGTGGTGCGCCGTTTTGGTTTGCCTGAAGACCAAAGCCGCCGTTATTTGAAAGTGCCGCAACTATGGCGGGTGTTGCAGGCGGTGTTTACGGGTGCAGACACGCCCGACAATGCCCAGCTGATTGCCGCGATTGACGGTATTGAGTATTTGGATGGCTGGAGCGATATGGGTGCGGCGTATATTCTGCCCGATGATACTGCTGCCATTGCCGCAGCCTTGGCAAAAGTGGACTTTGCGGCGCGTTTGGCGGCGTTTAACGCGGATTTGGCGCAAAATGCCGAAGAGCTGTCTGCCGAAGCGGATTTGGCGGCGTTTGCCGAAGCCTTTCATATTCGCGGCAGCGAAGAGTTTGACCACAGCGACAGCCCCGAACGCGCCGAAGAACTGGGCGCGTGGTTTGCGCGTTTGTGCGGGTTTTACCGTGCGGCGGCGGCAGACGGCTGCGGTGTGATTGTGTCGTTTGTGGAACACGTTTAAGTACAATTTTTTCAAACAGGGCGGAAGGGGTTTCCGCCCTGTTTGCAATGGGGGAAGGCTTATGCGCTATGGTTTGTGTGTGCCTGCGTTCTGCATCGGTGCGGCGGCGGCATTTTTTTTGCCCGAACGCGGCGCGTGGGCATGGTGGGCAACAGCATGGTTTGCCGCAGCAGCAACGGCAGCAGGCGCGTATTTTTGGGAACGGCAGCGGCTGTTGGCAATGGCACTGACGCTGTTTTGCCTAATAACGGGCGCAGTGTATTCGCTGTGGCGCACCGAAACGGCATTGCAGGCACAATGGCAGGTAGCGCAGTCGCCACAATCGCAATTATTGGACATCACGGTAACGGGTTTGCCCGAACGCAGCGAAGACGGTCGCAGCCGTTTTACCGCCACGGCGCGTACCGAGCAAGGCAAAGAATACCGTTTCTTATTTTACGATTACAACAAACGCGATTGGCACACGGGCGAGCGTTGGCGCATTAAGGCAAGGGTACGCGCACCTTTGGGTATGCGTAATCCTGTGGGTTTTGACCGCGAGGCGTGGGCGTTGGCAAACGGGATAGACGGTTTGGCTTCGGTGGGGCGCGAGCGGGAACGTTTGGGCGATGCGCCCGTGTGGAATGCCAATGGCTGGCGGGCGCGGATTTCGGCGGCGTGGCAGCGCACGGGCAAAGAAACGGCACACGGCGCGGGACTGATGCGAGCGCTGGCGGTGGGCGACCGTTCGGGTTTGCCGCCTGAAGCATGGGCAGCGTTCCGACCTTTGGGTTTAAACCATTTGGTCAGTATTTCGGGTTTGCATATTTCTATGGTGGCGGTGATGGCGGCGCTGTTGTGCAAATGGCTGATGCGGTTTTTACCGCGTGTGCCTGCCCGTCCGAGAGTGTGGCAGTTGGGCGCAGGCGTGGCGGCAGCGGCGTTTTACACGGCATTGGCGGGATTCGGCATTCCCGCTTTACGCAGCTTGCTGATGCTGACGGTGTTTGCATGGGCATGGCTGCAACGCGGCGTGATGACGGCGTGGCAGGTGTGGTGGACAGCGTTGGCGGCGGTGCTGCTGTTACAACCTGCAGCGGTATTGGCGGCGGGATTTTGGTTATCTTTCGGTTTGGTGGCGACTTTATTGTGGACTTTGGCGGCGCGTTTGCCCGAAAACAAATGGCGACAGGCATGGCGCGGACAATGCGCCGCCACTTTGGTGGGTGGCATTGGCGCAGCGTATTTTTTCGGCACGTTTCCCGTGTTCAGCTTGCCCGTGAACGCCGTTGCGATTCCGCTGTTTTCGTGGATACTCGTGCCTGTGGCGTTGGCGGCTTCGCTGTCGCCGTTTGACTTTGTGCGCGACCTTGCTGCCTGGCTGGCGCAATACACCGCAGACGTGCTGTTGTGGTTGGGGGCGCGTGTTCCCGATTGGGCGTTGGCACACGCGCCCGCACCTTTGCTGATGGCAGCATTGGCGTGTGCTTTATTGCTGTTATTGCCACGCGGTGGCGGTTGGCGACCTTTAGCGTGTTGCGGCGTGCTGATGTTTACCCTTTACCGTCCGTCTGCACCCAAAACCGATTTAAATGTTTATGTTTGGGACGTGGGACAAGGTTTGTCGGTGCTGCTGCAAACCCCGTCACAAAACGTTTTGTTTGACACAGGCACGCCCGCTGCCGAAATGTCGCTGCTGCCCAATTTACGCGCCTTGGGCATCAAACAATTAGACGCGCTGGTGTTGTCGCATCACGATGACGACCACGACGGCGGTTATCCCGCACTTGCCAAAGCCATTCACATCAAAAAACTATGGGCGGGACAACCCGAGTTTTACCCCAAAGCACATCACTGCACCAATGGTACACGTTGGCAAAGCGGGCGCACCGTTTTTGAATTTCTCACCCCGCCGCCGCTACCCCATGCCAAAGACAATGAAAAAAGCTGCGTTTTGCGCGTGATTGCAGACGGGCGTGCCATTTTGATTACGGGCGATTTGGGCGTGGCAGGCGAACGCACCATGGTTGCCCAATATGGCGATGCCCTGTATAGCAATGTGCTGGTGTTGGGACATCACGGCAGCAAAACTTCTACTTCAGACGAACTGCTGAACGCTGTTGAACCCGAAATTGCCGTTGCCAGCAGCGGTTTTGCCAACGCTTTCCGACACCCACACCCCGATGTGCTTGCCAAGCTGCAAACGCGTGATATTCGCGTGATTCGTACTGACCACAACGGCGCGTTTGCTTTTTCTTTTGGCGGCGGCGAAATGCGCGAACAGCGTTTTCCGCGCCAATGGTGGCAACGTAAGCCATTGTAAAAAACGCCCGCGCCAGAAATTCATCAGGCGCGGGCGTATAATTTAAATCCGATTAGGCAAACGGATGATGTACCACAATGGTTTCTTCGCGGTCAGGACCTGTGGAAATCATGGCAACAGGCGCACCACAAACTTCCTCAATCCGCTTCAGATAACGTTTGGCGTTTTCGGGCAAGTGTTGATAGTCTTTAACCCCGAAAGTGGGTTCGTCCCAACCCGGTAGGGTTTCGTAAACAGGCGTACAGCCTGCTACCGCATCTGCACCAAAGGGCAAAATATCGGTTTGCGAACCATCGGGCAAGGTGTAACCCGTGCAGATTTTCACTTCTTTCATGCCGTCCATCACATCTAATTTGGTGATGCACATGCCTGTAATGCCGTTGATTTGAATGGAACGCTTCAACGCCGCTGCATCAAACCAGCCGCAACGGCGCGGACGACCCGTTACCGAACCGAATTCATGTCCGCGCTCTGCCAAACCTGCGCCGATGTCGTCAAACAATTCGGTGGGGAACGGACCCGAACCGACACGGGTGGTATAGGCTTTCACAATCCCCAGCACATAATCCAGCATTTGCGATGGCACACCTGCGCCCACCGAAGCCGCACCCGCCACGCAATTTGAAGAAGTAACAAAGGGATAAGTGCCGTAATCAATGTCCAGCAGCGTACCTTGCGCCCCTTCAAACAGCAAACGTTCGCCATTTTGGTGTTTTTGGTACAGCGTACCCGCCACATCGTGCAGCATGGGCAACAAACGCTCGCGGAAGCTGCGGATTTTTGCCATCACTTTATCAAAATCAACGGGTTCAACACCGTGTAGATGTTGCAATTGCACATTGTACAGGGCAAGATTGGTTTTGACTTTTGCCGCCACTTTGTCCAAATCCGCCAAATCACCCGCGCGTACCGAACGACGCGCCACTTTGTCTTCGTAAGCAGGACCGATGCCGCGCCCTGTCGTACCGATTTTGCCTGCGCCACGCGAAATTTCACGCGCTTGGTCAAGGGCAATGTGGTAGGGCAAAATCAGCGGGCAGGTGGGGGCGATTTTCAAACGCTGTTCCACATTTTGCACGCCCGCTGCCAACAGCTCGTCAATTTCGCCGAACAGGGCTTCGGGCGACAACACCACACCCGAACCGATGTAGCAATTGAGGGTTTCGTGCAAAATACCGCTGGGAATCAGGCGCAAAATGGTTTTTTTACCGCCCACCACCAAAGTGTGTCCGGCATTGTGTCCACCTTGAAAACGCACCACGCCGCCAGTTTGTTCTGCCAGCCAGTCCACGATTTTGCCTTTGCCTTCATCGCCCCACTGCGAGCCGATGACTACGATGTTTTGTGCCATAGGTTTGGTTGCCTTTAAAAAAGGGTTGGAAAATATCGGATTGTAACCCACACAACAGGCAAAATGCCGATTATCTGCCTGTTTGTTTTAGGGCGTGTCCCTCTTTGCTTTGCCAAAAATACCGCCGCATCAGTCAATAGGGACACGCCCTACATAACTTCCTGCAAATAGGCAGCAAGCGACTGCGGGGTCACAAAAGTCAAATCATACATTGCCCGCAGCGATTTGGCTTGGCTTTCGTCAATATCGGTAACCAAAATCATAAAATGACAGGCGTCAATTCCTAAACGTTTTTTTAAATTTAAATACTTATCCAAATCGCGGCGGTATTCGCCCGTTTTGCATTCGATAACCAGCGGTGCGCCCGCAGCAGGCAAAAAGACCACGTCCAATTCATGCAAATCCTGATTGTCAAAACGGATATTGACCGAACGGGCGCAGGAAAACGTATATTGCTGACCGCGTTGTGCCGCTTGTGCCAGCAGTTTGCCCAAAGCAAACCACTCCAGCCAGCCACCGGTAAAAAACTGACGCACGGGCGGGGCGCTTTGCAACTTCAGGTTAAGCAGTTTTTCGGGTTTTTGGTAATGATAGCGGGAAAACAGGGTATGACTGTAAAACTCGCGGCAGATGCGGTTCAGGGTTTGCGCGTCTTTTTGACTGTATTTTTTCAAATCAAAATTGGCACCACTGTGGTTGTTGCGGTATGCCCAATTGATTTTACTCAAAACATCTTTAAATAAATCATAATGTTTGCCGATGGCGGCGGCAGCTTCGTCATAATAACCGCTCATATCCACTTTGCCGTAATCAAAATCCGCCTTAATACGGTGTTTGGCAAACCATTGTTCCAAAGGGCGATGTTGTGCGGCGTTTGCCAGTATGTCGGTTTCGGAAAAATCCTGACCGGCAAGGGGATTCACATGACCGTCCTGTTCACGGGCAGCTTCGGCAGGTTCGCCGTCATCTGCACATTTTAAGGCTTCCAATTCGCGCAAAGCCGTGCTGTATCTGGCAAGTATCTGATTAATAAAAAATACCGTATCATACAACTTGGTTTCGCTACCGCATTGGGCGCATTTGCCGATACCGACGGGCGCAGTGTGTTCACCCAAATGTTTGCAATGGGAACAACGGTATACAGTCATCATTTTCTCCAAAATATTGAGTGGGTTGGTTTAAATAATGTGCTTCCAGCGGTTAATTATTGCTGTTGGCGGTTAATAAAATAATTTTCCCAATCAGGTAAATAGGGAATTAAACCCGAATCAACGGCAACCGTATCACTCACGCCGATACCGCTGATGGCAAGGCATTCGCCGTGCAGATTGCACCAAATCGGAAAAATCGGGCGCAGGCGTGGCGGTACGCTGTGTTCTTGCAAAATGCGTTTGACGGTTTTGCGCGTGCCGCGCCACATCATGCGGTCGCTGGGGACAGGCGGGCGCAGTTGTAGGGTGTGTTGCAATATATCGGGGGCAAAACCGCGCCCCGTACGCCACTCCATACCGCAGTTTTGCGCCAATTGCGCTGCTGTGCCGATTAGGGGTTGTTTTAACCAAGGTGGGTGCATCAGCGCATGGGGAACGGGCAACAAACGCCCTTGATGTGCCACAGCAGTGCCGTGTGGTAAAGACCATTCGGCGTGCTGGGTTGGGGCGGCGGCGAGTGTGCGCTCAAAGGCATAAACGGCAGCGCGGCTAGGGTTGCCTAAATTGTGCTGTTTAGCAAAATCGTGTAACAGGTTGCGGCGGCGCAGTTCCGACAATTCGCGCCAACGCAAGCACTGAAACACGCCATCGACACAAACATATTCGCGGTCGCTGCGGGTAAATTCGTCCAATAATGCCAAATCTTGTTGGGCAGCGGCAACGGCAGCGTCTAATTGTTGCGGCAGTTGCGGCAAGCGTTGCAAGGCAAACGGCAGCAGTTGATGGCGCAACCAGTTTCTTAAAAAACGCGGATTGCTGTTGCTTTCGTCTTCAATATGCGTAACGGCGTGGGCGCGGGCGTAATCGGCAAGTTCGGCTCGGGAAACGTTTAACAAAGGGCGCAGCAAACGGATGGCAGACATTTCCGCCGCCACAGGCATGGCAGCCAAAGCGCGTGTGCCACCACCGCGCAACGCCGCCAGTAAAAAGGTTTCGCGTTGGTCGTCTGCGTGGTGGGCGAGTAACAGGGTTTCGGACGATACGTCCGCCAATGCCTGATAACGCGCTTTTCGCGCTGCGGCTTCCCAGCCTTCGCCACGGTTTATCACTTGCACTTTAAGTAAGTGAAACGGCACATCGTGTGCCGCGCAAAAGTCTTGGCAAAAACGCGCCCACGCATCGGCATTGGCACTCAAGCCGTGGTGAACGTGCGCGGCGGAAAACGGCATGCCCGTATCAGCGCGACACCGCAACAGCAGGTGCAGCAACACCATAGAATCCAATCCACCGCTTAATGCCAGCGTGGGACGGCTGTCGCGCAAACGCTTCCAAACAGGCTGTAAACGCTGATATAACATTAACGTATCACTTCGCGCCAGTCGCGCTCAAAATACGCCACCAGTGCTTGATTGTTCAAATAATTGGCTGCCACTTCGCGCCGTGCCATATCGGGCGGAAAACGGAACATTTGCGCGGCGGTTTCGGGGGTGAGGTAATGTGCAGGCACATCAATGCGTTGCGGCGGGCGCAAATCGTTTTGCTGCGATGCCAACACAAATCCCCATTCGCCAAATGAAGGCACATACACATGATAAGGCGCGGTGTGTAAACCTGCCTCTTCCAATGTTTTTACCACCGACCAATAAGCATTGGGCGCAAAATACGGCGATGTGGATTGAACGGCGATTTTTCCGCCGTCTGCCAAATGGCGTGCCACCAAACGGTACATCGGCACGGAATACAGCTTACCCAATGAAAAATTGGACGGGTCGGGCAAATCAATAATAATCACATCAAAACGTTGGCTAACGGTTTCCAGCCATTTGGCGGCATCGTCATTGACAATTTTGAGTTTGGGATGATTGAGGGCATTGGCGTTCAGTTTGACCAATTCGGGCGCGGTGCGGAAAAAATCCGTCATTTGCGGGTCTAAATCCACCAATGTAAGCTGTTGAACGTCAGGATATTTTAATACTTCACGCGCCGCCAAGCCGTCGCCGCCACCCAAAATCAGCACTTGGGCGCGGGAAGCGGCGTTTTGCATGGCAGGCAACACCAAGGCTTCGTGATAACGGGCTTCGTCTTTGGCGGAGAACTGTAAATTGCCATTGATATACAATCGGATATCGTTTTTCCAGCGGGTCAGCACCAAACGCTGGTAGGGCGAATGGCTTTGATAAATCACAGGGTCGCCAAAATAATGCTGTTCGGCGCGGAAGGTAATGCGGTTGGCATAGGCAAACGCCAGTATCAGCAAGGCCAGCACCAGCACGGCGCGGCTTTGCAAACCGCGATACGCCTGTAAACGCGAACGGAACAGATACGCCGTTATCATGGCAACCGCCGCGTTTAAAATGCCGAATAATAAGGCAGAACGTGCCATGCCCAATTTAGGGGCGAGTACCAAGGGAAACAACAGCGACACCGCCAATGCGCCCAAATAGTCAAACGTCAGCACCCGCGCCACCAAATCTTTAAACGATGTTTGTTGTTCGTGCAACACGCGCATCACCAGCGGAATTTCCATGCCTACCACCGTGCCGACAATCAGCACCAGCGCATACAGCAGGGTGCGGAACGGCGCAGCCTGCATACCGAATGCCACAAACAAAAACAACGCCGACACCCCGCCAATCAAGCCCACCAGCAACTCAATTTCAATAAAGCGTTTAAGTGTATCGCCATCGCCAATGTAGCGCGTTAGGTGTGCGCCAATACCCATCGCAAACAAATACAGCCCGATAATGGAAGAAAACTGCAAAATACTGTCGCCTAAAAGATAACTTGCCAGCGCAGCCATCACCAATTCATAAGCCAAACCGCAGCTGGCAACAATAAAAACGGAAATAATCAGAACGGCTTGAGGCTTCATGGGAAAAATCGGGGCAGTGTTTGCAGGAAGGACACATTATAACAAACCCTGTAAACGCCGCCGTAATTGCGCTAAAATAAGCGTTTTGTTTCAAAACACAGGAATCGGCACCATGCAACAAGGCGTTTGGCAGCAAAAATGGGTTATCGGTAATTGGAAAATGAACGGCAGCAGCGCACAAAACACGCGTTTGCTGGAAGAAATTTGCGCTTTACCGCAGGCAGATAAAGTATGCGTGGGCGTTGTCCCGCCTGCTTTGTATTTGGCACCCACTGCCGCACAGCTTGCCGCTGCAAATTCCGCCAATCCCATTTGCTTGAGCGCACAAATGGCAAGCCGTTTTAATGGCAGCGGTGCGTATACGGGCGAAATTTCCGCACCCATGCTGGCAGATGTGGGCGTGAAGCTGGTGTTGGTCGGACACTCCGAGCGCAGCCTGTATTTTGCCGAAACCGCCGAACAACGCCGCAGCCAGTTGGAACATATTTTGGCAGCAGGTTTGCAGCCTTTGCTGTGTGTGGGCGAAAGTTTGGCGCAGCGCGAAGCAGAACAACATTTTGACACAGTAGCGGCGCAGTTGGCTGTGTTAAAAGATTTATCGTTTGCCAACGGTGTGGCGGTGGCTTACGAGCCTGTGTGGGCGATTGGCACGGGAAAAACCGCCACGCCCGAGCAAATCGGCGAAATGCATCAATTTATTTACGATACACTATTGTCTTTGCTTGGCGGCAGTGTTAATATCCGCATTCTTTACGGCGGAAGCGTAAACGACCAAAACGCCGCAGCCATTTTCCGCGTCGCCCATGTGGACGGCGCATTGGTGGGTGGCGCATCGCTGAAAAGTGAAGCGTTTGCCGCTATTATCCGAGCCGCTCAGGAAACCGACTAACCCATGGAAGCCTTTAAAACCCTTATCTTAATCGTTAATATCTTCTCATCGCTTGCCATTATCGGCTTGGTGCTGATGCAGCACGGTCGTGGTGCGGATGCGGGGGCGAGTTTTGGCGGTTCGGGCAGCGCACAGGGCGTATTCGGTTCGGGCGGTAATGCCAATTTCTTAAGCCGCATGACGGGCGTGGCTGCAACGGTATTTTTTGCCACTTGTTTGCTGTTGGGCTATATCCACAGCCAACGCGGTTCAAGTAGTGGTTTGGATTTTAGCAATATCCAACAAAGCCAAAGCGCACCCGCAATAGAAAGCACGTCAGCACCTGTTCCCATGCAGGATAGCTTAAGTGTTCCGTCTGCTGCTTCTGCGGCAAGCAGTGCCGGCGAAGCTGCCAAACCCGAAGCCAAAGAAAGCAGTTTTTCTGCGGGTGAAGCAGCATTGGCGGGCGCAGCTGGCGCAGCAGCTGCCAAAATAGCAGCTGATAAAGTTGCGGACAATAAAGATAAAAAAGCGGCAGCAAGCCAATCCAAAAGTAAAAAATCAGATAAAGATAAAAAATCCAAAAAATAAGTTTTATGCCGACATGGTGGAATTGGTAGACACGCTATCTTGAGGGGGTAGTGACCGCAGGTCGTATGAGTTCAAGTCTCATTGTCGGCACCAGATAAAAAAACAGCCCGTTTGGGGCTGTTTTTTTATTGTCTGGCGGAGTTACTTGGCGGGCAGAATAAAGCCCATGGCAACATACAAAATCAGCATGGGAAAACCAAAGCTGATTAAGCACAATGCCACGCAAACCACACGGACGAGACTGGGGTCGGTATTAAAATGCTCTGCCAAGCCGCCGCATACGCCGAACAGCATTTTATTTTGGCGGGAACGGTGCAGTTTTTTCATGGTTGTTTCCTTTCTCTTGAATGGGTGTTAAGGGGGTTCAGCCAATCAGTTGTTTTAACACTTCGTTTTTGGCTGTGTCGTAGTCTTCTTGCGAAATCAGATTGTTATCCAGCAGGGTTTTGAGTTTGGCTAATTTGGCTTGCGGGTCTTCCGCAGCGGGGGCGGGCTGGGTTGCGGCTTGGGGCTGCATCATGCCTGCCATTGCGCCCGCCATCGCCTGACCGATGCCTGCGCCCACGCCCAATCCTGCGCCGATGCCAGCAATGCCGCCTTCGTTTTGCGCTGCCAAGGGAATGGCTTGTGCGGTTTGGAACTGGGTGTATTTGCCCAAATCGCCGACAATACCCATGCTCATGCGGCTGTCGAGGGCTTTTTGTACCGCTTCGGGCAGGGTAACGCTTTCTACGGTAAAGTTTTCCAATGCCACGCCCAATTTGGCAAATTCGGGGCGCAGGCGTTCGGTCATGGTTTGCGAGAGTAAAACCTGATTGGCCGCCATGTCCAAGAACGGAATGCCCGATGTGCCGAATGCGGCAGCCAGTTGGGTCATGGCGATGTTTTTCAACTGGGCTTCCAATTGTTCGCCGCTGTAATGTTCCACCACGCCCGACACTTCTTTAAAAAAGGCAACGGGGTCGCTGATGCGGTAGGCAAACATGCCAAAAGCGCGTAATTGCACCACGCCGAATTCGGCATCGCGCACGGTAACGGGTTGTGCCGTTCCCCAACGTCGTCCGAGCTGTTGGCGGGTATTGAAAAAATACACGTCGGATTTAAACGGCGATTGGAAGAATTTGTCCCAGTTTTTCAGATTGGTTAAAACGGGCAGGGTTTGGGTGGTGAGGGTGTAGCGTCCGGGGGCAAAGGCATCGGCGGCTTTGCCTTCATCAACAAACAATGCCATTTGTGCTTCGCGCACGGTAAGGCTGGCACCGTTTTGGATTTCTTGGTCGGCAACGGGAAAACGCCACACCAAAGTTGCTTCATTGGGGCTTTCCCATTGGATAACGTCGATAAACTGTTTGCGGATAAAGTTAAACATGGCGGTTTCCCTTTGTTCGGATTGAAAAGCGGCTTAAGTCAGGCAGGCGGCGTTCAGCAGCCCGATAGACAGCGACAGGGCGCATAAAAACGCGCCCACGGCAACATTATTGTTTTCCAGTTCCACGGCGGCGTTGGGAATCAGGCGGGCAGCGGCAAAATACACGCCGATTTGAATCACGGCAGCCGCCAAACCCCAAACGATAAAGTCAAAAAACGACAGGCTGTGGGCAATGCTGGAAGCCAGTGCCGCGCAAAATCCCACCAGTGCGCCGCCCAAAGACAGGGCGCATGCCAAATTGCCGTTGCGGATTAGGTACAGCTCGCGGGCAGGGGTGATGCGGATATAGACGGCGGCAAACAACACCAGCATCAGTATGCCGCCCAACATGTATTTTAAATACAAAAAATATTGTGTCAGCGATAACAGCATAAACTCAAACTATCTTTACGGATGGGATAGGGGGATTATGCCACAATGCGGCGGTGCGTGCCTGTGCATTTTTAACGCGGCAGACGCGGATTTGTGCCAAAAATACCGTTGTATAAGCAGATGGGGACACGTCCTAAATATTAAAGGCTGCGGGTGCGGCGGCTTCGGCAAAACACAGGCGGATGCGGCTGTCGGCAGGATGGTGCTGGCTGTCGAGCCAATACAGGCTTTCGCCGTTATCCAAGGTGAGCAGGTAACGGAAATGGCTGCCGGTAAAGGTGCATTCGCTGATGTGGGCGTTGGTGTGGTCTTCGGCGGCAGACAGGTGTTCGGGGCGCACCAGCAGGCGCACGCTGCCGCTGTGTTGTGCGGGCAGGACGGCGGCAGTGCGCCCCAAAGCGGTTTCTACCGTGCCGTCTGCGGCAACTATGCCGTTCAGCCATGCGCCTTGTCCGATAAAGGCGGCAACATCGGGCGTGGCAGGGTGGCGGTACAGGTTTTGCGGATTGTCCCACTGTTGCAGCGTGCCGTGCGCCATCATGCCGATTTTGTCTGCCATGGCAAAGGCTTCGTTTTGGTCGTGGGTAACCAGTATCGCGCTGGTGTGTTCTTGTTTGAGCAGTTGGCGCACTTCTTGCGACAAACGGGCGCGTAAATCGGCATCAAGGCTGGAAAAGGGTTCGTCCAGCAAAATCAAATCGGGGCGCGGGGCAAGGGCGCGGGCGAGGGCAACACGCTGTTGTTGTCCGCCTGACAGCTGGTGTGGGTATTGTTTGCCGTAGCCTGTCAAACCAATCAGTTCCAACAGTTCATCTACACGGCGTTGGCGGTCGGGTTGTTTGGCGATGCCGAAGGCGATGTTGGCAGCCACGTTTAAATGTGGAAACAGGGCGTAATCCTGAAACACCATGCCGATGCGGCGGCGGTGCGGGGGGATGTTTTCGCTGCCTGCGGCAAACAGGGTGCGACCTTTTAAGGCAATGCTGCCCGAAGCAGCGGTTTCAAAACCCGCAATACAGCGCAAGGCAGTGGTTTTGCCACAGCCTGAATGTCCCAGCAGGCAGGCAGTTTCGCCTTCTGCCAAGGCAAAGCCAAAGCCATTTAATACGGGTTTGCCACCAAAGGCGAGGTTTAAGTTGGAAATTTCTAAAATCATGATGTTTGCTCGGCGCGTGAAAACAAAATAACGGGAAGCAGTCCCGTCAGCACAATCAGCAGGGCGGGCAGCGAGGCTTGGGCAAACAGCCCTTCACCGGTAAACGAGTAAATCCGCACCGCCAAAGTGTCCCAATCATAAGGGCGCATCATCAGCGTAATCGGCATTTCTTTCATAATGTCCACAAATACCATCAACACGGCAGTTGCCCCCGCGCTTTTTAACAGCGGCAGATACACCCGCCGCAACACGCCCCAGCCCGTGCAGCCCAGCGAACGCGCCGCTTCTGCCTGATTGGGGCTGATGCGTTCCAAACCCGCTTCCGCCGAGGCATACGCCACCGCCAAAAAGCGAATCAGATACGCCAGCAGCAGCACCGCCAGCGTGCCTTTAAATATCGCCGTGGTTTCTTCGGGCAGTTTGAAAAAGGCGATTAAGGCATTGTCTAACGCCGCCACAGGCACAAACACCCCCACCGCCAACACCGTCCCCGGAACAGCATAGCCCAAAGTCGCCAGCCGTGCGCCAACAGCAGCAAAACGGCTGTGGTCGGCGCGTTTGGCAAGTGCCAGCAAGATGGCGGTTATTGCCGTGAATCCCGCTGCCATCATGCCCCCTGCAAACGAATGCCACGCCTGCGCCCACAATTCCGCGTTAAACACTTCATTCCACGTTTCGTGCGCCCACCACACCAATTGCAGCACGGGTAGGACAAACGCCGACAGCAGCACCAGCCCGCAATACGCCGCCGCCGCCCATGCTTGCCAACCGCGTAAAGGCTGACGCGGACGGTTACCGCTGTTGTCGCTGCGGTGAAAACGCCGCGCCCCGCGCCCCAGCTGTTCCAACACCAATAACACAAACACACCCGTAATCAGAATCGCTGCCAACTGCTTGGCGGTTTCCAGCGAAAACATACCGAACCAAGTATCGTAAATGGCAGTGGTAAACGTATCGTAACCGAACACCGATACCGTACCGAAATCCGCCAAAGTTTCCATCAGTGCTAACACCGTTCCCCCCGCAATCCACGGACGCGCCATCGGCAACGCCACTTTCACAAACGCTCGCCACGGCGACAAACCCAAAGACGCGCCCGCTTCCAAAGCCTGTCGTCCCATGCCCGAAAACGCATTCCGTGCCAGCAAATACACATACGGATAAAAGCTTAAACTCATCACCAGCACCAGCCCCCAGCCGTTGCGGATATCGGGAAACACCCAGCTGTGGCTTTCGCGCAGCCAAGTGGCAAACGGACTGCTGTAATCGGTAAAACCGATTTGCACAAACGCCAACACATAAGCAGGCACTGCCAAAGGCAGCATCAACGCCCAAAAAAACACGCGCCGCAGCGGAAAATCATATACTGCCGTCAGCCACGCCAATGATGTTCCCAGCAGCGTCACCCCCACGCCCACGCCCAATGCCAGCAGCAGCGTGTTTTTTAACAGCAAAGGCAGCTGGTGTTCCAATAAAAACGCCCAAATTTCGCGGTCAAATTCGCCCCAAGCGGCCACAATCACGCCGATGGGAATCAAAGTCAGCAACACACACAATAGCAGCCACAGACGCGGCAAAGTTTTGGCAAACATGGTGTCAGGCAGTCGGGAAAAACAAAAGCGCGATTATAGCGTGTCAAGCCTAAAGTGCGGAAAAAAATGATAACGTCTCTTGTTCGCAACAAGCATTTACATTAGAATGCCCCCTGCCGGTGCGCCTGAAGGCGCATCCATGCCGCAATCTTGCGCTTTTTATTCTCAACCCAAGGAATGACCCATGATTCGCAAAGCCCTTGCCGTATCCGCCGCCGCACTGTTTGCCGCCGCCCCCGCTTTTGCCGCCGAACTGGTGGTGTATTCTTCACGTTCTACCGAATTGCTGAAGCCCATTGCCGCCAAATACGAGCAAAAAACGGGACACAAAATCAAATTGGTGGAAGACAAAGCTGGTCCGCTGATGGCAAAACTGAAAGCCGAAGGCAGCAACAGCCCCGCCGACGTGTTTATTACTGTAGATGGCGGCAATCTGTGGCAGGCCACCCAAATGGGTTTGTTGCGTCCGATTCAGTCTAACACCCTGAAAGCCAATATTCCCGCCCACCTGCGCGACCCCGCTAACCGCTGGTTTGGTTTGTCTGTACGCGCCCGCACCATTATGTACAACCCCACCAAAGTGAAGCCTTCCCAGCTTTCCACCTATGCCGATTTGGCAGACCCCAAATGGAAAGGCAAACTGTGTCTGCGTACCTCTAACAATGTCTATAACCAATCTTTAGTTGGCACCATGATTGCCAACAAAGGCGAAGCCGAAACCGCCCGCATTGTTAAAGGCTGGGTGGATAATTTAGCCGCTGCACCGTTTTCCAACGACACCCAATTATTGGAAGCCATTGATGCAGGGCGTTGCGACGTAGGCATTACCAACACCTACTATTTGGGACGTTTGCTGAAGAAAAACCCCTCTGCCAAAGTGCGTCCTTTCTTTGCTGACCAAAAAGCACGCGGTACGCATGTCAACGTATCGGGCGCGGGCGTTGCCAAACACAGCAAACAACCTGCCGAAGCGCAAAAATTCATTGAATGGCTCAGCAGCCCCGAAGCACAAAACCTGTTTGTGGACGAAAACCGCGAATACCCCGCCAATCCCAAAATCGCACCGCATGCCCAAGTGGCTGCTTGGGGCAAATTCAAACAAGATGTTATCAATGTATCCATCGCAGGTGCCAATCAAGCAAAAGCCATTATGTTGATGAAAAAAGCAGGTTTTAAATAATTAGCCTGTTGAAACGGATAAAACCGTAATGCCAAACCCGTTGCATTTTAAAGTGCAACGGGTTTATTTTATTCAATTTTTTGAATATGGGGCGTGTTTGTAGAAAAAACTTTGCTGATGGCACTTGAAAAGTGCAGCCTGCCCCCTATTTTGCAGACATCACAGATGCAGCAGCGGTTTATTTCAGATAAAAAGCAGTTGAAAACCGCCGCCTGTATCCCCATTATACAAACATCAGTTTTTAAATTTTCAGGAGCAAAACATTATGGCAAAAGTCATCGGTATTGATTTGGGTACCACCAACTCTTGTGTAGCGGTTTCCGAAAACGGTCAAACCAAAGTGATTGAAAACGCCGAAGGCGCGCGCACCACGCCTTCCGTGATTGCTTATTTGGACGGCGGCGAAATTTTGGTGGGTGCGCCCGCCAAACGCCAAGCCGTTACCAATGCCAAAAACACCATTTACGCCGCCAAACGTTTGATTGGTCACAAATTCTCTGATAACGAAGTTCAACGCGACATTGAAACCATGCCTTTTGACATCATTGCTTCCGCCAATGGTGATGCATGGGTAAAAGCGCAAGGCAAAGAATTGTCGCCGCCGCAGATTTCCGCCGAAGTACTGCGTAAAATGAAAGAAGCCGCCGAAAGCTATTTGGGCGAAAAAATTACCGAAGCGGTGATTACCGTTCCCGCTTACTTTAACGACAGCCAACGCCAAGCCACTAAAGACGCAGGTCGTATTGCGGGTTTGGACGTAAAACGCATCATTAACGAGCCGACTGCCGCTGCTTTGGCATTTGGTATGGACAAAGTATCGGGCGGCGACCGCAAAATTGCCGTGTACGACTTGGGTGGCGGTACGTTTGACATTTCCATTATTGAAATCGCCGATGTAGATGGCGACAAACAGTTTGAAGTATTGGCAACCAACGGCGACACTTTCTTGGGTGGCGAAGATTTTGACCAACGCATTATTGACCACATCATTGCTGAATTCAAAAAAGAACAAGGCATTGATTTGAAAAATGATGTAATGGCATTGCAACGCTTGAAAGAAGCAGCAGAAAAAGCCAAAATTGAGTTGTCCAGCGGTCAGCAAACCGAAATCAACCTGCCTTACATCACCATGGATGCGACAGGTCCGAAACACTTGGCAATGAAAATTACCCGTGCCAAATTTGAATCTTTGGTAGAAGATTTGGTGGCGCGTTCCATCGATCCTTGCCGCATTGCCTTGAAAGACGCAGGCTTGAGCGCATCGGATATTGACGATGTGATTTTGGTGGGTGGTCAAACCCGTATGCCGAAAGTACAAGAAGCCGTTAAAGCCTTCTTTGGTAAAGAACCGCGCAAAGACGTGAATCCCGATGAAGCTGTTGCCGTGGGCGCAGCCATTCAGGGCGAAGTATTGGGCGGTGGTCGTAACGACGTATTGCTGTTGGACGTAACCCCCTTGTCTTTGGGTATTGAAACCATGGGTGGTGTGATGACCAAACTCATCAACAAAAACACCACCATTCCCACCAAAGCCAACCAAGTGTTCTCTACTGCCGAAAACAACCAAAGCGCGGTAACCATCCACGTTTTGCAAGGCGAGCGTGAGCGTGCGGCAGCGAATAAATCATTGGGTCAGTTTAATTTGGGCGATATTCCGCCCGCACCGCGTGGCGTACCGCAAATTGAAGTGACTTTTGATATTGATGCCAACGGTATTTTGCACGTTTCCGCCAAAGATAAAGGCACAGGCAAAGCCGCCAACATTACCATTCAAGGTTCTTCAGGCTTGAGCGAGGAAGAAATCGAACGCATGGTAAAAGATGCGGAAGCCAATGCCGAAGAAGATAAAAAACTGGTGGAATTGGTGTTCAGCCGTAATCAGGCAGAAATGATGATTCACTCAGTGAAAAAATCGCTGGAAGAATACGGCGACAAACTGGAAGCGGATGAAAAAGCCCAAATTGAAACCGCTTTGGCAGAAACCGAAGAAGCCGTAAAAGGCGACGACAAAGCCGAAATTGATGCCAAAACCGAGAACTTGGGTACCGTTAGCCGCAAGCTGGGCGAGATGGTGTACGCACAGGCGCAAGCCGAAGCAGCCGCCGACCCCGCCAACGCCGATGCGCCCAATAAAGGCAAAGATGACGATGTGGTAGATGCCGAATTCCAAGAAGTGAAAGACAAAAAAGGCTAATTCCTGTCTGATAATCTGAAAGCACACCCCGAAACCCTAGGTTTCGGGGTGTTTTTGTTGCGGCGCAGCGGTGCGGAAAGGACAAAATATGTTACCATCACGTTTTTAGAACCCGTATTCGTGCGTGTTACTGGCGCGAATGGGGTTTGGTTTTTTATTTTTGACCCCTTTGCCCGCCGCGTGTGAATCATGTCGTTTTTATCTATTGAGTTTGCTGTATTTTTTCTTTGCCTGTTTCCGCTATATTGGGCTTTGGCGGAAACGCCGCGCCTGCAAAACCTGTTGCTGTTGGTTGTGGGTTTGGGCTGTTTGGCAGCGGTCAATCCCCTGTTTGCATTGGCGGTGGTGCTGTTTGCCTCGGCGGTGTATGTGGTTACGGAAAAAATGGCACTCAGCCGCGATGATTTGCAGCGCAAATACTGGCTGCGCGTGGGCATTGTGCTGTCCTTGGTCAATTTGGGCTTTTTTAAGTATTTTGACTTTTTCCGTCCGCAGTTGCGCGAATTATTGGGCGCGGGCGTGGTGGATATTCTGATGCCTTTGGGCATTTCGTATTATACCTTTCAGGCAATTGCCTATATGGTGTCGGCAAGCAAACGTCCCGCTGCGCGTTTGCAATGGCACGAGCTGTTGTTTCACTTGAGCTTTTTCCCAACCATTACTTCAGGTCCGATTATCCGTGCCGATGATTTTAAAACGGTAGATGGAATTCAAACGGGTTTTGCGGCGCAAATCCGCGCCCCGCGCCGTACTGTGATTAAACCCGCTTTGGCAATCAGCTTGATTTTATTGGGTTTGATTAAAAAATGGTGGTTAGCGGGCACGTTAAATGAAGGCTGGGTGGTGCCTGTATTTGCCAATCCGCTGCAATACGATGCGTGGGCGGTGCTGGCAGCGGTGTACGGTTATACGGTGCAGTTGTTTTTGGATTTTTCGGGCTATACGGATTTGGTAATCGGTATGGCGATGCTGTTGGGCTTCCGTTTGCCGCAAAACTTCCGCATGCCTTTGCATGCGTCCAATATCCGCAGCTTTTGGGAACGCTGGCACATTACGCTTTCTACTTGGATTCGCGATTATATTTATATTCCTTTGGGCGGCAGCCGCATCAGTTTTACGCGCACACAAATCAATGTGATGGCGGCGATGCTGTTGTCGGGCATTTGGCACGGCTACGGCTGGAACTTTTTGTTGTGGGGCTTTTTGCACGGGCTGGCGTTTGTGGGGCTGAACCTTGCCGACCGCCGTTTCGGGCGTGAAGCCTTGGCATTGTCGTTTCCGTGGGGACGTGCCGTGGGCATTTTTACTACGGTAAACTTTGTTTGCTTTACCTTTGTGATTTTTGCCACGTCTTCTTTGGGCGACGCGGGTTTGGTGTTTAAAGCCCTGTTGGGCGGCGGGCGCGGTTGGCACATGCCCGATTTGGGCGTGCTGGCGGTGCTGGTGCTGATGGCATTGGCATTGCTGTTTTACCGTAAGCTGGTGTGGCTGTTCCGCCGTTTTGTGCGGATGTTGGCGCGGCTGCCGTATTGGGCGTGGCCGTTTCCGATTGCTGCGGTGTTGTTTTTTCTGATGATTGTTGCCCCTGCGGGCATTCCGGGGTTTATCTATGCTCACTTCTGACGACAACGGTCAAGCCAAAACCGTGCTGTTTCCCGCCAAACGCCGCCGTAACAAACGCTATTCGTTTGCCAAACGGCTGTTGTGGCTGTATTTTGTGCTGATGAGTGTGGCATGGCTGACCATTTGGTTCGCGCAAAAATCCATCAGTGCGTATTGGCAGCAAACCTATCATACCGACAGCCCGTTTTTGGCATTGGAAACCATACCGCTGTGGCGGGCAGGCGGACAGCTGCAAGACAGCCTGAACGGTGCTTACGATAATTTGCGTAACGGCTTTAGCGAGCAGAACACCCAATGGGTGGCGCAGTGGCGTGTCCCCGAAGCCCCCAAGCCCGTTCACACCGTTAAAACAAAAAAACCTGCCAAGCCCGAAGTGGACAAGCTCTATCCCACCCATCAGGCTGAAGAAGCGGCTGCTGCCACACCTGCTGCGTCTGCACCCGCGCCCAAGCCTGCCGCTACTGCCGACAAAACCATTTTGCTGGCACCGGGCAATAAAGTCTTGTTTGCGGGCGATTCCATGCTGCAGGGCGTGGCACCGCATCTACAAAAAACCTTAAAAAGCCAGCATCAAATCGATTCGCTGAATTTAAGTAAACAAAGCACGGGTTTGGCGTATCCCAAATTTTTTGACTGGCCCGCTACCATCGAGCAGCATTTGGCGGAAGACGACACCATCAAATTGCTGGTGGTGCTGATTGGCGCAAATGACCCGTGGGATTTCCCCAATCCCGATAATCCCGCTGCCAAATATTTGAAATTTGAATCGCAGGAATGGGAAGAAGAATACGCCAAACGCGTGGCGCGGATTGTGGCGGCTGCCGACAAAGCAGGCGCGAAAATCGTGTGGTTGGGTGTGCCGCGCATGAAGCGTGAAAAGTTGGACAAACAGATGATTTATGTGAATCAAGTATTAGCGCGAGCTTTAAAAGACAAATATCCGCACGTTTTGTGGCTGGAAACCGCCGATTGGTTGAGCGACCACAGCGGAGAATATCAAGATTCGATTACGGTGGAAGGCGAAACCGTGCGCGTTCGCAGCAAGGACGGGATTCACTTTACCACGCAGGGTCAGCAGTTGGTGGCGGATTTTATTGAACGGCAGTTGTCGTATCAACAATAGGGTTTGCCCTCACTTTAAAATCGCGCCGTCTGATGTTTTTTTCAGACGGCGCGATGTTTTTTGCGGTGTTAAAGCTGCGGGGTAAACGGGCATTGTTCTAAAATGAGAATTTTTGGATAGGAAAACAATCGTGAATTGGGGTCAATATATTGGGCGTGGTGTGGCGGTGGTGTGTGGTTTAACGGTGGGTACGGCGGCGTTTGCCGATAGTGTGCAGGATTACGGCGCAAATCCGTCTGCACCGTGGCGACAGAAGCTGGCGCAGTTGGAACAGGGCGAAAATGTAGTATTCCGTGTGCTGCAATTGGGCGATTCGCATACCGCAGGCGGATTTTTTACTGATGAACTGCGCCGCCGTTTGCAGCAGCGTTGGGGCGACGGTGGCATCGGTTGGGTGTTTCCACAAAGCGTTAAAGGACAACGGGTGACAACGGTGCGTTATCAAAACGGTTGGCAAACGCTGGATATGCGTAAAAGCCGTTTGGATTTTCCTTTGGGCGGGGTGGTGGCGCGTTCGCAGGCAGGCAAAACGTTGGCTTTGGCGGCGGCAGAAGCGCGTGCATCGGCAGACACACAATCCGTGCAACTGGTGGCGCGGCGGGTGGCGGGCGACGGTGCTTTATTGCTGCGGGACGGGCAGGGCAGACATACCGAAACCGCAGCAGCGCAGGGTTGGCAACCGATTGCCGTAGAAGCGGTGTTGCCCGTGCAGTTTAGCGTGCCAAAGGGTAGCGTGTGGGACATCGGCGCGGTGGGTGTGGAAAACGGCAAACGCGGTGCGGTGGTGTCGGCGCTGGGGATTAACGGTTCGCAGTTGTCGCAATGGTCTGCTTGGCGACAAGATTGGCAACAAGATTTGGCGCAAACCCGTGCCGATTTGGTGATTTTGGCGTATGGCACCAATGAAGCGTTTAACGCCCGTTTTGACCCTGCGGCGGCGGAAACGCAATGGCGCAACAGCATACGCCGTATCCGCGACACCTTGCCTGAAGCGGCGGTGCTGATTGTGGGTGCGCCCGAATCGCTGGTTGGTAAACAAGGGCGTTGCGGTACGCGCCCTGCCAAGCTGGATGCCGTTCAGTCCATGCAAAAACGGGTGGCGGAAAGCGAAGGCTTGCTGTATTGGTCTTGGCAACAGGCACAGGGTGGCGCGTGCAGCATGAATGCTTGGGTAAAACAGGGTTTGGCAGCCAAAGATGGCGTACATTTTAATGCGGAAGGCTACCGCCGCGCCGCTGCGGATTTGGCGCAAGGTTTGTCGGCGTTGGCACAGCCTGTTTCTAACGATTCCGTTGAATATTTGAAAGAGCCTGTTCGTGACGATTCTGTTGAATATTTGGAAGATGTGCTGTTTAAACCTGCATCTACGCCTGTAGAAAATCAGCCTGTGGAAAATGAAGCAGACAAAACCCGTTTTATGCCCTTGGAAACTGCGCCGTTTTCCCTTGACGAATAAAGGCGCGTTTGGCGTGAACAGGGCAAGGGCGATACAATACCGTTTTTGATTGCCGCTTGCCCTTATGATTGCCCACGATGAATTTTCCGCTTTGGAAAACCTGAACGACCCCGCTACTGCCGCTTTTGCCCGTGAAGCCCACGAAAGCACGTTGGCGCAGTTTGGCGATGAAGCTTATCACGCGCTAAAAGACGATATTGCTGCGATGTTGCGCGATGAAAAGCAGATTCCGTTTTGCCAAGAACACCGCGCCAAAATGTATCACTTCCACCAAAGCGCGGCGCACCCGAAAGGCGTGTACCGTGTGTGTTCATCTGCGTCTTACCGTGCGGGCATACCCGATTGGCAGGTGTTGTTTGATGTGGCGGATTTTGATGCGCTGTTGGGCGATGATGTGTATTTGGACGGGGTGTCGCATTGTGTGGAACAGCCTGAACGGGCTTTGCTGACTTTAAGCGCGGCAGGCGGCGATGCGGCTTATACTTTGGAATTTGATTTGGCAGCGCGGGCGTTGGTGGAAAACGGTTTTCACTTTCCCGCTGCCAAAAGCCATATTGCTTGGCGCGATGTGGACAGCCTGTGGGTTTGCCCTGCGTGGGACGAGGAACAATTAACCGAATCGGGCTATCCGCGCGAGGTGTGGCTGATGCGGCGCGGACAGGTGTTTGAAGACGCGCAATTGGTGTTCCGCATGGACGCGCAAGGGGTAATGGTACACGCATGGCGTTATTTGGACGGTCAGGGCGCGGCGGTGGATTTGCTGGAAGCGGCAACGGGCTTTTTCAGCAAAACGTATTACCGTATCGCGGCAGACGGTTCGGTACAGGCATTGAATCTGCCGCAAGATGCGGAAATTTGCGGGTATTTGGCGGGACAGTTGTTGGTGCGCTTGAAAACGGCTTGGCAGCGTGCCAACCGCCGTTATGCTGCGGGGGCGTTGCTGGCGGTGCGTTTGGACAAATACGGTACGGGCGCGGCTCAGCAGTTGTTTGTACCTGATGCGGGGCAGGCGGTGGAAACGGTGGAAACGACCAAGCGTTTTGTGGTGGTGTCGGTGCTGGACAATGTGGCGGGACGGTTGATGGCGTGGCGTTGGCACAACGGCGAATGGCTGCCGCAGAACGTGCCGCAGTTGGACGGCGGTGCGGTGGAAATGACCGACCAGCCTTGGGGCGGCGATGTGCTGTATTTGGCATCCAGCGGTTTTTTAAGTCCTTTAACGCTGTATGCCTTGGATTTGAATGTGATGGAATTGTGCGTGTTGCGCCGTCAGCCGCAGCAGTTTGACCCTGCGGGCATGACGGTGGTGCAGCATTACGCGCAGTCGGCAGACGGTACGCGCATTCCCTATTACCGTGTGGGGGCAGCTGCGCCCGCGCCCACGCTGGTGTATGCCTATGGCGGTTTTGATGTGGCGGAACTACCGCATTATTTGGGCAGCATCGGCAAGCACTGGTTGGCACAGGGTGGGGCGTTTGTGTTGGCGAATATCCGTGGCGGCGGCGAATTTGCGGGTTGGCACGCAGCGGCAGTGCGCGAAAACAAACACAAAAGCGTAGAGGATTTGCTGGCGGTGGCGGAAGACTTGTATGCACGCGGTTTGGCATTGCCCGAACACACGGCGTTGCAAGGCGGCAGCAACGGCGGTTTGGTGTGCGCCGCTGCCTATATCCGCGCCCCACAACGCATTGGTGCGCTGGTGTGCGAAGTACCGCTTACCGATATGCTGCGCTATCACCGCTTATCGGCGGGTGCAAGCTGGTTGGAAGAATACGGCAATCCCGACAACGAACCCGATTACCGCTATCTTGCCGCCTTGTCGCCCTATCACAACCTCAATCCCGACACTGTCTATCCGCCCGCGCTGATTACCACCAGTTTGAGCGACGACCGCGTTCACCCCGCCCACGCCTTAAAGTTTTACGCCAAACTGCGCCAAACCCGTCAGCCGCAAACATGGCTGTATGCCCCCGACAGCGGCGGACACACGGGCAACGGCACACAGGACGACACCGCTGCCGAACTTGCCTGCGTACTGCGTTTTTTAAACCGTTATATTGTGCCTAATCCAACATGATTCCATCTGGTTTTATTGACGAACTGCTTGCCAAAACCGATATTGTTGATGTGGTTGAGCATTACGTCCCGCTGAAAAAAAGTGGCGCGAACTATATGGCGTGCTGTCCTTTTCATAAGGAAAAATCGCCGTCTTTTTCCGTCAGTCCGTCCAAGCAGTTTTACCATTGCTTCGGCTGCGGCGCACACGGTTCCGCCATCGGTTTTGTGATGGAATATCAGGGCTTGGGCTTTGTGGAAGCGGTGCGTTTTTTGGCAGAACGCATTGGTTTGAGCGTGCCGCAAGATGCGTCTGCGCCCGATGCTGAAGCCCGCGCTGCCCGCAAAAAACAGCAGCAAACCCTAGAGCAACACACCGACACCGCTGCCCGTTTTTACCGCGAACAATTGGGCAAATGGCCACAGGCGCAAACTTATCTCGCCCAACGCGGCTTAAACGCCGAAATCATCGCCCGTTACGGCTTGGGTTACGCCCCCGATGCGTGGCAACCCTTGGCGCAAGTGTTTGAAAACTATCCGTCTGCCCAATTGGTAGAAAGCGGGCTGGTGGTGGAACACGAAGACAGCAAACGCCATTACGACCGTTTCCGCAACCGTATTATGTTCCCCATCCGCAGCAGCAGCGGACAAATCATCGGCTTTGGCGGGCGCGTGTTGGGCGATGCCAAACCCAAATACCTCAATTCCCCCGATACCCCTTTGTTTGAAAAAGGCAAACATTTATACGGTTTGTATGAAGCGCGTACCGCTATCCGTGAAGCAGGGCGTATTTTGGTGGTGGAAGGCTATATGGACGTGGTGGCATTGGCGCAGTCGGGCATCGGCTATGCCGTGGCGGCTTTGGGAACAGCCACCACATCCGACCACATTAAAATCTTAATGCGTCAAAGTGATGAAGTGTATTTTTGTTTTGACGGCGACCAAGCGGGGCGCAGTGCAGCGTGGCGGGCTTTGGAAAACGCCTTGCCGCAGCTTAAAGACGGCAAATCGCTGCGTTTTCTGTTTTTGCCCGAATCGCACGACCCCGACAGCTATGTGCGCGAATACGGCAGCGCGGCATTTGAAGATGCCCTGCTCAATCAAAGCGAAGCCCTTTCCGTGTATTTTTGGCAGGCACTGACGGCGCACACCGATTTAAACACCCAAGAAGGCAAAGCGGATTTGGTTAAGCGCACCGCGCCGCTGCTGGAAAAAATCCAAGCCCCCGCGCTGGCGTTTTTGTTTCAGCAGGAATTGGGACGTTTAACGGGCATTGCCGCACCCGATTTGGCCCGTTTAATCGGACGGGCGATGCCGCCGCGCCACGTCGCCGCCAAACGCTACACTTTGCCCGAACGCAGCGCCCGCCCCGAACCGCTGTTCAGCTTGGCGCAAAAGCAAATCCGCGATTTGCTGTTTTGTCCGCAGTGGGCGAAACATGTGGTTTTCCCCGATTATTTGGCGGTAACGGGCGAAGCGGCGTGTTTGACGGCGGTGGCGGAATATTGTCGCAGCCGTTCCGATGCCGCACCCGCGCAAGTGTGGGAACATTTCCGCCACAGCCCGCACGCTCCCTTATTGCAACAAGCATTGGCACATCCGCCTGTTGATGATGACGACAGCGAAGCCGCACAAAACGTGCGCGAACAAGCCTTTTGCGAGGGCAACAGCCGTTTGATTAGCCAAATCAAACAAGCCCAAATTGAAGCCCTAAAACAAAAAAACAGCACCCAAGGTTTAAGCGCGGAAGAAAAACAACTGATGCTGTATCTGCTGACAGCGAAATCATGATGTTTCCCCCACCTAGCCCTCCCCCACATTGGGGGAGGGGACACTGTAAATATCACGCCTATGATTATACTCCCTCGCCTATGTACAGAGGGCATAATACACGCCTGAAATGTGTTACTCCCTCCCCCGCAAGCGGGGGAGGGTAGGGGTGGGGGAAAGTCCAATAAAGAAAAGGATATTTTGAAATATTTCAACACACAGGCTTATCCATCAAGCACAGCCCGATGTGTTGCCCTGATTGGGACGGGTGATGCCCAATCCGAATAAAAGCCGATTTTACCGCCCGAAACGGCGGGTTTGCCAACCGAAAAGGAATAAAATGAATACCGATGCCGAAATTGCCCGCGCCGCTACCATGCGCCCGATTGATGAAATCGCTGCTGCGCTGGACTTGCCAGCCGATGCCCTTGAACATTATGGCAAATACAAAGCCAAACTGGACACTGCCGCTGTGTTTTCCCGCCCTTCGCAGCAAGGCAAACTGATTTTAGTGACTGCCATCAACCCCACCCCTGCGGGCGAAGGCAAAACCACCGTTACCATTGGTTTGGCAGATGCGCTTAACCGTTTGGGCAAACGCGCCGCCGTTGCCATGCGCGAACCGTCTTTAGGACCTGTATTCGGCATTAAAGGCGGCGCAGCGGGTGGCGGTTATGCCCAAGTTGTGCCGATGGAAGACATCAACTTACACTTTACGGGTGATTTTCACGCCATCGGTGCAGCCAATAACCTGCTTGCCGCGCTGTTAGACAATCACATCCACCAAGGCAACGCCCTGAATATTGACCCCAAACGCGTGTTGTGGCGGCGCGTGGTGGATATGAACGACCGTCAATTGCGCCATATTGTCAGTGGTTTAGGCAAACCTGCCGATGGCGTGATGCGAGAAGACGGTTTTGATATTACCGTGGCATCCGAAGTGATGGCGGTATTTTGTCTCGCAAACGGTTTGGCGGATTTAAAACAGCGTTTGGGCGACATGGTGGTGGCGTACACCCGCAGCGGCGAGCCCGTTTACGCCCGCGACCTGAATGCTCAAGGCGCGATGGCAGCTTTGTTAAAAGACGCACTCAAGCCCAATTTGGTGCAAACGCTGGAAGGCACACCCGCGCTGGTACACGGCGGACCGTTTGCCAATATCGCCCACGGCTGCAATTCTGTTACCGCCACCCGCGCCGCACTGCATTTGGCGGATTTCGCCGTAACCGAAGCAGGTTTTGGCGCAGATTTGGGTGCGGAAAAATTCTGCCATATTAAATGCCGTTTGGCAGATTTGCGCCCCGATGCTGCCGTGATTGTTGCCACTGTTCGCGCCTTGAAATACAACGGCGGCGTTGCCAAAACCGAGTTAAACACCGAAAACGTTGCCGCCGTACAAGCAGGTTTACCCAATTTGTTGAAACACATTGACAATATGAAGAACCTGTTCGGTTTGCCCGTGGTGGTGGCAATCAACCGTTTCCACAGCGACAGCGATGCCGAATTGGCAGCCGTGCGCCAAGCCTGTGCCGAACATGGCGCAGAAGTCTCGCTGACCGAAGTATGGGCGCACGGCGGCGCAGGTGGCGAAGATTTGGCGCGTAAAGTCTTGTCTGCCATTGAAAACCAGCCCAATCAATTTGCCTATGCCTATGATTTGGCAGACAGCTTGCCCGAGAAAATCCGTGCTGTGGCACAAAAAGTGTATGGTGCGGCAGATGTTGCCTTTTCTGCCGAAGCCACCGCCGAGCTGGAACGTTTGCAGCAGTTGGGTTTTGGAAAACTGCCCGTGTGTATGGCGAAAACACAGTATTCATTAAGCGACAATGCTGCACTATTGGGTCGTCCGCAGAGCTTTGTACTGAATGTGCGCGGCGTAACCCTTGCCAACGGCGCAGGTTTTGTGGTGGTGCTGTGCGGCAATATGATGCGGATGCCGGGGCTGCCCAAATCTCCCGCTGCCGAACACATTGATGTAGATGAAAACGGCGTGATTAGCGGATTGTTCTAATAATAGTGGTGTAGATTGGGGGGTGAGTGCAGCGTAAACCCATTCAAGAAAACGTTGGGTTACGGCTTTGCCTTAACCCAACTTATACTTGCTTAATTGATGGAGTAAAGAAATGACACAACCTTTAACCTTTGAAGTAATGGTTATGGATGACAATATCTTACTTAAAGCGATTAATGAATTTAATATGCATTTTAATACTGATTTTAAAATTATTCATACGGAATATGATGAAGTTATATTTTGCACCATAGAAGTTTCTAACTGGACATATGAGGAGTTATTTAATTTAGGTCATTATCTATCAATAGTAGAGCATGAAATGCGTGAACGTGGTGAGTTTGATTGGTAATCAAGTAAGCATAGGTTAGGCTGAAGCAAGTGTAGGTTGGGTTGGAAACCCAACATGATTTTATTTTCAATGCATTATGTTGTTTATGTTGGGTTTGCGCTGTGCTTCAACCCAAGCTACGGTACTAATATGTTTGGTGTTGAAAAATGAATTTAAATATATTGGACATTGGATTTATTTTATCCAATGATTTAGATTGGTATGCAAGAGATGGTCAAAAAATTGCACATTTTGCTTCGGGTGGTACTGACTTATTACCAAAATCTGTTGTAAACGACAGACTTGGTTGGGAAGAAATATGCACATACTTTGATGAACAAGAAAGCAATCCCATTGAAATTGAAGTCTGTGAAGATAATTTACCATATTTTAATAACGAACAAGAAAAAAGTCGTTATTTATCATCTTTTATTGTTATGGCTCATAAGGGATTATATAGCTATGATATTGATTTTAAGGAAAATAATTATAAGTTGATAGCTTATCCAAAATATGAAGTGCCGACCGTTGCAAAGCAGTCAATTTTAAGTAAGCTCCCTTGTATTAAATTAACGACAATAATAGAGGGTTTCATGATTATTGTAGCATGATTTTTGTGTGAAACTAAAGCAAGTGTAGGTTGGGTTGGGAACAAAATATTATTTTATTTTCAATATATTGTGTGGCTTGTGTTAGGTTTGCGCTGCACTTCAACCCAAGCTACGATACTTTCAGATAGACGGCTTAAAACAAAACAGCTGCCCGAATCGGGTATAATTCCCGTTTTATTATTCTAAAAAAATCATTATGATGCACACATTCTTTCTATTGGGGCGGCGCAGCGATGTTTGACGGACTGATGAAACTGCTGCTGTCGCGCCCCGAATTTTTTCTTGCACTCACAGGCGAACACCTGTTGCTGTCGGGCTTGTCGCTGCTGATTGCCACCGTGTTCGGCGTGGCATTGGGGCTGTTGATTAGCGAATACCGTGCCTTTGCGCCGTGGGTGCTGCAAACCAATAATTTGATTTACACCATTCCTGCTATTTCCTTGTTTGGTTTGCTGATTCCGATTAGCGGCGTGGGCAACACCACCGCCGTGATTGCCTTAAGCCTGTACGGGTTGCTGCCGATTACGGCGGGAACGCATACGGGTATCACGCAGGTCAATGCAGGCATGAGCGAAGCGGCAACCGCTTTGGGTTTAAACCGAATGCAGATTTTGCGTTATATTACTCTGCCTTTGGCGTTGCCTGTGATTGTGTCGTCGTTGCGTACCACCGCCGTAATGACTATTTCGCTGGCGGGGATTGCTTCCTTTATCGGCGCAGGCGGATTGGGCGTGGCAGTATATCGCGGCATTACCACCCAAAACACCGCCATGACTTTGGCAGGCAGCCTGCTGATGATGCTGATTGCCTTTGCCGCCGACCGCCTGTTTGCCCTGTGGCTGAAACGTTTAAACTGGAACGCATGATGAGAAACCTGAAAAAATACCTGATTTTATTGGGCTTAAGCGCAGTATTGGGCGCATGTACGCCGTCTGCAGAAACACACACCGTCAAAATCGCCGCCAAACCCATGACCGAACAATTTATTTTGGCGGAAATGCTGGCATTGCTGATTGAAGAACATACCGATTTAAAAGCCGAAATCACAAAAGGCATCGGCGGCGGCACTGCCAATATTCATCCTGCGCTGTTAAAAGGCGAATTTGACCTTTATCCCGAATACACAGGCACCGCGTGGCTGTATGTACTCAAACGCCCCGAAGCCGCCGCAGGCAGCGATATTTTCCCCCAGCTCGCCCAAACCTACCGCCAGCAGTTCCAACTGGAATGGGTGGGCTTATACGGTTTTAACAACACTTTCGGGCTGGCGGTGGCACGCGATTGGGCGCAAGCGAATCAGGTTCGCAACTATTCCGATTTGGCGCGTTTCAGCCCGCAACTGCGCTTTGGTGCGGAATACGATTTTTACGAACGCAGCGATGGTTACGATGCTTTAGTCAAAAGCTATGGTTTTCAATTTAAAGAAAAACGTGATTTGGATATCGGCTTAAAATACCGTGCTTTGGCAGACGGGCAGATTGATGCCGTGAATATTTTTACCACCGATGCGGCGCTGGCAGGTGGAAAAGTCGCCGTGCTGACGGACGATAAAAAACTCTATCCCGATTATTATGCAGGCACGGTAATACGCGCCGAAACCCTAGCTAAATACCCTGAATTAAAAGCCGTTTTGGAAAAAATGAACCGCGTGTTAAGTAATGACGAGATGGCGCGTTTAAATGCCGAAGTGGAAAACGGCGGGCAGGACGAACGCAGTGTGGCACAGGTGTTTTTGCGGGGTAAGGGTTTGATTCAGTAATGGGAAACCGCGCGGTGGGGCGCGGTTTTTTAGTGGGGCAGCTTGGATTGAAGAGTAATATAAATCCAACATATTTATTTTATTTAAAAATATCTGATTATGGCTTTACCTAACCTAACTAATCCTACGTTTACTGCATTAACTGAATCTTGATATTTTTCCCTTTTGTCGGAATAAATAATTCCGTTGATTGCAGTTGCTTTGTGCCTTTGATAATAAATTGATGCAATAAATCTAAGCCGAAAAGATACATAAGCTTTCTGGACGGAAAAGTTAAGTAAGCATGATTCTTATATAAATTACTGTCTGCAAACAAGAATAATTGGTGATTAAACGGTTCTGTTTGCAGTTGGGTAAGCTTGAAATCTTTCCCGATAAATATTTTGTTTGGAAGTTGGGCTTCGGGAATTTCATCATAAAAAATAAATAAAGTTCCGCTGTTTACGCCCATTCTTACCCCGTCAATAATACATAAATAGCCGTCATCTTCCATTAAGGGCTGGAAACATTTTTCGCTGATTTGTCCGTAAACGGCTTCCTGAATGAGAGACAGGCTGAATTGGCGGATGGATAAGGCTGATGAGAATATTAGGTGGATAGTTCCGTGTAAATCAATATGGGAAATTAGGTAATGTTTTTTGTCGCCTTCCAATTCTTTGGGGAATAATTCATCTGCGTTTTTGGTTACTTGAACAGTTAAATCCATAACATAACCTTTTGTTTATTTAATAAATGTGTGGTAAGTGTCAGTCGGATTTTAAAGCACAAAACAAACGTAATAATTAAACAGATAAATGATTTTCAGGCTGCCTGAAACGTTTAAATTCCGTTTCAGGCAGCCTGAACATTATTCGCCGTCGTTTAGGGCATTGATGCTGTAACCGCCGTCCACATAGGTGATTTCGCCTGTAATGCCCGATGCTAAATCCGACAGCAAAAAGGCGGCGGTGTTGCCCACTTCTTCAATAGTCACGTTGCGGCGTAGGGGATTTTGGGCGGCAACGTGTCCCAATAATTTGTTGAAATCGGCTATGCCTGAAGCGGCAAGCGTTTTAATCGGGCCGGCGGAAATGCCGTTGCAGCGGATGCCTTCTTTGCCCAAGCACGATGCGGTAAAGCGGATGCCTGATTCCAAGCTGGCTTTTGCCATGCCCATCACGTTGTAATTGGGAACGGCGCGCACTGCGCCCAAATACGATAGGGCAACAATGGAAGCGTTACGGTTTTGCATCAGCGGACGGGCGGCTTTGGCGAGCGCGGGCAGGCTGTAGGCGGAAACTTCGTGAGCAATATTAAAGGCTTCGCGGCTGATGCTGTCTAAAAAGTCGCCGCCGAGCGATTCTTTGGGGGCAAAGGCGATGGCGTGTACTAAGCCGTCCAAGCCGTCCCAATGCTGTGCTAATTGGGTAAAGGTGGCGGCGATTTCTTCATCGCTTTGTACGTCGCAGCGGAACACCAGTTGTGAGCCGAAACCTTCTGCCAGTTTGCGCACGCGGCTTTCCAGCTTATCTACCACATAGGTAAATGCCAGTTCTGCGCCTTGGGCGTGGCAGGCTTGGGCGATGCCGTAGGCGATGGAACGTTCGGAAATCATGCCGGTAATCAGAATTTTTTTGCCTTGTAAAAACATGGTGGGTGTCCTTTTGTGAATCGGGGTAAACGGGTAATTATAGCGGATTCGGGCAGGGGATTGAGGGTGGCAGTTGCAGTTGCAGGGTAGGGCGGGCGGCGGTGGCGGGCAGCTGTAAGGCGCGGTGTTGTTGCAGGCTGTGGTGCAGGTGGGATGCGGCGCGGGCAAAGTCGGATGTGTGGTCGGGACGGAACAGGGGGGCGGGGTGCGGTGTGGGGGCAGCGGGGCGAAGGTGCCACCATAAACTGATTTCGGCTTCGCCTGCTTGGCGGGATTCGTTTGCCCAGCCGAGCAGCACGGCGGGAACGGCTTGGGCGGCAAGGGCGTTGGCTGCCAGATGTAGGATGTGGGTCAGGCTGTCGGCTTCGGCAATCACAAACAGGCTTTCGCCGTGCAATCGGGCGGTTTGCGCCAGATGAAACAGGGGAGCGTTGTGCAGTTGGGCAGTAAAATCCAGCGGCGATGCCTGTTGCTGTTGTGTCCATTTGTTGGTCATGCGGGCAAAACGCTGTGGCGAACCGAAGGGCGAGGCAAGATACAGGGCGCTGTGCGGGGGCAGTGCGGCACACAGGGGCAGTGCGCCCGCCAATGTGAGTTGGCTGATGCGGCTTAAACGGCGCGGGGAAACGCCATAGGGCTGTAACAGCGGGGAAAGGTCGGACGGCGGCGGCAGCAGCAGGCTGGCGGCGCACACGGTCAGGCAGTTAATCGGCATGGGGGGATTCCAATATCCAAGCGGCATGGCTGCCGCCGAAACCGAGAAAAACATTGGCATACGCGCCTGCGGGCAGGGCAGTTTGGTCGGGCAGACGGCGGTGGCGCAAACAGGCTGCCAGCAGTACGGTTTCGGCTACGCCCGCCGCGCCCAGCGTATGCCCCAAATAGGGCTTGAGCCGCAGCAGGGGGCAGGACGGGTGCAGGCGTTGCCAAAGTTGCCGTTCGGTTTGGTCGGATGCGCCACCCGTACCGTGAAGTTTAACCCCCGCCAAACGGGGAATGTCGTTCAGCAGGCTGTGAATCAGCTGCGACAGGGCATCAGTATCGGGCAGGGTAAGGGCGTGATAGTCGGTTTGCGCGGTGCAGCCGTGCAGTCTGACGACACCCTGACGGGCGCACACCACCACGGCGGCAACGGCTTCGCCCAAGGTCATGGCATGGCGGTCGTCGGGATGGCGGGCAAGCAGGTTCATGGCATCAAAATGTGCCAAAGTGGTGCGGTTAAAGGTTTCTATGCCTGCTGCCACGGCGCAACCGCCATGTAAGGCAACGTGTCTTACTGCCTGAATTAGGGCATGGGCTGATGCGGTGCAGGATGTGGCAAGGGCGCAGATATCGGGATTGCGGAAACGCCGGCGCAGGGCAGCGGCGGTTTCGTCCAAACGGTAACTGCTGCCGCCGTTTTGTTCCCAATCGGCAAGCACATACGTCCCCGAACCGATAAACACGGGCAGCTGCGACAGGCTGTTGTCGGGCAGTCCCGCATCGGCAACGGCGGCGCGGATGTGTTGTTCTAAAAGCACAAACTGCGCGTTTTTGCTGCACAATTCGTTGGGAAATGCCGCAAAATACGGCAAATCTCGTGTCTGTCCAAACGGTGTAATGCGGCGCAACACGCGGTTTGCCCACGGCTGCCAAGCGGGCAGGCTGCCGCCGATGCGGATGCTGCCTTGGGCGCATTGCAGGCTGCCGCCGCGCAAGTACACACTTTTACGGTTCATGTTTTTGTTCAGAAAGGATAAAATCCGCCAACGCGCCCACCGTCATCATGTGTTTGCGTACCATGCGGTCGCCGTTTAAACGCACGCCGTAACGCGCTTGCAGGGCAATGCTGATTTGCAGCGCGTCCAAGGAATCCAACCCGACACGGCTGCGTTCGCCGAATAAAGGTTCGTTGTCGTCTATTTCTTGTGGATTTAAATGGTCTTTTTCGGTTTCGCTAACAATCAGTTGCTTGAGCTGCTGCTTGAGGTCGGAAGACATGGATAATCCTTTGTTATCAATAAAATGGTTTAAAAACGCGCAGCGCGTGTCAATTGTCGGCGGTACAGCAAGGCGGCTATTGTCAGCGCCGCTGCGCCAAAACCCGCCAATTTCAACAATTGCGGACGGATTTGCATCACCGAATCATGATTCAGCAGCAGCTTTTGAAACGCATCCAAGCCCCAGCCCATCGGCGACCATTCGGCGATTTGGCGCATGGTGTCGGGCATAATGTGTACGGGCACCATAATCCCGCCCAATGCCGCCATAATAATAATGCCGCCGCCGCCCAACACCACAGCTTGTTCGGTACTGCGGGCGCACACGCTTACCAGCAGCCCGTAGCCCAACGCCGCCGCACTTACCGCCGCTGCCAGTAGCGCGTAAGGATGCCATGCCCCTGTTAGCGTAAAAGCAGGCATATTCAGCGCGGGCAACACGGTATAACCCAGCAGCACCATGCCGACAAACTGCAATTGGTTAATCAGAAAATAGGGAATGATTTTGGCTGCCAACAATGCCGAAGCGGGTGCGCGTGCCATGCTCAAACGGGTGAGCGTATTGGTTTGGCGTTCTGCCGTCATCACGTTAGACAGCGGAATCATAATAAAAAACATACCAAAAATCAGCCACGCGGGCACGCTGTGCTGTACCGAATTGGGGCGTTTAACGGCTTGCCCCTGACGGTTTAAATAGGTTTCCTGCCATAGGTTTTGCTGTAGGTGGTTTTGTACCTGTTTGCGTGTTTGTTCAAACGATTTATCCACTTGCTGTTGGATTTGGCGCACGGGGGGCGATTGGGCGTTGTCCAAACGGATTTGCCGTTCGGCTAAAAAACTGTCCAAGCGAATGCGGGTGTAGTGTTGGCGCAAAACGCCTTTGGCACCGAGCAGCCAAGCGCGGTCGGCATCGGGGCGCAGCCACAGTTGCAGGGGCTGTTCTTTTTCTAAAGGGGTGTCGCTGGTGTTGGGGTTGGCAACCAGTAAATCGGCTTGTCCGTTTTGCAGTGCCTGCTGCCATTTTTTTAAATCGCTTAAGGGTGCGGCATACACGCGCCAGCCTTCTACTTGTAGGGCTTCTTGCAATTTGGCATCGGTGTCGCCGCCGTTGCCCAGCAAGATAATTTGGGCGTGAGGGCGCAGATTGTCGCTGTCGCTGCTGAGTGCTGCCGACATAATCAGCATAAACACAATGGGCATCACAAACAGCACCGCTACGCCGTGCAGGTCGCGGGACAACAGTTTGAGTTCTTTGATAACGGCGGCGGCTAACATGATGGGGGGCTGTCCTGTGCGCTGTCGGCGCGGCGCAAAAAGTCCAAATAAAAATCTTCTAAAGAGGGTTTGCCGAAGCGGCAGGCGGCAATGCGGTAGCCTGCGGCGTATAAAAACGGCAATACCTGTTCGGGGCTGTGGTGGGCGGGCAAACGGTAGCCGCCTGCGGCGGGCGTGCCGCCCAGTTGTGCCAGATGGCGGCTGCTGAGCGGCGGTTCAGTACGCAGCCACAAACCTTCTTGCGTGGGTAAGTCGTCCAAAGCACCGTCAAACGCGATTTGTCCACGGTGCAAAACCGCCAAACGGTTGCACAGGGTTTCAATTTCGTTCAAATAATGCGAGGTATAGACCACGGTTACGCCCTGTCGTCCCAAGGTTGCCACGCTGTCTAACACAAATTGGCGCGATTCGGGGTCAATGCCTACGGTGATTTCGTCTAAAAAAATCAGGCGGGGACGGTTAATCAGCCCGATGGCGAAGTTTAAACGCCGTTTCAATCCGCCTGAAAGGTGTTTGGCGGCTTTGCGGCGGTGGGGGGCAAGCCCTGTTTGTTCCAACAGGCTGTCGGTAAAAGCGCGGTCGCGCACGCCGTATAAAGCGGCAAAAAACGCCATATTGTCGCGCACGCTCAATTGCGGATAAAAGGCAAAGTCTTGCGGAACAAGGGAAATTTGGCGGCGCACGCGGCGGTGCAGGCGTTCCAGCGGCACACCGTCAAAGGTAATCAAACCGCTTTGTACAGGCTGTAAACCCGCCATCAGCGACATCAGCGTGGTTTTGCCTGCGCCGTTGGGTCCCAGCAACCCCAGCACCGTCCCCGCCGCAATGTGCAGCGACACCTGTTCCAAGGCAGGCACAGCGGCGGCGGGATAGCGGTGCGAAACGTTTTCTACGGAAATCATGTTTTTGACCAACTGTGTAAATGTTTCCAAAACGCGCTTTCGCGTTCTGCCAAGCTGTGCAACGCGGCGGCGGTTTCGGCATAGCCCTGCGGCTGCGCCTGACGGCATTGGCGCACACATTGTCCCGCAAATTCGCGCCAACTGTCGCCAATGGCAGTCAGCTGTTCGGAAGCGGTATGTAGGGCATCATCGCCGCAAATTTCGCCAGCCTGCTGTAAAAAATAGGCATACAGATAACGGAAACCCGCCCCGCCTGTGCCGATTTCTTCCTGCATCCGCACCATATGCCCCAAATAACGGGCGCAATAAGCAGCATCGTGGCGTTGCGGCAGTGCCTGAATGCGGCGGGCGAGCGTGTGCATACCGCGTACCCCCACAAAAAAGACAGGTGGCGACATTTGACGCGCATTTTTGGCAATGGCGCGGCGCACCAGCGCGGGCAGGCGTTGCGGCAAATCGCGCAGCGCAGAGGCATCGCTTACCGTGTACATCAAGCCTTTGGGGGCAAGTGCGCCTTTGGCAAAGCGGGCGTGCTGCAAATCGGCGGCGGAACAGCTTTGTACCGTTTCAAACACAGGGTCGCTGAGCAGATAATCCTGTCCGCGTTTACCATAAACCAGCAGATTGTGCGCGTTAAAATGAAAACGCATTTCAGGCGGAAAATAAGGCAGCCAAAACACCGAAGTCTGAATGCCTGCCACCCCGCCTGTTGCCAACACCTTATCCAAAGCATTCATGCCCTGTTCGGCAGAACGGAAACGCTGCATCTGCAAACGTACACCCAACAGCGCACAAGCGTTTTTAATCATGCGCCCCGGTGCAATGCGATAGGAAATCAAAGGCATACCTGCCAGTTTAACCACAGGGATATAAGCAAACGCCAATCCCGCAGCTAATCCGAACACCATGGCTTCGTCCAAATCGCCACCGTGATGGCGCAGCAGTGCCGACAGCGTACCGCTTTCGCAGTGCGCCGTGTGGCGGTGGGGAAAATCGTCCATTAAAGCGGTTCTCCGAAAGGGGAAAGTTCGGCGGCAGACGGCAGTGTACGCAGCGCGTTGACAGGCATGTTCAGGGCGCGGGCGTATTTTTGCAGACAGCGGTCGGACAGTTTGGCAAACACATCGGGGCGCAAATGGCGGCGCAACTGCCAACGCCACACCCCCGCACTCTGCGCCAGCGACACTTCGTCGTGGCGGTAGCGAAACATATGGTAATACAGCGGCGAACGCTTGCCCGCAGCCGCTTCCGCATAAGCCTGTTGCGCCCACGCCGCCCAATCTGCCACAGCTTGTTCGGTGGCATACGTTTCGTCTTGCCAACCGCTGGATGCCGCGCTTTCATAACGCCCCTGACGGGTGGCATACAGGATTTTGCGCTGCCCGCGGTAAATACGGCTGTCGTCCTGCGGCACGTCCTTAACGTCCATCTACTGCCTCCAACAACATAAAACTGCTGGAAAAACGCCCGCTTTCAGGCACATAACACAATACCGTGTCGCCCGTTTGAATATCGCTGCGGCGCATAAATTCTTCCAAAATAATATAAATGGAAGCCGAACCCGTATTGCCTTTTTGGTGCAGATTGGTAAACCACTTGTCTGCCGCGATGGGCAAACCAATATTGTCCAGCCCCTGCGCCACACGTTCGCGGAAAAATTCAGATGAATAATGCGGTAAAAACCAATCAATCTGCTCGCTGTGCAGCGCGTATTTGTCTTTCAACGCCTGCAAGGGTTTTTCAACGGTATAACGGATAATTTCGGCGTTTAGCAGTTTCACATTTTGTTTAACCGATAAAATATTGGCGGGAATATCGGCGGCGCGTTCTTTAAAGCTGCGCCATTGTCCCTGCGGGTCGAAATCTGCGCCCGCATACATACACACAGGCATTTGCCCTGCGTAAGAAAACAATTCTATCCAACGGATTTTAAAGTTTAAACGTCCTTTTGTGGGTGCGGACGACAATGCCAGCGCCCCTGCGCCGTCTGACAACATCCAACGCAAAAAATCCTGCTCAAACGCCAATTCGGGCGTGCTTTGCTGCCAATCACGCGGTGCGGTTTCAAAACACGTTCCGCGCATTACTGCCGAAGCGTTTTCTGCCGCACACGCCACTGCCACGCCCGCACCGCCACAGCGTATGGCACGGTAGGCGTGTAACAGCGCCCCCATGCCCGCCGCGCACACCCCCGCATGGCTGCCGATTTCGCAAGGGGGGATTTCGGGCAGCAAACCATGCACCATAGCAGCGTGCCCTGGCATGATTTGGTCGGGATAAGAAGTGGCACACGCCAGCAGCGATACCGTATTGGGGTCAATACCTTGCGCCAGCAAAGCGCGTATGGCTTCGGCGGCGAGTTGGGCGGCGTTGTGGGTGGCTGCGCCAGTTTGCGGGTTCACAGCGTAATAACGGCTGCGGATGCCGTTGGCGCGTAAAATCATTTTGCGTACCCGTGATGGCACGCCGCCGATTTGTCCCAACACGGCTTCCATTTCATCGTTGCTGACGGGACGGTTGGGCAAAAACGCCGCCGCGCTGTTGATGTACACATCGGATAAGGCGTTCACAGCATTCCTTATTATTTTATGGATTTGAAATTATGGGAAAAAAGGTAAAATGCCCGCTACTCGCCCGAAGGCGCACCGTAATAGGCTTTTTCGCGGCGGATGCGTTCGCGCAACAGGGGTGTCAGCAGGCGTTTGAGCAGCGCGGTCAGCGGTACAATAGTTAAAATGACTGCCACTAAAAACACAATATAAACAGATAATAATACGCGCCGCAGCCGTGGTGAACGCCGTCCTGCCGCCATCAATAGTTTGCCCCACAGCCAAAAGCTGCGGTGGGCGAAACGCTCGCTGAAAATCAGTTTTTCGTTTACGCGCACCGCGCCCATGTTTTGTAACAGGGTTTCGTCCAAAACCGCGCCGCTGTTTAAGGCTTGTGCGGTTTTTGCGCCAAAACGGGCAGCATCGGCAATATCGGTTTCGGCAATGCCCGCTTCAGGCAGCCAAGACGCGGCTTTGCGCCGTCCTGTCAGCATCCACACGGGCGTGGTGATAAAGCTGGCGGCGGTGCTGCTGCGGTCGGTTTTCACCACATTGCCCACCAGTTTTGCCCCTGCCTGTGCCAAAAGTTTTTTGACTTTTTCCTGTGCCATCAGCCACATATTGCGACAACCAATCAAGGTAATCACAGGCGTATCACGCAATAGGGCGTGTGCTTGCGCCGATTGCAAAAACGCGCACACAGGCTGCGAGGGCGACAAAAACCATACTGTGTAGGCAATCACCACCACATCATAATGTTGCCGTTGCAAGGCAAGCGGGGCAATCGGGCGCGGTTGCAGATGCACGGTTTCGGGAAAGGTATTAAAAAACTCGCCAAAACGCCACGGAAACGCAAAATCAGGTTCGGGGCGGATGTGGGCTTCTTCCACGTTTACGCCCTGCGCCCGCAGCCCGTCTGCAAACGCAGCCGCCAAACGCGCCAGCTGCCCTGTTTGCGAATAGGAAACCAGCAACACATGTTTGCCCATAAAATAGATGTCCGTGCCAAAAATGGGGCGATTCTAGTGTTGCCGCTTTGCGCTTGTCAAACAGATTGGGGTGTCGGACAGGGCGTGATCCCGTATCCGACACCCCAAGGGGTAAGGGTGTGCCACCATTTGCCTTGCATAGGCGGATTTCTACTCAAAAAACCGCTTGGCAAAGCCAATAGGAACACGCCCTAGCTGTAATCAATACTGCTCTTGGCGCAACTGCTTAAACGGTCCTGAATAGCCCGCCAAATCGGGTTCATCGCTGCTTTGACGTGCTTTCCAGTATTTACGCGCTTCGCTAATCAGTTTGGCGGTTTCGCTATCGGGGCGTTTTTCGCTGACACGCGCCCATGATTTATCCACGGCGGATTCCAGTTTGCTGGCTTTACCGTTTTCGTCAAAATCGGCAACGGGTGTATTGTCCATGCCGAACAAATAGGCGTGGCGGTATTCGGTTAGCACTTTACGCGCGTCTTTTTGACGGGGGCTGTCTGGATATTCCATTTCCCAATCTTCCCATGCGGCAATGCGTTGTGCCAATTCGTCCCATTCAAGGGCTAAAGCACCATCGTTAGAAATGGGGTCTGCGCCGTCTTTGGCTTGTAATTCTAAAAAGCCTTTCAAGGCATCATCGGCGTGTTTGCCAAACAGTTTCAAATAGTAATCATCGGCAGGGGCAACTTCTGTAATGGCTTCGCCCATGTCCACATATTGCAAACCTGCGGCGGCGATTTTTTTCTGTTCGCTGCGGCGTTCTGCATCGGATTTGTCAATAAAACCTTCTAGGAATTTGGCTTGTTCTTCGTTGATTTTTTCAAGGATTTTTTCTACTTCGGCTCGGTGTTTGCCGTATAGTTTGTCGGCATCTTCGCCATCGGCAAGGGCTTGTTTCACGCGCTTGCTGGCTGCTACAAACTGTTTGACAGCGCCGCTGTGTGCGCTGTCTGAAGCGTCGTCTTGGGCTTCTTCCGCTACTTCTTCGGCTTCGGTGGTTTCTTCGGCGGCTTCGTCTTGGTTTTCGCTATCGGCGCGGCTGCTTTTTTCGGCAACGGGTTTGGCGGGTTCGGCAGCGGGTTTGTCTTGGCAGGCGGCAAGCAGCAGGGCGGCGAGCAGCAGGCTGACGGGTGCTTTCATGTTTTATCCTCAACTATGTTTTAAAAAACGGTATTTTACAGCAAGTTTCAGGGAAATGTTAAATAAAGTCGCCCCACAGGGTTTGCATCGCCGCCAAAGCGGCTAAAGCGGCGGTTTCGGTACGCAGCACGCGCCCGCCCAAGCTAAACGCCTGACAGCCTGCTTCTTGCGCGGCGTGTTCTTCGCTGCTGTCCCAACCGCCTTCTGGTCCTACCAGCAGGGCAAGTTGTGCGGGCGCAGAAAAGTCTTTCAGGCTGCGGGCGCGGTGCAAGCTCATCATCAGATGGGGGATATTGGGGCGTTGTGCCAAATAGTCGGTAAAATCCAACACGGGCAACACGGGGGGAACGGTGTTGCGCCCGCATTGTTCGCAGGCAGAAATCACAATTTCCTGCCAACGGGCTTGACGTTTGTCGGCGCGTTCGCCGTGTAAACGCACCACGCTGCGGCGGCTGATAACGGGCTGAATGGCGTTTACACCCAATTCCACGCTTTTTTGCAAGGTAAATTCCATGCGTTCGCCTGCGGAAACGGCTTGCACCAAGGTGATGTTTAAGGGGCTTTCGGCTGCGCCTGTGGCGGAAGCGTTTATGTGGCACAGGACGCGGCGTTTGTCTATTTGGGTCAGTTCGGCGGCAAGGGCATTGCCTGCGCCGTCAAACAGGATAATATTGTCGCCCACGCGCAGGCGCAAAACGTGAATATGGCGTACCACTTTGTCGGGCAGGGCGGTTTCGCTGCCGATGGGGGGCAGTTCGGGCAGATGGAATCGGGGCATGGTTGTTGCCAATGTGAAAAATCGTTAATATCGCCGATTTTAACAAATGATGCGCCGCAGTGCTTGCGCTGCGGTTGCCGTTTTTCCACCGATTCAGCCCCACGATTGCGCCTATGCTCACCCGACTTCAAACCCTGATTCACGACATTGCCCACAGCGAAGTCATGCCCCGTTTTTTACATGCCGAAGGCATACGCAAAGCAGACGGCAGCTTGCTGTCGGCGGCGGATTTGGCGGCGCAGGCAGCGTTTGAACGCCATCTGCCCGATATTGTCCGCGCCCCCGTGTTGGGCGAAGAAATGCCCTTAATGCAGCAAAAAAACCTGTGGCAAAAACAGGCGCAAACGGGTTTGTGGGTGGTGGACCCCATAGATGGTACGACCAATTTTTTAAACGGTTTGCCGCATTTTGCTTTGTCGGTGGCGTTTGTGCGGCAGGGGAAGACCTTGTTTGGTGCGGTTTACAATCCCGCCACACAGGAAATGTTTGCCGCTGCGCAAGGCAGTGGCGCATTTTTAAACGGACGACCTTTGCCGCTGCGTATCGGACAAAAACGTTTGTTTGAAGCAGTGGCAGGGGTGGAAGTCAAACGCCTGCGCTCGGGTAAGTTGTCCAGCCGCATCCACACTTTATCGCCTGTACGCAGTATTCGCAGCTTGGGCAGCAGTACGCTGGATTGGTGTTATTTGGCGGCGGGGCGTTACGATGTGTATGTTCACGGCGGACAAAACCTGTGGGATTACGCAGCGGGCGCATTGATTTTAACCGAAGCGGGCGGACAGCTTGCCACTTTGGAAGGCGACGAATTTTGGAGTGGCGAACACGTTTTTCAACGTTCGGTAATTGCAGCGGTTGAACCCGCGCTGTTTGACCAATGGCTGAAATGGGTACGCGCCAATCAGTAAGAAGCTGCAAGCAAATCAAACTATCAATCTTATCCATACAGGTTCTATAGTTGATAAAAATAAAAACGAGACAAGGCGACAACGCCCGCCGTGTACGAGTAGTCCATCAGGGCGTTGGCAACGCGGTATCGTTGCGATTTTAATCAACTATATTTTGACCTAACGGCGTTGGCGTTGCTGCTCAAACAAACACACCGCTGCCGCCGCCGCCACATTCAGCGACTCACTACCCGCTGCCATCGGAATCACCGCGCACACATCGGCACTTGCCTGTACCGCTGCGCTCACACCTGCCCCTTCATTACCGAAAATCCACGCACACGGGGCGCGTAAATCCACATCATACACACACACACTCTGCGCCGATAACGCCGTGGCAATGCGCGTGTCGCGGTAATCCGCCAACCACGCGGGCAAATCGGCGCATTCGTACAGGTGCAAGGCAAAATGTGCGCCCATGCCTGCGCGTAATACTTTCGGCGACCACGCATCGGCACAGTTTTTGCTATAGACAATCTGTTGAACGCCTGCTGCTGCCGCATTGCGTAAGAGTGTACCCATATTACCAGGGTCTTGAATATCGTCTAAAACCACACAATCGCCGTGCAAGGGCAGCGGTTTTTGGGTGTGGTCGGGCAAGGCAATCAGCGACAATACCCCGTCTGCTTCATTTAATGCACTGATTTTATTGAGTGCCTGTGCTTGTGCCAAATAAATATTCTGCGGCGGCAAACGCGGTAGCAGAGCTTGCACGTCGGGATGATGCACACGCTGCGGCGACAGCCACACCTGTTCGGGCAGTGTGCCCGTGTTTAAATAGGCTTCCAGCAAATGCACGCCTTCTGCCACGCTTTGACGGTGTTTGCGGCGGGTTTTGGCAGAAGTTAATAATTTGGCTAGGTGTTTGAGATGGGGATTTTGGGCAGATTCTATGGTTTTCATCAATATTCCTGATTGTTTGGTTTAATGTCTTGTGCGTGAGACGGGTGTCGCAAAGCCGCAACAGTGGCAGAAGTGTGGGGCGATTATACTGTTATAATCGCTGTTTTTTATGCCGAATGGAAAAAGTATGATATTGGCGGCTAAACTGCGGAGCGCGCGCGCACGCGCGGAAAACTTGTGAAAATCCTGATTTTGGGCGGCGGGCAGGTGGGTTCGGCAATCGCGCAAGAACTGTCCACTTTGCAGGGGCACGACATTACCGTGATTGACACGGACGAACACGCCTTGTCGAATTTGGGTAGCCAAATGGACGTGCAAACCATTAACGGCAACGGCGCGTCGCCCGTGGCATTGAAACAGGCAGGCGCGGCAGATGCGGATATGTTGTTGGCGCTGACCCGCAGCGATGAAACCAATTTGGTGGCGTGCAAAATCGCCGCCGCGCTGTTTAATGTTCCCAACCGCATTGCGCGGGTGCGTTCGGCGGATTATTTGGACAGTCAAAACGTGCAGGCGGAAGACAAAATGCCCCCTGCTTTGGCGGCGTTTGACATTACCGATTCCATTCACCCCGAAGAGCTGGTTACCGAGCATTTGGCGGGTTTGCTGCATTATATCCGTGCCTTGCAGGTCTTGCCTTTTGCACATGAGCGTGTGCAGATGGTGGTGGCACAGGCAAAAAACCGCGATGCCTTGATTGGCAAAACTGTTGCCGAAATGGTGGCGTTGCTGCCCGAGCGTACCGATTGCCAAATCTGCGCCATTTACCGTAATAACCGCCTGATTGTGCCGCAGGCATCCACGCTGGTGGAAGAGGGCGATGAAATTTGTTTTGCTGCCGATGCGCGACACGTTTCGGCGGTGATGGCGGTGTGGTTTTACTACGAACACAAACCGCGCCGCGTGATGATTGCAGGCGGGGGCAATATCGGTTTTCGCTTGGCGCGACAGCTGGAAGAAAACTTTAACATCAAAATCATTGAATTGAATCCGCAACGTGCCGAATGGCTGGCAGAAAATTTAGACCAGACTTTGGTGTTGCAAGGTTCGGCTTCCGATGAAAACCTGCTTGCCCGCGAATATATTGACGAAATTGACGTGTTTTGCGCCCTGACCAACGACGATGAAAACAATATTATGTCGGCGCTGTTGGCAAAAAATCTGGGCGCAAAACGGGTGGTGTGCATCATCAACCGTTCCCGTTATGTGGATTTGATTACGGGCAACCAGATTGATATTGTGGTGTCGCCGCATTTGATTACCATTGGCAGCATTTTGGCGCATGTGCGCCGTGGTGACATTGCCGCTGTGTATCCCTTGCGCCGAGGCACGGCGGAAGCGATTGAAGTGGTGGTACATGGCGACCAACGCACTTCATCGCTGGTGGGACGGCGCATTGACGAAATCAAATGGCCTGCTGGTTGCCACATTGCCGCCGTGGTGCGCGGCGACACCGTGATGATGGGGCGCAACCATCATGAAACCGTTGCCGACGGCGACCACCTGATTTTATTTGTTGCCCGCCGCCGCGTTTTGCGCGAATTGGAAAAACTGATACAGGTCAAAATGGGCTTTTTCGGCTGATGCCAGTGCATTTTTGCCGATAATGCCCCGAATACACACACATATTTACCTCAAATTCCGCTTATGTTTACCCTGATTTTACCCGCGCTGTTGCGCCCCGATGCCGAACACCTGCCCGAACCGGACACGCCGTTTTTAGACAAACTGCTGCGTTTTGCCCGTTTTGAGCCGCAGCCCAGCCCTTTGGGGCGTTTGTATGCCGAGCATTTGGCGGTGGATTTTTCCCTGCCCGAACACTGCGTGTATGCCAGCCCTGTGTGGCAGCAAATGGGTATGCACAGCATGAATTTGTTAGACGGTGCGGCCGTAGGCATTAACGAAGAAGAAGCCGAAGCCCTGTGCAGCGGCTTAAACGAGTTTTACCGTGGACAAGCGCGTTTTCGTGCCTTGCGCCCCGATTTGTGGCGTATGCTGTTGCCTGCATCGGTTGATTGGCAAGCCCCGCCTGTGTTTGACGTACTCGGTCAGATTGACGGCTCGGTACGCGCCGAAGGCACAGGCGCGGCGCAATGGCTGCAAATGCAAACCGAAATTCAAATGTGGTTGCACGACCACCCCATGAACCGCCACCGCCGCAACCACCAACAACCGCCGATTAACGGCATTTGGCTGTGGAATGCCCCCGTTTATCCCAGCGCAGCGGCAGAAACCGCGCCTGCGCTGATGGGTTGCGACAGCCCGTGGACAGCACAAAGCCCCTTAAACCTTGTCCCTGCGCCCGCCCGTTTTCAAGATTGGCAGCAATATTGTGATGATGAAGGCGTGGCTATTGGCAATACCGCCGTGTGGTTAGACGGTTTAACCTTATCCCGCCAAACCAACGACACTTGGGCGTATGGCGATGTGTTGGCGCAATGGGACGAGACCTTTTTCAAGCCCCTGTGGGAAGCCTTATCCGAAAAACGCATGGATTCGGCGCGTATTATTACCGATGGCGAAGCAGGCGGAACGCTGTGGCTGCAAAAACCGCCGTTGTTCGCATGGTTTAAAGCCAAACGCCATTTTAACGGACGCAGTTTATTGTGAGTTTTTCCGCTTTATGGGTGCTGGCGGTGGGGATGTCTATGGACGCGTTCGCCGCCGCCGTGGTTAAAGGGGCGCAACAACGTCCCACGCCCGCGCAAACGGTGCGTACTGCGCTGCTGTTTGGCACGGTGGAAGCCGTTGCCCCTGTGATTGGCTGGTTGGGCGGACAAGCCGCACAAAGCCTGATTCGCCATTGGGACCATTGGATTGCTTTTGGTTTGTTGTCGTTTTTGGGCTTGCGTATGCTGTACAGCGGCTTGTCGCCCGCTGCTGACAATCCAAGTATTTCTGTCCGCCATGCCGAACGCGGCGCGTGGCTGCGTTGATGATTGGTGTGGTAACGGCGTTGATGTGTGCGTTAGGCATGGTGTTGGGACGGGTATTGGGTGCAGCGGCGGGACAGCGTGCCGAAATCGTAGGCGGGCTGGTGTTAATCGGCATTGGTGCGAATATTTTGTGGGAACACCTGCACGGCTTGGCATAAGCCATATTGCCCGATATTCCAAAGCGCGGCTTGACAAGTTTTGCCGCTTCCCTTACATTTGCTGCTACAAAATTTACGCCGATTTGACACAGCTTGCGGGCGTTAAAACAGCTAAAGCGTTGTGGTTTCAAGCCCGTTGTGTCGCACATCGGGCTTTATTGTATTGAAAGAACACTATGATTATTTTGGAAAATGTTTCCAAACGATTTCAAAACCGCGACAAATCGTGGTTTGCTGCCGTTGAACCTACCGATTTGCATATCCGTGCAGGCGAAATTTTCGGGCTGATGGGCTATTCGGGCGCGGGCAAATCCACGCTGCTGCGCCTGATTAACCTGCTGGAACGCCCCGACAGCGGGCGTGTGGTGGTCGATAAACAGGATTTGACCGCGATGTCGGAAGCGCAGTTGCGCCGCGCCCGTCAAAATATCGGTATGATTTTTCAGCAGTTTAACCTGCTTGCCAACCGCACGGTGGCGCAAAATGTGGCGTTTCCTTTGGAAATTGCGGGCTGGCAGCCCGAAGACATCCGCAAGCGTGTGGCAGAATGTTTGGACGTGGTGGGCTTAAACGAACGCGCCGAACATTATCCCGCCCAGCTTTCAGGCGGACAAAAACAGCGTGTCGGCATTGCCCGCGCCCTTGCCCCCAAACCGCATGTGATGCTGGCAGACGAACCCACATCCGCGCTTGACCCCGCCACCACCCGCAGCGTGTTGGGCTGTTTGCAAGACATCAACCAACGCTTTGGCGTAACCATTGTGATTGTTACCCACGAAATGAGCGTGATTCGCCGTTTGTGCCACCGTACTGCTTTGTTAGACAAAGGCAAACTGCTGGAAGTGGCAGAAGTGAAAGACGGCGAGATTTTGGCACAGTCCGAAATCGGGCGCGAATTGTTGCGCGAAGATTAAATTATTTATATTCAATAAATTATGAATACCGAAAACCTTGTCAAACTGCTTCCTGATTTTTACACTGCGCTGTGGCAAACTTTAACCATGGTTGCCGTATCTGCCACCTTCAGCATTGTAGCGGGGGGATTATTGGGGGTGTGGCTGTTTACCAGTGCCAAAGGACAGATTTTTGCCAATGCCCCGCTGAACCGCGCTTTAAGCTGGCTGGTTAGCTTTATGCGTGCTTTTCCCTTTGTGATTCTGATGATTGTGCTGATGCCCGTTACCCGCATGATAGTCGGTACATCGTTCGGACCTTTGGCGGCTTCCGTGTCGTTAAGCATTGCCGCGAGCTTTTATTTCGCCCGCTTGGTGGAACAAAACCTAAACGACGTTCCCAAAGGCGTGATTGAAGCCGCACAAGCCATGGGCGCATCGCCTGTTACCATTATTTTCAAAGTGTTGCTAAATGAAGCCCGTGCAGGCTTGGTATTGAGCATCACCATTTTGATGATTGCCATTTTGGGCGAAAGTGCGGCGGCGGGTTTGATTGGCGGCGGCGGTATTGGCGATTTGGGTATCCGTTACGGACACCAACGCTATATGCCTGATGTGATGGCAGCGGTGGTGGTGTTGCTGACCGCGCTGGTGGTAGCGATTCAAGCGGCGGGCAATTTCCTGTCCGCCAAATTAGACAAACGTTAATTTCCTATTGATTCAGGAGCATCTGTTATGAACACAGCATTCAAACTTTCTTTGGCAGGCGTGATTGCCTTGGCACTGTCTGCTTGCGGACAACAACAACAGCAGGCACAAACCCCTGCCGCTTCAGGCACGGGCGCAGCGTCTGCCGTAGCCGTAGAAAAAAGCGAAATCCGCATCGGCACGACCCCCGGTGATTTTGCCGATATGGTAAAAGAGCAAATCCAACCTGCTTTGGAAAAACAAGGCTATAAAGTTACCTTAACCGAATTCCCCGATTACGTTACCCCCAATAAAGCCTTGGCGGAAAGCGCGATTGACATCAATGTGTTCCAGCACAAACCCTATTTGGACGGTTTTAAAGAAGAACACAAATTGGATTTGGTGGAAGTCTTCCAAATTCCCACTGCGCCTTTGGGCATTTACGCAGGTAAAATCGCCAAATTGGAAGAGGTAAAAGACGGCAGCACCGTAGCCGTGCCGAACGACCCGTCTAACTTTGCCCGTGCTTTGGTGATGATGGACGAATTGGGCTGGATTAAGCTGAAAGACAATATTGACCCGCTGAAAGCCTCTAAAGCCGATATTGCTGAAAACAGCAAAAACATCAAGCTGGTGGAAATGGAAGCCGCCAACCTGCCGCGCAGCCGTCAAGACGTGGATTTTGCGGTGGTAAACGGCAATTACGCCATGTCTTCAGGCATGAAATTGACCGAAGCACTGTTCCAAGAGCCGAGCTTTGCCTATGTGAACTGGTCTGCCGTGCGTACCGCCGACAAAGACAGCAAATGGGTAAAAGATGTGGAAGCAGCGTATAACAGCGACGAATTTAAAACCTATGCCAAAACCAAGTTTGCAGGTTATAAATACCCTGCTGCTTGGGGCGAACAGGGCGCGGCTGCGGCAGTGGCCGAAGCGTCTGCGGCTTCAGTAGCGGCATCTGTAGCCGCTTCTGCAGCGAAATAAATTGGTTTGATGGATTAAAAAATCCCTATGCTAATCATGGCATAGGGATTTTTTTAGACGGAAACCGCTGCTTTAATATGCGGATGGGGGTCGTAATCCTGCAATTCAAAATCGTCAAACTGAAAAGCAAACAAATCATCAATTTGTGGATTGATTTTCATCACGGGCAGTTGGCGCGGTTCGCGGCTAAGCTGTAATTGCGCCTGTTCAAAATGATTGCGGTACAAATGCGCGTCGCCCAAAGTATGCACAAACTCGCCTGCCTGCAGCCCGCACACTTGCGCCACCATCATCGTCAGCAGCGCGTAGCTGGCAATATTAAACGGTACGCCCAAAAATACATCGCCGCTGCGCTGGTAAAGCTGGCACGACAAACGCCCGTTTGCCACATAAAACTGAAACATGGCATGACAGGGCGGTAACGCCATTTCATCTACCAAAGCAGGATTCCACGCCGATACCATCAGGCGGCGCGAATCGGGATTGTGTTTAATTTGTTGGACAACATGGCTGATTTGGTCAATGCTGCTGCCATCGGGCGCAGGCCAAGAACGCCATTGATAGCCGTACACGGGACCCAGTTCGCCGTTTTCGTCTGCCCATTCGTCCCAAATGGATACTTGGTTTTCTTTCAGATAACGGATATTGGTGTCGCCGCGCAAAAACCACAACAATTCGTGAATAATGGAACGCAAATGCAGTTTTTTGGTGGTGAGCAGGGGAAAGCCTTGCGCCAAATCAAAGCGCATCTGATAGCCGAAAACAGAGCGTGTGCCTGTGCCTGTGCGGTCGGATTTGTCGGTGCCGTTATCTAAAATATGGCGCATTAAATCAAGATATTGTTGCATATTACGCTGCCTTGCCCCGTTGTTCAAGTGCATCAACAAATACCGCTGCCACGTCAAAATCTTTTTGTTTCATAATCTCTTGGAAACCTGTGGGGCTGGTAACATTGACTTCGGTCAGGCAGTCGCCAATCACGTCCAAACCCGCCAGCAAAATGCCGCGCCGCAGCAGTTCGGGGGCAAGGCTTTCGGCGATTTCGTGGTCGCGCTCGGACAATTCTTGCGCCACGCCGCGCCCGCCTGCCGCCAGATTGCCGCGTGTTTCGCCGTTTTGAGGAATGCGGGCAAGGGCGTAGGGAATGACTTTACCGTTAATAATCAAGATGCGTTTGTCGCCGTGCACAATGGCGGGCAGGTAGCGTTGCGCCATAATGGTACGGCTGTCCAACTGCATTAGCGTTTCCAAAATGCTGCCTGTGTTGGGGTCGCCTTCGCGCAAACGGAAAATGCCCATGCCGCCCATGCCGTCCAAAGGTTTGACGATAATGTCGCCATGTTCCTGTAAAAATTGTTTAATTTCAGATGATTGGGTGGAAACCAAAGTGGGCGCGGTAAATTGGGGGAAATTTAAAATCGCCAGTTTTTCGTTAAAGTCGCGCATCGCCTGCCCGCTGTTAAACACTTTAGCGCCGTGCTGTTCCGCCAAACTGAGTAATTGGGTGGCGTACAGGTATTGCAGGTCAAACGGCGGGTCGGTACGCATAATCACGGCGTCAAAACTGCCTAAATCGGCGCTTTCGGGCGCGGCTGCCTGAAACCATGTTTCGCCATTTTGGAACTCAAAAGCAGCAGCTTGGGCAAACACGCGTCCGCCGCGCACGGATAAATCGCTGCTTAATGTATGAAACAGCCGATGTCCGCGCCGTGCGGCTTCGCGCATCATGGCATAGGTGGTGTCTTTATAGGTTTTGAATGTGTGCAGGGGGTCGGCGATAAACAGCAGATTCATGGGGGAAACTTTCGGGATTGGGTAATGTCTTACAGTACACGATAAATTTTTTCGTGCTGAAACACCGCTCCCTCCCCTGTTTTACGGGGGAGGGCTAGGGAGTGGTATGGTGGGATTCAAACAGTCATTTTTTACGCTGCCAGCGGTTTCAGTTGCAAAACCAAACCTTCATCGCGCACGCGCAGCAGCAAATCAATATTGGGATGTTTGCCTGCGTGTGCCTGTGCATCGGCAAGGTGTTCGGCAAACCAGATTAAACCCTGCTCGGCGGCTTCGGCGTTTAATACATTGTTAAAACGCTGCGCCAGCGCGTGATACAGTTTCAGGCTGCCCAGCTTGCCTTCTACGGCGGGAATATGGTGCACAACGGTGTTGTCGGCATCGCATACGTCCAAACCGCGCAAATGGGCGATATCGGGCATGGCGGCAAGGTTTTCGGCAAAAGTACTCATGTTTTTTCCTGTGTAATTAAATAAACGGTTTAGCCGTGTTTCGTACCAAAGATTTTATCCCCCGCATCGCCCAATCCTGGAATAATATAGCCGTTTTCATTTAAATGGCTGTCCAGCGCAGCGGTGTAAATCGGTACATCGGGGTGGGCATCGTGTACGGTTTTTACGCCTTCGGGCGCAGCCACCAGTACCAGGGCTTTGATATGGCAACAGCCTTTGGCTTTCAACAAATCAATGGTTGCCACCATCGAACCGCCTGTTGCCAGCATTGGGTCGAGAATCAGCGCGGGGCGTTCGTCCATTTTGTCCACCAGCTTTTCAAAATAGGAAACGGGTTGCAGAGTTTCTTCATCGCGCTGCAAACCCACTACGCTGATTTTGGCGGTGGGAATCAAATCCAGCACGCCATCCAGCATACCCAAGCCCGCGCGTAAAATCGGCACTACAGTTAAGGTTTTGCCTTTGATGCGCCTGCCTTCAATTTCACCGCACCAGCCGTTAATGGTGTGGGTTTCGGTTTCAAAATCGCGTGTGGCCTCGTATGCCATCAGACGCGATAATTCTTTGGTTAAAATGCGGAATTTTCCCGTGCTGCAATCGGCTTCGCGCATCAGGGTCAGTTTGTGGTGAACCAGGGGGTGGTCGATAATGTGAAGCTTGGTCATCATGGCAAAGGGTAAAAATTGAAAAAACGCCGTATTATAAACTTTCGCTGCCTGCTGTGCGACAGGCAGTCGCTTAACATGCTTTAAGATTTTGATGTATCTTTTTGATAAAAATTGATTTTATTGATAATGCGCGTAAATTCAAGTTAAAGCAGATTACAGCGGCGCATTTCGTGGTTAATATGGCGTTTTACAGGGCAACGGCTTGAGTTGCCATGTGTGTTTAACCTTTTTACTTGAAGGGATTTGTTATGAACATCAAACTTTTTGCCGCTGCTGCCGCTGCCGTATGTGCTTTGGCTGCCTGCCAATCCAATGCCAAGCAAGACAACGGCATGAACCAAGCCCATCATCACAATGTGAACAAACAGCAAGGCAATTTCCAGCCCACACCGGTAAATATGCCTAACGAGCATTACAGCTGCCGCAACGGTATGGGTGTGACCATTCAATACATCGGCAACGACCGTATTGCTTTGAGCCTGAATACCGATAATAAAGCCCGCGCCGTATTGTCGCAAACCCGCGCCGCTTCCGGCGAACTGTACACCGCTGCACAAGGCTTGTACGGCAAACCGACCGAATGGCATCAAAAAGCAGGCGAAGCCGTATTTGCGTTTAGCGACCCTTACGGCAACAAAACCCAAACTTTCTGCCGTATTCCCGTAAAAAAATAATTTAAATCATTAAAAATTAAGGTTTAATCAAACAGCCGCAGGGCGTTATCCTGCGGCTGTTTTTTATTCGCTGTGTTCGCCGTGGCGGGCAGCGGCGCTGCGGCGCGTTACGCTAATGCCCAACTGCTTGAGTTTACGGTATAAATGGGTGCGTTCCAATCCCACTTTCTGCGCCACGCGGCTCATGTTTTGGTTTTCGCGGCGGATATGGTATTCAAAATAACGCCGTTCCAATTCTTCACGCAATTCGCGCAGCGGCAGGTTGAAATCAAAGCCGTTCACCATTTCGCCGTCGTTTTGCTGCATAAACTGCCCCAGCATTTTGTGTACTGCCTGTTGTCCCACTTCGTTGCCTTCGCTGTTTAAAGCAAGGTTTTTGACCACGTTTTTAAGCTGTTCCAAATTGCCGGGCCAATCGTATTGGCACAAACGCCCCACCGCATCGGCACTGAAACGCACGGGCGCGGATTTTTGCGCCTGCGCCAGTTCGTTGGTAATCTGATTGACTAAAAACGGAATGTCGTCTAACTGCTGGCGCAGCGGCGGCAGGCTAATCACCAGCGAAGACAAAACGTTAAGCAAACGGTTGTCCTGCGTGGGACTGCTGACCAATTCCGATAAGGGCTGGCTGCAAGTACACACCACGCGGGCATGATAACGTTCTGCCTTGGTCAGCAAAAAGGCGATGCTTTGCTGTACGCTTTTGTTGTATTGGGCAATATCGCCCAAATACAGCACGCCGTTGGCGGATTTTTGCAGCAGTTCCAAAGGCGAATCGGTGATGTGGTCGGGGCGGACGGGTTCAATCCACGGGGTGTGGTTTTTGTGGAAAAAACGTGCCACTGCTTCAAACGGCGAACCCGATTCGCCCAACAGCAGAATGGGGCTGTTGTGGGCGGAGGCGCGTTCCAGCTGTTTGCCCAATTCTTTGATGACGTTGCTGTTGCCCAAACGTTCCAGCGATGCGCCCGCTGCCGATTGGGTTTCGCCTGTTTTGAGGGCGCGTTCTACCGCGCTGAACAGCTTTTGCAGCGGAATGGGTTTTTCCAAAAAGTCTAATGCGCCGATTTTGGTGGCTTCTACGGCGGTATCAATGCTGCCGTGCCCGCTCATCATCACCACGGGCATGGTTAATTGACCGTTGCTTGCCCATTCTTTGAGCAGGGTAATGCCGTCGCTGTCGGGCATCCAGATGTCCAACAGCACCATGGCAGGACGGGTTTGATTGCGTAATTGTCGGGCTTGTTCGGCGTTTTCTGCCAACGCCACCGAATAGCCTTCGTCTTCCAGCGTTTCCTGAAGCACTTCCCGAATGCCGATTTCATCGTCCACGATAAGAATGTCGGTACTTCGCATGATTAGGGGGTTTCCGTAGTGAATTTGAGGTATACGCACGCGCCGCCGCCGTCTTGGTTGGACAGGCTGATTTTGCCTTTGTGGTCGTCCACGATTTTTTTCACAACCGACAAGCCCAAACCTGTGCCTGAGGCTTTGTCGGTGGTATAAGGCTCGAAGGCGTTTTGCAACATGGCTTTGCTGAAACTTTTGCCGTTGTTGGCGATGGTCAGGCAGGCGTTGCCTGTTTCATCGGTATAGGTGCGGATGCTGACCTGCGGGTGCGGGTCGGCTTCGGCAGCTTCGGCGGCGTTTTTCAGCAGGTTGTGCAAAACCTGACGCATGGCGGTAGTGTCTGCTTTTAACAACAAGGGTATGGTACTCAATTCGGCATCAAAGGTGCAAGGATTACTTTCATAGAGTACCAGCACTTCAGACACGAGCTGGTTGAGGTTGATGGTGTGCATTTTCAGCGAGGGGGCGCGGGCGTAGTTGCGGAAGGCTTCTACCATCTCTTTGAGCGCGGCAACCTGCTTGATAATGGTATCGGTTGATTTTGTTAAGATTTGTTCGTCTTTGTTATCCAATTTGTCGCGCAATTTGTGCGCCAAACGCTCGGCGGAAAGCTGAATCGGGGTGAGCGGATTGCGGATTTCGTGCGCCAAACGCTTGGCAACTTCGCCCCAAGCGGCTTCTTTTTGTGCCAAAACAAGTGTTGTAATATTGTCAAAAACGAGAACGGTGCCGCTGCCGTTTTCGGGGGGCAGGCTGATGGCTTTACCCAATAAAATGCGTGTTTCGTCTGCGCCCGAATAGGAAATTTCGGCAGCTTCGCCGCTTTTGGCGGTGGCAAGCAGGGTACGCAGTGTGTCTGCCAACACATTGTGTTGGGCGGAACGGTGTTTCCAATCGCGGCGGTGCTGACCGACCAAATCGCTCAAAGGCAAATCGACAATGGCTTCGGCGCTGCGGTTGTAGGTGTTGAGTCTGCCTTCGGCATCAAGGGTAATCACGCCTGCGCTTAAGCTGTCGAGTACGCGCTCAAGAAATTGGTGCGAGGCTTCTAATTCGTTGCGGTGCTGGGTGTCGGCTTGTTTGGCGATGGCAAGCTGTTCGGTCATGTGGTTAAACAGATTGCTCAAACGTCCAAATTCATCGTTGCGGATAATGGTCAGGCGTTGGTTGAACTCGCCTTGGGCAACGTGGCGCGCGCCGTTTGCCAGTTGCAAAATGGGTTCGACAAAGCGTTGGGCAAAATAGAGTGAGCCTGCCAGTGCCAGCAAAATGGACATCAGCGCGGCAATCACCAGCGTAATCACAAAAAAGGTTCGCAGTCCTTTTTGTGCGTGTACCACTTCTTTATATTGGCTGCGGGCGTCTTCAATCAGTTGGGTGTTGCGGGCGATGTCTGCGGGAACGGCTTGGCGGAAAAACAGGGCGTGGGCTTCGCCGTTGTAATGGGGCAGCAGCAGCCAGCCACGGGCGTACAGATGGTTGTTCAGGTGTTCGGGACGGCGCACCACGCCGTCTTTTAAGAGATAAGCAATGGTGGTTTGGTCCAATTCGGGGGTGTGCAGTTGGTGGGGATTGCGTTGTTTGACGATGCGGCGGCTGCTTAAATTCCATACGACCAGTTGGTCAAACTGTTTGGCGTGGGCGGTCAGCAGGGCAGGGGCGATGTCTTGCTGTTGTTGATATAGGGTGGTGATGTCGGTGCGGATGCGGTTGGCTTCGTTGGCGATTTGTGCCACGCTTTGATTGAGGGCAGATTGACTTAACTGTAAACCGCGGTCTAATGCTTCTTGAGTGTTTTCGTTAAACCACGAATCGATGTTGTGGGTAATCATTTGCAAAGACACCATCATGATGCACAAAGACGGAATCAGGGCAACGGTGGCAAACATGGCGGACAGTTTGCGGGCGATTTGCGAGCCGAAAACGCGGCGGTGTTTTTCGCGCACAATCCGAATGATGTAGTGCGTGATGATGCCGAACATGGTAAGGGCGAGCAGGGCGCAAAATACAAACAACGCCCAAAAAGACATGGACAGGCTGCTGTTTTGGTTGGTGGAAAGCGTGAGCGTATATAGGGCGAGAAATGCCGCAATGCCCGAAAAAATAAAAAAACGCTGCATAATGCCGTACTTTATAAAGAAACTGATTTGAAAGGTGAGCCGACAGAAAGGGCTTTTCGCTTGCGCAGGCGCTATTTTACGGCAAGCGCGGGGGGATTTGTATCTGTCGGCGGAAAAGAAATGTGGGTTAGCGGCGGATGTCCAGCCGTTTCCAGCCCGAATCCAGCTGCCAATTGCCTGCGTGTATGGCGTTAATCTGGAAGGGCTTGGGCAGTTGGGCAGTGCTTAAATGCAGCCTGATTTTGACCCGTATGTGTTTGGTGTCGGTATCGGACAGCGCACCAGGGTCAAGCACTTGCCAGTTGGCAATCGCGCCCACGCTTTTGAGCGCAGCTTCCAGCGTTTCGTATTCGTGGGAAAACGTCCCCACGCTGACACGGTAGCGGTTGGTGAGCGGGTGAAACGATAAGCGGTAGCTAACGGTGGTTTGGTCGCTGCCGCCTATCCAGTTTGCCAAACGGTAGCGGTAAGAGGTTAAACGCGGTTTTTCCAAACGGTAGTGCAAATCAAAATCCAAAGGTACGCCTTCTTTTAAGGCGTTTTGCAGATTGGGCGGTAGGTTGGTTTGAAAGCGCGTGTGTATCGACAGGCGTCCGTCTTGCAGGATTTGCCCGTCGTGGCGCAGGGGAATAATGCTTTCGCTTTGCGCTTGAACGGCGGTGGCGAAAGCCAAATAGAGAACAGGCAGCGCCAGCAGCAGCTTGAGGGCGCGGACGCGCCGCGCCCAAGTGTGGCGCAGGCGATACATTTGGGGGCTGGTGTTTGTCATGTTGGTTTATGTGTGTTGTTTGTGTGGTACGGGCGTAAAACCGTGGCGGCGGCACGCGGCAAAAATGGCGTGGTGCGGCTGAATCGAGGTGGGTTGCGCCGCGTGCGTGCGCGGGGCATTTTTATGAAGCGTATGCCCAAAAACAGTTAATACCGTTTCTTAAATCATACGGTTGGCAAGATTAAACCAATTCCGCCGCCGATGCACGGTTTGCGGTGCGGCGGCGGCGGATTAGTCGGCTTTATACAACACTTTTATACAACAGGGCATAGTAAAAACCGTCTTGACGGGCATCGGGCAGAAGCTGTTCTTCGTGATGCAGCATGGCATCGGGGTGGCGGGCGAGAAACTGACGGCATTGGTCTTGGTTTTCTTCGCGAAACAGCGAACAGGTTGCCAACAGCATCCGTCCCTGTGGGCGCACGGTGCGCCACAATGCGTCCAGCAATGGGATTTGTTGGGCGGCGGTGCGGGCGGCATCTTGGCGGCGGCGCAGGTGGCGGATATCGGGATTGCGTTTGAGCGTACCCGAAGCGGTACACGGCACATCTGCCAGCACTGCATCAAATAAAGTGCCGTCGTGCCACTGTGCCAACTGCTGCGCGGGGGCGCAATGCAAACGCGCCGACACACCCAAACGTGCCAAATTGTCTGCCACGCGCTGCAAACGCTTGGGGTCAATGTCCAGCGCGGTTAAATCACAATCGGCACGTTCCAAAATATGCCCGCTTTTTCCCCCAGGGGCAGCACAAGCGTCCAACACCTTTTCGCCTGCCTGCGGATTGAGCAACACTGCCGCACGTTGCGCCCCCCAATCCTGCACCGACACCGCCCCTTGCATAAAATGCGGAATCTGTTGCACGGGCATGGCTTGTGCCAACATGACTGCCGTGTCGTCCAAAGCTTCTGCCGTGATGCCGTGCTGCGCCAGTTCCGCCAAATAGTCTTCCATGCGGTAACGGCGCAGGTTTACCCGCAAAGTCAGCGGCGGATGGCGCATACAGTCGGCAGCGATGTCGCGCCACTGCTGCGGGTGGTCGCGGCGCAATACGTCCAACCACCACGCAGGCAAGTTGTAACGGCTGCTGTCGCGGCGTTGGCAAGCAGTGGTCAGTTCGGGCATTTCGCGTTGAAAACGGCGCAGCAGCGCATTGGCAAGGGCGCGGTAACGCCCGCGGGCAATGCCACCAATATGGCGCACCGCTTCATTGACCACGGCGTGCGGCGCGTTGCGGGTATGCCAAAGCTGATACAACGCCACTTTTAACAAGGCAATCAATTGCGCGTTTTGCGGCGGTTTGGCGAGCATTTGCGCCAGCAGCGCATCTAAAGCAAAACCGTAACGCTGTACGCCGTAGGCAATATCTTGCAACATGCCTTTGTCTTGCGGGGAAAGTTCGGGGTGTTCAGCAAGCAGCAGTGCCAATTCGTCTGCCAGATTGCGCCCTTGGGCAACGGCTAACACGGTCTGCGCCGACAGGGTTTGGATATGGGAAAGCGACATGATTTTCTATCCGTAAAACTTTAAAAAAACCGTCCGCAGCGTGGTGGCGGACGGCTTGGCTTGGGATTATATCAATTTAACGCTCTTTTCCTGCTTCTTGGCTGTCGGTATTTTCCGTTTGGGATTGCTGGCGCAGGGCTTCATATTCTGCCTGTTGTGCCAATACCGAGCCTTCGGGGGCTTCTGAAGTTTCGCCGTGTTCCCAAGGGGAATTGTCGGGCAATTCTTCAATATAAATGGTTTTCAGCGAATAATCAGGCTGATAATGCAAATCGTATTTTGCCGCTTTAATCAGCGACAACATCATCATCGACATAATAATCAGCAAAGGCGCACCCGCAAAAATAGACGCGGTTTGCAAAGTAGATAATCCGCCCAAAAACATCAGCACCGCAGGCATAAAGCACAGCGCAAACGCCCAAAACAAACGGTTCCAACGGTGTGGTTCGTCATCTACTTCGCGTTGAACCACCGAAGCAAGAATATAGGAAATGCTGTCAAAAGTGGTGGCGGTAAAAATCACCGACAACAGCACAAACACCGCCATTACCAGTTTAGGCATAGGTAATGTACCCAATACGGTAAAAATCGCCGCCGTTGCGCCTTTGTCGTTCAGTACCGACACCACGTCCAAACTGCCCGACAATTGCAGCCACAAACCATAGTTACCCAGTACGATAAAAAACACCGCACAGCCAAGCGAGCCGAAAAACATGGAACCCACCACCATCTGCCGCATGGTGCGCCCTTTGGAAATTTTGGCGATAAACAAACCGATGGTCGGCGCAAACACCAGCCACCACGCCCAGTAAAACACCGTCCAATCGCGGGGGAAATTGGTGTGGCGGAAACCGTGCGATTCAAAATGTCCGAATGATTCCAGCCACGTCATCATGGTAACCATGTGGGAAACGGCGCGTCCCATGCTTTCCAAGCCCACATTTAAAATAAACACGGTAGGACCTGCCAGCAGCACAAACAACAAAAACAGCATGGACAGGTAAAAATTGATGTTGGATAAAAACTGAATGCCGCCGCGCAAACCTTGATAAGCACTGTAGGCAAAAATCATGGTGGTAATCAACAAAACGGCAAGCTGTGTCCACAAATGGTTGGGAATGCCGAACAAGGCATACAGCCCTTCGCCTATCATCGGCGAAGCCAAGCCCAAAGTGGTTGCGCCGCCGCCTATCATGCCGAATACGAAAAAAATATCAATCAGCTTGCCCCAGCGGCTTTTGGCGAGTTTTTCGCCCAGCAGCGGCATCAGGGTTTGACTGACTTTTAACACGGGCGAATTACGCACATGGGCAAAATAGGCAATTGCCGAAGCGGGAACAAGGTAAATCGCCCACGCCACAGGTCCCCAGTGGAACATGCCGTAGGTACTCGCCCAACGCACGGCATCAGGCGATTTGGGGGCAATGCCGAAAGGCGGCGATTGATAATAATACATCCATTCTACAATCCCCCAATACAGAATACTCGCGCCAATGCCACCGCAAAACATCATCGCCGCCCACGAGCCTGTTTGAAATTCCACTTCGTCTTCGGGTTTGCCCAGCTTGATGTTGCCGATGTCGGACATGGAAATGTAAATCACAAACAAAACCGACAACACACCAAATGCCAGATAAGCCGCGCCGAAGTTGTCGGTTACAAAGGTTTTTGCCAAAGCCACCCAATCTGCGCCTTGCTGCGGAAACATCACCAAAGGCAGGGTAACGCCCAGCAGGATAATCAGCACGCCAAAAAAGGTAAATTTATCAATGCGGGTATCTGCCTGCGGGGTTTGCCCGTGCTGGCGGAAGTTGGCATCGGAATTGAATGTGCCCAAATGGACGGCTTTGGGTTTGATTTTGGGTTTTGCCATTATCTGTTCCTCAAAGTTGGGTATTCGGAACAAGATTATAGCATAAATTTATATGATTGATTTAAATTGATTGGTTGAATAGGGAAAGTGTTGCACAATCAACGCAACGCCTGCCACGCCAAGCGCAGCCAATCGCGTTTGCCTAAAGTGGGACGGCGGCGGAATACGTCGTATTGCACTTTGTCCAGTTTTTGTAACACGGTTTGTCCGCCCAATACGATTAAACGCAGTTCGTAACCGATGCGCCCTTTGAGTGTGCGTCCCAGCGGCGAACCTGCTTTCAGCATATTAAAGGCGCGTTGGCACTGATAAGCCATTAGTTGTTGGAAAGCGGCATCGGCGCGGGCTTGGGCGATGTGTTCTTCGCTGACACGGAAACGCTGCAAGTCGTTTTGTGGCAGGTAAACGCGCCCTTTCTGCCAATCGTGCGCCACGTCTTGCCAGAAGTTAATCAGTTGCAAGGCGGTACAAATGCCGTCGCTGCGGGCAATGCTGACGGGGTCGGTTTGCCCGTACAGGTGCAGCATCAGCCTGCCCACGGGGTTGGCGGAACGGCGGGCGTAATCCACCAGTTCGCCAAAATCCTGATAACGGGTTTTGACGACATCTTGACTGAAGGCACTGAGCAGGTCGTAAAACGGTTGCAGCGGCAGGGCAAAGGGTTCAATGGCTTGCTGTTGCAAACGCTGCATCAGTTCGCTGTGCGGGGCGTGTCCGCTGCCGATGCGCTCCAGTTCTTGCTGCAAGCCTTGTAGGGCGTGTAAACGCTGTTCGGGTGCGGCATCGCCTTCGTCCGCCAAATCGTCGGCGTGGCGGGCAAAGGCGTAAATCGCGTGAACGGGACGGCGCAAACGCGGCGGCAACACCAGCGAGCCGACAGGGAAGTTTTCGTAATGATTGACGGACATGGAAATCAGTCGGCAAATTGTTTTTTCAGGCGTTCGCGGCGTTCTTGGGCTTCTACCGACAGGGTGGCGGTGGGGCGTGCCAATAGGCGTTTGAGTCCGATGGGTTCGCCCGTGTCTTTGCAAAAACCGTATTCGCCTTCGTCAATATCGCGCAGCGAGGCTTGGATTTTGGACAGCAGTTTGCGTTCGCGGTCACGGGTACGCAGTTCGAGGGCGTATTCTTCTTCCTGCGAGGCGCGGTCGGCGGGGTCGGGGGCGGATTCGTGGTCCTGCATGCTGCTGGTGGTTTCGGCGGCGCGGTCAATCAGTTCGTCCTGCATTTGGGTAAGCAGCTTGCGGAAAAAGGCAAGCTGGTCATCGTTCATGTAGTCGTCTTCAGGACCGTCCCAATTTTGAATATCCTGTTCGGTTAAGGTAGTCATTTTTTCTTTCCTTATGATTTTAAAAGATAAAGTGAAAGGTGGTGTGTCAAAGGCGCGAATCATATCATGTTTGCGAACAGCGGGCTATGCTGTTGCAGGCGCAAGGGGAAAGGTGTTTGCTTTTGTAGACAGTTTGGTGGGAAAAATAAACAAACGCCGCTTAATGGGTTTAAGCGGCGTTTTCAGTTGGCAAGGGGAAATTAGGGTTTAACGCGGATAATGCCGTTCATGGTGCCTTGCCAATAGCTGCGGTCAAAGCCGAAATTACCTGCGGTTTGAAGCGGGTCAGACAGCAGCCCAAAGCTGAAGTGGACGGACGCGCGTTTTTGTCCGCTGTTCCAGTCAATGGTAACAAATTGGTAGCTGTCAACTGCGCCTGCTTTCTTGCTAGGACCACTGCGCTCAACAGTGTAAATGAGATTGTCGGCGGTAGACAGTTTGGGTAGGGCGGCAGAACGGATGGTGTTGGTCCATTTGGTTTGACAGCCCGAACCATCGGGTTTGACATCCACACGGGTCATACCGCCCACAAACGGGGCTTTGTCGGGAATGGAACGTCCTGCGCCATCGGGATATTTGGGATAAGGATAGCCGTAGGTGGAATTAACCACGATGGAACGTCCGAAGGCGATAGAGGAATCTTCCGTACCGGAATTGTTGTTGCCAAACAGGGGCACTTTGCACACTTGTGTGCCGTTTTCGCTGCGGTACACCAGCAAATTCATGCGTTGGGCGTTGTCGGTAATGGTAACAAATTCATCGTTATTGGCGTTCGTACCGAAAAAGGTGGGGGTTGCGCCTGTGCCCCAGCTTAATTGTCCCGGTTTGCGGGCAATGCCGCGGTCGTAGGCTTGCCGCCATTTGATAACGGGATTGCCATTTTCTTTGGCAATCAGGTACAAAGCGCGGTTGGTGGCAACGGCGGCGCGGTTGGCAGAGGCGGTGGAAAAGGAATTGGCAATGCTTTCTCCGTTGCCTAGCTTAACGTGGCTGACACGGCGGCTGACGCGGTCGGCAATGCCGACAACGCCGTGTTGGGTGGCAAACCAGATGTCGTTGCTGCTGCTACCAGGGTTGATGGCAACCACGCTGTCGCAGCCTTTGCGTTTGCCGCAGTGTCCGAGTACGGTGGGCGCGAGCGGAACGGCCATGCCACGCACGCGGTTTAATTGCCAGCGTCCGCCCGTTTGGCTTAATTGGACAAAATGCAGCATGTGTTGGTCATCCACAAAAACAATGCGGTCGCGTTCGTCTGCATAAGCATACACGCTGCCAAGCAGGCTGGCAGAACTGAGCATGATTTGGGCAAGTTGTTTGCCTTGTGAATCAAATACGGTGAGCTTGGGACGACGGGTCAGGTAGTCCACACACATGGCGGCGACTTTGCCGTCTGAGAGCACCATTAAATTGGGGCAGGCAGCAGAAAGGGAAATCAGTTGCAGTTTACCCGATGGGCGGGCAGGACCTGCACGGTAGCTGGTGTCGGAAGACAGGGTGTCGCCGTGGCTGGTTGCCCCGCCCGACCGCCCCAAACCGGGAAAAAACGGTACGGGTGCAGCCGCTGCGGCGGTAGAAGCAAGGGCAGCCGCCAATAATGCGGCAGAACGCAGTTTTGAGGGAAGCATCATGATTTTTTCCTTATGGCAGTTGATATTGAGGAATTTATGCAGCAATACAGTGGCGCACCACGTCGGCTTCTTGAATGTTTAAGTTGCTGTTGCCTGCGGCGGCGGCACGCGCTAAAGCATCTTGTGCGGCTTGGCACAAATTGCGGCGGTTTTGTTCTTGTGGGGAAACGGGTTCTGCTGCTTCGGTGTTGTTTGGAGCGGGTGTGGGCGAAACCGACACCACAGCCGATGCAGCAGCGGCATCGTCAAGATAGGCGTTGTTTTCTTCGGTTTGGGCTGGTGTTTTGACGGGCAGTTGCGGTTTGGCGTAAACGGGTTCAGACAATTTACCGTTGCGCGGGTTAAAGGTTTGCACATTGTGCAAACGCAGTTGCGGGGGCGTATCGGAATAGATGCTTGTGCCTTTTACTTTCCAAACGGTTTGGGCGTGGGCGAGAACGGCAGCGTAGCCCAAACATACAGCTAAAGTGCGTGTGTGTGAGAATAGGGCGGATTTCATAAACGCTATTTTAGAAAAAAAGTTTTTTTGCGTCAATGATGTATTGAATTGTAGTTAAGGTGTATTGTCGTTGGTGCGGGCAAACTCGGCGGCTTGGCGGATGTCCACCGCCACCATGCGCGACACGCCTTTTTCCTGCATGGTAATGCCGATAAGCTGTTCTGCCATTTCCATGGTCAGGCGGTTGTGCGAGATGTATAAAAACTGGGTGTTTGCCGACATTTGTTTTACCAAACGGCAAAAACGCCCTGTATTGGCATCGTCTAAAGGGGCATCTACTTCATCCAGCAGGCAGAAAGGCGCGGGATTTAGGCTGAACAGGGCAAACACCAAACTCATGGCGGTAAGGGCTTTTTCGCCGCCTGAAAGCAGTTGGATGGTGCTGTTTTTTTTACCGGGGGGGCGGGCGTGGATGCCAACACCGCCGTCTTGAGCCAGCACCAGCGCGGCTTCGCCGCCGCCAAACAGGGTAGGGAAATAATGCGCCATGTGGCGGTTGGCTTGTTCAAATGTATCGCGGAAACGGCTTTCGGTTTCGCGGTCAATTTGGGCGATGGCTTGTTCCAGCAGTTCGGCGGCTTGTTGTAAGTCGTCGTTTTGATTGCGGTAATAATCGCTGCGTTCTTGCGCCTGTGCCAATTCCTGCAAAGCGGCAAGATTGACTGCGCCCAAGGCTTCTATACGGCGGCGCACGGCGGCGGCGCGTTGTTTGAGCAGGCTGGGGGCGGGGGCATCGGCAGCGGCGGTTTTCAGGTGCGCCCAAGTGTGTTCGGGATTGTCGGGTTCGCTGCCGTGGCGTTCTACCAATTCGTTGTAATGCTGTTTGGCGGAAAGCAGCGACTGTTGTTGCAGCAGCAGGGCATCTTGAACGGCGTTTTGGCGGTGGGGAAGCTGCGCTTGCAGGTGACGGCGTTGTTGGTCGGTGTGGTGAAGCTGTTGTTGCAACTGCTGTAATTGTTGTGCCAATTCTGCTTGTTGTTCTTCGGCTTGGGCTGCCATTTCGTCCAAGCTGTCCAAACGCAGCAATTGTTCTTCGTAATCGGGCCAATGTCCTTGTTGGGCTTGGCTTTCGTCTAATAAGGCTTGTTGATGCGCTTGCTGACGGCGGTTGTCGGCAAGGGCTTGGCTGTGCTGTTGGTGCAGACTTTGCCAATACGTTTCTTGTTCTTGGGCGCGGCGGTGGGCATTTGCGCTGTGTTCGGCGGTTTGACGGGCGTGTTGCGCGGCTTGTTCGGCTGTGGCTAATTCGTTTTCGGCGGCGCGTGCCTGTTGTTCGGCGGTGGCGGCTGCGCTTTGGTGTTGGGCGAGTTGGGCGCGGACTTGGGAAAGACGGTTTTCTGCGTCTTGGTATTCTTGCTGCGCCTGTTCTTGTTCTGACTGTAAACGGGCGAGTTGTTGCGCTTGCTGTTCGCAACGTGCCTGCCATTGTGCGGCGTGCTGTTGGGCGCGGACAAGTTCGGCAGCGGCTTGGCGCAAGGCTTGTTGCTGTTCGGCTAAATGCTGCTGATGCGATTGGGCGCGGGCGCGTTGCTGCTGCCAGTGTTGTTCGGCAAGCTGGCATTCATCGGCAAGGGCTTGGCTGTGCTGTTGCAAACGGTCCAGTTCGGCAGCGCGTTGGTGGTGCGGGTTGGGTGTGCCGTTTAGATACACGCCGATGCGGTCGATGCGCTGACCTGCGGGGGTGAGCCAGCTTTCGCCGTCTGCCAATTCGTGCCGCCGCGCCCATGCCTGTTGCCAATTGTCGGCACAACGCACATCTGCCAACCAGTGTGCAAGGGCGTGAGTAAAGGGGCTGTGGTCGGGCAGACGGATGCGGTTTAACAGGGCATCATCGGCGGCGCGTACAGAAGCAGCTAAAGGGGAAGGAGACGGATGCAGCCACACCGCTTCGCCTGCGGGCAAATCCGTTAGGACGGGTTCTTCGGCGGGGGCGCGGGCGTTTAAACGCGCACCCAGCAGCACATACACGGCTTGCCGCCAAGTCTCGTCCACATCCAGCTGCTGCCACAGAATCGAACCGCAGTCGGGCAGGTGTTGCCAAAAATCGGTTTGTTCGTCCTGCCATTGCGCCAAGGCGTGTGCTTCTGCCTGTGCCTGTAGCCAGCGGGCGTGCACATCGCGGTAGGCGTGTTCGGCAGATTGGCAGTGCTGGTGCAACTGTGCTTGTTCGTTTTCTAACTGTAATACCGCTTCGGCGAGGGTGTCGTGTTGGTGTTGGCGGGTGTCGGCTTCAGTGAGTGCCTGTTGTGCGGCGAGGGTGTGGTCGTCTTGCTGATGCTGTTGCGCCAAACGTGCCAAACGGGTTTGCCGTTCGTGTAGGTTGTGTTCGGCGTATTGCACTTGCTGTTGTGTCAATTCTGCCTGATGACGGGCATGCTGCTGTGTGTTTTGGCATTGACGGGCGTGGTCGCGGCGGTTTTGGCAATGGGCTTGGGCGGCTTCGGCGGCGCGTTGCTGCTGCTCAAGGGTGTGGGCGAGTGCGTGGCTGTCGCGCTGGTGTTCTTGCAAATGGGCGTGGGCGTGGGCAAGTTGCTGTTGCAGGGCATCGGCTTCCTGCGCCAACACTTGCAAGGCGGCTTGGGCGTGGCTGCGCTGTTGCTGTTGTTGTTCGCGGTGGCGGCGTTGGGCGTGCAGTTGTTCTTCCAAACGGGCTTTTTGCTCGCGCAACAGGGCGTGTTCGCGGTTGAGGCTGTGGCGTTGCTGCTGGTGTTGTTGTTCTTGGGCGTGTAATTCGGCGTATTGGTCTTCCAGCGTGTGCAACTGTTGTTCGCTGTGTTCGTATTCGCTTTGGGCGGTTTGATGACGTGCTTGGGCAAGGTCGGCTTCGTGTAGGGCGTGTTGCCACAAAATAAAATCTGCCAAATCTTGTAATTGTGCCAGTTCGCGGCTGAGTGTCTGATGTTGTTCGGCGGCGGCGGCTTGTTCGCGCAGCTTGTCGGTTTGACGGTCCAGCTCTTGGCGCATATCCGCCAAACGCTGCAAATGGGCGCGGGTGTCTGCCAAGCGTTGGGCGGTTTCGCGGCGGCGTTCTTTGTATTTGGACACGCCTGCGGCTTCTTCCAAATAGCCGCGCAATTCTTCGGGACGGGCTTCAATAATCCGCGAAATCATGCCTTGTTCTATTACGGCATAACCGCGCGCACCCGCGCCCGTGCCGAGAAACAGCTCGGTAATGTCGCGGCGGCGCACGGTTTGCCCGTTAATCAGATAATGCGACTCGCCCTGCCGCGACAATTGGCGTTTGATGCTGATTTCGGCATACTGCCCCCACGCCCCGCCCAATGTGCCGCTGTTGTTGTCAAACACCAGCTCAACCGAAGCGCGGGCAGCGGCGCGGCGTGTGGCTGCGCCGTTAAAAATCACGTCCTGCATGCTTTCGCCGCGCAGCTGTTTGGCGGAACTTTCGCCCAACACCCAGCGCACTGCATCCATCACATTGGATTTTCCGCAACCGTTAGGACCAACCACCGCCACCAATTGCCCCGGTACGGGAATGGTGGTGGTTTCGGCAAACGATTTGAAACCAGAAAGTTTGATGTGGGTAAGGCGCATACGGCGGCAGAAAGACATAAAGCGGCGATTGTAGCCCAAGGCAGACGGATAAGCAAAACCGCCCCAAGCGGGGCGGTGGGTGGTATCCAGTGAATATTATTCAGGCTTAACGGCGTGTAGCACCAAATGCGCCTTGTGTGCCTTGGCGGTCGTCAAACGTACCCGCCACTTCTGCTGCATTTACACCAAAAAATCCGCCTTGCGTGGCAACTTTCGCCCCAATCGGGCTAACAAAAGTATTGCCGCGAATAATGGCATCAATACCGAAACGCTGTTGCGCGTTGCTCAAGCTGCCGTTTAAGGTTTTGCGGTCAAAATCAGCGGTAAAATCCGCTTGTAGATAGCGTTTTTCCACGCCCTGCGCGGCAATGCCCTGACCCTGATAACGGATGACACCTGCTTGGGGCATGTCTGCCAAAGCAGTCGGCAAACCCTGATGGAAGCTGCGGTATTGCCCTTCGTTTTCGGCTTTCACCACACCGTAACGGCTAAACACGGTATTACCGCCAAATTCGCCCGTGTAGCCTTGTGCCTTGATGGTGTGCCAATCGCTGTTGCCCGAAATCGTCAGCGGCAGTGTGCGTCCGTCAATTTTCAGCGTGGCAAGTGCATCAAGGGCATCTCGTTTGACGGGAATCATCAACGCGGAACGCATCATATTGTTAGGACTGATAAAGTGGTAATCGCTGGTGGTGCTGTCGCTGCCGAAAATCTGCACCCAGTAATAACCGTGCTCGCTGTTGGGAACATACACCAAACCGATGCCGATGCGGGTGTAATTGCTGTTAATCATATTGGCGTAATGCCCCGAACTGTTGCGCCATTGGTCTAATACGGTTTTGTCGGCAGTGGCACTGCCTGCTGCGATGTTTTCGCCGCTGTAACCGCCTTTTACGCCAGTGCTCCACGATTCTCCGTCTGGGCGGGTGTGTTTAAACAGCTTAACGATTTCTTCGGCGCGTTTTTGCGCGTAGGCAGACAGGTTGGGGTCGTATTGCAGCGCGGGCAAGCCTTTTTCGGCGCGAAGTTTGTTGGTATTGGCAACGGCTTTGTCAATTTCGGCTTTTTGCGCGGCGGCAGGCGGGGTAACTTGGAATGCAGAAGGGGTAGATGGGGTGCTTGTGCCTGTTCCGCTGTCGTTTGAGGGGGTGGACGGATTGGCTGTGTCTGCTCCGCTGCCATTTGACGGGTTAGACGGATTGGCTGTACCTGTTCCGTTGCCATTTGACGGGTTAGACGGATTGGTTGTGCCTGTTCCGCCACCGTTTGAGGGGTTAGATGGATTAGCTGTGCCTGTTCCGCTGCCGTTTGAGGGGTTGGACGGATTGGCTGTGCCTGTTCCGCCGCTGCCTTGTGAAGGCTTGAACGGGTTGTTGTTGCCGTTTGACGGTTGGTTGCCGTTGGGCTTGGATTGCGGCTTATTGTTGTTGGGTTGCAGGTGCGAAGGCATGGTGCTGCTGCTGAGGACGACATCGTGTCCGCCGCTGCCGCAGGCACTCAAACCCAGTAATGCCAAAAGACCCAACATCAGGCTGTGTCTTGCGTTCATGGTGTTTCCTTGTGGTTGGTTAATCAGGGAAAAGATAAAACTTTGCCATCTTATCATAAAGTTGGCGGGATGAAACGGAATGAAGGCTGGGGCAGGCGACGGTTGTGGCGAAAAAAAAGCAGTGATGTTTCAACACACAGGGAAACCCATCAAGCACAGCCCGATGTTGTTGCCCTGATTCGGACGGGCTGACACCCCGCCCGAACAAAAATTTATTTTACCGCTGTAAACGGCAGGTTCTCAAACCGAAAAGGAAACTTGATGAAGGAAAGATTATCGGCTGCGTTGCAAATCGCTTAAGGCCCAGCGCGGGCGTACGGTAAAGGCGGCGGCGGGCGCGGGGGCTTGGATTTGATGTTGCAAACGCATGGCGGCGGCAAAGGCAATCATGGCACCGTTGTCGGTACACAGGGCAGGCGGGGGGAAATAGCTGTGTACCGGTTCGCCTTTGATGCTTAATTGGGCAAGCTGTTGGCGCAGTTGCCAGTTTGCGCCTACGCCGCCTGCCACCACCAGTGTGCGCCAGCCTGTTTGTTGCAGCGCGGTGCGGGCTTTGGCGGTTAATACGTCTGCCACGGCATCTTGAAAGGCGCGACAAATGTTGTTACGCACGGGGTCGGGCAGGGTGTTGCCGTGTTGGGCGCGGGCTTTTTCTACGGCGGTGAGCACGGCGGTTTTTAAGCCTGAAAAACTCATCTGCAAATCGCCCGAATGCAGCATGGGGCGCGGAAAACGGTAGGCATCGGGCGTGCCGAGTTTGGCGAGTTCGGACAATTTTGCCCCCCCCGGATAGGGCAGTCCGAGCAGTTTGGCGGTTTTGTCAAAGGCTTCGCCTGCGGCATCGTCCACCGTTTCGCCCAGCAATTCGTAATCGCCCACGCCGCGCACCGCCATAAATTGGGTGTGTCCGCCTGAAACCAGTAGGGCGACAAAGGGAAAATCGGGGCGTTCGTCTGCCAGCAGCGGCGAGAGCAAATGTCCTTCCAAATGATGCACGGGCAACACGGGTTTGTTTAAGGCAAACGCCAACGCATTGGCATAAGACGCGCCCGCCAGCAGTGCGCCGCCCAAGCCCGGACCTTGTGTGTAGGCAACGGCGTCCACATTGGCAAGGGTGATGCCTGCGTCTTGCACACAGCCTTGTGTCAATGGAACCAAGCGGCGGATGTGGTCGCGGCTGGCGAGTTCGGGGACAACGCCGCCGTATTCGGCGTGCAGTGCCATTTGAGTGTGCAAACGTTCGGCGATTAAGCCGCGTTCGCTGCAATATAGGGCGACGCCAGTTTCGTCGCAGGAAGATTCAATGCCGAGTACCAACATAGTGTTTGCGATAGCTGAAAAATCAAAACCGCCATTTTAAGACAGGAAAACCGCATTTGCCGCCCCTGCCGATAAATTTTTACAAAAAAGCATGGCGCAAGCGGCTTAAGCCCTTTAAAATATCCGCTTTTTGGCAACGGCAGCCCGACTGCACTTCCTAGCCAAATATTAGGGAACGTTAAAACCATGAAAAACAGAGTAAACAATATTCATTTTGTCGGCATTGGCGGCTCGGGTATGTGCGGCATTGCCGAAGTGCTGCACAACCTCGGTTTTCAGGTTTCCGGTTCCGACCAAGCCCAAAGCGCAGTAACACGCCATTTAGACGGCTTGGGCGTGCGCGTTTTTCCCGGACACACCGCCGAACACGTTAATGGCGCCGATGTTGTCGTTACTTCCACCGCCGTCAAACCCGATAATCCCGAAGTAGAAGCAGCATTGGCACAGCATATTCCCGTGATTCCGCGTGCCATGATGTTGGCAGAACTGATGCGTTTTCGCGACGGTATCGCCATTGCGGGTACGCACGGCAAAACCACCACCACCAGTTTGACTGCATCTATTTTGGGCGCAGCAGGTTTAGACCCCACTTTTGTGATTGGCGGCAAACTCACCGCCGCAGGCACCAATGCTAAATTAGGCAAAGGGCAATATTTGGTGGCAGAAGCCGATGAAAGCGATGCCTCGTTTTTATATTTGTCGCCCGTGATGTCGGTGATTACCAATATTGATACCGACCACATGGACACCTACGACCACAGCATCGACAAACTGCATCAGGCGTTTGTGGATTTTGTCCACCGCATGCCCTTTTACGGCAAAGCCTTTTTGTGTACCGACAGCGAACACGTCCGCGCCATTGTGCCGAAAATCAAAAAACCGTTTGCCACCTATAATATTGATGACGACAGCGCCGATATTTGCGCCACCCGTGTGCAGGCAGACGGCGCACAAATGACGTTTGACGTACGCGCCCGCCACAAACATGGCGTACACGAATTTCCCGTGCGTTTGAACCTACCGGGGCGACATAATGTATTGAATGCCTTGGCAAGTATTGGTGTGGCATTGGAATGCGGCGCGAGCGTGGCGGCAGTACAGCAGGGTTTGGCACAATTTGGCGGTGTGGGACGGCGTTTCCAAAGCTATGGCGAAATCAATCTGCCCGAAAAAAAGGGCAAGGCATTGATTATTGACGATTACGGACATCATCCTGTAGAAATGGCAGCCACTTTGGCGGCAGCGCGTGGCGCGTATCCCGATAACCGCTTGGTGTTGGCGTTCCAACCTCACCGCTACACGCGCACCCGTGATTTGTTTGAAGATTTTGTGCAAGTATTGGCATTGGCAGACAGCGTGGTGCTGACCGAAGTGTATGCGGCGGGCGAAGAACCGATTGTTGCTGCCGACAGCCGCGCTTTGGCACGCGCCTTGCGTGTGTCGGGCAAGATTGAGCCGATTTATTGTGAAGATGTGAACGCACTGCCTCAAACACTGTTGGGCGTATTACAAGACGGCGATGTGGTGCTGACCATGGGCGCTGGCAGCATCAACCGCACCGCGCAGGCATTGGCAGATTGGCAAAAAAACGCTGCTTAAGCAAACACGCATATTGTGATGAAATAGTTAGGATAAAATCATGCAGAATTTCGGCAAGACAGCCGTATTGGCGGGCGGTTTTTCCGCCGAACGCGAAGTGTCGCTGTCCAGCGGCGCGGCGGTGCTGGCAGCCTTAAAAAGTAAAGGCATTGACGCGCACCTGTTTGACCCTGCTGCCACCGATTTAAGCGAACTGAAAAATCAAGGTTTTACTGTGGCGTTTAATGTGTTGCACGGCACTTACGGCGAAGACGGCACGGTGCAGGGCGCGTTAGAGGCATTGGGTATGCCCTACACGGGCTGCGGCGTGTTGGCGTCTGCCTTGGGCATGGACAAATACCGTTGCAAACTGATTTGGCAGGCTTTGGGCTTGCCCGTGCCGCCGTTTGCCGTGTTGCACGACAACAGCGATTTTACTGCTGTAGAAGCGCAATTGGGTTTGCCTTTGTTTGTCAAACCCGCCGCCGAAGGCAGCAGCGTGGGCGTGCATAAAGTGAAACAGGCAGGCGAGTTGGCGCAGGTTTACCATCAGTTGCGCGGGCAAAAACTGCACGGCGAGATTTTGGCAGAGCAGTTTGTTTCGGGTGGCGAATACACCTGCGGCGTATTAAATGGCGAGCCCATGCCCACCGTACGGATTATTCCGCAAACCGAATTTTACGATTACGAAGCCAAATACCTGCGTAACGATACCGTTTACCAATGCCCGTCCGATTTGCCGCCCGAACGCGAAACCGAAATGCGCGATTTGGCGGTACGCGCCTTTGCCGCTATCGGTGGGGCGAACAATTGCGGGCGTGTGGATTTTTTGCGCGGAGAAAACGGCGAATTATACGTTTTGGAAGCCAATACCCTGCCCGGCATGACCGACCACAGCCTGATTCCCAAAGCCGCCGCGCAGTCGGGCATCGGTTTTGCCGATTTATGTGTTAAAATTTTAGAAACCGCTTATGAAAAATCCTAAACGTTCTGCGAACAGCTGGGCTGTCAGGGCATTATACGGTGTGGTTATCGTGTTTTTATTGGGCGCGGGCTTGCGCTGGGCGAGCTACCACAGTTATTTTCATATTGCCACTGTTGATGTGGTCAACGTGCATGCGGGCGAGCCGCTGCGCTATGTGGACAAACAAAAACTGTTTGACACCGTCAAACCCTATTTGAGCGGCAGTTCTTTTTATGTGGATTTGGACGCGGCGCAAGAAACAGCACGGCGTTTTACTTGGGTAAGCGATGTCAAAATCGAGCGCACATCTTACAATACCATTACCCTGACCGTGAAAGAACACGAACCCGTAGCGCGTTGGGTGCGCCAAGGGCATACGGCGGGTTTGGTGGACGCCGACGGGCAGATTTTTCAGGCGGATTTTGACGCGCCGCTGCCCGAATTTGACGGCGCAGCCGAAGACCAGCCGCAAATGGTTACCCAATACAGAAGTTTTTCAAATGAGTTAAAGCCTTTGCGTTTGCAGATTCTGCGTTTACAATATACCCCGCGCTCATCGTGGTCGATGATGCTCAACAACGGCATCGAGCTGCGTTTGGGCAAGCAGGAAGTGAATACACGCATGAACCGCTTTGTGAATGCGTGGCAGCATTCCCTGCGTGAAAAAGCCCTGCAGTTGGATTATGTGGATATGCGCTATCCGGACGGGTTTGCCACCCGCAACCGTGCGCGTGCCGCAAATAGTGCCACCGAAGCGCTGGAAATGGCTTTGGCTGCCGACAGGGTCGGGGAAGAAGAAGCAGCGTCCGCCCCGAATTCAGATGATTTACCCAATTAACCGAGATGAATAAAAATGGCTGAAAACAAACAATATATCAGTGCGTTGGATATCGGCACATCAAAAGTCATCGCCCTAATCGGCGAGCTTATCGATGATGAAATCCATATTGTCGGCATCGGACAAGCCCCTTCGCGCGGATTAAAAGCGGGCATGGTTACCAATATCGACGCCACGTCGCAGGCCATCAAACAGGCAATGTCGGAAGCCGAACACATGGCCGATTGTAAAGTAACCGGTCTGATTACCGGTATTGCCGGCAACCACATCCGCAGCCTCAATTCGCAAGGCGTGGTGCGGATTAAAGACGGCGAAGTGACCCAAGCCGACATCGACCGCGCCAAAGAAACCTCTAAAGCCGTCAATATCCCCCCCGACCACCAAGTCCTGCACACCGTGGTGCAGGAATACATTATCGACAACCAGCCCGGTGTGCGCGAACCCATCGGCATGAGCGGCATCCGTTTGGATACCCGCGTGCACATTATTACAGGTGCGGTTACCGCCATGCAAAACATTCAGAAATGCGTGCAGCGTTGCGGTTTGGTGGTGGACGACATCATGCTTCAGCCCTTGGCAAGTGCCGATGCGGTACTGACCGAAGACGAAAAAGAATTGGGCGTGTGCGTGGTGGACATTGGCGGCGGAACCACCGATATTGCCGTTTACACTAATGGTGCAATTCGTCATACCGCGGTGATTCCCGTGGCGGGCGATTTGATTACCCGCGATTTGGCACACGCGCTGCGTACCCCGTCCAGCTCTGCCGAATACATTAAAGTGCATTATGGTGTGGCGTTGGCAAATATTGAAGGTTTGGACGATATGGTGGAAGTGCCCAGCGTGGGCGACCGCCGTTCGCGCCAGATTTCGCGCCGCGTATTGGCAAGTGTGATTCAGCCGCGTGTGGAAGAAATTTTGGAACTGACGCTGAACGAGTTGCGCCGTTCCGGTTTCCCCGAAGAAGTTTTGACTTCGGGCATCGTATTAACCGGCGGTGCATCGCTGTTGCGCGGTATGGTGGAATTGGCAGAAGACGTGTTCAATCTGCCTGTGCGTATCGGCGTACCCCCCGAAATGCCTGGTTTGTCCGAGCGTGTCCGCAACCCGCGTTATTCCACCGTAATCGGTTTGCTGCAGGCCGCCAAAGAACAGCACGAGCGCAATCCGCGCGGACGTTCCGTGGTTTCTACCCGCAAGCCCATTCCCGCGCCCAAGCCTGTTGCGTCCGACCCGTTGTTTGACCCCGAGCCGCCCGAAACCGTCCGTTACCAGCAAAACCGTTACGAGCAGCCGCCGCAGCCCAGCCTGTTTGCCCGCATCAAAGAATGGATTAACCGCACCTTGTAAAAGCGGCGCACAAGTGTTGTAAACGCCGCTGCGTGTGAGGGTTGTAAAGAAGTCTTTTTGCCAACGCGATGAGATTTCTTTATAATTAACCAATATTTTTAAATTTGTCTTGACATGCCCCGCCGAGGGTATGAGGAGTTTTTACTGAAATGGAAAAACCGATTTATAACTTTGTCGAAGCCCCCACCGGCCCGGCAGTCATCAAAGTAATCGGCGTGGGCGGCGGTGGCTGTAATGCAATTAACAATATGATTGAAAACCCGATTCAGGGTGTAGAATACATCAGTGCCAACACCGACGCGCAGTCTTTAATGGACAATATGGCGCCGAACAAAATCCAATTGGGTGCCAGCCTGACACGCGGTTTGGGTGCGGGCGCGAATCCCGAAGTGGGTCGTGCGGCGGCGATGGAAGACCGCGAAGCGATTGTAAAAGCCATCAGCGGCGCGGATATGCTGTTTATTACCACTGGTATGGGCGGCGGAACGGGTACGGGCGCAGCCCCCGTGATTGCCGAAATCGCCAAAGAATTGGGCATTTTGACTGTTGCCGTGGTTACCCGTCCGTTTAAACACGAAGGCAAACGCGGCGTGGTGGCGCAACAAGGCATTGAGCAGCTGAAAAACCATGTGGATTCGCTGATTGTCGTGCCGAATGATAAGTTGTTGGCAGCATTGGGTAAAGGCACAACCGTGCGCGAAGCCTTCCGCGCCGCCAACAATGTGCTGCGTAACGGCGTGGCGGGTATTTCCGAAATCGTAACCTGTCCTGGCTTTATCAATTTGGACTTTGCCGATGTGAAAAACATGATGAGCATCATCGGCATGGCAATGATGGGTATCGGCGAATCCAAAGGCTCGGACCGCGCCCGCATTGCGGTAGAGCAGGCGATTTCCAGCCCTTTGTTGGACGACATCAGCCTAAGCGGTGCAAAGGGGGTGCTGGTAAACATTACCACCGCGCCCGACTGTCTGATTTTGGACGAATATCAAGAAATTATGTCAGTGGTGGGCGAATATGCCTCGCCCGATGCCGAACTCAAATTCGGTACGGCGGAAGACATGAATATGCCCGAAGATGCCATTCGTGTGACCATTATTGCCACAGGTTTGCGCGAAAATTCCGAGCGCAGCAGCGATGTTTTGACCCATCGCGGCGGCGGCGGTTTGCGCGGTAATGGCGGTGGCAGCAACCGCGAGCGTGGTTCGGTGGCGGGCAATAATGTTGCCGATATGCTGCCCGGTATGGAAGGCGTGATTCGTTCGGGGCGCAATACCCGCAGCGTCAATCTGGTGGCTGCCGATTTTTCCAGCCAATCGGTATTGGACGACTTTGAAATTCCCGCCATGTTGCGCCGTCAAGGCGACTAAGCAGCGCTTGGTGTACAGGCTGCCTGAAGCAATCTTTCAGGCAGCTTTCTTTTTAAACGGCTTGCTGAAACCCTATGTCTGATATTTTACAAAAAATTCTTGCCACCAAAGCCGCAGAAGTGGCGGCTGCCAAAACCCTGATTGCCCCCGATGTGCTGCGCCGCCAAGCCGAAACCGCGCCGCCGCCACGCGATTTTATCGGTGCTTTACGCGCCAAACACGCAGTAGGCAATGCCGCGCTGATTGCCGAAATCAAAAAAGCCAGCCCATCTAAAGGATTGATTCGGGAAAACTTTAATCCTGAACAGCACGCCCGCGATTATGAAGCTGGCGGCGCAACCTGTTTGTCGGTACTGACCGATACGCCGTATTTTCAAGGTGCGCCCGAATATTTGCAGCAGGCGCGGGCAGCGGTTGCCTTACCAGTGCTGCGCAAAGATTTTATCATTGACGAATATCAGCTTTTTCAGGCGCGGGCATGGGGCGCGGATGCCGTGTTGCTGATTGCTGCTGCTTTAGACACGCCCACGCTGCGCCGTTTGGAACAGCAGGCGCACGATTTGGGCATGGCGGTGCTGTTGGAATTGCACGATGAAGCCGAAGCCGAGCGTTGCGCGGTGCTGAACACGCCCTTGCGTGGGGTGAATAACCGCAATTTGCGTACTTTTGAAGTGGATTTGCAGCAAACCATTAAGCTGCTGCCCTATTTGCAGGGGCAAGTGGTGGTGACGGAAAGCGGTATTGCCACGCCCGATGATGTGGCGATGATGCAAAGTTACGGTGTGCAAACCTTTTTGGTGGGCGAAACCCTGATGCGCCAGCCTGATGTCAAGGCGGCGGTACGGAATTTGTTTGGCAACTAAACCCTTTGTTTGCAAAGGGAATGTATAATATGAAACAGATAAAACTGGTTTTTCCGCTGGCGGTGGGTTTGTTGGCGGGCTGCTCTGCGGAAACAGACGGGCAACAACAAGCCGCTTCAGTGGTGAAAACCACGTTGGCAGACACGGATTTTGCTTCAGCAGCGGCGTCGTCGCCGATTGCCACACAAATTCTCAACAGTCCGCAGGAACAGGATATTTTGTCCAGCAGCCGTCAGGCGATGGAGCAGTTGAGCGCATCGGATATTTTGGCGGCATCGGCGGCGGTAGCGGCGCAGGCTTCCGTGCCGCGCAGCAGCGATGCCCTGATGTTGCCCGCTTTAGCACCGGCTTGCGAGCGTTATTTCCGCCGTGCTGAACAGTGTTTTTCACGTACCGATAACGGCGATGCACTGGTGGACATGAGCCGTGAAGCACAAGAAGAATTGGCGCACGAACAGCCCGATGAAGAATCGTGTTTGGCACTCAACCGCAGCTTTGATGCGGTGGCACGTAATTTGGGTTGTGAATAAAATATAAAAAAACAACGTGTTTTCTGCTTGGAAAACACGTTGTTTTGAGTTTAGTCGGCTACTTTTAACAGTTCCACTTCAAACACCAAAGTGGCATTGGGAGGAATCACCCCACCTGCGCCGCGTGCGCCGTAGCCCATTTCGGGGGGAATGGTCAGCTTGCGTTTACCGCCCACTTTCATGCCCGCAAAGCCTTCGTCCCAGCCCTTAATCACTTGTCCCACGCCCAAAGTAATGGTGAGCGGTTGGCGGCGGTCAAGACTGGAATCAAATTTTGTGCCGTCTGTCAGCCAGCCCGTGTAATGCACGGTAATGTCTTTGCCTTTTACGGCTTCCGCGCCGTCGCCAAGGCTTAAATCTTCAATAATCAAACTCATAATCAATCACCTTATTCGCTGATGCGTTCAATTTTCGCGCCCACGCCGCCGAGTTTTTTCTCGATGTGTTCGTAGCCGCGGTCCAAATGGTAAATTTGTTCCACAATGGTTTCGCCTTCCGCCACCAAGCCCGCGATAATCAGGCTGGCAGAAGCGCGTAAATCGGTTGCCATCACGGTTGCGCCCGACAGTTTTTCCACGCCGTTAATCACGGCAGTATTGCCTTCAGCGGAAATATCTGCGCCCATGCGGCTCAGTTCGGGAACGTGCATAAAGCGGTTTTCAAAAATGGTTTCCACCACTTTGCTGCTGCCTGCTGCCACGGCGTTCAGCGCGACAAACTGCGCCTGCATATCGGTGGGAAAGCCGGGGTGCGGAACGGTACGCAGATTAACGGCTTTGGGACGGCGCGTCATTTCAATGGTGATGCGGTCGGCTTCGGTGTGCAGATTGGCACCTGCTTCGCGCAGCTTGTCCAAAACGGCTTCCATGGTGTGCGGCGCGGCGTGGTGTAGGGTCACTTTTCCGCCTGTCATCGCCACCGCGCACAAAAACGTCCCCGCTTCAATACGGTCGGGAACAACGCTGTGTTCGCAGCCGTGCAGCTCGCTCACGCCTTCAATGGTCATGGTGGACGTGCCGATGCCTTGGATTTTTGCGCCCATTTTCACCAAACATTCCGCCAAGTCAACCACTTCAGGCTCTACCGCGCAGTTTTCCAAAATGGTTGTGCCTTCCGCCAAAGTCGCTGCCATCAACAGGTTTTCCGTACCGCCCACAGTAACCATGTCCATCACCACCCGCGCCCCTTTCAGCTTGCCTGTGGCTTTAACATAACCGTGTTCCTGCGTAATGGTTGCGCCCAAGGCTTCCAAGCCCTTCAAATGCTGCTCAACAGGGCGTGCGCCAATCGCACAACCGCCCGGTAAACTCACTTGTGCTTCGCCAAAACGCGCCAAAGTAGGACCCAATACCAAAATAGAGGCACGCATGGTGCGTACCAATTCGTAAGGGGCGCAGGTATTGTTGATGGTGCCACCGTTGATATCAAAGCTGCTGATGCCGTCTGTGGTAACGGTTGCGCCCATGCCTTCCAGCAGCTTGTGGGTGGTTTTGACATCGGCAAGCATTGGCACATTGTGCAGACGCAGGGTGTCGGCGGTCAGCAAGCCCGCGCACATCAGTGGCAGGGCAGCGTTTTTTGCGCCCGACACGGTAATATCGCCATACAATGCGCCGTTGCCGGTAATTTTCAGTTTTTCCATAATCAGGACTTTCGGGTAAACGGGAAAAGACGGATAGAATTATAGTGAATCCGCCCAGTTTTTCCTATGGTGCTTTTAAGGAAGCGTCAAAACAGGGACCCACACCGCTAATTTGTTCCTGCTGCGCCTCAATCCATTCTTCGCAACGTGCCATCAATGCCACTTCATCGCCGCTGCTGTGGCGCACGGGTTCGCCAATCACCACTTGCACCGTTCCAGGGTATTTTAGAAACGAATTGCGTGGCCAATATTCGCCGCTGTTGTGCGCCACAGGCACCAAATCCATTTCAAATAATTTTGCCATACGCGCCGCGCCCAATTTGTATTTGCCGCGCGTGCCTGCTTTTACCCGTGTGCCTTCGGGAAAAATGGTAATCCAAAAGCCTTCGTTTTTGCGTGCCAAACCCTGCTGCATCAGTTGCTGGGTGGCTTTTGCCCCCGCTTTGCGGTCAATGCCAATGGTTTTTGCCAACTTTAAGCCCCAGCCGAAAAACGGAATTTTAAACAATTCTTTTTTGGCAACATAAATTTGCAGCGGAAAAATTTCCTGTAATGCTAAAGTTTCCCAACCGCTTTGGTGTTTGGCGCAAATGATGGCGGGCGCAGACGGAATATGTTCCTGTCCTTGTACTTCATATTTCAGCCCGATAATGTTTTTCAAACACCACAGCAGCAGCCGCGCCCATGCCCGTCCTACCTTATTCGGACCTTGCCGAAACAGCATGGCGGGTATCACACATAAAAACATTAAAATCGCGCTTACCGACAAAATCAGCCAATAAAGCAAATTACGCATCAGCAGCATTTTTCCGCTCCGCAAAAGCATACAAAGCGGCGATTGTACAAGTGGCAGACGGAATTTGCACAGTTTTTACGGTTTCAACACTTGAATTCGCCGTTTTTTTTGCGATAATCGGGGTGTCCGTCTGTGTTGGCGGACGTTTTTCAACACACACCACCAAAAGGACAGACTTAGTGAAACGCATTGCTTTATTTTTGCTGACCAACTTGGCCGTTTTAGCGGTTATTACCATTATTTTCAGTGTTTTCGGATTGGGAAGAAGCACATCGCTGGGCGGAATGCTGGCGGGTGCGGCGGTTATCGGTTTTACTGGCTCGATTATTTCGCTGCTGATGTCAAAATGGATTGCCAAAAAATCCGTTAATGCCCAAGTAATTGAACAGCCTGCCAACGAAACCGAAGCATGGCTGGTGCAAACGGTGGAAAACCAAGCGCGTCAATGGAATTTGAAAACCCCCGAAGTGGCGATTTATGATTCGCCCGAAATGAACGCTTTTGCCACAGGCGCGAGTAAAAACAATTCGTTGGTGGCAGTAAGCACAGGTTTGCTGTCGGGCATGACCCGCGATGAAGTGGAAGCGGTGCTGGCGCACGAAATGGCGCACGTCGGCAACGGCGATATGGTGACGCTGACGCTGATTCAGGGCGTGGTCAATACCTTTGTGGTGTTCTTTGCGCAACTGATTGCCCAGTTTGTATCGGGCTTTTTGAATCAAAATGATGAAGGCGAAGAAGGCGCACAAGGCGGCGGTTTGGTGTATTTTGCCGTGAATATGGTGTTGCAGATTTTGTTCGGCTTTTTGGCAAGCCTGATTACCATGTGGTTCAGCCGTCAGCGCGAATACCGTGCTGATGCGGGCGCAGCCAAATTGGTGGGCGCACCGAAAATGATTGCTGCTCTGGAGCGTTTGCGCGGTAACGGCAGCGACTTGCCCCCCGAAATGGAAGCCATGGGCATTTCCAGCGCCGAAAAAGATTCTATGTGGAGCACCCACCCCAGCTTGGATAACCGCATCGCTGCTTTGCAGCAGCTGTAATCCGATTGCTTCAGTCAATCGCGCCGCCCGATAGGTTTCGGGCGGTTTTTTGTTATACTCGCGCTTTAATTTTTGCTGTGAAAGGCGACAAAATGAGCCATCATAAACTGATTATTCTCGGTTCGGGTCCTGCGGGCTACACCGCTGCCGTGTACGCTGCCCGTGCCAATTTGCAACCCGCACTGATTACGGGCATGGCACAAGGCGGACAGCTGATGACCACCACCGAAGTGGATAACTGGCCTGCCGATGCCGAAGGCGTGCAAGGTCCTGAACTGATGGCACGTTTTCAGGCACATGCCGAGCGTTTTGGTACGGAAATGATTTTTGACCAGATTCAGCGCGTGTATTTGCAAAACCGTCCGTTTACGCTGGTGGGCGATGCGGGCGAATACACCTGCGATGCCCTGATTGTTGCCACGGGCGCATCTGCCAAATATTTGGGTTTGGCGGGAGAAGAGCAGTTTGCGGGTCGCGGCGTGTCGGCGTGTGCCACTTGTGATGGATTTTTTTACAAAAACCAAAATGTTGCTGTAGTGGGCGGGGGCAATACAGCGGTGGAAGAAGCCCTGTATCTTGCCAATATCGCCGCCAAAGTTACCCTGATTCACCGCCGCGACAGCTTCCGTGCCGAAAAAATCATGGTGGACAAGCTGATGCGCCGAGTGGAAGAAGGCAAAATTGAGTTGAAACTCAATGCCGAAGTTGCCGAAATTTTGGGCGACGACATGGGCGTAAACGCCTTGCGCCTGAAATTAGCAGACGGCAGCAGCGAAGAATTGGCGGTACAAGGTTTGTTTGTCGCCATCGGACACAAACCAAATACCGATATTTTTCAAGGACAACTGGACATGGACGAAACAGGCTATCTGAAAACACGCGGCGGCAGCGGCGACAATGTGGGCGCAACCAATATTGAAGGCGTGTGGGCGGCGGGCGATGTCAAAGACCACACCTACCGCCAAGCCATTACCAGCGCGGCATCGGGTTGCCAAGCCGCTTTGGATGCCGAACGCTGGCTTGACGGACAACGTTAATGGTGCATGAAACCAGCCTGATTACTTTGTTTATATTGGGCTTTTTGGGCGGAACGCACTGCGTGGGCATGTGTGGCGGATTAAGCAGCGCATTTGCCCTGCAACTGCCGCCCAATGTGGGGCGTATCCGCCTGATTGTGCTGTTAAATCTTGGCAGAATCGCCAGCTATGTGCTGATTGGCGCATTGATGGGCGCATTATCGCAAGCGGGCGGGCTGTTGGACCACACCCGCAGCATACAAACGGTTTTATTGTTGTTTGCCAATGTGTTGCTGCTGCTGACGGGGCTGTATTTGGCGGGTTTGTCCCGCGCCGCCGCGCTGGTGGAACACATCGGCAAACCCGTTTGGCAGCGGCTCAACCCTGTGTTAAACCGTTTACTGCCGATTCGCTCGGCAACAAGTTGTGTGGCGGTGGGGATGCTGTGGGGCTGGCTGCCCTGCGGTTTGGTGTACAACGCGGCTTTATATGCTTTAGGCAGTGGTTCGGCGGTGCAGGGCGGGGCGTATTTGCTGGCGTTTGGGCTGGGCACGCTGCCGAATTTATTGGCAGCGGGGATTTTTGCGGCGCAATTGCGCGGTTTTTTACAAAAACGTGCGGTGCGTTTGGCGGCGGGGCTGATGGTGTCGGCGGCGGCGGTTTGGCAGTTGGTGCATATTTTCTATCGGTTATTTTAATTAAAAATAAAAAATCTGCTTGAAACTGATTGTGTTTCAAGCAGGTTTTTTACGGTTCACGCAAACGCTCGCTTAAAGTTTGCAAAATATCGCCTAACATTTTACGGTCGCTTTCGTGCAAACGGGCGAATAAATGATACAAGCGGCGGGCTTGGTCGTCTGCCAGCGGACTGTTTTCGTCCAATAAATCTGCGCTGGAACAACCTAATATTTCAGCCAATTGGTATAAACGGGCAACGGTAGGCATTACCAAACCGCGTTCCATGCGCGACACTGCCACATAGCCGATGCCAAGTTGTTCGGCAACTTGTTCCTGCGTTAAACCTGCCTGTTGGCGACGGCGGGCAATGCTTTGTCCGATTTGGCGGCTGATGGCGGAAAGGTCGGGCGTGTTCATAATTGAGATTGCATTATTTGGAATGAGGGTAAAAATACTTAAATCCCCATCACAGGCAATAATAAAGGCACAAATATCGCCGTTAAAATCCCATTAAAAATCAGTCCCAGGCTGGCATAGGCGGCGAATTTACGACTTTTTTCCAGCGAAGCGGCAATGCCCATCGCGTGCGATGCCGAACCCATAGACATACCTTGCGACATCGGTTTGCGTACCGTACTCATCCGCATCATGCGGTAGCCTGCCATTTGTCCGATCATGCCTGCGGCAATCACGGTGGCAGCGGTAATCGCAGGAATCCCGCCCATGGATTTGGTGATTTCAATGGCAATGGGGTTGGTAACGGATTTGGCTGCCAAACTAATCACCACTTCGCGCTGTGCGCCCATCAGTTTGGCAATCCACACGGCGGTAACAATGCCCGTGATGCTGCCCGCGCCTTGCGACAACACAATCGGCAGCCATTGTTTGCGGATTTTTTCCCAATTGATATAAAGCGGTACGGCTAAACCCACTACGGCAGGTTTTAGCCAGAAATCAATCAGTTCTGCCGTTTCGTGGTAAACGGGGTATTCAATCCCGCATAATTTCAGATACACAATCACGACCACAGTGGTCATGACTACGGGGTTAAACAGCACGCTGCCTGTACGCGCCCGCAGCAGATTCGCTGCCCAATAAGCGGTAATGGTAATCCACAGCAGTACGGCAGGATGTTTGAGCATATCCATCAGCGTTTCCTTAACCATTCGTGGGTTTTGCCTGTTACAAACATGACGGCGGCGGTGCTGAAAAAGGTTGCCAGTGTGATAGACCAAAAATCTTTGGCAATTAAATCCAAATAACTCATCACTGCCACACAGGGGGGGACGAGGAATAGGGCGAGGTTTGCCATCAACACATCTACCAGCTGCATCAGCCACGAGGCTTTTACCCAGCCTGCCTGCAATGCGCCAAACAGGAAAAACATGCCGAAAATACTGCCCGGAAATTTTAATTGGGTAAAGTAAACCACGGCTTCGCCTAGGGCGAGAAAACCGAAAATAATGCTTAATGCGCGTATGGTGTACATAACGATAAAGGGGAAGTTGCGCCCGTGGTGGGGAACGGGCGGGGTTGGACGGGAAACGGGTTGATATAGTTGATTAAAATGGCAACGATACCGCGTTGCCAACGCCCTGATGTACTGTTTGTGCACGGCGGGCGTTGTTGCCTTGTCTCGTTTTGATTTTTATCCACTATAGCTTTTCCAGCACGGCTGCCAAACGGGCGGCAGCGGCTTGGGTGTCGGCAAGTTTGTCTAATCCGAACAAGCCGATGCGGAAGGTTTGGAAGCGGTCGCCTTCGTTGCATTGCAGCGGTACGCCTGCGGCAATCTGCATGCCTTGGGCGGCGAATGCGCTGCCGTTTTGCAGGTCGCTGCGGTGGGTATAAACCACCACCACACCGGGGGCTTCAAAGCCTGCTGCTGCGACGCTGGGGAAGCCGTGTTGGGCGAGTAGGGCGCGTACTTGTGCGCCCAATTGTGCTTGACGGGTTTTTAAGGTATCAAAACCAATGCTTTTGGCTTCTTCAAGGGTTTGATAGAGGGTGTAAAGGGCATCGGTGGGCGGGGTGGCGTGATAGGCGTGTGCGCCGTTTTCAAAGGCTTGCATAATGGCAAGCCATTTTTTTAAATCGAGGGCAAAGCTGTCGGATTGGCTGTTTTGAACCTGTGTGTGGGCGTGTTCGTTTAACAGGACGATGCCGCAGCAGGGGGAAGCACTCAAGCCTTTTTGCGGGGCGGAAACAATGATGTCAATGCCTAAGTCGCGCATATTCAACCACATACAGCCTGATGCAATGGCATCAATCACCAATAATGCGCCCACGGCATGTGCGGCTTCTGCCAAACGGCGGATGTAGCTGTCGGGCAACATCATGCCTGATGCGGTTTCCACATGGGGGGCAAACACCAAATCGGGTTGGTAGCGGGCGATGTGTTCGCACACTTCGTCAATGGGGGCAGGGGCGAAAGGGGCGTGGTCGTTATCGTGGGTGCGGCGGGCGGCGCAAACGTGGGTGTCGGCAGCCAGATTGCCTTGTTCCAGAATTTGTGTCCAACGGAAGCTGAACAGTCCGTTACGCACAATCAGGCATTTTTTTCCACGTGCCAATTGGCGTGCCACGGCTTCCATGCCCGATGTGCCGCTGCCCGGAACAAGGGCGCAGTGGTCGGCGCGGTAAAGCGATTTGAGTGTGTCGGAAACGCTTGCCAGCGCGTGGCGGAACTTTTGCGACATGTGGTTGAGGGCGCGGTCGGTGTAAACAACGGAATATTCAAGAAAACCGTCGCCATCAATTTCGGGGCGGGGCAAAACGGACGACATGGGGAATCCTCCTGCGGGTGGGTTGTAGTGAATGCTAGTGGCGAACTATAGCAGCACGCAGGGCTGGGGTAAAGACGGCGGCAGCGGGAAAGTCTTCACACAATTTAAAACAATTTAACTCAATCATATACAAGCCTACATAAAGATAAAGGTTTGCAAATAGTAATGGTTTGCATTAGTATTGGGATTATGAGAAACGAACGCCCCATCAAAATCGGAATTGTGTTGGCGGTGAGCGCACTGCATGCTGGATTGCTGGCTTTGATGTGGTCGCCCGCGCCGCCCAAGCCGACCTTGGAAGTGGAAAACCTCACTTTCATTGATTTGGATGCCGCCGCAGGCGATGCCGATGCCGCCGACGGTGCGCCTGCTGCTGCCGATTCCGCACCGCCGCCCGCGCCTGTGAAACCGCAGCCGCCTGCCCCAAAAGTCAAAAAACCCGACCCGCCCAAAAAACCACCACCGCCCAAACCGCAGCCCAAACCCGAAGTGGCGCAGGTAAAAGCCGTGGAAAATGAGCGTAAACCCGCCGATTTGAGCTCCCCGCCCAAACCTGAAAAGCCCAAGCCACAGCCCAAACCGCCTAAAGAACCCCCTGCGCCCAAACCCGAAAAACTCGAAAAATCCGAACCGCCCAAAGAGCTTCCCAAGCTTGAAAAACCCAAATTGGAAAAACCCAAGCCCGAAGCCCCCAAAGTCGAAGAAACACCTGCTGCACCGCCTAAAGCTGAAAGCAAATCCGAATTAAAAGCCCCGCCCCGCCGCAGCGACAACGCAGCAGGCGAAGGCAAAGAAGGTTCGCAAGGCAATAAAGGCAAAGACGCAGGCGAAAGCAAAGGCAGCGGCAACAAAGCCCAAGCAGGCGGACGTGCAGACGGCGGTGGCGGCAGTGACCCCAACAGCAAAGCCCCCGGCAATGGCGCAGGTAAGCAAGGTGGCGACCCGAGCAAAAAAACGGGTGACCCCAACGGTAAAGGCAAAAGCCATTCTGGTGGCACGCTGGACGGCGGACGCATCAGCGCCCCCAACCCCGTCTATCCCGCCCACATGGAAGAAGAAGGACTGGAAGGCAGCGTCCGCGTAACCTTTGTGGTGGAAGCCAACGGCAAAGTCAGCAGTGCCAACGCCAGCGGCGGTTCACTGCGCGAACCCGCCTTTGTCAAAGCCTGTATTAGTGCCGTGAAAAAAGGCAGCTACCGTCCCAAAACCGAAGACGGCGAACCGCGGCGCACCAAGTTCAACACTACCTGCAATTTCACCCTGCGGTAGTTTGCCATCAACCAATACCCAAAAGGAAATCAAATTATGAATTTAGGTTTAATGTTTAAAAGCGGCGACCCCGTGCTGATTGGCGTATCGCTGATTCTGGTACTGATGAGCGTTGCCACATGGGCGTTGCTGATTTGGCGCGTGATTAAAATTCAACACGCCAAAAAATCCAGCCGCACCGCCTGCGAAGCCGTGCGCATGGCAGAATCGCTGGACGTAGCCGAAAGCTATGCCAAACAATTTGATTCGCCCGTGAGCGAGCTGGTGTTGGATGCCGTTGCCGCCAACCGCCGCTACAACGAAAGCCAGCAAACCATGCTGTCTGCCAGTCTGCCCAAAAACCAATTTTTGGAACGCGAAATCAGCCACAGCATCACCAAAATCCTCAACCGTTACGACAGCGGCTTGAGCATCTTGGCATCGGTGGGCGCAACCGCACCGTTTATCGGCTTGTTGGGAACCGTATGGGGCATTTATCACGCCCTGATTAACATTACCGCCAGCGGACAAATGAGCATCGCCGCCGTTGCAGGACCCATTGGTGAAGCCTTGGTGGCAACCGCATTCGGTTTGTTTGTCGCCATTCCCGCCGTATTGGCGTATAACTACTTTACCCGCGTCAATAAAACCTTTGCCCGTTATATGAACGAATTTGCCCACGATATGCACCTGTATCTGCTCAACGGCAAAGACGGCAAAGCCCCGTCCGAGCCTGTCCAAAAAGCAAAAAAATAAAGGAGGAACATTATGGCGTTTTCAAGCAACAGCGGCGACGACGATACCCCGATGGCAGACATCAACGTTACCCCTTTAGTGGACGTGATGTTGGTCTTGCTGATTGTGTTTATGATTACCATGCCCGTGCTGACCCATTCCATTCCCTTGGAATTGCCCACCACTTCGCAAAAGGCAGATGAAAAACCCAAGCAGGACATCAAACCGCTTACCATCGCCATTGATAAAGAGGGCGTGTACCGCATTGGCGCGGAATCACAAGATGCAGTGGATTTGGAAGCCGTTAAAAGCCATTTAAAACAAGTGGCAAAAGACAAACCCGATACCGTGGTTGCCATTTCTGCTGATAAAGAAGTGCCTTACGATTTTGTCGCACAAGTGCTGGATGCCGCGCGTGAAGCCAAATTAGGCAAAATCGGTTTTGTGACCAAAGTGGAGCAGGAAAAAGCCCAATAAGGTTTTGGATGCCCACACCAAACGCCTGCCGCTTACCCCACGGCAGGCGTTGCCATATCCAGCCGCAGCAAAATCCGCTACAATCCGTCTCTTTGAATTCACACGGTAAAAACCATGGAAACCGAAATCGTTAATCAACTGCACAGCACCCTAAACGATTTGGCACAACGTAATCACGACATCCGCAATTATTTGGACTATCAAGGCAAAAAAGAACGCTTGGAAGAAGTGGTGGGTTTGTCGGAAGACCCCGAACTGTGGAACGACCCCAAACGCGCCCAAGAAATCGGTAAAGAACGCAAAATTTTAGAAGGTATTGTTTTAACGCTGGACAATATTGAAAACGGCATCGCTGACAACCGTGAACTGATTGACATGGTGGTAGAAGAAAACGATGCCGAAGGTTTCGCCGCCATTCAGCAGGATGTGGCGGATTTGGAAAAACAAATGGCAGATTTGGAATTTAAACGTATGTTTAACCAGCCTGCCGATGCCAATAACTGCTTTATTGACATTACCGCAGGCGCAGGCGGTACGGAAGCCGAAGACTGGGCGGGTATGCTGCTGCGTATGTATTCGCGCTATGCCGATGCCAAAGGTTTTAAAGTAGATATTTTGGAAGAAGACGAGGGCGAAATCGCGGGCATTAACCGCGCCACCGTGAAGCTGGAAGGCGAATATGCCTATGGATTGCTGCGTACCGAAACAGGCATTCACCGCTTGGTGCGCCATTCGCCATTTGATTCCAATAACAAACGCCATACCTCGTTTGCATCGGTGTTTGTTTATCCCGAAGTGGACGACAGCATTGAAATTGCCATCAATCCTGCTGATTTGCGTATTGATACCTACCGCGCATCGGGTGCAGGCGGACAGCACATCAACAAAACCGATTCCGCCGTGCGCATTACCCATGAACCCACAGGCATTGTGGTGCAATGTCAAAACGACCGTTCCCAACATGCCAACAAAGCAGCGGCGATGGATATGCTTAAATCCAAGCTGTTTGAACTGGAAATGCGTAAGCGCAACGAAGAAAAACAAGCTTTGGAAGACGGCAAGTCCGATGTGGGTTGGGGACACCAAATTCGTTCTTATGTATTGGATTCTTCACGGATTAAAGACTTGCGTACTGGCTATGAAGTGGGCAATACCAAAGCGGTATTGGACGGCGATTTAGACGGTTTTATTGAAGCCAGCTTAAAGCAGGGCGTGTAGGTTTTTTAAACACTGTTCCCTCCCCCGTCAAGACGGGGGAGGGCTAGGGTGGGGGTAATATGCAGCTGATACAAAAATTTTTGCTGCCTGAAAGAATAAAATGATAACGGAAATAATTGATTTTATTTTGCACATTGACAAACATTTGGTGGCATTGTCGGTGCAATATGGCGCGTGGCTGTATGCCTTACTGTTTCTGATTGTATTCTGCGAAACGGGCTTGGTGGTGACGCCGTTTTTACCAGGTGATTCGCTGCTGTTTGCGGCGGGGGCTGTGGCGGCGGCTTCTGCAGGCGCGTTAAACGTGCATATTATGGCAGTGGTGCTGCTGGCGGCGGCGATTATCGGCGATGCGGTTAATTTTGCCATTGGCAAATATTTTGGCGAAAAGCTGTTTGCCAACCCCGATTCCAAAGTGTTTAAACGCGAATATTTGGACAAAACCCACGCTTTTTACGAAAAATATGGCGGAAAAACCATTATTTTGGCGCGTTTTGTGCCGATTGTGCGTACCTTCGCGCCATTTGTGGCGGGTATGGGCAAAATGCACTACGGACAATTTATCCGCTACAATATTATCGGTGCGCTGGCATGGGTGTTATCGCTGACGTATTTGGGTTATGGTTTTGGTAATTTGCCGTTTATTAAAGATAATTTTGGCAAGGTGGTGATTGGCATTATTATTGTTTCGGTGCTGCCGATGGTGGTGGAAATGATTAAAGCCAAGCGTGCCAAATCTCCAAAATCTAATTGATTTAAAAACACCGCAACGGAAATTAAACCGTTGCGGTGTTTTTTATTGATTTTAATCCACTATAGTTGATTAAAATCGCAACGATACAGCGTTGCCAACGCCCTGATGTACTGTTAGTACACGGCGGGCGTTGTCGCCTTGTCTCGTTTTTATTTTTATCAACTATATATCATTAGGCGGAAATTTTTTGTGCCAATTCGCCTGCTGCGTATTTGGCAGCCATTTTTTCCAGCGAAACGGGTTTGATTTTGCCTGCCTGACCTTCGCAGCCGAAAGCCAGATAGCGGTCAATACAAATTTGTTTCATGGCTTTCACGCTTTCGCCCAAGTATTTGCGCGGGTCAAATTCGGCGGGGTGCTGCGCCATAAAGCGGCGGATAGCCCCTGTGGAAGCCAAGCGCAAATCGGTGTCGATATTCACTTTACGCACGCCGTGTTTGATGCCTTCTACAATTTCTTCTACGGGTACGCCGTAGGTTTCGCCGATATTGCCGCCGTGTTCGTTAATCACTGCCAGCCATTCTTGCGGTACAGAGCTGGAACCGTGCATCACAATATGGGTGTTGGGCAGGGCAGCGTGAATTTCTTTAATGCGGTCAATCCGCAGCACGTCGCCTGTGGGCGGACGGCTGAATTTGTATGCGCCGTGGCTGGTGCCGACCGCAATCGCCAGTGCGTCCACGCCCGTATCGCGCACAAAGCGCACGGCATCTTCCACACTGGTAAGCATTTGGTCGTGGCTCAGTTTGCCAACCGCACCGATGCCGTCTTCTTCGCCCGCTTCACCCGTTTCCAAGTTGCCCAATACGCCGATTTCGCCTTCTACCGATACGCCGCAGGCATGGGAAAACGCCACCGTTTGACGGGTAACGCCCACATTGTAATCATAATCGGCGGGGGTTTTGCCGTCTTCCATTAGCGAGCCATCCATCATCACCGAGCTGAAACCCAGTTGAATGGCGCGTTGGCACACGGCGGGGGACGTGCCGTGGTCTTGGTGCATCACCACGGGAATATGGGGGAATTCTTCTACGGCTGCCAAAATCAGATGGCGTAAAAAGGGCGCGCCTGCGTATTTGCGCGCGCCTGCGGAAGCCTGCACGATAACGGGCGAATTGACTTCGTTCGCCGCTTCCATAATGGCGCGCATTTGTTCCAGATTATTAACGTTGAAAGCGGGCAGACCGTAGCCGTTTTCGGCGGCGTGGTCTAATAATTGGCGCATGGATACCAGTGCCATGGTGTTGCTCCTTGTAACGGGTTATAGCGTGAAACGCGGGCATTATAGCAGGGATTGGACAGCGTTTGGGCTTGGGCTTACGGCAAAACGTTCGGGCGCACGGGTGCATGGTATCGGATAAATCATTTATCTGTTTGACAAATATTGCTAAAATGTAGCAGGATTTAATGGGGGGCGCATAATGTATGATGATGATATTGATACCATGACCACTGCGGAAGTGTGGCAGGAACGTTGGCAGGCGTATAAAAAGCCGATTAAGATTTTGTTGGTTGGTGTGCTGATAGGACAGTTGTTCAGTCCTGATATTGCATGCAGCGTACGTTATTGCCCCTTACCTGAAGAGATAAGCACATTGCAGTATATGGTTTTTATGTTTGGTATGAGTTATAGCTTTATTTTTCCAATTTGGATATATTGTATTTGGTTAAAACGCAAATACGAAGCAGACGGGCATTTGGATTAAAACCTACTGTTATTTTAGGCTTTGGAATGTGCGGTGCTGCGGTTTAAATAATGCGCCACCAATCTTAACAACCATCAAGAATATGGAGGGCGTGTGATGTATGATGATGATATTGACACCATGACCACTGCGGAAGTGTGGCAGGAACGTTGGCAGGCGTATAAAAAGCCGATTAAGATTTTGTTGATAATTATACTGATTGCATTTCTGTTCCGACCCGAATGGGATTGTACAGGTAAGGAAGGACGGGCTTGTCCTACGTCTGAAGATATGACGGCATTTGAAAATTTTGTTTTTATAACCGTTATGTCGTATGGGGTGTTTATTTTTCCCGCTTGGGTGCGCTTAATTTATTGGGGGCGCAAATACGAAGAAGACGGGCATTTGGATTAAAACCTACTGTTGGTTTTATGATTTTGCCCGCGCCGTTGCCTGATTTAAATGATAGACGGCAACGCCCAGCAGCAAGCCCCAAAATGCGCTGCTGATGCCGAGCAGATTCATGCCCGATGCGCTTGCCAGCAGGGTAATCAGTGAGGCTTCGCGGGTGGATTCGTCCTGCCATGCTGCCCATAAATTGCTTTGCAGGGTGCCAAACACGGCAATGCCTGCCAATGCTGCCAATAGTTCTGCAGGCAAGGCGGCAAACAGCGACACCACCATGCCGCCCGCCGCGCCCAAAAACAAATACATCACGCCCAACAACACATTGGCAAGATAGCGTTTTTGTGGGTTTTCATCTACATCTGCGCCCATGCAGATAGCGGAACTGATGGCAGCCAAGTTCACCATAAACGCGCCAAACGGGGCAAATAATACGGTAGCGGCAGCGGAACTGCTAACCAAAGGTTGCGCGGGCGTTTGGTAACCGTAGGCGCGTAAAATCGCCATTCCAGGGACGTTTTGGGTGGCGAGCGAAGCAATAAACAGCGGAATGCCAATGCCAATCATATGTCCCCAATGAAATTCGGGCGACACCCATTCCAGCACAGGCGGCGCAGCTTGGATTTTGGCGGTGTCTGCCAAACCGCCGAATACGGCGTAGCCGCAACCCACCACCAGCATCAGCAAAATACTGTAGCGCGGAAAACGGATTTTACTGAGCAAATATACGCCCAACATCACGCCCACCAGCACGGTCTGCTTTTCCATGGACACAAACACGCGGCTGCCAAAGTTAATTAAAATCCCCGCCAACATTGCAGATGCCAAAGTTGCGGGAATGCGCCGCACCAAGCGGTCAAAAAATCCCGATGCCGACACCACCCACATCAATCCCCCCGCAAACATAAACGCGCCCACCGCCTGCGCCAGCGAAATCCCCTGTAAACCCACCATCATCGCCGCACCGGGGGTACACCATGCCATCATCACGGGTGCTTGGTGGCGTATGCTTAAATATAGCGTCAGCACCCCGCACACCAGCCCGATAATGGTAAACCATGAAGCGATTTGGTTTTGCGTTGCGCCAAAGGTTTGCGCAGCTTGGAAAATAATCACTGCGCTGCTGCCATACGACACCAATAATCCAGCCACGGCAGCGGCAAAATGGGACGGGGTAAACGGTTGGCGGTTCATGGTATGGCAAACAGGCGGGAAACGGCGGGAAAATCGGTGTGCGCGGGCAATAGGGCGCGGTTGGCGGGATTGGCAGAAAAATCTGCCAAGATTTTTTGGATTTGCGGGTGGTTGCGGGTGTGACGGAACACAAAATAATCGGCGATGATGTCTGCCTGCTGTTCCATATTAAATTGGCTAAATGTGTGATGTTGAGCAAGCTGGCTGTGGTAGCGGTAGCAGATATTGTTTTTATAACCGCCTTTACACGCCAAAATGCTGCCGTCCAGCCACAGCTTCAGTCCCAGCGCGTGTTGCCAGATATGGGTCATTTCGTGGATAAATAAATGCTGTGCGCTGATGTCGGCAGCAGCAAAATCGCTGCGGTAGAGCGAGGGCGGAAAGTGCATGGTGCCAAAAGGCGACATGGCAACACGCCCGTTTTGCAGTAGGGGGATTAAACGTCCGCGGTGAACGCGCACACGCGGATAGTCAATGCTGTGACCGAACACGCTGCGTGCCAGTTCGGTTTCGGCGGGGGTAAGGGGGCGGAACATGGCAAATCCCAAACGGTTTTTTGGGGGATTGTAGCAGAAGCGCGGGCGAATTCCGATAAAAAGGGTGCGTGAATACACACGCACCCTTTGGGTTTAAGGCATCAGCATACCGCCGTTTACATGCAGGGTTTGCCCAGTAATATAACGTGCTTGCTCGGAAGCGAGAAAACACACGGCATCGGCAATATCCTGCGCTTCGCCGAAATGTCCCAGCGCGGTTTGCGCTTCAAACATTTTTCGTGTTTCTTCGGGCAACACGCGGGTCATATCGGTGTCAATAAAACCGGGGGCAACGCAATTAACGGTAATGCCGCGGCTGCCTGCTTCACGCGCCAGCGATTTGGAAAAACCTGCTAAAGCGGCTTTGGCGGCGGCGTAGTTGGTTTGTCCCGCATTGCCCATCGTGCCGACTACGGACGTAATGGTAATAATGCGTCCTGCGCGTTGCTTCATCATGCCGCGCAACACGGCTTTGCTGGCGCGGAACACGGATTTTAAATTGACGTCCATCACCGCGTCCCAATCTTCTTCTTTCATTCGCATCAGCAGATTATCGCGGGTAATGCCTGCGTTGTTCACCAAAATATCAATTTTGCCGTATTGCTTTTCCACTTCGGCAATCAGGTTTTCTACTGCGCTGTTTTCGGCGGCGTTTAACACGCGCCCTGCGCCGCCTGCCGCGCTCAAACGCTCGCCGATGGCGGCTGCGCCGTTTTCAGAAGTGGCGGTACCGATAACGGTTGCGCCTGCTTGGGCGAGGGTGTTGGCAATGGCTGCGCCGATGCCGCGTGATGCGCCCGTTACCAGAGCGACTTTGCCGTTTAAATCGTAAGACATGGTTTTTCCTTAATTGATTAAAATAAAAATTTCAGGCTGCCTGAAAACGCTTATTGCGGCGTAATCCGTTTATACCCTTTGTCTATCATACATTGGTATCGGCTTTCCCTTGTTTTGGTTTTGGCAATGCAGTCTTTGTGGTCAAGATACTTTTGGCTACCATCATCGCCATCTTTTTCCAGTGTCCTAATATCAATCACAGGGCAATCAATATAAGTGAGATGCTGAACACAACCTGTTTTAGAATCGTAATAACAAGCATTTAGTAATAAAACAGGCAGTAAGGCAAGGATTTTATACATCTTTTCGTCCTTTTATCGCTGATGCGCCAAACCGTTAATGGGATTAGGCTGGGTGGGCGTGGGCAAAGGCTGCTACGGCTTCCTGCGATACCAGCGCGGTACACACGGCGGCTTTGTCAATGCGTTTTGCCAATCCTGCCAATACTTTGCCAGGACCGCATTCGGCGGATTCGGTGATGCCTTCGCGCACCAGTTGCGCCACGGTTTCCGTCCAACGCACGGGGCTGTAAAGCTGGCGTACCAAAGCATCTTTGATTTGTTCGGGGCTAGAGTAAGCAGCGACATCGGCGTTGTGCAATACGCGGATTTGCGGGGCTTGGAACGTGATGCCGTTTAAATAGTTTGCCAATTCGTCTGCGGCGGGGCGCATCAGGCGGCAATGCGACGGCACGGACACGGGCAGCGGCAGGGCGCGTTTAGCACCTGCGGCTTTGGCGGCTTCGGCGGCGCGGGCAACGGCTTGGGCATCGCCTGCAATCACCACTTGTCCGGGTGAATTAAAGTTTACCGCTTCCACCACGCCGCCTTGTTCGGCATCGGCGCAGATTTGGCGCACGCTGTCATCGTCCAAACCCAACACGGCTGCCATTGCGCCTTCGCCTGCGGGAACGGCGTTTTGCATCAGTTCAGCGCGTTTGCGTACCAAGCGCACGGCATCGGCAAAATCCAAAACGCCTGCTGCCACTAAAGCGGTGTATTCGCCCAAGCTGTGTCCCGCCACCGTATGCGGCGCAGCACCACCCGCCGCCAGATAAGCGCGGTAAGTTGCCACGCCTGCGGTCAGCATCAGCGGTTGGGTATGGACCGTTTGCGCGATGATTTCGGCATCGCTGCCGTTCATCATTGCCCACAAATCTTCGCCCAAGGCGGCAGAAGCTTCAGCAAAAGTGTTTTGAACCAGCGTATTGCCGTCAAAACCGTTCATCATATTCAGGCTTTGCGAGCCTTGTCCTGGGAAAAAAAAGGCAAAAGCAGACATGAAAAATCATCCTTTTTTTGGTTAGAATAGAAAAACTAATTTTACACCATGATACGGCTGTGCAGAAATAGGCTATTTACTCTGCCAGCAAACGCGCAAACCAGCGGTTAAGCAGCAGCGCCACGGCGCACAAATGCGGAAAATACGTCCAAGAACCGCGCACCTGTTCGTGCATCAGCACATGGCGCACAAAATCCAATACATATTGTCCCATGCTGCTGTGGCGGCAATCGAACCAGCACTGCTGCCAATGCCATTGCAACATGGCAACAGGCACCAGCAGCAGTGCCAAAGCAAACAATACGGCATAAATCTGCGCCAAATACAGCAAATAGCGCAATAAGGCTTTTTTCAGAATATGCAAAACAAACTCCTGCGGCAAGGTGCGGAAGATGGCGCATTATACCGCCACGAAAGGCGCGTTCTCAAACCAAACTGCCCGCAGCGGACGATATCCGTTGCGGGCAGGGGTGGGGGTTAAGGCTTATTCGGCTTTTTCAGCAGCCACAGGCGGCTCGATTAAGGCTTTGATGGACAAACGCACGCGACCGCGGTCGTCCACTTCCAAGGCTTTCACGTTGACCGACTGACCCACTTGCAGATAATCGGATACGTTTTTCACGCGCTCGTGGGCGATTTGGCTGATGTGTACCAAACCGTCTTTTCCGGGCATAACCGACACAATCGCGCCCACATTATTATCCAGCAGTTTCACCACCGTGCCTTGATACACTTTACCCACTTCCACTTCGGCGGTAATCTGCTCAATGCGTTTTTTCGCGGCTTCGCCTGCTTCAGAAGTGGTGGCAGCGATGGTAACAGTGCCGTCGTCAGCGATATTGATTTCCGTGCCTGTTTCAGAGGTGATGCCGCGAATGGTTTCGCCGCCTTTACCAATCACTTCGCGGATTTTTTCGGGATTGATTTTCATGGTAAACAGGCGCGGTGCGTGTTGCGACAGGGCTTGTGGACCTGCCACGGCGTTTTGCATTTGTTGCAGGATATGCAAACGCGCTTCTTGTGCTTGCGCCAAGGCAATCTGCATGATTTCTTTGGTAATACCTTGGATTTTGATGTCCATTTGCAGCGCGGTTACGCCGTTGGTCGTACCCGCCACTTTAAAGTCCATATCGCCCAAGTGGTCTTCGTCGCCCAAAATATCGGTCAGCACGGCAAATTTATTGCCTTCCAAAATCAAGCCCATGGCTACGCCTGCAACGTGTGCTTTCAAAGGCACGCCCGCAGACAACAGGCTCAAACAGCCGCCGCACACGCTCGCCATAGAAGACGAACCGTTGGATTCGGTAATTTCCGATACCACGCGCATGGTGTAGCTAAACTCTTCGGCAGGGGGCAGCACGGCAACCAAAGCGCGTTTTGCCAAACGTCCGTGACCGATTTCGCGGCGTTTGGGCGGACCAACGCGACCCACTTCGCCAGTAGAGTAGGGCGGGAAGTTGTAATGCAGCATAAAGCGGTCGCTGTATTCGCCGCTCAAGGCATCGATAATCTGCTCATCGCGTGATGTGCCTAAAGTGGCAACCGCCAAGGCTTGGGTTTCGCCACGGGTAAACAGGGCAGAACCGTGGGTGCGCGGTAACACATTGGTTTGAATGTTAATCGGACGCACGGTGCGGGTATCGCGCCCGTCAATACGCGGTTTACCTGCCAAAATCTGTCCACGCACCACATCGGCTTCCAGCTGCTTGAAAATGCCTTTGATTTCGTTGGCTTTCAGCGTGTCGGTGTCTTCGTTAATCAAAGCGGCTTCTACGGCTGCCCATGCTTCGGCAATTTTCGCGCCACGTGCTTGTTTTTCGCGGATTTGGAAGGCTGCTTGTACGGTTTCGCCTGCGATTGCTTTAATTTGTGCAACCAGTTGTTCATCGGCAACGGGGGCTTGCCAATCCCATACGGCGGGATTAACTTCATCTGCCAATTCGTTGATGGCGTTAATCACGGTTTGCATTTGTTCGTGACCATAAACCACTGCGCCCAACATGATTTCTTCCGACAAAATATCGGCTTCTGATTCCACCATCAACACGGCTTGCGCGGTACCTGCCACCACCAAATCCAAGCGCGAACGGTTTAATTGCGCTTTAGTGGGGTTTAATACATAAGTATCATTCACATAACCTACACGCGCCGCGCCAATCGGACCAGCAAACGGCACACCGCTTAACACCAGCGCGGCAGATGCGCCCAACATGGCGGGAATATCGGAATCAATTTCGGGGTCCACCGATAACACAGTCGCCACAATTTGAATATCGTGATAAAAACCTTCGGGGAACAGGGGGCGAATCGGACGGTCAATCAAACGGCTGGTTAAAATTTCTTTTTCGCTTTGTTTGCCTTCGCGCTTGAAAAAACCGCCGGGGATTTTGCCTGCGGCGTAAGTACGCTCAAAATAATCTACAGTCAGCGGGAAAAAGTCTTGTCCTGCTTTCACTTCTTTATTGGCGGTTACCGCCACCAAAACCACGGTGTCGCCCATTGATACTTTAACGGCAGCCGCCGCTTGGCGGGCGATTTCGCCCGTTTCAAAGGTTACGGTTTGATCGCCGTATTGAAAGGATTTGGTAAATTTTTGAAACATATTTGTCTTTCCTAAATAATTTGTTTTTGCCTGAAACACTAACCATGCACACTGAGCCAATGCACATGGTTAGGGTTTCAGGCAGACGCTTGCCACCGCAGCGGCGGGCGGATTTTAACACAACGGCAATCGCGGCGGGCAGGCAAATGGTGTGAAAACAAATCAAAAAATGAAGAACGGTAAATTAACAGCCTAAAACATCATCGCGCCACGCCTGTTTTTTGTAAAACGTTGTCAAACGGCGGCTACGGCGGAATCCGAAACGTCCGCGCGCGTGGAAATCTGCCAGCAGTAACAGGGCTTCTTGGCTGCGCCCCGCTGCGGCTTGCTGTAAGTAGGCAAGTCCGCGCTCGGTTTCGCGGGTTTGGAACAGGCAGCGTTGCGCCATTTCGCACAGGGCGTGGGGATAGTGCTTTTTCAGCGATAAGGACAGCAAACGGGCGGCTAAAGTGTGATTTTGGGGTAAACCTTCCAAGCCGTGTTGGAAAAAATGTGCCAAATCATATAGGGCTGCAGGGTTGCCCAAACGGGCAGCGGCACACAGATGTTGCACATAATGTGCCTGCTGTGTGCTTTCGTGGTCTTCGGCGCAGAGTATATGGGCGAAACGGTGGTGTTCCGCGCCGTTTAGCCGTGTTTTGGCAAGATAGGGCGCGGCTTCGTGGCGGTATTCGGCAGCACAGTAAACCATGCGGGTGTGCGCCAATTGGGGATAGGGGTGCTGTTGCCAATAACGATAGGTATTCACAACAAACCTTTACCGTGCATTTGTGGCAGCGGCGCGGGGTGTTTGGACGAAGGCAAATACACTTCACGCGCCAGTTTGTGCGCGGCATCTTGGCGGGCGGTATGGGCTTGGGCGGCGGGTGTGCCGTTCAGCGACGACCATTTGTCGTGATGTTGTGCGGTTTTCAGCACTTCGGGCGGACGGTCGGGCTGCCACGGTGTGCGGGCGGCAGCGGCAGCGATATTGTGCTGTGCTGCGTGTCCGCGTGTTTGCAAAATTTCCAATAAATCCAATGCTCGCGCCGCCAATACTGCCAAAGTAGGCGAATCAATACGCACGGTTTGCACGCCTTTGATTTTGTCGGATAAGTCATTAAAATTGGGGAATAATCCGCCAATCACGCCACCCAATGCCGTTCCCAGGCCCAAAGATAAACCCATGGTCAGCGTGTCTATCCCCAAGCCGATGAGTGCGCCTGTGGCTGCGCCGCGTGTGGTGCGGATGCCGTAGTGCTTGAGCTGGCTGCTGTCAAAGGGATTCTGTTCCAAAACATTAAGCTGCCATTCGCTGCGGGTGATTTCACTGCGGTAAAAACGGTAACGCTTGAGCATTTGCTCGTGCAATTGGCGTTCCAAATCACGCACGGATTGGTGCATGTGTTGTTGCAATTGGGGCAGCTGTGTGGCATCGGTTAAACCTTGTGCATAAGCGGCGGTGTCCAGCAGGAAGTGGGCGATGTCCAAACGCGATTGCTTGTCCAATTCTGCCCATTCGCGCCGCCGTGCGGCAATTAGGCGTTCGGGAATGCCGCGTTGGGGCAACATGGTTGCCAAGTTTTCCCATAAGCGCATTTCGCCTTCAAAATCAAATGCCACGGTATCAAAACTGCCCGAAACGTGCAGATTGCGCCGCGCCAGCATTTCCTGCCACGCGCTTAAATCCTGTCCGTGGGTAAAGTTAAACACGGGCATCACAGGCTTGGCGCACCATGACAGAATGGTGAGTTCGTCCTTGTATTTGGGCAAAACGGGTTCGCGGGCATCAATCACATACAGTGCCATATCGCTGTGTATCAATTGGCGCAATACTTTGGCTTCTTGGGAAAATTCGTTTTGCGCGGCGGGGCTTTGCAAAAAAATCCGCAAACGTTCAATACCGTCGCGCTGCGGCGAGGTTTCGCTTTCCAACCAATCCAAAATCCCGCCTGCGTCTTCCAAGCCGGGGGTGTCGTACAGGCGGATAAGGGGCGTGCCGCCGTCGGTAATCACGGCTTCTTCAACGTGGCGGGTGGTAGCGGCGGCGTTGCGTACTTCGCCAAACGCATCATCGCGCAGCAGGGTACGCATCAGCGAAGTTTTACCTGTGTTGGTGTGACCGACTACGGCCAAAGAAAGGGTTTCGGACATAAAGGCTTCCTGAACATTGAATACGCGGCATGATTTTTATGGTTGGCAAATCGGGCAAAGTGCCGCCGTATCGCAAATCAAACAGTTTAACAGTTTAAAAGATTTTGCCCCCGATTGTATAATTGACCGCGTTTATTTTCCACACTTTGCCCGCAAGAACCTTTGCCTCGTGTTGGCGCGTGTCGCCATTTTGCCTACCTGCGCCACAGGCAAACCGTTTCAGAAAGCCCCTTATGTCTCAAAACATCCGCTGCCCCCACTGCCAAACCCCTTTTACGCTGGACGAAAGCGCTTACAACCACATCGCCGAACAAGTCCGCAGCCACGAGTTTCACCAAGAAATTGAACAACGTCTCGCCCAAGAACAACACAAACACCGTCAGGATTTACAACTGACCGCTGAGCGCGTGCAACACAATTGGGAACAAAAACTGGCTGAAAAAGAACGCGAACTGCTGATTCAGCAGCAAAAAAACAGCCAATTGGCAGAGCAGGCAGAACAGTTGCGCCGCAGTCAGGAATACGCTGTTCAGCAGGCATTAAACGACAAAGAAAAAGAAATCCTGCAACTGCATAACCAGCTTGCCCAAGCCGCTGCCGCCACCGAATACGCCAAACAGCAAGAACAACAGCGTTTAGCCGAGCAACTGCATGCCAAAGAACGTCAAATTCACACCCTGCAATCGCAGCAGCAGTTATTGTTGGCAGAAAAAAAACAAGAATTGGCGCAAGCTGTGTGGACGGCGCAGCAGGAAAGGGCGCAGTTGGAAAACCAATTGCGCCAGCAGCAAGACCGTCACGAATTGGACAAACATCATTGGAACGAACAGCACCGCCGCGCCCTAGAGCAAAAAGACGAAATGATTGCCTATTACAAAGATTTTAAAGCGCGTCAATCCACCAAAATGTTGGGCGAGAGCTTGGAACAGCATTGCGAAACCGAGTTTAACCGCATTCGCACCGCTGCTTTTCCGCTGGCGCAGTTTGGCAAAGACAACGATGCCAAAAGCGGCAGCAAAGGCGATTACATTTACCGCGAATTTGACGAAGCGGGCGCGGAAATCGTTTCCATTATGTTTGAAATGAAAAACGAAGGCGACGAAACCGCCACCAAAAAGAAAAATGAACATTTTTTCAAAGAATTGGATAAAGACCGCCGCGAAAAAGGCTGCGAATACGCGGTGCTGGTGTCGTTACTGGAAGCCGATAGCGAGCTGTATAACAACGGTATTGTGGACGTATCTTATGCTTATCCGCGTATGTATGTGATTCGTCCGCAGTTTTTTATTCCGCTGATTAGTATTTTGCGGAATGCAGCTTTACATTCGCTGCCGTATAAGCGCGAAGTGCAGCAGATGCGCGAACAAAATATTGACATCACCACGTTTGAGCAGGATTTGGAAAACTTTAAACATGCGTTTGGGCGCAACTATCGTCTTGCCAGCGAAAAATTTAAAACGGCGATTGAAGAAATTGATAAAACCATCAGCCATTTGGAAAAAACCAAAGCGGCGTTGCTGTCGTCTGAAAACAATTTGCGCCTAGCCAACGATAAGGCGGAAGATTTGACGGTGAAAAAATTGGTTCGCAAAAACCCGACCATGAAAGCGAAGTTTGATGCGTTGAATCATGAGGGGGATTGATTGTATTTTTTCTGAAAATTAGCCCTCACCCCAGCCCTCTCCCAAAGGGAGAGGGGGAAAGGTGTGGGAAAGTTTACACTGCGCTGACGCTTAATGCTTGTCCTGCTTTGTGCCAATGTTCGGCTTCGGCGGTAAGCGCGGCGGCGGTTAGGGGGTTGTCGTCTAACCAGCTTTGCGGCAGGCGCAGGGTGTAGTGTTTGCCTTGGCGCGATAAGGCGGCTTGGTCGGGCAGGGTAACGGGCAGGCGGGCGCGGCAGAACAGTACCGCCAAGCGCAACACCAGCACGGCACGCCACAGCAGTTCATCGTTTTTGATGATGTCGTGCATTTTTTTCAGGTCGCCGCGCTGACCTATGGCAAGGGCAGACAAAATATGTTGTTCGGGACGGGAAAACCCCGGCATATCGGCTTGTTCAAGAATATAGGCACTGTGTTTGTGGTAGGCGGTGTGGGCGATGTCCAGCCCGATTTCGTGCAGCATGGCTGCCCAACGCAGGCTGTCCTGCCAGCGGGCGGGCGGATTATCGTCGGCGGATACGTCTGTCCAAAAACGCTGCGCCAAACGGTTTACCCGCGCCGCTTGTTTGGTGCTGACGTGGTAGCGGTTTTGAAACTGCTGGGCGGTTTGTTCGCGCATATCGGTATCGGGATTACGCCCGATTAAGTCGTAAAACACGCCATCGCGCAAAGCGGCTTCGGTAAATTCCATGCTGGCGATGTCCAGCTCCTCAAACACGGCGGTCATTACCGCCAAACCGCCTGCAAAAACATCAATTCGTTCGGGTTTTAAACCTGCCAATTTGGCTTTTTTCACGCTGCCTGCGGCGGCGATGCGCTCTGCCAGCTGGTGCATGGCGGTTAGTGTGATGGTGTCGCCCAAGCCTTCGGCGGCAATCACATGGGCGATGGATTTGGCTGTGCCCGATGTGCCGAGTGTGATGTCCCAGCCTTCGCGTTTGTAAAATTTGGCGATGCGCTGGATTTCGCTACGCGCGGCGTGAATGGCGGCTTGAAAATTTTTGCGGTTGGCTTTGTCGGTAAAAAAACGCCCCGAATAACTCACACAACCTAAAGGCAGGCTTTCGGTCAAAATCGGATGCAGGGTGCTGCCGATAATAAATTCGGTAGAACCGCCGCCAATATCCACCACCAGCATTTTGCGTCCTTCGGCGGGATAGGTGTGTACCACGCCTGTGTAAATCAAACGCGCTTCTTCGCGCCCTGCAATCACTTCAATCGGAAAACCCAAAGCGGCTTCTGCCTGCGGTAAAAACGTGGCGATGTTTTTTGCCACGCGGAAAGTATTGGTGGCAACGGCACGGACACAAGCAGGGTCAAAACCGCGCAGCCGTTCGCCAAACTGCGCCAAGCATTCCAAAGCGCGGGTTTGTGAGGCTTGGTCAAGGTTTTTTTGCGCGTCCAAACCCGCAGCAAAGCGCACCATGTGTTTAATATTTTCAATAATTTGAATTTGACCGTTGCGGATTTGGCAAATTTGCAGACGGAAGCTGTTGGAGCCTAAATCAACAGAAGCGAGCATGGAAGAGGTATTCATAACAACAAATAGAAAAAACGCAGTTGGAAAGGCGCGTATGGTAGCGCAATTTCCACAGGCTTGGCAGCAGTAAAAAAGCTGCCCGCAGGGGCAGCTTGAAAAAGGGCAAAACAGAAGGCTGTTAAACGGCAGCGTTTTCCGATATCGCCATCAAATGCGCGTTACCGCCTGCGGCAGCGGTGTTGGTGCTGGTGGCGCGTTCGGCGAACAGCGGCAGAATATCAATTGCGTTGCTGCCGTCAATCACGCGCACCAGTGCGCCCGAACGGGCAGCGAGAGCGGTTTTTTGTTCCACATCGGGCAAATCCAATGCCAACACAGACAAAGTGCTGTGTTCAGGCTGACGGTGAACCACAATCAGTCCTTGTGAATCAGGGGCGAGCGCGGCGAGCGGGTGGTCTTCGCCGACTACGGTTTGAATGCCCGCCAATGCCAGCCAAATCAAGGCTTCCCAAGCGCGTTCGCGGCTGCCGCCGTACAGCCAAACTTGCGCGGGCGCGTGCCACGACAAGACGTTTTCTTCGCCTGTCGGACCATCCAGCACCGCTTCGGCATGGCGCAAGGTGTGCAAACGCGCCTGTCCCAATACTGCTGCTAAACGCAACACGGTTTCTTGTTCAAAACCGCTTTGGCGGATTAAGTGTTCCAACACGGCAGCGGCGTTATCGTCTGCCGTACCGTTGCGGGTAAGCGCGGGCAACTGCCATGAGCCTTGGCTTAAACGCTGCAAGTAAAACGCGCCGCCTGCTTTCGGTCCTGTGCCAGACAAACCGTGTCCGCCAAACGGCTGCACGCCCACCACCGCACCGACAATATTGCGATTAACATACACATTGCCTGCTTCAATATGCGCGGCGATGTGCGCCACGGTTTCATCAATGCGGCTGTGGATGCCGTGGGTCAGCGCATAGCCTTTGGCATTGATTTGGCGGATTAAATGGTCTAATTCGCCCGCGCGGTAACGCACAACGTGCAACACGGGACCAAACACTTCGTGTTGCAAATCGTTTAAATCGGTCAATTCCAACAGGGTGGGTGCAACAAACGTGCCTTGAGCGCAGCTTTCGGGCAATTCGGTTTGGTAGAAACTGCGGGCGCGGGTTTTGACGGCATCAATGTGTGCCAACAGTTTGGCTTGGGCTTCGGCATCAATCACAGGTCCGACATCGCTTGCCAAATCCCACGGATTGCCCACGCGCAATTCGCGCATCGCGCCGCGAATCATGGTAAGCAAACGGTCGGCAACGTCTTCCTGCACACACAGCAGGCGCAGGGCGGAACAGCGTTGTCCCGCGCTGTCAAACGCGGACATCAGCACATCAGCGCAAACCTGTTCGGGCAGGGCGCTGCTGTCGGCAATCATGGCGTTTTGTCCGCCTGTTTCGGCAATCAGCACGGGCAAATCGGGGCGTTGTGCCAAAGTTTGGTTAATCAACCGCGCCACTTCGGTTGAACCTGTGAAAATCACGCCCGCAATGCGTGTGTCTTGGGTGAGTGCTGCGCCCACGTCGCCCGCACCCAATACCAATTGCAAGGCGTTTTTGGGAATGCCTGCTTCGTGCATCAGCTGAACGGCGCGATAGGCAATCAGGCTGGTTTGTTCGGCGGGTTTGGCGACCACGGTGTTGCCCGCTGCCAAGGCGGCGGAAACTTCGCCGATAAAAATCGCCAAGGGGAAATTCCACGGGCTGATGGCGGCAATCACACCCAAAGCAGGACGGGAAGCGCACACGGTTTCGGCTTGCGCGGCATAGTAACGGCAAAAATCCACCGCTTCGCGCACTTCGGCAACGGCATTAGACAGGGTTTTGCCTGCTTCGCGCACCGCTAACATCATCAGTTCGGGCGCGTGTTGTTCCAATAAATCGGCGGTACGGCGCAAGCAGTCGGCGCGTTGTGCAGCGGGGGTTTGCGACCAATTTTTATACGCTGCGCCCGCCGAACCGACCACCGTTGCCACCGCATCGGCATTTAAAAACGCCGCTGTTCCCACCACATCGGCATGATGGGCGGGATTGCGTACTTCGCGGGCTGCGGCGGTATCGGCTTTTTTCAGGCGCGATGTGACCAAAGATTTGGCGGCGAGCGGGGTTTGCGCGGCGGCGTTCATGGCTTGCTGCAAAGCGTTTAAGGTATTTTCATTGCTTAAATCCCAGCCCTGCGCGTTTTCCCGCGCTGCGCCATACAAACGGCGCGGCAGCGGCACACCCGCGTGCATTGCCCCTGCGTCTGCTTGTGCAGCGGCAACAGGCGATTGCAACAAAGTATCCATATCAGTGTTTTCATCAACAATCTGATTGACGAAAGACGAATTTGCCCCGTTTTCCAACAAACGGCGCACCAAATACGCCAACAGCGTTTCGTGCGTACCGACAGGCGCGTAAATGCGTACCCGATGCGGAAAACCGCTGCTGCCAATCACTTGGTCGTACAGCGTTTCGCCCATACCGTGCAGGCATTGGCATTCGTATTCTTTGTCTTTGCCCAACTGCATAATCGCCGCCAAAGTCAGCGCATTGTGGGTGGCAAACTGCGGATAAACCGCGTCTTGCGCTGCCAACAGCTTGCCCGCGCAATGCAGATACGACACATCGGTATGTGCTTTGCGGGTGTAAACGGGATAGCCGTCCAAACCCTCTACCTGCGCCCATTTGATTTCGCTGTCCCAATACGCGCCTTTTACCAGACGAATCATCAGCTTGTGCTGGTGTTTGCGTGCCAAGTCCACCAAATAATCAATCACAAACGGGGCGCGTTTCTGATACGCCTGCACCACAAAACCAATGCCGTCAAAGCCCGCCAAATCGGGGTCGGCAAGCAGTTTTTCCATCAAATCCAGCGACAATTCCAAACGGTTGGCTTCTTCGGCATCAATGTTTACGCCGATTTGATAGCTTTTTGCCAAAATAAATAATTGTTTTAATTTGGGATAAAGCTCGTCCATCACGCGGGCGTGTTGGGCGCGGGCATAGCGCGGGTGCAGCGCCGACAGTTTGACAGACACGCCGTTGCTGTCGTAAATGCCTGCGCCTGCGGCATGTTTGCCTACGCTGTGTACGGCATTGACATAGTCTTGATAGTAGCGTTCGGCATCGGCTTGGGTCATGGCGGCTTCGCCGAGCATATCAAAGGAAAAACGGTAGCCGCGCTGTTGGCGTTCCTGACCGTTTTGTAAGGCTTCGGCAATGGTTTCGCCCGTTACAAACTGTTTGCCTAACAAACGCATGGCGTAATCGGCAGCAGCGCGAATCAGCGGTTCGCCGCCTTTGTTTAACAAACGGGTAAGCGTTGCACCCAAGCTGTCGCCACGCTGCGGCAGCGCGGAAAATTTGCCTGTCAGCAGCAAGCCCCACGCCGCCGCATTAACAAACAAAGACGGGCTTTGTCCAACATGGCTTTGCCAATCGCCTTTGGCGAGTTTGTCGCGGATGAGTTTGTCGCGGGTGGCGGCATCGGGAATCCGCAGCAGGGCTTCTGCCAAACACATCAGGGCAATGCCTTCTTCGCCCGACAAGGAAAATTGGTGCATCAGCGCATCTACCCCGCCTGCCTTGCTGCGGCTGTCGCGGATTTGGCGCACCCAAGCCTGCGCTTGTGCGGTAGCGGCTTGTTCTTGCGCGGGCGACAGGGGCATATGGGCGAGCAAATCGGCAACGGCTTCGGCTTCATCGCGGCGGTAGGCAGCGGTAATGGCTTGACGCAAAGGATTGGACGGGTCGTGGGCGAATTGGAACATAGTGGTTTTTTCCGCAAATAAAAAATCGGTACAGTAAACTGCTTAATTTTAACAAAATCAGGCTATCAATGCGAATGGCGCACAGTGTTAGCCAAACAAAACGCTGTCCTTGTGGACAGCGTTTTGTCTAAAAAGTAAACGGCATCAAGCAGCCGTTTCGCCTGCAGGTAACTGGTTTTTCAGTGTCGCCAACAAATCGCGCAATAAATCAATTTCGCGCTGTTGCGCTGCTGCCAGTTCGTCAAAATGCCGTTGTTTTTGCGACATAAGTTCCTGCTGGTAAGCCAGTTCTTGTTTTAAATTTTTGATTTCGTGCAACAGCTCTTCCGCACCGTTGTAGTAGGTGTGATGATTGGGGCTGTCTTGGTTAATCAGGCAGACAACGCTTTGTTTTAAATCTTGAAAATCTTTTAATCGGTTTTGGCGTGCGATATAGACAGTATCCGTATCCGCCGTAATTAAATCCGCCACATCCATACCGAATACCGCCGCAATCTGTTCCAGCTTGGGAATATCCAAACGCCGTTTACCGCGCTCGATTTTGGCATAGCCGTTTACCGACATACCCAATTTGGCTGCCATTTCTTCTTGAGAAAAACGCTTGATTTCGCGCAAGGTGCGTACTTTTTCGTTAATTTCCATAATAAGGGACTTTTTGGGCGGGTAAGGGGGACAGTTTGTTGGTGGTATTGGTGGACTGCTGTTGTTATTCTAACAGAATTATAGAGTCGGAAAAGAACGGGCATGGGCTTAAGCCTGTGCTTCTGATTAATTTTTTGTAAAATAAGGAGTTTGAATAATGTATGGTAAAGTGTGGGTGTGCGGGCTGGTGTCGGTACTGGCGTTGGCATCGTGTCGTTCCTTGCCTGAGCCGACTGATTGGCAAGCCATCGGCGGCAGTCGTGCCGATGGTACGGTACGGGTGGCATACGAAAAACATTTTAAACAGCGGCTGACACGCAACGAACAACAGGCACAACATATTGCCTACCAACGCTGTAAAGTATGGGGTTTTACGGGCGCGGAATCGTTTGGTGGCAGTACGCGCAGTTGTGTGGAACGCCATCCTAAAGGCGTGTGCCTGATTTGGCAGCATGTGCGCGAATATCAATGTACCGACCACCATCAGGACAAACCCGCTGCCGTGCAAAAAACGCAAGACGGACAGGGTAATGTGATTATCAACTTAAGCCCGATTAACAAATAAAAATTGTTTTTTGATTGCGCCGTTGTCTGACAACGGCGTTTTTTACGGTTTGCCAAACAGGGATTGCCGTGAAAAGCCCATCAGCAGCGCGATACCGCTTAAAGTGCAGCACAACATCATGGTGGTCATCACAGCAGCCGTGCCGTTGTGCAGTTCGGTGGCGGTAAAGGCAACGGCAGCGGCAATCAGCGATTGCGTGGCGAGCAGCAGGGCATTGGCGCTGCCACCCGCTTGGCTAAAATGTTCCATAAACAAAGCCTGCGTATTGGCAACAATTAAGCCCTGTGTGCCAACGGATACCATACACCACGCCAACATCCACGCCATTGGCGGTAAACCGTGCCACGCGCCCGCAGTCAGCATTATATTGGCGCACAATTGCACGGCAATGCCTGCCAATAAAATATTTTTCGGCTCGCTGCCGTGGCGCAAACGCCATGCGGTGGTGCGGTTAAACAGTGCCATCACAACAATATTGCCCGCAAACGCCCATGCGTACTGGTGCTGGCTTAAACCGTATAATTTCATGTAAACAAAGGGGGATTCGGTAAGAAACACCAGCATGGACGAAAAAGAAGCGGCTTGCAGGAACAAAAATCCCAAAGCGGGGCGCGTGGTCAAAACACTGCGGTAACGCGCCAGCACGGTGTGTAAAATATCGCGGGTAAACGGTTCGGCGCGTTTGTGTTTGGGTAGGAAAACCCTTATCAAAACAAATGCCAATGCGCCATAAGTCAGCAAAAAACCGAATATCAAACGCCAGCCGCCAAGGTGTTCTAGCAGCGAGCCAATCAGCGGCGCAAGCGAGGGCGCAGCCATCATAATAATGCCAATTAAAGCAAACATTTGTGCGGCTTCGCGCCCGTGGTAGTTGTCGCGCACCACTGCGCCCACCACCACCGATGCCATGCCTGCGCCCACCGCCTGCACCAGCCGCAGCAGCAAAAGTTGATTGGCGGTCTGCACCAAAATCAGTCCGATGCTGCCGAGCATATACACGCCCAAACCCGCCAATGCCAAGTTTTTACGCCCTTTAATGTCGGACAGCGAACCACCGAGCAACTGACCGACTGCCACACCCAAAATAAAACTGCTGAGGCTTTTTTCAATATGGTGGATATCGGCGTGAAGCGATTCCGCCATTTGCGGCAGCGCGGGCAGGTAGGCATCAACGGAAAAGGGCATAATCGCCACCAGCATGGCAAGCAGGAATGCCATTTGGCGGTCGGTAAGCGGGGGGCGGACAGCAGGGGGCATGGTATTGCCTTTTTGCGAATGGATAAGGGTATGCAGCGGCAACGGTAAAATACATAGCAATTCAGGCAACCCGATAAAAAGGTTGCCTGAAAAATTGGTCGGAATGAGAGGATTCGAACCTCCGACCCCTTCGTCCCGAACGAAGTGCGCTACCGGACTGCGCTACATTCCGAAAAGAGATGCCATTATACGCGCCAAGCGGGTGTTTGGCAAGCGTGAATTATCGGCGGCGCGAACCGGGCAGGGGCATATCCGCCCATTTTAAAATATTGGCGACTTCAGCGGGATTGAGTTCGTAAAACTGCCCGCGTTTCAAACGGTTGGGCAAGCCAATCGGACCAAAGCCCGTGCGCACCAAGCGGCTGACGGTTAAGCCCAAATGTTCAAAAATGCGCCGTACTTCGCGGTTGCGCCCTTCTTTAATCACCACGTTATACCAACGGTTTGCACCTTCGCCGCCTTGTTCGCGGATGCGTTCCAGTTTTGCCAAACCGTCTTCCAACATCACACCTTCTTCGGTAAGCTGGCGCATTTGTTCGCTGTCCAATCCACCCAACACACGCACGGCGTATTCGCGTTCCACTTCAAAGCTGGGGTGGGCGAAACGCTGCACCAATTCGCCCGATGTGGTCAGAATCAACAATCCGCAGGTGTTGATGTCCAAACGTCCGATTGCCACCCAACGGCTGCTGGCAGCTTGCGGCAAACGGTCAAACACACTGATGCGCCCTTGTGGGTCGTTGCGCGAAACGATTTCGCCTTCTTGTTTATAATACAAGATGATGCGTGGTAAACGGTCTGCCCATTTTAACTTGATTGCCGTGCCTTTTACGGTCACTTGGTCTTCGGGGGAAACCTTGTCGCCCAAGCCTGCAGTACGCCCGTTGATGCTTACCCAGCCGTTTTCAATCCATTGTTCCATTTCGCGGCGCGAACCGACACCCGAAGCGGCAAGGGCTTTTTGCAGGCGCACGGGTTCAATGCGCGACAAATCGGTGCGTTGTTCTTTTAAATCGCGGGAACGGTCTTGAATTTTTTGATTGGGGGCGCGTACCACCAATTTTTTGGCGCGGTTGGCGCGGGTTTTGGCGGGGGCTGGCGCATCGGTTGGGCTTTCGCGGCGGCGCACGGTCGCAGCAGGACGGCGTGATGGTTTTTTCGCCGTGCCATCACGAAACTCGCGCTTGCTTTTTGGGGTTTTGTTTTTCATAAAAAAATGCTTTATTTGCTATTCGCTGTTAAATACTTCGCCCAATTCCGCCAAAGGGGGCAGGGCGTTCAGGCTGTCCAGCCCGAAATCACTTAAAAAAGCAGCGGTGGTCGCCCACAAAGTAGGCTTGCCGATGCTGTCGCGCTGTCCTGCTGCGGCAATCCAACCGCGTTCCTGCAACACCTGCATCACGTTTGGCGAGACGGAAACGCCGCGCACTGCTTCAATATCGCTGCGCGTAACAGGTTGTTTATACGCAATAACTGCCAAAGTTTCCAGCACGGCGCGGGAATAACGCGGCGGACGTTGCTGCTGCCACTGCCCCAAACGTGCAAACGCTTCGCCGCACACTTGAAAACGCCAACCCGCAGCGGTTTGAACCAATGCCAAACCACGGTTTTGCCAACGCTTTTGCAAATTCTGTAGATAAAGCTGCAAGGCTTCAGGCGATGCGGGCGGTTCGCACAAGCGGCACAAAGCGGCTTCGTCCACCGCTTCGGGCGCAGTCAGCAGCGCGGCTTCCAGCAGCATTTCGGGCGACAGGTTCATGCAGTGGCTGGAAAATTAACGGCGTTTGCGACCACCACCGATGCGGCTGGGGCGTTGGTGATTGCTGGGCGCAGCCTGTTGGGTGGGACGGTACTGCTGTTGTGCGGGCTGGGCGGCACGTTGGTCGGGAGACTGCTGTTGCGCGGGTGCGTTGGCAGGCACAAACGGTTTGTTTTGTGGCGCGGCGGCAGCGGGTTTGGGCGGCGGAACTTGGCTGGGGTGCTTCGCCTGATAATCCTGATGCACACGCTCAACCGCTGCCGTGGGTTTGGGAGCAGGTTCGTATTTGTTTTTATTCATGGCATTAGCCGCCAAATAGCCTGCCGCCGCGCCCAATGCGCCATACAGCAGCCAACTGCCTGTGTCGGGGTCAAAAGTATATTGCTGGCCGTCTTTGCCTTGCACCACTTCACCCGCTTTGGCGGCTGCCTGCGCTTCTTTGGGAATGGTATTGGCTACTTCCGAAGCCGCCAATTGATACACCTGCGCCGCAGAAGAAGCTGCTTGAGCCACAGCCGAAGCGGCTTGTGTGCCTGCATTTTGCACTTCGCCCTGCAAACGTTTGATTTCCGCTTCCTGTTTCAGCAGTTCAATTTTCTTTTGGTTTTCTTGGATTTGCTTGTCTTGCTCGTTTTGCTGACCGCCGCAGGCAGCCAACAACATTGCTGCACCGACATAAGCCAATATTTGTTTTTTGTTCATGGGGGTTGTCCTTTGATGTTTGTGTGATCACACAGAATTCGCTAGAACGGCTATTGTAGCCGAAATCGGCGGATTTAGCGCGTTTGGCGGATGGTGTTTTATGCCTGTCCCGTTCTCGCCGCTTTTTTGGCTTCACGCGCTGCCTTTAATTCCGCTTCTTTCTGACGCGCCGTTTTCAGCCAGCCCGCCCATTGATTGGGCGTTTCCAGTGTGATGCGCCCAATGTGTCCGCCGCGAAAATCGCCCAACACCGCTTCGGCGGCTTTTTGATAATTGACACGCCCGCCGCCCAGCAATGCGCCGCGTTTTTGCGCCACCCATTCCAACCACGCCACATCGTCCCAATGGCTGGACGGGTCGCGGTCGGGCTGGTAGCGTTCCTGTAACAAGGGCAGGTAGTGACGGCGCAAATAATCCAGCAGCACCAACGCCACTTCTTCCTCGTCCAAAGCATTGCGCCCCACCGCGCCGCTTGCCGCCAAATTGTAACCGCCTTGTTCCACAATAATTTTTGGCCACAACATGCCGGGCGTGTCGTACAGCCAGAAATCGTCTGCCAAAAACAAACGCTGTTCGGCTTTGGTAATCCCCGGTTCGTTACCCGTTTTGGCGGATTTTTTGCCTATCATGCCGTTGATTAAAGTGGATTTTCCCACATTGGGAATACCGCAAATCAACACGCGCAAAGGTTTGTCCAAACCGCCGCGCTGCGGCATCATCTGGCGGCAGGCACGGGTGATTTTGGCGGTGGCATTGGCTTCCGATGCGTCCAATGCCAAAGCTTGCGTGTGTTCGCGGCTGTTAAATTCGTTGAGCCACAAGGCAGTACGTTCGGGGTCTGCCAAATCCTGTTTATTGAGGATTTTCAGCTTCGGCTTACCGCGTGAAAGCTGCGCCAGCAAAGGGTTTTCGCTGGAAGCGGGCAAACGTGCGTCCAGCATTTCAATTACCATATCAATGCTTTTGATGCGGTCGGCGATGGCTTTTTTCGCCTTGTTCATGTGTCCGGGAAACCATTGAATCGCCATGATTATTTTCTCAAACAAAAAAATGCGCATACCCGATTACGGATATGCGCCAAGTCTACAAAGGAGAAATAGAGGAGAAATATTCCAACGCATTGCTGCGTCAGAACAGAAGCCATTATGCGGCTTCGGCGCACTGCTGTCAAATTAAGATTCGCCGTGTTTGCATCATTTTTTTATAAGAAACATCAAGATTTGTAAAATGCTGCCACGGCAAAAACTTTATTTACGCGCGTCTTTCAACATTTTTTGGTGGTTTGCCAGCAGTTTGTTAAACGCCAGCATCAACTGCTCTTCGGTAAACGGCTTGCAGATAAAGCCCCGTGCGCCGTATTGCAATGCCCGCAGCCCCGTTTGACGGTCCGACAGCGCCGACACCACCAAAATGCTGACATCCGAACTCAAAGCGCGGATACGCTTGATGCATTCCAAGCCGTCCACTTTGGGCATGGTCAAATCCATGGTAATCAAATCGGGACGGTGCTGCATAAACAGTTCCACCGCGTCTTCACCGTTGGAAGCGGTGGCGACCACTTCAATATCCATATTGTCCATGCTGCGCTCGATGCGGTTGCGGATGATGTTCGAGTCGTCAACAATCATGAGTTTGGTCATTTTGCTTTATCCGTGTGTTTATTGTTTTGCTTTCGGGAACTTAATGCTAAAGCGGGTGTATTGGTGCTGGGCAGTGGCAATATTCATTTTGCCGCCCATGCCGTGTACGGTTTCTTTGATGATACCCATACCCACCCCCTTGCCAGCGTCTTCGGTGGCCTCGTCCAAAGTGGAAAAACCGTCGCCCAACATCATCATCAGCAGTTGGTTTTTGTTCAACTGCGCGGCTTGTTCGGCGCTATATTGCCCGCTTTGTACGGCTTTGGCGCGAATGGCTTCAAAATCAATGCCGTTACCGTCGTCTTCGGCAACCAGCATTAGGTGCTGTTTGTCTTTGTCTTCGCTGATGCTCAGTTTCAAACGTCCGGTTTCGGGTTTTTTGCGTTCTTGGCGTACTTCGGGAGACTCAATGCCGTGAATTACCGCATTGCGTAAAATCTGCATGGCAATATCCTGTACAGCCTGCCATTGCTTGCCCGTTACACCGTGTTCTTGGTCAAAGCCTTGCACCGAAAGGGTAACTTTTTTACCCGAACGTTCGGCAATATCGCTGACAAAACGCTGCAGGTGCAAAGCCTGTGCATGGGCAAACTGCACCGAAGCGGGTGTATTGGCAGAATGCGCGGTTTGTTTGGCGTTCAAGATTTCCTTGTTTTGGCTGCGGTTCAAACGTTCGCTGTAGTTGTCCAAAATGTCTACCAAACGGTATAAATCTTCCAACAGCACCACCATACCCAAAAAGTCCTGACCGCTCAAGCTGCTTTGGCGGCGCAACATGGCAAGTGTGTCTTCCACCGTTTCGCAAATATCCACCATGCGGCTCAAATGCAGTGCCGAAGCCTCGCCCTTGATGCTGTGGATACCGCGTCCGATATAATTGACTTTGGTTTTCAATTCCATCTGTCCCGTTTCGGGTGATTTGAGCGCAGTATTGATTTCTTCCAAACGTTCTTTGCTCACGCGGATAAAGTTTTCCAACACCATACCATCGGTATTCAAAATGGTGTTGAGCATTTCCAACTCGCGTTTTTCCTGTTCTTTTTGTGCTTCCAAGCTCGATTGCAGCATTACCGTTTCGGTACTGTCCACCACGTTGACCAAAATCCGTTCAATTACACCATTATTGGTTACGCGGAAAAACTTAAAGTCCAAATACTTGGGCGTGCTTTCGTTTTCGGGGATAAAGGTAATGCGGTGTAGCGGGTTCAAATCCTCAATCAAATCTTCCACCACCCAATCGCTGTAGAGCTGCTCCACGAAAATACGGGTGGTTTCCAATTCGCTTTCCGGCACAATGCCCGCAATCACGTCCAAAAAGTTTTTTCCGCCAATGTCTTTTTGCCCCAAAATTTCTTCCAAACGCGCCGAATATTCGTGTCCGATTTCAAAATCTTTATTCACCAAGAACAAGCCTTCGCGCACAGACGACATGATTTCGCCCATTTCGCGGTTGGCGATTTCCAGCAGCTCATCACTTTCTGCTAAACGGCGCAGCGCACCGAATACAATCAGACCAAACAGGGCAAATGCCAGCACAATGCCTGCCAGCTGTACGCGTTCCCATACGGCGGTTTCATCGGCAATCTGCCCGTGCAGGATTTGGGTAAGGTGTTCGGTTTCGGTCAGCAGCGATTGGTTGTACAAACGGGTGTATTCCACCAGATAATTACTGGTTTTGGCATTGATATAGCCTGCGCCGATGTCTTGCAGGTAGTTATCTAACAAACCCAAATAAGGTGTCCAATACACATTGAGCTTTTCAACGTGCTTGCGCACATCGGGGTCTTGGCTTAACTGCTTGTCGATATGGGCTGCGGTTTCGTTGGGCAGTTTGATTTCGCCGCCTTGTTGTAGTGCTTCCAATGCCTGTTCAAACTGGTTGCGGTATTGTTTGATTTCGCCGATGCGGTACAGCATTTCCTGCGGCAGCGTATTCAGGGCAACGCGCCCGTCTGCGGTGGCGGAAGCAGCCATGGCTTCTCGCAGGTACAAATCGGTATCCATCAGGTTTTTGGACATTTGCTGTACCAGCACGCCCTGACGGGTGGAAGCATCAATAATGAGGGCGTGGTTGGTAAAATAACGCGTGGCAAAAAAGCTGAAAATCAACAACAATACGTTTAATGCCAAAAAGACGCCAATCAACAGCACCAAAACGCGGTATTTTTTGATGCTGCGGTTAAAAAATCGGCTGTGAAACATAATGCAAGCCCTTTTGTTTTTGTTTCATCAAAGTGTGGGGGCAACGGGCGTGCCGTTGCGCCGACAGAATCAGTTGCCGGAAGGCAGGAATTGGGCGAGGTTGGAGGTGTCGATATCCTGATAGGGGACTTTTACCACGCGGTATTCCATACTGTGACCGATGCCGTCTGCCGCGTCTTTGCCTGCGGCGAGGTTGGCGCCCATGTGCAGCGCGGTACGCGCCTGTTCGCGGAAATCGTTAAACACCGTTCCTGCCAAATCGCCGCTTTGCATGGCGCGTAAAGCAGGTTCGGAACCGTCAATGCCGAATACGGGCAAACGGATATTGTTTTGTTTTAACACATTGATGGCACCCAATGCCATGCTGTCGTTGTTGGCAAGCAGCACTTCCACACCGGCAAATGCGGGCGATTTTACCCATTCGCCCACCACTTCTTCGGCGGTGGTTTGATTAAACATGGCGGTTTGCTGGAACAATTGCTGTACGGGTACGCCCAATTTGGGATAGTGTTCCATCGTGCCTACCGACCATTTGGTACGCGCCATCGCGCCTTCGTGTCCCGGTGTGCCTTCCAACATGGCATATTGGATAATGCCGTCGCCGTTTTTATCCCAAGCGGGATTGGCGCGCCAGCCTTTGAGTACCTGACGCCCCTGCAGCATGCCTGCCTGCACCGAATCGCCTTCTACCATATAGGCATCGTTACAGGAAGCCAGCGGACGTTTGCCGGGGTGGTGGTCGATATACACCACGGGGATTTTGCGTTTGCACATGGTTTGCAAAAATACGGGACCTTGTGCCACGTCTGCCAAATTTACCACCAAGGCTTTGGCATTTTTATCCAACATATTGTTCAGTTGGGTATTTTGTAAATCTTGGTTATTGCGGGCGCTGTCAAGCAGCAGGGTAAGGGTAGGTTGTTGTTTGGCGGTTTCGGCAAAAGAATCGTACATGCCTTTAAAAAACGGATTGGTTTCAATGCTGCTGACCGATGCGCCAACTACGGCAGTGGGAAACGGACCGTTGGTATCGTGTTGGTGGTCGCGCTGTTTGCTGCAAGCTGCCACGGTGAGCAGGACACACAAACCTGCCAAACCTTTTAACAGGGTTTTGTCTGCATTCATCAAAGTTCCTTTTCGTTTCAAAACCCCGTAAGGGGTGCTATGGTCTTGCTTTTTTGATTGGGAACGAAACCGAATCAAAAACGCGCACCGAACCGGCAAGGGGCGGGCATGATTCGGTGGATGGGGAATTTGGTGGTTAAATCGGGTAAAAATACCTGATTTATATTGTATTTGTTTGTTTGTTTGTTTGTTTGTTTGTTTGTTTGTTTGTTTGTTTGTTTGTTTGTTTGTTTTATAAAAATAAGAAAAAACAATTGTGGCACATTATAATCATATCTGCTGCTTGTGCCAAGTTTTGTAAAGAATACAAAAACAAACGCTTTGTATTTAACCTTTTTTTACGCGCAGGCGTGTGGTATGGGGGCAACGGCTTTGTTTGGGTGTACTTTTGCCTTTGGGGTTTTTCGGCTAAAATCGCGCATTCCAACTCAGGTTTTGAATCATGACTAAGTTTATTTTCGTTACCGGCGGCGTTGTCTCCTCTTTGGGTAAGGGCATCGCCGCCGCTTCCATTGCCACGATTTTGGAATCGCGCGGGCTGAACGTTACCATGTTGAAGCTCGACCCATATATCAATGTGGACCCCGGTACGATGAGTCCGTTTCAGCATGGCGAGGTGTTTGTTACCGACGACGGCGCGGAAACCGATTTGGATTTGGGACATTACGAGCGTTTTATCAATGCCACCATGACGCGCTACAACAGCTTCAGTTCGGGGCAGGTGTATGAAAACGTGATTGCCAAAGAGCGCCGTGGCGATTATTTGGGCGGAACGGTGCAGGTGATTCCGCACATTACCGACGAAATCAAACGCCGTATTCACGAAGGCGCGGGCAATGCAGACGTGGCGATTGTGGAAATCGGCGGAACGGTGGGCGATATTGAATCGCTGCCGTTTTTGGAAGCGATTCGGCAGATGCGTTCGCAATTGGGGCGCACGCATTCTTTGTTTGTGCATTTGAGCTATGTGCCGTTTATTGCGGCGGCGGGCGAAATCAAAACCAAGCCCACGCAGCATTCGGTAAAAGAACTGCGCGAAATCGGCATTCAGCCCGATGTGTTGATTTGTCGCATGGACAGGGTATTGCCCGAAGAAGAAAAACGCAAAATCGCGCTGTTTTGCAATGTGGAAGAACGTGCCGTGATTGGCTGTTACGATGCGCCCAGTATTTACGAAATTCCCGAAATGCTGCATTCGCAAGGCATTGACACCATTTTGTGTGAGCAATTGCAATTAACGGTGCGCCAAGCAGATTTGACCGAATGGAAAAAAATCGTTTACGCGGTACAAAATCCGCAGCATGTGGTCAAAATTGCGATGGTGGGCAAATATGTAGATTTGACCGAATCGTATAAATCGCTGACGGAAGCCTTGAAACACGCGGGCATTCACACGCAAACCGATGTGCAAATCACTTATATTGACAGCGAATCGATTGAAAAAGACGGTACGGACTGCTTGAAAGGTTTTGATGCGGTGCTGGTACCAGGCGGATTTGGTTTGCGCGGGGTGGAAGGCAAAATCGCGGCGGCGCGTTTTGCCCGCAAAAACGGCGTACCGTATTTGGGCATCTGCTTGGGTATGCAGATTGCGCTGATTGAATATGCACGTGATGTGGCGGGTTTGGCGGGCGCGAATTCCACCGAGTTTGACCCGAAAACGCCTGCGCCTGTGGTGGCTTTGATTGACGAGTGGCAAACGGCAGACGGTGCGGTAGAGCAGCGTGATGAACACGCGGATTTGGGCGGCACCATGCGTTTGGGCGCACAAGAAGTTGAGTTGAAAGACGACAGCTTGGCGGCGAAAATTTATGGGGCAAACCGTATCCGTGAACGCCATCGCCACCGTTATGAAGTGAATAACGGCTATGTGCCGCAGTTGGAAGCGGCGGGTTTGACCATCGGCGGGGTATCGGCTGGGCGTGAGCGTTTGGTGGAATGTATTGAAATTACGGGACATCCGTGGTTTTTTGCCTGTCAGTTCCATCCTGAATTTACTTCTACGCCGCGCAAAGGGCATCCTTTGTTTAATGCGTTTGTGAAAGCCGCGCAAACGCAGCAGCAGTAAAAAAACGCGCCCTGTAGTGATACGGGGCGCGTTTGGTTTATTTGTTGGATGGGGTGGGCAATTCGTCTAAATCGGCGGGGGCAAGCACCATTTTTAATTTGGCATGCAGTTTATCTTCTGTGTCGTATTTGATTTGAAACCACCAAAACGCGCCTTTTTTTACCGACCAAATATGCGGTTGCGCCCAATTGCCGTTTAGCAGAAAGGCGCAAAGCTGTCCTATCCACGGCTGGTGTCCGACAATGAGGGCGTGTCCTTCGCTGCCGAGGTTCTTAATCAGCGCGGGCAGGGTGCGGGCATCTACATCGGGATTGAGCGCGGGGGTAATGTGGTAATCTTTAAAGGCTTTGCCCAAGCTGTCGGCGGTTTGCTGGCTGCGGGCGGCTTGGGAAACGTAAATGCGGGTGTCGGCAGGCAGTTTGCCACGCAGATAGGCTGCGGCTTTTTTTGCCTGTTTGTGTCCTTTGCGGGTAAGGGTGCGCGGCAGGTCGCGCCCGTCTGCTTGGGCTTCTTCGGCTTCGGCGTGCCGCCATAAAATCAGGTTGAGAGTCATGTCGGTTCCTTGTCGGGTTGTTCGGGGGACGATGTTTGCGCTTCTTCGGCTTCTGGGATGCAGGGACGCTGACGGCGTTGGCGGAAAAAGCTGCGCATCAGTTCTTGCGACTGCTCTGCCATAATGCCGCCGAGTACGGCGGTGTGGGCGTTAAGCGTTTTTAGGGCAAACAGATTGGTAATGCTGCCCGCCGCGCCAGTTTTGGGCTCGGGCGCAGCGTAAATCACGCGGCGCACTCGTGCCTGTATCAAGGCAGATGCACACATACAGCAAGGCTCTAGGCTCACATACACATCGCAGTCGTTCAAACGGTAATTGTGCAGCATTTTGCCTGCTTTTTCCAAAGCGAGGATTTCGGCGTGTGCGCCCACGCTGTTGCGGGCGATACAGGCGTTGCCCGCGCCTGCGATGATGTTGCCCTTATGCACCACCACCGCACCCACGGGGATTTCGCCCGCTTCGCCTGCGCGTTTGGCTTCCAGCAGTGCCACGCGCATCCATTTTTCCATTTCATTGGGCGGGGGGAACAGGGCAACAGGCGGACAGTCGCGCAGGCGTTGTTCCCAAAGGGTGCGAGCGGAATCGCTTAATTGTGCCGTGTGTTCCAAGCCTTGCGCCAAGGCAACCAATTGCCAAAACACGCGCTTGGTGATGCCACCATTTTGCTTGAGCAGTAAAAACACACGGCAGGGGTCGGCATGGCGCAAGTCTTGTGCGTTGCGGATACCAAAGTGCGCCAAATTGGTTTGAACCTGTTTGGGCAGGGGTGGAAAAATATCCAACATATCAGCCAAAGATTCCACGCAAGGCAAAGAACGCACCCACCGACAGCAGCGATGCGGCAGGCAGGGTAATCACCCACGCCAAACCAATGGGTTTCATCATTTGCCAATTGGCATTTTTATTCACCAAACCGATGCCCAAAACCGCGCCCACCAAAATATGCGTGCTGGATACGGGCAAACCCATCACCGAAGCCGCCATCACCACCGTAGCGGCAGACAATTCGGCGGTAAAGCCAGACGAAGGATGTAATTCCGCCAAGCCTTTACCCACGGTTTGAATCACTTCTTTACCGATAAACCATAAACCCACCACCAGCGCCACGCCAAAAGTCAGCATGGCAACAGGGGGAATAGATGCACTCGCGCCAATATCGTTGGTACGCAGCACGTCCATAATCGCAGCAAACGGACCGATGGCGTTGGCAATATCGTTGGCACCGTGGCTAAACGCAAAACCCGCAGCAGTAAACACCTGCATCCACGAAAACATCAAAAAGGTGGATTTTGCCAAATCTTTGCGCTTGAGTGTGCGTGCGTAAATAAAGGTTGCCAACCAAATAAACGCGCCCACCATCAAGATAATCAAAGTGTTGGTTAGGGTGCTCATGCCCAGTTTGAGGTTTTGCAAGCCTTTAAACAGCAGCATGGCGGTAATCATCATGCCTGCCAGCGAGGAAATCACAGGCACCCACGATTCTAGGGCTTTGTATGCGCCAATGGTGTTTTTTTGGCTTTCAATTTCGTATAAGCGTTTGTAGTAATTGGATTCTAACTCGGAAGGGTCAAAATCGGATTTGGACGAGTAAATCTCGGCATCGCGTGCCATGGCGGCGGCAATACGCGGTTTTTCTTCGGGGGAAAGGTCTTCAAATTTTCTTTTATGTTCTTCTTTATAACGTTTTTTCTCGGCTTTGATTTTTTTGAGGGCTTCATCGGCTTTGTCGTTGTAGTCCAAAACGTGTTTTTTGACCAATGAAAACAGGAAGTAGGAAACTGCACCGCCCAGCACAGGCGACAACACCCACGAGACAGCAATCGCGCCAATTTTTTCCCATTTCACCAATGCCAAGGCATTGGCATTGGGAATCAGCCAGCCCAATGCCAGCGAGCTGCCGACAATGCCGCCAATAATGGAATGGGTGGTGGAAACGGGCAGCCCTTTATAAGTGGCAAACAGCAGCCACAGCGCAGCAGCCAACAGCGCGGACATCATAATAAATACCAAATCCAAAGGCTGCATGGGGAGGGCGTTGAGATTGACGATGCCGTTGCGGATGGTGGCAGTTACTTCGCCGCCTGCCAGCACCGCGCCACTGACTTCAAACACCGCCGCCACCATCAGCGCTTGCGGAACGGTAAGCGTGCCGGCACCCACCGATGTGCCAAAAGAATTGGCGACATCATTGCCGCCGATATTAAACGCCATAAACACACCGAAAAACGTTGCTAATAAAAACAACGTGGTATGATTTTGGTGGGTGTAGCCCAAACCCCAATACACAAAATATCCAACCATCACCACCAACATTACCGCAAACAGGGTGTTGGTTTTACGCATGGGTGCAGCAGCAGGCGAAGCCTGTAACATAGTTTTTTCCTTGCAGTAGAGAGAAAAAGTCGGCGGCAGGGCAAATGGCGTAAAAAAAGTGCCCACGCAACAAACACAACGGATGCGGCACTGTTTTCATTTTGACCATGATTCCTTTATCGGGTTTGAAACCCCGCGCAACGGGGCGGTATAATGCCAGTTTGCCGACCCGAAACACCGCTTTAAATCCAGTGTTTCAGCGTCAAACCGCCTATAGAAATTATAACCAACGGTAAGCGTTTGTAAAAGCCCCAAACGGCAGATTTACGGCGTGTTTTGCCCGTTTGCCAATACCGATTTGAAACCCCGAAGGAAATTTATGTCCAAGCGTCAAGATATTTTGCAGTATTGCGATGAAGTGTTGCAAACCGCGCTGTTTAAAGACTATGCCCCCAACGGCTTGCAGGTGGAAGGCACAGAACAGGTTGATAAAATCATTACCGCCGTGACTGCCAGCCGCGCCGCGATTGATTACGCTGCCGCCCAAAACGCCCAATTATTGCTGGTGCATCACGGTATGTTTTGGAAAAGCGAACCTGTTACCATTACGGGATGGAAAAAACAGCGTATTGCCGCGCTGTTGGCGCACAACATCAATATGGCGGGCTATCATTTGCCTTTGGACGCGCACCCCGAATTGGGCAACAACGCCCAATTGGCACAACTGTTTGATTGGAAAATTGAAAAGCGTTTTGGCGAGCAAAACCTGATGAATATCGGCGAATTGCCCAGCAGTCAGAACACGCTTGCCAAGCTGTTGGCGGCGGTGGCGGAAAAACTGGGGCGCGAAGCGGTGTTTGCAGGTGCACCCGAACAGCCTTTAAAACGGATTGCGTGGTGTACGGGCGGGGCGCAGGGCTTTTTTCAAACGGCGATTGATGCAGGCGCAGACGTGTATCTAACAGGCGAGATTTCCGAAGCGCAATATCATCTTGCCAACGAAACAGGCGTGGCGTTTGTGTCGGCGGGGCATCACGCCACCGAGCGCGGCGGTATTCGTGCTTTAGGCGAGGCTTTGTCGGCACAATTCGGTGTGGAATGCCTGTTTTTTGATGAAGCCAATCCTGCGTGAAACTGCGTGTAAAAATAACGTCAATTTTTACAATAGGCGTGGCAGTTGCGTTATAGTATGTGTTTTATTTTGATTATTTTAAGGAGCAAACAATGAAACTGTTTCAATCGGCAATCGTAGTGGCTGTGGCTGCTGCTTTGGGCTTGAGCGGCTGTGTAACCAATCCGAATACCGGCGAGCGCAGCGCCAGCAAAACAGCGGTTTATGGTGTGGGCGCAGCCGTTACCTGCGGCATTATCGGCGCGATTACCCACGGCAGCAAAGGTGCGCGTAATTCGGCTGCGGCATGTGGCGCAGTGGGTGCGGGTGTAGGCGGTTACATGGACTACCAAGAGAAAAAATTGCGCGAATCGCTGGCAAATACCGGTGTGGAAGTGGCGCGTGAAGGTAATCAAATCAAGCTGACCATGCCCGAAAGCGTAACGTTTGCCACAGGACGTTATGATTTATCGCCGCACGCGCAAAGCTCTTTGGACAAAGCCGCGCAAACTTTGGCAATGTACACCGATACCACCATCAGCATCATCGGTCATACCGACAGCACAGGTAACGATGAAATCAACAATCCCTTGTCGCAAAACCGTGCCAATTCTGTGGCGCAATACCTGAACAGCCGTGGTGTGGCAGCCAGCCGCATGAGTGTGGCAGGACGCGGTTCTTATCAGCCCATTGCTTCCAATGCCACGCCTGAAGGACGCGCCCAAAACCGTCGTGTGGAAATCCTGATTAACCCCAAAGCCAACTAATTTTTTTACTTTATCAGTATAAAAACAAAACACCATGAAAATTAAATTTTCATGGTGTTTTTTTACTTATCCGAATACAGATTGCCGCATTAGCCCTTGCGTTTTGCCGCTTGGTCTACGCGTTCGCGCAATTCCTTGCCCGGTTTGAAATGGGGGACATATTTGGCAGGCACGTCCACGCGCTCACCGGTTTTCGGATTGCGGCCGATACGCGCAGGGCGGTGGTTTAAATCGAAGCTGCCGAAGCCGCGGATTTCAATGCGCTGACCGCGTGCCAGCGAGCGTGTCATGGTATCTACCAAAACTTTGACACTGTATTCGATGTCTTTGTTTTGCAGTTGGGCATGGCTGTTTTTTTGCATAAACAGGTCTGCCAAACGTGCCATCAGTTCGGATTTGGTCATAGCTTAACCTACTTAGTTTATTGTTTACCCAAAGAAGCTTTCAGCAAGTCGCCCAAGCTGGTGGTACCCGCATTGGCAGCAGAAGCCGCATTAACGGATTTGAGTGCGTCGCGGTTGTCTTTTTCGTCTTTGGCTTTAACAGACAGTTTGATGTTGCGGCTCTTACGGTCAATCGTGATGATAACCGCTTCCACTTCATCGCCTTCTTTCAGCTTGGTGGACAAATCTTCCACGCGTTCGCTGTCAAATTCGGAAGCGGGCAGGTAGCCTTCCACTTCTTCCGCCAGCTCAATCAATGCGCCTTTGGCTTCCACAGACTTCACAGAACCTTTTACCAGTGAACCTTTGTCGTTTACGCTGATAAAGTTACCGAAGGGGTCGCCTTCCAGTTGTTTGATGCCCAAAGAAATGCGTTCTTTTTCCACATCAATGGCCAACACAACGGCTTCCACTTCTTCGCCTTTTTTGTATTTGCGAACCGCTTCTTCGCCGCTTTCGCTCCAAGACAAATCAGACAGGTGTACCAAGCCGTCGATATTACCAGGCAAGCCCACGAATACGCCGAAATCGGTAATGGATTTAACCGCGCCTTTGATTTTGTCGCCTTTATTGTAGTTGGCTTCAAAATCTTGCCACGGGTTGGCTTGACATTGTTTCATGCCCAAGCTGATGCGGCGTTTGTCTTCGTCGATGTCCAAAATCATCACTTCTACTTCGTCGCCCAATTGAACAACTTTGCTCGGATGAACGTTTTTGTTGGTCCAGTCCATTTCGGAAACGTGTACCAAACCTTCGATGCCTTGCTCGATTTCTACAAACGCGCCGTAGTCGGTCAGGTTGGATACTTTGCCGAACAGACGGGTGCCTTGCGGATAGCGGCGAGCCAAACCGTCCCACGGGTCTTCGCCCAGTTGTTTCAAGCCCAGAGAAACACGTTGTTTGTCTTGGTCAAAGCGCAATACTTTGGCTTCCACTTCTTGACCCACTTCCAGCACTTCGCTGGGGTGTTTCACGCGGCGCCATGCCAAATCGGTGATGTGCAGCAAGCCGTCGATGCCGCCCAAGTCCACAAACGCACCGTAATCGGTAATGTTTTTCACGATGCCTTTAACGATGGTGTCTTCCTGCAGGTTTTCCAGCAGGGCTTTGCGCTCTTCGCCCAAGGTTTCTTCCAGCACGGCACGGCGGGAAACGACCACGTTATTGCGTTTTTTGTCCAATTTAATCACTTTGAATTCAATTTCTTTGCCTTCAAAGTGTGAGGTGTCTTTTACGGGGCGGATGTCCACCAGCGAACCGGGCAGGAAAGCACGGATGCTGTTAATCATCACGGTCAAGCCGCCTTTTACTTTGCCATTGATAAAGCCGGACAGGATTTCGCCGTCTTCCATGGCTTCTTCCAAACGAATCCAATCGGCGGCGCGGCGGGCTTTGTCGCGGGACAATTTGGTTTCACCGAAGCCGTTTTCAACAGATTCGATGGTAACGGTAACAAAATCGCCTACTTTAACTTCCAATTCGCCTTGGGGGTTTTTGAATTCGGCGATGTCAATCAGCGATTCGGATTTCAATGCGGCATTGACGATTACGAATTTATCGGTAATCTCAACAACTTCTGCGGTGATGATTTCACCGTGGGTCATTTCTTGGGTGGCTGAATACTCTTCAAGCAACTGGGCAAAATTTTCCATGTGGTCTTGCTTTCAATGCACCGCCAAGGGGCGCGGGGGTGGGGGGTTATCAAATGCCGCCGTCCTTGGCACGGGGGCATACATAAGTAATTCTTTCGCTTACACCTGTTTGTGTGGCAAATGGGCAGGTTTGAACAAAAATAACAAATTTCAAACGCTGTGCTTTTCAAAATTTTTTGTTGAAAAACAAAATGTTTTTTATTTTTGTGCCTATCACAGGCGTTGTGAACGCGCATTATAAAGCAAAATTATTTTTTGTGATACCAATCAAGCACTTTTTTTACCGATTCTTCAATACTTAATGCAGAGGTATCCAGCAGCAGGGCATCGGGCAACTGGCGCAGCGGGGCAACGGGGCGGCGGCGGTCGGCTTCGTCGCGTGCTTCAATATCGGATAGAATCCGTTCAAACTCAATGCCTTCTAATGGTAAGCCCAATTGCTTGGCACGGCGTTCGGCGCGGATGTGGGCATCGGCAGTCAGAAAAATTTTCAATTCGGCATCAGGAAAAACGATGGCGCCGATATCGCGCCCGTCTGCCACCAAGCCTTGTGCGCTTAAAAAATCGCGCTGGCGTTGCAGCAGGGCGGTGCGGACGGCGGGCAGGGCAGCCACGGCAGATGCGCCCATGCCGATGCTTTCGCTGCGGATGGCGGCAGATACGTCGTCGCCTGCCAATAAAATGCGCCCGTCAATAAATTCGGCGGGCAGTTCGGCGGTGAGTTGGGCGAGGGCAGCTTCATCCGTCCACTCAATGCCTTGATTTTGAGCGTAAAGCGCGGTTAAGCGGTAGAGTGCGCCCGAATCCAAATAGGCATAACCCAACGCGGCGGCAACACGGGCAGCCACCGTGCCTTTGCCCGAAGCGGAAGGTCCGTCAATCGCGATGACTTTTTGCATGCTTAATCCTTTATTTATTTGAAAATTAGCGCTTAAGTTCGTCAGTCAATTTTTGCAAAAACGCCAGCCGTTCGGCGCGAATCATGCCTTGTTCGGCAGCGTTTTTCAGGGCGCAAGCAGGTTCGGCGCGATGGCTGCAATTGTGAAAACGGCATTGTCCCAACAGCGGACGCATTTCGGGGAAATACTGTGCCAATTCTTCTGCGGCGATGTGGTGTAAACCGAATTCCTGCAAACCAGGGGAATCAATTAACTGCGTTTCCGAATCCAAATCATACAGTTGGGCGTGAGTGGTGGTGTGTTTGCCACTGCCCAAAGCTGCTGATAAATCCCCCGTGCGGGCGTGATTTTGTCCCAATAGCGCATTGGTTAGCGTGGATTTCCCCACCCCGCTTGCGCCCAATAAAATATTGCTTTTGCCTTGCAACAGCGGGGGCAGTTCCGCTACCGAATGCAAAGCCGACAACGTCGTTACACGGTAAGACAAGGCGCGGTACGCTTCCAAACGCGCCAACCAATCGGCTGTTTCGGGTAAATCGGTTTTATTAACAACGATTAAGGGTTCAACGCCCGCTGCTTCCGCCGCAATCAATGCCCGTTGCAACAAGATTTCGTTGGGTGCGGGAACAGCAGCCGTAACAATCAGAATCTGCTCAACATTCGCCGCAATTAATTTGCTTTTCCAAGCATCTTGGCGGTAAAGCAGGCTGTGGCGCGGCAAATATTCTTCAATCACTGCCTGTGCGCTATTTAATATGCCAATACGCACAAAATCGCCACAGGCAAAATCGCTGCGTTTGCTGCGGGTGCTGGCTTCGTAAGTGGTGCCGTCTGCCAGACGCACGGTGTAGCGGCGACCGTAAGCAGCGGTAATTTGTGCCGTATTTTCAGGCGCATCGCTTGGAAAAAAGTGGTGCTTCAAAACAGCTAAACCTCAATTTTGTTGGGCGTAAACGTTTCCCATTTATTGCATGCGGGGCAGTGCCAGAAAAATACCTGCGATTTAAAATGGCAGTGGCGGCAGCGGTACATCAGCGATTTTTGCAATTGTCGTCCCACAATCCCGCGCATCATGTCGGCATCGGCTTTCCAAGCGGGATTCAAATCACTGATTTGTAAACCCAATAAACGGTAAACGCCGTTTAAATCGGGCTTGGCGCGTACCCGTTCCACCGCAGCGGCATTGGCAGCGGCTTCGCCGTGCAGCAGCAGCGATTTTTCATAAATCACATTCACCAAATCCAATTGCGGGAAAGTCTGCGCGTAACCCATCAGCACGTTCAGTCCTTCCTCGCCCTTGCCTTGGGCATCGTAAGCATCGTACAAACGCTCGCCCACCATGCTCAAATAAGCGTAGTTCTGCTTTTCAATCGCAGTATAAGCGGCGACAGCAGCAGGGTAATCGCCTGTTTTTTGGGCAATATCGCCCAATATCATATTGGCACGGGTGCATTTTTTATTGGCATCTAATGCGGTCAGGGCGTGGGTGCGGGCTTGCTCCCAATCGGAACGGAACAAGGCAGCTTGCGCCATTTCGCAATAAAATTGCGCGATTTCAAACTGATAAGTTTGTTCATCATGCGCCAGCAGCTTGGCGGTGGAAACGGCTTTTTCCCAATCCCTGTCCTGCTGGTAGATGTTTAACAGCACTTCGCGGGCAGGTTTTGCCATATTGCTTTGTTGCAAATCCAAAAAAATGCGTTCTGCCCTGTCCACCAAACCCGCGCTTTGATAGTCCAAACCCAATTCGTACTGAACCTGTTCGCGCCGTTCGCCCACCACATCGGGCGAATGCAGCAGGGCTTGGTGCATGGCGATGGCTTTGTCGTTTTCGCCGCGCTGACGGTAAAGTTTGCCCAAGGTTAAACTGGGTTCGTAGGGGTTTTGTGCCTGTTCCACCGCTTCGGCAAGCTGGCGGGCGGCTTTGCCGCTGTTGCGCGACACCATGGCATCCAAGCTGCCGTAAAAGCCTGTCGGCACGGTTTTGGCTTGTTTTAACACGGTTTTCATGTCAATACGCGCAGCAAACCAGCCCATGCCGAAAAACACGGGCAGCAGCGCGATGGGCAGCAGCAGCTGCCAAAGTTCCCAATCGCTCATTCAAACATCCTGCTGCGGGTTTATTTGTGTGCGCCTTCAATCGGTTGTGGGGCAGACAAGTCTTGGGTGGTCAAACGGGCGGTTTTTTCTACTTCGTGGCGCAAGCGGTTGTTTTCGCTTCGTAAACGCAAAATGCGCCCAAACATGGCAAACATGCCGAATACCGCACCAATCACAAACATACCAAACATCACCACAATCAGCGGCAGTTGTACTTCCTGTCCAGGTAGATAGGCGAAATTAACGCGGTTGGTATTGATAAATGCCAGCACCAACAACAACAGCAAAATAAACAGCTTGATAATTAAAGAAATGATTTTAAAAAATTTCATAATGATTCCTTTTGTGTTTGGCGGGGCAAGCCGCCGCGTGTTCAATTTGGGGTGCAGACGGGCTCTGTTCCCAATCGGGGCGTAAGTGTAAACGATTTGGCGTTTTTGTGATACGGTTTGCGCTGTTGTATGTGGAAAGAAAAATATGGCGGTATAATGTGGCGGAAACTTTCCGCATTCCGCGCCGCAGCGTGCGGAAACATCAGAAGCAAACCACAGGAGAAACCTTATGACTACCCCCACTATGGACAACCGTGACGGCAAAATCTGGTACAACGGCGAACTGGTTGAGTGGCGCGATGCCAAAACCCATGTTTTGACCCATACCCTGCATTACGGTATGGGCGTGTTTGAAGGCGTACGCGCTTATGAAACCGCCAAAGGCGCAGCCGTGTTCCGCCTGCACGACCACACCCGCCGCCTGTTTGATTCCGCCAAAATTGTCGGCATGAAGCTGCCGTTTACCGAAGAACAAATCAATCAGGCGCATTTGGATGTTGTGAAAGCCAACAACCTGAAATCCTGCTATTTCCGCCCGATGGCGTTTTACGGTTCGGGCAAACTGGGCATTGCCCCCAAGCCCGATGATGTGCAAGTGATTGTGGCGGCGTGGGCGTGGGGCGCGTATTTGGGCGAAGAAGGTTTAAAACGCGGTATCCGTTGCAAAATCAGCAGCTTTACCCGCCATCACCCCAATATCACCATGATTAAAGCCAAAGCCAACGGCAATTATATGAATTCCATTATGGCGAACAGCGAAGCGGTACGCGGCGGTTACGACGAAGCCATTTTGTTGGATGCACAGGGCTATGTGGCGGAAGGTGCGGGCGAAAATATTTTTGTGGTGCGTGGCGGCAAGCTGTACACCCCTGCCTTGGACGTGGCATTAGACGGCATCACCCGCCGCACCGCCATTGCCATTGCCGCCGATTTGGGCTTGGAAGTGATTGAAAAACGCATTACCCGTGATGAGCTGTATATCGCCGACGAAGTGTTCTTTACAGGTACAGCGGCGGAAATTACCCCCGTACGCGAAATTGACGACCGCAACATCGGTGCAGGCGAGCGCGGCGAAATCACCGCCCAAATCCAGCAACGTTTCTTTGATATTGTGGAAGGGCGCGATGAGCGTTACGCCGATTGGCTGACTTATGTTGCCTGATAGCAGAGTGGTGAAATAGCTATTGATTACCATGCTCCTGTATTAGGGCGTGTCCCTATTTGCTTTGCCAAGCGGTTTTTTGAGTAGAAACCCGTGTATGCAAGGCAAAAATCCGCGCAAGGTTGAACACCTTGCAAGGATTTTTAACGCGGCAGACGCGGATTTGCGCCAAAAATACCGCCGCATAAGTAAATAGGGGCACGCCCTACAGTAAGAAATTTTTATTTAAGTAGATAGGGGTGAAGTTGAACCTAAATCAACTTAATTTAATAATTATGAGTATTATGGTAATTTAAATTAAAGTTTTTTGAAAGTTAATATTTATTTTATTTAAGGAGTTGTTAATGCTTAATAATAAGAAGAAAAGGAAAAAGAAAAAAATGAAAAGAGGCAAGCAATCTATTCTTTTTCTAACAAAGTTTCGCCAAAAACTATTTGGGTGTCATGGTTCAAGTATAGGTGATGAGTTGCCGCCAAAAGGGTCGGCGCAATTTATTGGTCGTATAGAAGAGTTGCCGCCAAAAGGGTCGGCGCAATTTATTGGTCGTATAGAAGAGTTGCCGCCAAAGGAGTCGGCGCAATTTATTGGTCGTATAGATGAGTTGTTAGCTAATCAATGTAACTTTTCTGATGGTGAGAAGTGTCTTATTTCATCACAAGTTTATAAAAATAAATATGGGACTGAGTGATTCATCATAATATAAAATTGCCGCGCTCTGATGTTTTCAGAGCGCGGTTTTGTTTGTGAATAAAGAAATTTTATTGAAAAACTGAAAATATTAAATTAAACAGAATAATATCAGGGCAAAACCGCCGAAACCGCCATAAAAAACGCAATTTTGCTGGTAAAACGCGACATCATTGCTTACAATCAAAAAGAACCTTTCGGGTACGCCCGAGCTTTTCCAACCTTTCCAAAGGAGACACCGATGCACTTGAAAGCCGCCTTGTTTTCCCTGCTTTTGCTGCCCGCGCCCGCCATGGCGGCGGATATGGACGGTTCGCAATTGAGCTTGTTGTGGGGCATTCCCTTTGCCCTGATTTTATTGTCTATTGCCACTGGTCCGCTGTTTTTTTCCCATACTTGGCACCATCATTTCGGTAAAATTACCGCTGTATGGACATTGTTGTTTTTAATACCGTTTACCATTGTATTCGGTATTTCCAAGAGTATTCATGTGGTGGCGCATGCTTTGGTGGCGGAATACATTCCGTTTATTTTGCTGCTGTGGGCGCTTTATACCATTTCGGGCGGGATTTTGGTGTGGGGCAACCTGCACGGCAGTCCCAAACTCAATACCTCGATTTTGGCAATCGGTACGGTGTTGGCATCGGTTATGGGGACAACTGGCGCAGCGATGCTGCTGATTCGTCCGCTGTTGAAAGCCAACGACAACCGCAAACACAAAGTGCATGTGGTGGTGTTTTTTATCTTTTTGGTGGCGAATATCGGCGGTGGTTTAACCCCGCTGGGCGACCCGCCGTTGTTCTTGGGCTTTTTAAAAGGCGTGGACTTTATGTGGACGGTGGTGCACATGAGCGTGCCTGTGTTAATCAGCAGCGTGGTTTTACTGACTGCTTTTTATTTTCTGGACCGCCACTATTTTTCGCAAGAAGACGAAATCGAGAAAAAAGACCCCACTGCCGACAGCAAATTGCAATTGTTCGGCAAATGGAACTTTTTGTTGCTGGGTGGTGTGATTGGCGCGGTGCTGCTGTCCGGTTTGTGGAAACCCAATCACCCCGGTATTGACGTATTGGGTACGCCCTATCTGCTGCCTAATTTGGTGCGCGATGTGATTTTGATTGTGTTGGCAGTTGTGTCGCTGAAAATCACGCCCAAGCAAGTGCGTGCGGGTAACGAATTCAACTGGGACCCGATTGCCGAAGTGGGCAAGCTGTTTTTGGGGATTTTCATTACCATTGCCCCCGTGTTGGCGATTTTGCAGGCAGGTTCAAAAGGTGCGTTTGCCCCTTTGATTGCCATGGTGCATAACAGCGCGGGCGAGCCGATTAACACCATGTATTTTTGGATGACGGGCATTTTGTCGGCGTTTTTGGATAATGCCCCGACTTATCTGGTGTTCTTTAATATGGCGGGCGGCGACGCCCTTACCCTGATGCGCGGCGAGTTGTTCCATACTTTGCTGGCGATTTCTATGGGTTCGGTGTTTATGGGTGCGCTCAGTTATATCGGTAATGCGCCGAATTTTATGGTAAAAGCGATTGCGGAACAGCGTAAAGTGCCGATGCCCAGCTTTTTTGGTTATATGCTGTGGTCGTTTGGTATTTTGGTGCCGCTGTTTGTGGTGCATACGTTTATTTTCTTTGTATTTGAGTGGTTTTAAACGCTTGGGCGGGGCGCGGGTCGCCCCGTTTTATAGTTGATTAAAATTGCAACGATACGGCGTTGCCAACGCCCTGATGTACTACTGTACACGGCGGGCGTTTTCGCCTTGTCTTGTTTTTATTTTTATCAACTATATATTTGGAAACAATATGATGAAAAAATTATTTGTGGGTATGGTATTGGCGGGATTATCGGCAACTGCTGCGGCTGCGCCTTCTGCTTGCGGAAAATTGGTGAATGACGGCATGACTTTGAGTGCCTATACCGCACAATGCGCCGCGTATGGCGACGAAGCCCGTTACCGCCGTTTTGTGAAAGCGACTGCTGCCAATTTCAATCAAATCAACACGCAAAATTGTCGTGATACCGAAGTGAAAAGTAAAGACGGCTTGCCGCATCCTGCGGCGCGTATTTTGGGCAAAGCAGGCAGCGAACGCACACCCGAAGTATTGGCGTTTTGCGTGGAGCACCGCCGTCAGGCAGAGCAGTTATTGCGCGATTATGGTGCGTAAAACGTGAAACTATTGAAATTTTTACAGGCACAGGGCATAGGCAGCCGCAAAATCTGTCAAAAGCTAGTTAAAAGCGGGAGGGTGCGCATCAATGGCGAAGTGTGGAGCGACACCGAACAAGACACGGGCGAAGTCTGCAGCTTACATATTGATGACGAAGATGTGTGGCTGATGCCCCTGCCGTATTATTATTTGGTGCTGAACAAGCCTGCGGGTTATGAAGTGTCGCAACGTCCGCGCGATTATCCCAGTGTGTTTGCGCTGCTGCCCGAGCGTTTGCGCGATACAGGCGTGCAAGCAGTGGGGCGGTTGGATGCGGACACCACAGGTGTTTTGCTGTTTACCAATGACGGTACGTTTAACCACCGCATGACTTCGCCCAAACATCAGGTTGCCAAATATTATGCGGTTACGCTGAAACACGATGCCGATGACGGTTTGTGTGCGCGTTTGCAAGCGGGGGTGCTGCTGCACGATGATGATGAAACCGTTGCCGCCGACCACGCCGAGCTGCTCAATCCGCGCCAACTGCGCCTGTGCATCAGCCAAGGCAAGTATCATCAGGTGAAACGCATGGTGGCAGCCGCGGGCAACCGTGTGGAAAAACTGCACCGCGAACGCTTCCATATTTGGGATACGCAGGGTTTGGCAGCGGGCGAATGGTGTTTTGTTACGCCCGCTACATCGGCTTTGTGCGGATAATGCCACCATTTGCAGTTATTTTTTGGTTAAGAGCTTACCAAAGAACTCAAATTTCTTTACAATAGCAATTAATTTTAACCCCATTCATCAGCACAAGCCTGACACACCATTATGCAAATTACCGACCTGCTTGCATTCGGCGTGAAAAACAAAGCGTCCGACTTACACCTTTCCGCCGGGCTGCCGCCCATGATTCGCGTTCACGGCGATATCCGCCGCATCAACCTGCCAGAGATGTCTTCCGAAGATGTCGGCAATATGATTAGCTCGGTGATGAACGACCAGCAGCGCAAAAGCTATCAGCAAAATCTGGAAACCGACTTCTCGTTTGAGCTGCCCAGCGTGGCGCGTTTCCGTGTGAATGCGTTTAACACCAACCGCGGACCTGCTGCCGTGTTCCGTACCATTCCCAGCAAAGTGCTGACTTTGGAAGAACTGAAAGCACCGCGCGTGTTCCAAAAAATTGCCGATACCCCGCGCGGGTTGGTGTTGGTTACTGGACCCACGGGTTCGGGTAAATCCACCACCTTGGCGGCGATGATTGACTATGTAAACCAAAACCATCCCGGTCATATCTTAACCATTGAAGACCCGATTGAATTTGTGCATCAAAGTAAAAAATCACTTGTCAATCAGCGCGAATTGCACGAACATACGCACAGTTTTGCCAATGCCTTGAAATCCGCCCTGCGTGAAGACCCCGATATTATTTTGGTGGGCGAGATGCGCGACCCCGAAACCATCGGTTTGGCACTGACTGCCGCCGAAACGGGTCACTTGGTGTTCGGCACCCTGCACACCACTTCTGCCGCCAAAACCGTTGACCGTATTATTGACGTGTTCCCCGCAGGCGAAAAGGAAATGGTGCGTTCCATGCTTTCCGAATCACTGCGTGCGGTGATTGCACAAACGCTGATGAAAACCAAAGACGGCAACGGACGTGTGGCGGCGCATGAAATTCTGATTTCTACCGCAGCGGTGCGTAACCTGATTCGCGAAAACAAAATTGCCCAGCTTGGCTCGGTACTGCAAACCGGTCAAAACTTCGGTATGCAAACCCTTGACCAATGTTTGCAGGATTTGGTACGCCGTGGCGTGGTGTCTTTGGAAGCAGCTCGTGCCAAAGCCGCCAACCCCGATATGATTTCCTAATTTGTCTTTTTTAAGAATTGATTATGACTCAGCAAAACCAACAACCGCAAGATTTGACCGCACTGCTTTCCGGCTTGGTAAGCGACTACAAGTCCAACCACCCCGAAATGGCGGCCAAAGAGCGGGCGCAGGCGCGATTGGCGGCCAGCGAAGCGGTATCGCGGCGCGAAATGCCCACTGTGGCGGCGGGCGACCCCGCTTTGGCCTTGCGTACGCCCGCCCTGCATCCTTTGCTGGAAAAAATGGCAGTGGAATGCGAAAAACGGCTGGCATCGGATATCTTTATCAGCGCAGGCTTTCCGCCCTCGTTTAAAATCAATGGCGAACTGACCCCCGTGCCTTTAAAAGTGCTGACTGCCATTGATACGCAGGCATTGGTGTATTCCACCATGACCCCCGAACAGCGCATCAAATTTGATAAAGAGCTGGAATTGAACTACTCGGTTCAGTCGGCAGACGGCACGCGTTTCCGTGTCAATGCCTATCACGAACAAGGGCGGGTAGGCATGGTGTGGCGGCGCATTACCACCAAAATCCTAACGGTGGACGAATTAAAATTACCGCAAGGTTTGAAAGACTTGGCGATGCAGCCGCGCGGATTGTTGGTGCTGGCGGGCGCGACCGGTTCGGGTAAATCTACCTCAATGGCGGCGATGCTGGACTGGCGTAACAAACACGCCGCAGGTCATATTGTGACCATTGAAGACCCTGTAGAATACCTGCACAAACCGATTAAAAGCATCTTTACCCAGCGCGAATTGGGTGCAGACACCAACAGCTGGTCCATGGCGGTACAATCGGCGATGCGTCAAGCGCCCGATGTGGTGTGCGTGGGCGAGGTGCGTAACGAACACACCATGGAATACGCCTTGCAACTGGCGCAAACCGGTCACTTGTGTATTTTTACCATTCACGCCAACAACGCCGTGCAAGCCATTGAACGGATTTTGAACTTTTATCCCGAAGAGCGACATCAGCAGGTATTGATGGATTTGGCATTGAATACCGTGGGCATTATCGGACAGCGTTTGGCGCGTTTGAAAGAAGGCGGACGTACCGCAATTGTGGACTTGCTGATTAACACCCCCGCCATGCAAGACCATATTTTCAAAGGCGAACTGATGGAATGTATCGCCTTGATGGCGCGTTCGGAAACAGACGGTATGCAAACTTTTGACCAAGATTTGTTCCGCTTGTACACCGAAGATTTGATTACTTATGATGAAGCCCTGCGCCAAGCCGAATCGGTAAACGATTTGCGCCTAAAAATCAAATTGTGGGAAGAAGGTCAGGCAAGTACGCATATCTTTGACCGTGTGAACGATTTGGATTTGATTTAAATCCGATTGCTGTCAGGCTCAGCCGCAAAACCGTTATTTCGTTTTGCGGCTGAAGTTTTTATTCTTATATCAATATTTTGGAATCCAGACCATGAATTACCGTTTTACGCTGCCGTCTTCTTCGGGCGAGGTGTTTGACAGTGCCGACCATCTGCCGCTGGTGGTGTATTTTTATCCGAAAGACCATACCGCAGGTTGTACCACTGAAGGGATTGAATTTAATCAATTATTGCCTGAATTTGCTGAATTGGGTTATACCGTGGTAGGCATTTCCCGCGACAGCGTGAAAACCCATCAGAATTTCTGCCAAAAACAAGGTTTTGCTTTTGAATTATTAAGCGATGCCGATGAAACCGTATGCCGTTTGTTTGATGTGATTAAACTGAAAAAGCTTTACGGTAAAGAATCTTATGGTATTGAACGTAGTACCTTTGTTTTGGATACGCAGGGACAAATTGCGCACGAATGGCGCAAAGTGAAAGCGGCAGGACATGCCGAAACCGTATTGCAAACCCTGAAAGGCGCAGCATGAAACCGATTCTTCCCCCCGAGATGCTGGGGATTTTGGGTGGCGGACAATTGGGTAGTATGTTTACCGTGGCTGCAAAAACAATGGGTTATCAAGTAACGGTGTTAGACCCTGATGCCAATGCGCCCGCTGCGCGTTTCGCTGACTGCCATTTGTGTGCGGCGTTTGATGATGCTGATGCTTTGGCGGAATTGGCAAACTGCGCTGCCGTTACCACCGAATTTGAAAATGTGGATGCGGCGGCGATGCGTGAATTGGCGCGGCATACGCGGGTTTCGCCCAGCGGTGACTGCGTGGCGGTAGCGCAAAACCGCATTATTGAAAAAGGACGGGTACGCGCAGCAGGATTGCAAACAGTTGAATATCAAGTAGTTATGTCGGAAATGGACATTAATGAAAGCTGCGCTGCGCTGTTGCCTGCGATTTTAAAAACCGCCACTTTGGGTTATGACGGCAAAGGGCAGGTGCGCGTGAAGACTTTGGATGAAGCCCGCGCGGCGTTTGTCTCTTTGGGTGGTGTGCCGTGTGTGCTGGAAAAAATGGCGGATTTGCGCGGCGAAATTTCTGTGGTGGTGTGCCGTTTGGACGCGGAGCATACCGCTGCTTACGATGCGGCGGAAAACCATCATGAAAACGGTATTTTGGCTTATTCCGTTGTGCCTGCGCGTTTGCCTGCTGCGGTGCAGGACGAGGCACGAAAGATAGCTTTGCAATTGGCGCAGGCTTTGGATTATGTGGGTGTGCTGGCGGTGGAAATGTTTGTAGTGGGCGATGATAAGCAGTTGTTGGTTAATGAAATTGCGCCGCGTCCGCACAATAGCGGACACCATACCATTGATGCTTGCGCCGCCAGCCAGTTTCAACAGCAGGTGCGTTTGATGTGCGGTTTGCCGCCTGCCGATACGCGCCTGTTGTCGCCTTGCTGCATGGCGAATATTTTGGGCGATGTCTGGGGCGCAGACGGGGCGCAACCTGCTTGGGAAGCGGTTTTAAATCATGGTTCTGCACATTTGCATCAATACGGTAAAACACAGGCGCGGGCAGGGCGCAAAATGGGGCATTTTACCGTGTTGGCGGAAAATGCCGATGCCGCGTATGCAGCGGCGCAGCAGTTGCATGGGCAATTAGCTGTAAAATGAAGATTTTAATTATTGCGCCGTCGTGGATTGGCGATTGCATTATGACGCAACCTTTGCTGCGCCGCTTACACGCACGCCACGGCACAGGCTGTGTGATTGATGTGTTTGCGCCTGCGTGGTCGCAAGCGGTGTTTGCGCGTATGCCCGAAGTCAATGAAATTTTGCCTAATCCGTTTGCCCACGGCGCATTGCGTTTGCGTGAACGCTGGCGTGTGGGGCGCGAACTGGGAAAGCGCGGTTATGAACAGGTGATTGTGTTACCGGGGTCGCTGAAATCAGGTTTGATTGCGGCGGCAACGGGCATTAAGCAGCGCACGGGCTATGTGGGCGAGCAGCGTTATTTTTTATTAAACGATATTAGAAAGTTAGATAAAGCGGCTTTGCCTTTGATGGTGGAACGTTACACCGCTTTGGCAGACCCTGCTGGCAGTCCCGTTGCCAAATCTGCGCCGCCGCGTTTGCAGATTGCGGCGGATACGCAGGCGGCGGCGTTGGCAAAGTTTGCTTTAAACAGGGAAAAACCCGTGTTGGCATTGTGTGCGGGCGCGGAATACGGCGCGGCAAAACGTTGGCCGCCGCGCCATTTTGCCGAAACGGCACGCCATTTTGCCGCGCAGGGCTGGCAGATTTGGCTGTTCGGTTCGGCAAAAGATGCGCCTGTATCGCAACAAATCAATGAGTTATCGGGAAATATCTGCACCGATTTATGCGGCAAAACCGACTTGGCGGAAGCGGTGGACTTGCTTGCCTGCGCCGATACCGCCGTTTGTAACGACAGCGGTTTGATGCACTTGGCGGCGGCGGTGGGTTGCCGTGTGGTGGCGGTGTACGGTTCCAGCAGCCCCGAACACACGCCGCCTTTAAGCCCCAATGCGGTGATTGCCACCCTAAACCTGCCGTGTAGTCCGTGCTTTAAGCGCGAATGTCCGCTCGGGCATACCGATTGTTTGGAAAAACTGTTGCCTGAACAAGTGATTACTTTGGCGGAACGTTTATAATGGGCGCAGCAGAACGTTTAAACAAGCTGGTGCTGATTGGCGTGGGACTGATTGGCGGTTCGTTTGCCTTGGATTTGAAACGCTTGGGGCGGGTGGCGCAGGTGGCGGGGGTGGACGTGGACGGCGATAATCTGCAACGTGCTTTGGAACGCGGCGTAATCGACCAAGCCCATCACGCCATTGATGCTGCCGCTTTGAACGGTGCGGATATGGTGCTGATTGCCACGCCTGTGGCGGCGTTGCCTGCCGTGTGTCATGCCTTGCAGCCCCTGTTGCCGCCTGATGCGCTGGTGAGCGATGTTGGCAGTACCAAACGTTCCGCATTGGCAGCATTTCAAAACCATTTGCCACAACATTTTTCCCGATGCGTGGCGGCGCACCCAATCGCGGGTTCTGACCGCAGCGGCGCATTGGCGGCACAATTTGGTTTGTATCGCGGCAAAAAACTGATTGTCTGCCCGCATTCTGCACAACACCGCAGCAGCCTTGATACCGTATGTGCCTTGTGGCAGGCAGTGGGCGCGGAAATTTACCAAATGAATGCAGACGAACACGATGCTGTGTTCGCCGCCGTGTCGCATCTGCCGCATTTGCTGGCGTTTGCCTATGTTCATCAATTGCTTGACCATCCGCAGGGCGAGCATTATCTGCAATTTGCGGGTAGTGGTTTCCGCGACTTTACCCGCATCGCCGCCAGCCACCCGCAAATGTGGGCAGACATCGCCTTGGAGAACCGCGCTGCCCTGCTGGAGCTGCTAAACGGGCAGCAACAACAACTGGCGCAATTGCAACACTGTCTGCACACAAGCGACCGCGCCGCGCTGCTGCGTTATTTTGCCGAAGCACAAACCGTGCGCGAAAATTGGCAAAATCATCATTAAAATTCAATGAAAAAACGCAGCTGCTTATCTGTTTAAGCAACTGCGTTATCAAGCTTAATGCACTTTAATCGTCGTCATTATCGCTTTTTTTCTTTTTCGGAGCAGGCTTTTTCGCTGCCAATCCCAAAGATTTTTGCCATTGTGCGGGCTGTTTCAGCAATTCAAGGGCTTTACGCAATTGGTCGTCTTTTTCGGGATTGGGTTTGCGGCGGGAAGACAAATCCTCATCGTCTTTTTTGTCTTTGTCTTTTTTCTCTTCCGCTTTGGCGTGGTTGTCGTCCACCAAACCGCCTTTTACTTCATCATTACCCAAAGGATTGCCGATGTGTCCTTTCAAATCGGCTTCGCGGCTTTCAAAAGTACGGTTTTTGTCTGCCACTTCCACATCAGGCACAATGCCCGTGGCTTGAATAGAACGGTCGTTGGGGGTGTAATACAGCGCCGTGGTAATTTTAACCGCGCCGCCGTTGGACAAGGGAATCACCGATTGCACCGAGCCTTTACCAAAGCTGCGTGTGCCGACAATCACGGCGCGTTTGTGGTCTTGCAATGCACCTGCCACGATTTCCGATGCCGAAGCCGAACCCGAATTAATCAGCACGGTAACGGGCATTTTTTTGATTTCAGGCGGCAAATCCGCCAAGGGGTCTGCGCCCGCGCTTAAAATATAATCTTCAGGTTGGGCTTTGAGCAGCATGGAAGGCTTGTTGTCGCGCCCCTTGGTGCTGACCACCACATCATCGGATTTTAAAAATACCGCCGATACGCCCACTGCGCCGTTGAGCAAGCCACCGGGGTCGTCACGCAAATCCAGCACCATGCCTTTTAAGGGTGCGCCGTTTTCGCGGGTCAGCGCACTAACGGCTTCCGCCACAGCAGGCACGGTGCGTTCTTGGAACTGGCTGACGCGGATATAGCCGTAACCGTTTTCCAGCAGATGATGGCGCACGCTTTTTACTTTGATGATGGCGCGGGTGAGGTTAATTACAATCGGTTTGGTGCTGTCTTTGCGTGAGAGGGTAAGGGTGATTTTGGTCCCCGGTTTGCCGCGCATTTTCTTCACGGCTTCGGTGGTGGTCATGCCGCGGGTGGATTCACTGTTGATTTTGACAATCAAATCGCCGCTTTTGATGCCTGCGCGTTCGGCGGGGGTGTCTTCAATAGGGGCGATGATTTTGATAAAGCTGTCTTCCGAACCGATTTCCATGCCCAAGCCGCCAAATTCGCCGCTGGTGCTTTCCTGCAATTCCGCATAGCCTTTTTTATTCATGTATTCGGAATGCGGGTCCAAACCTGCCACCATGCCTTTCATGGCGTTTTCCAGCAGTTTTTCATCGGTTTCGGTATTAACGTAGTTGGCCTTGATTTGACCGTACACTTCTGCCATGGTGCGCAGCGATTGAATCGGCAGGTTGCGTTCGCTTTTGGGTTCGGCGGCGAAACTCTGTACGCCAATGCTTAAGGCGATGCCGCTGATGGCACCCATGGTGTAGATGGCAATTTTTTTCAAAGTATTGGGTTTTTGTGGCATGGTTTTCTCTTTGTTTGCGTGTCGCAAAAGGCATAAGGGTAGGCGATTTTGCCTAAATAGGGAAGGGGCAAAGCTGCAAAATTGCGAAAAAACACAGCAGCAGCGTGTGTTGCGGCGGCGGCGGTCAGGGTGTGTGTCGGCATTTGTCCACACACGTTGGGAACACAGCGGGCAATAGTGCCAATAGTCTGTCTGCATTATACTTGACCAAATTAGTAGGATATTGCACAATCTGCGCCGATTCAGCCAACCCGTCCGCCATTATGCGACTGACCACCAAAGGGCGTTTTGCCGTTACTGCCATGATTGATTTGGCAATGCACGCACAAGAACGCGCCGTGAAACTCAATGCCATTAGCCAACGTCGGCAGATTTCGCTGTCGTACTTGGAACAGCTGTTTGCCAAGCTGCGCCGTGCAGGTTTGGTAGAAAGCGTGCGCGGACCGGGTGGCGGCTATGTATTGGCACGACCGCCCGAACAAATCAATATTGCCGAGATTATTTTTGCTGCCGAAGACCGTTTGGACGCCACCTTATGCAGCGGCAAATCCAACTGCGAACGCGGACAAGCCTGTTTAACCCATCAGCTGTGGGAAAACCTGAACCGCACCATTAACGATTATTTAAGCGGGATTACTCTGGCAGGTTTATTGGACGAACAGCAGCAAAACCGCGAACACACCATTTCCATTACCCATATACATTAAATTTTTGAGAGAAACACAACCATGACCGTTAAAACCCCCATTTACCTTGACTACGCCGCCACTACCCCCGTTGACCCGCGCGTTGCCGAAAAAATGATTCCCTACTTAACCGAATTGTTCGGCAACCCCGCATCCAACAGCCACAGCTTCGGTTGGACGGCAGAAGAAGCCGTAGAAAACGCCCGCGCCGAAATCGCCAAACTGATTAACGCCGATGCCAAAGAAATCGTGTTTACCAGCGGTGCAACCGAATCCAACAACCTTGCCATCAAAGGCGCAGCGCAGTTTTACAAAACCAAAGGCAAACACCTGATTACCGTCAAAACCGAACACAAAGCCGTATTGGACACCATGCGTGAATTGGAACGCCAAGGCTTTGAAGTGACCTATTTGGGCGTAAAAGAAAACGGTTTGCTGGACTTGGACGAGCTGAAAGCCGCCATCCGCCCCGATACCATTTTGGTTTCCGTAATGTGGGTAAATAACGAAATCGGCGTGATTCAAGACATTCCCGCCATTGGCGAAATCTGCCGCGAACGCAAAATTATTTTCCATGTGGACGCGGTTCAGGCAGCAGGCAAAACCCCGATTGACGTAGAAGCCGCCAAAGTGGATTTATTGTCTGTTTCCTCACATAAAATTTACGGTCCGAAAGGCATTGGTGCGCTGTATGTGCGCCGCAAACCGCGTGTGCGCTTGGAAGCGCAAATGCACGGTGGCGGACACGAGCGCGGTTTCCGCAGCGGCACTTTGCCCACCCATCAAATTGTCGGCATGGGCGAAGCCTTCCGTTTGGCGCGTTTGGAATTGGAACAAGACCGCGCCCACGCCTTCAAATTACGCGAAATCTTCTTAAAAGGCATTGAAGGCATTGAAGAAGTGTACATCAACGGCGACTTGGACAGCCGCGTACCCACCAATTTGAACGTCAGCTTTAACTATGTGGAAGGCGAAAGCCTGATTATGGCGGTGAAAGAACTGGCGGTTTCCAGCGGTTCGGCGTGTACTTCCGCCAGCTTGGAGCCCAGCTATGTGCTGCGTGCCTTGGGTCGCAACGACGAATTGGCGCACAGCTCGCTGCGGATTACCTTTGGTCGCATGACTACTGAAGAAGAAGTTGCCTACGCTGCTGAACTGATTAAATCCAAAATTGACAAACTGCGCGAATTGTCGCCGTTGTGGGAAATGTTTAAAGACGGTGTGGATTTAAGCAAAGTGGAGTGGGTGGAACACTAAATTTTTTCAGGCTGCCTGAAAAATGTGTAGGTTGGGTTGAAGCGCAAGCGTAAACCCAACTGGATTGTTGGAAATCAGGTTGGGTTTCCACTTTGTTCCAACCCAACCTACCAGTGCTAAATTTTTTCAGGTTGCCTGAAAAATGTGTAGGTTGGGTTGAAGCGTAAGCGTAAACCCAACTGGATTGTTGGGAATTAAGTTGGATTTTCACTTGATTCAACCCAACCTACTAGTGTTATCTAAAATATATTTTTTGCTTTTAGGTAGCTTATTGTAAATACTTAAATTATTTAGAAATGAGTATTCTATGTTTATTAAAAAATTATTTAAATCTCTATCCAAATCTCATTTGGATGCAGTAAATAACGATGAGCAGTCTATTGTAGTTCAGACAAACATAAAAGAAATGACTGATGAAGAAATAAAGTTTGAGAAATTTAAGGAAGAAGTTCATAGGAACTTAAAAAAATTGGATAAATCTACTTTAAAAAAAGGTACTGTTTTATATAGAGGTACGGATAAATCCTCCTTGGTACATAAAAATGATAGGGAGCATGAGTATTGGTATAGTTTATATGAGAATACTGCTCAAGGGTATCCAATGAGTACTAATAAGGGTACAAGAAATTTATATCAATTAGAATTAATAGAAGACTTGGAGCTTTGTAATTTTACAAACTTGCTTGATGACTCTGATGTAGATTATAAAGAATTTAAGGGTGTGGCAACAGATGTCATGATTTTACATTCCCATTTTTTCCCCATGGATTCGAAGCCTAAGAAAATGAATAATGATTATGTAGCTGCCATAAAGAACTATAATGAAATTAATGGTAATAGATTCATTCATGGATTCTATAGAGATCATCTTGGAAAAGGAAAAAATGAAATCTTTATCCTAAACCCAAGCGAACTTTTACACAAAGTAGTTAAGATTATTAAGTAATCAAACTCTAGTAGGTTGGATTGAAAACCCAACAAAATCCATATTTTGAATATATTGTGTTTAACAACCCAACCTACCATAATTGTACAAACACGCCATCTTTTCAGGCAGCCTGAAACCTTTTTTATAACCTAATTTTAAAACACAAGGAAACACATTATGGCTTACAGCGATAAAGTTATCGACCACTACGAAAACCCCCGCAATGTCGGTTCGTTTAACAAAGACGACAGCGATGTCGGCACAGGCATGGTGGGCGCACCTGCCTGCGGCGACGTAATGAAGCTGCAAATCAAGGTAAACGAACAAGGCGTGATTGAAGACGCCAAGTTTAAAACCTACGGTTGCGGTTCGGCGATTGCCTCTTCCAGCCTGATTACCGAAATGGTAAAAGGCAAAAGCTTGGACGAAGCCTTGGCAATTAAAAACGCCGATATTGCCGAAGAATTGGAACTGCCACCCGTAAAAGTTCACTGCTCGATTTTGGCAGAAGATGCGGTAAAAGCGGCGATTGCCGATTACCGTCAGAAACAACAGGCTGCGGCTTAATCCCCAACCTTTCGGGCTGTCTGCAACAGGCAGCCCGAATCATCATAAAAGGCAGATTGAAGATGATTACTCTCACCGAAAAAGCCGCCGAACATGTCCGCAATTTTCTTGCCAAACGCGGCAAAGGCGAAGGCATCCGCTTGGGTGTGAAAACCAGCGGTTGTTCGGGCATGGCGTATCAGTTGGAATTTGTGGACGAGATTCAGCCCGAAGACCAAGTGTTTGAACATTATGGCGTAAAAGTATTTGTTGACCCGAAAAGTCTGGTGTATTTGGACGGCACGCGCTTGGATTACACCAAAGAAGGTTTGCAGGAAGGCTTTAAGTTTGACAACCCGAATGTGAAAGACGAATGCGGTTGCGGCGAAAGTTTCCATGTGTAGCGGGCTGTGGGTATAATCGCGCTTTTTGATTTGGCGGTTTTGTTTATGCCTGTATCTTCTGTGATTCGTGCCGCTGCGTGTGTGGCGGCTTTATTGTGTGTGGCGGCGTGTGGTGCGCCTTCTAGCAAAACCCAAGTGTGCCGCGATGTAAAAGCGGGACAGTATTGTGTGCAAAGCGGCGATTCCTTGAGCCGTATTGCCCAGCGTTTTCAAACCGATGTGGCGCGTTTAAAAGCTGCCAACGGTTTGCGTAGTGATGTGATTCGTCCAGGCGATGTGCTGAATTTGCCGAAAGCGGCGCGTGTGCCATCTTCCACGAATTTTGTGCCTGCCGTACCGCCGCGCCGACAAACGGTAACGGCTACGCCTGCCACGCCTGTTGCCGCTACAGGATTGCGTTTGCAATGGCCTTTGCGCGGCAGTATTGTAGTGCCTTACGGTGCGAATAATAAGGGGATTGATATTGCTGCGCCGCGCGGGGCGTTGGTGTATGCGGCGGCAGACGGGACGGTAATGTATTCGGGTGAGACGGTGGCGGGCTATGGCAAATTGTTGTTAATTCGCCATAACGACAGCACAGTAACTGCTTATGCCAATAACGACAGCTTACTGGTGCATGAGGGCGCAACGGTGAAAGCGGGGCAGATTGTGGCATCGGTGGGCGACAGCGAACGCAAAGACGGGCGCACGGCATTGCACTTTGAAGTGCGGGTAAACGGTAAGCATGTGAATCCGAATTTGTATTTGCGTTGAATAGATGGTTAATTGGCGTAAGTAGCTTGGGTTGAGGTGTAGTATCAACCCAACTAAAATGTTGGGTTACGGCTTTGCCTAGCCCAACTTATAGGATGGATAAACCGCTTGATGCTTACATACGCTAAAACAAAAATATGCACCAATCTACGCTGCGCTGCGCGGGTGGTGCGCTGCGACAATCTGCTTCAGGCGTTCGTCTGCCACATGGGTGTAAATTTGGGTGGTGGCGATGTCGGCATGACCCAGCAGCATTTGCACGGTACGCAAATCTGCGCCGTATTTAACCAAATGGGTGGCAAAAGCATGGCGCAAACCGTGTGGCGATAATTGGCGGATGCCTGCGTGTTCGGCGTAATGTTTGACAATCATCCATGCTAACTGACGGCTGATGCCGTCTTTTTTTTGTCCGACAAACAAGGCATCGCAGCGTTTGCCGTTTAAAATTTGCGCCCGTGCTTCGTGCAGGTAACGCCCCAGCCAGTGCGCGGCTTCTTCGCCCAATGGCACAATGCGCTGTTTGTCGCCTTTGCCGATGGTATTGACCAAGCCTTTGTGCAGGTTGATTTCGTTGATATTCAGTTTAACGGCTTCGCTGACGCGCAAACCTGTGGCGTATAGGGTTTCCAATAGGGCTTTGTCGCGCAAGCCTAGAGGGGTTTCGGTGTCGGGTGCGTCCAGCAGGGCATCAATTTGGGCTTCGGTGATGATGGCGGGCAGGTGGCGGGCGGTTTTGACGGCTTTAAGGTGTTTGGTGGGGTTGTCGGGGCGGCTGCCGTTTTCTTCTAACCAGCCGTACAGCCGTTTGCAGGCGGAAAGGGCGCGGTTTTGCGAACGGGGTTTTTCGTCAGGGCAATACACGGCGGCGGCGAGTTGGGTTTCATCGGCGCGGATAAAATCGCTGCCTTGCGCTACCAGCCGTGCCAACACTTTGTCCAAATCGCGGCGGTAGGCTTCCAAAGTATTGTGCGACAACCTTTGTTGTAGCCATAAATGTTCTAATAGGTTTTCTATTAAATCGTTCATTTTTAATGTGTTTAAAGTTTAAATAATTGCTGGTAAAACTTGTTGCGGCAGCGGCAAACGGGTTAGAATGCGCCGTTTATATCATCAGGTTAAAACGATGGATTTCCAACACAGCCCCGAACAATTGCTTCAGGCGGCGGCGCAGGCTTTGGATTGGGCGAAACGCGGCGGCGCAACGGCTGCCGAAGCGGAATTAAGCGAATCGCTGGGACAAAGCGTGCAGGTGCGTTTGCAGCAAACCGAACAAATTGAGCACCGCGAAGACAAATCGCTGGATATTACCGTGTATGTGGGGCAGCGCAAGGGCAGTGCCAGTACCGCCGATTTGTCGCCCGAAGCTTTGCAAAGCACGGTACGCGCTGCTTTGGATATTGCCCGTTATACCGCCGAAGACGATTGCGCGGGTTTGGCAGATGCCGAGCAAATGGCGCAGGTGTTTGGCGATTTGGACCAAGACCACCCGTGGCAGTTAAGCACCGAAGCGGCATTGGAACAGGCGCAACGCTGTGAAGCGGCGGCATTGGCGCAAGATGAACGGGTCAGCAATTCGGAAGGCGCGGCGGTGCATACGGGGCGTTTTCAATATGTGTATGGCAACAGCCACGGCTTTTTGCAACACCGTTGCGGTACGCGCCACAGTATTTCGTGCAGCGTGGTTGCCGCGCAAAACGGGCAGATGGAACGCGATTACTGGTACGACACCGCTTGTGATGCAGCCGCCTTGGAACAGGTGGAACACATCGGGCGCACCGCTGCCGAACGTGCTTTATCGCGCTTGGGTGCACGTTCTGTGCCGACAGGCAGCTATCCCGTGTTGTTTGACCGCACCGTATCGGGCAGCTTAATCGGGCATGTGGTGGGCGCGTTAAGCGGTGGCGCATTGTACCGCCGCAACAGCTTTTTGTGCGACAGTCTCGGCAAACGCATTTTGCCCGAATGGTTGCAGTTGCGCGAAGAACCGCATTTGCCGCGTGTGATTGGCAGCACCTATTTTGATGCCGAAGGCGTTGCCACGCAAGCACGCACCGTGATAGACGGTGGTGTGGTACAAGGTTATTTTTTAGGCAGCTACAGCGCCCGCAAGCTGGGTATGAAAAGCACGGGCAACGCAGGCGGCGCACACAATCTGCACCTAAATGCCACTTGCGCCGACCAAGCCGCTTTATTGCAGCAGATGGGCAGCGGTTTGCTGATTACCGAACTGATGGGGCAGGGCGTAAATCTGCTGACAGGCGATTATTCGCGCGGTGCAGCGGGTTTTTGGGTGGAAAACGGCGAGATTGCCTATCCCGTGAGCGGCATTACCATTGCAGGACGTTTGCCCGATATGCTGCTTAACATCGCTGCCACCGCCGATGACGCATTGCGGCGCACGTCTGGCAAAATCGGCTCGGTGCTGGTGTCGGAAATGACCGTAGCGGGCGCGTAGTCTGCCACATCACGCACCAGCGCAGTGCGTTTGCAAACCCCTTCTTTACGGTTACAATACCGTCCGTTTAATTTTTATTGAAAAGTGTTTCGCGGGAAAATGCCATGACGACAACAGTAACATTCGCCAAAATGCACGGCTTGGGTAACGATTTTATGATGGTGGACGGCGTAAGCCAAGCATTTGATGCCGCCACCGCACCGATTGCCCGCTGGGCCGACCGCTGCACAGGCATCGGTTTTGACCAACTGCTGCTGGTAGAACGCCCCCACAGCGGCGAAGCCGATTTCCGCTACCGTATTTTCAACGCCGACGGCGGCGAAGTGGAACAATGCGGCAACGGAGCGCGTTGTTTTGTTAAATTTGTGGTGGAACAAGGTTTAACCGACAAACGCGAAATCACCGTAGAAACTGCCAAAGGCATCATCAAACCACGCCTGAACGAAGACGGTTCCGTAACCGTAAACATGGGCGAACCCACTTTCGTTCCCGAGCAAATTCCCTTTGTGTTACGCGCAGGCGAAAGTGCCGAAGCCGTCAGCCATATTATTGTGAATGGCTTGGACAGCGCCGAAATGAGCATGGTGGGCATGGGCAATCCCCACGCCGTGATGCTGGTGGGCGATGCCGAAACCGCACCCGTTGCAGCATGGGGCGAAGCCCTGCAACGCCATCCCCGTTTTCCGCAGCGGGTAAATGTCGGTTTTATGCAAGTGGTGGACAAACAAAATATTATTTTGCGCGTTTACGAGCGTGGCGCGGGCGAAACCCAAGCCTGCGGCACAGGCGCGTGCGCCGCAGTGGTGGCAGGTGTGCGTTTGGGTTTGCTGGAAGCGGGTGCAGACGTGCGCGTACAACTGCGCGGCGGCGACTTAACCATTTCTTGGCGCGAAGGCGAACCCGTGCTGATGAGCGGTCCAGCCGTGCGCGTATTTGACGGCGAAGTTCACTATTGATGGGCGCATGGCTGACGCTGCTGGCAAGTGCTGCGGTGCTGGCATCGGCGTGGCACAGCCGCGCTTGGGGCTTTATTGCAGGTGTGTTGGCGGCGTGTGTGGGCTTGTCGGGCGCAGCGGCGTGGCTGTTTGGCGGAATCGGATTGCAATGGCTGTGGCAACAACCGTTTTTATGGCTGCATGTGTGCGTATTTGCCGGTGCGCTGGGTTTGCTGATAGGCAATTTGGAAAACGAAGACCAAGGCTTATGGCGAATCCGCCGCAGCAACGGTTTTTTAAGCCTGCTGGCGTGCTCATCGCTGCTGCAACACTTGGGCTGCGTGTTGTTGGCAATATTGATTTATCTGCAATATCCCGCAGGTGGTGCACCCGTGCTGATGGTGCGTTTGGCGCAGTTTTACTGGTTTGACCCGCAAACGTGGTGGCTGATGCAAGTGTGGCTGATGGGCTTGTTTGCCTTGCACCGCTGCCTAGTGTGCCGACAAAGCGCCAATGTGTTTGGCGTGTGGCAGTTGCAAGCAGGATTTTTATTGGCGTTGCTGTGGCAGTTTGTGCATATCAGTGGTTTGGGTGTGTGGCTGATGTGGCGTTGGTTTTCATAAGGGCAACAGATGACAGATACAGATAAACATTTTTCCCAAAATATCATCAGTGCCTTACCTGCGTTTCGTGTGGCAGGTGTGGGCGCATGGTGTCATGCCGATGCTTATGCCGACACGGTGGCACAGTTGCAGGCGCGTTGGCAGCAGGAAGCGTGGGCGCAAGATTTGCCTGCGTTCAGCCGCAGCCTGTATTGCGCCCGCCGTGTGGCAGCAGACGGACGTTTGCAGCTGGTGTGGGGCAGTTTGTGTACGCCCGATGCAACCTTACCCGATGAAGCAGCGGAAATCTGGCTGCCGCCGCAGCAATATCAAGTATTTGAATGCAATGAAATATTGCCCCTAGCAGAAATATGGCAGCAAATCCAACACCATGCACCAAACGGCGAACCATACGGCGGTTTTGAAAATTATTCCCCGCAAGGCGGCGTGCGCCTGTATATCGGCATGGGCGGAACAGTGGAAATGGACGAAGAAATCATAGATGAATAAACCCATTCAGGTGCGCGTGGTGGCGCACCTTTTTTGTATAGTTGATTAAAATCGCAACGATACCGCGTTGCCAACGCCCTGATGTACTGTTCGTACACGGCGGGCGTTGTCGCCTTGTCTCGTTTTTATTTTTATCAACTATATTTGCGCTTTCATGCCAAGCTAGGCAAATTGTGCAATAACCCGTATAAATTTATAGAGAGCGTGCTATGTCCAATCAGGTTTATGTTTGTCAATTTTCATTCGGTAGTGTGCAACAATATGATATGGAAGCCAGTGTTAAAGGCAGTGGTTTGATGTACCCAGAAATTCGGGGTATTTTGGGAATAGGACTGGAAACAGAAACACCTGAAGTTCAAGAAAAGAAGAGAAAGTATTTTCCTTTTGCTTTAGAATTAGAAAAAACAAACCATTTTGCTATACAAAGTAAGATTATTCCTAATGCGCTATGGGTGGGCATTTATCAAAATGAAGCAATCAAATTGCCTACTCATGAAGATTATATATTCAGTATCTGGAGTGGAGGAAGAATATTCAATCCGTCTTGTGCAGCTATCTTAAAACAGCACCGACTAGGCGAAAACATCCTGACACCTGTGCAAATTTATGATTTATCAACAGGTTGTTTGGCAAGTGATGAAACGTATTACTTTCTCAATCTGTATGAAAGACGAATGTGCGTTTGCGAAACCTAAGCCACACCCAGATTAAAACCCATACCTGACATCACACATGGTTTTCGTATTGCCAGCAGTGTTTTCTATGATGGGGAACTGAATATTGATAAACATACTTTAAATTGTGATGTGGATTTATGGTCTGACCCCAGACTGATTGGATATTTTTTTATGTCAGAAAATTTATACCAGTCTTTATCTAAAGTAGGAATGATTGATAAATTTAGTGCATATACTTGCAATCTGATTGAATGATTGCTTGGGTTAGGCATTGCCGTAACCCAAGTTTGCTAAATAATGGTTTGGTTTTGCTAAAAAATTATTGAATATTCAAGGGTTCAAAGGCTTTAACGGTGTCGTCCACCGCTTTTACGCGCTGTAAAAAGGCTTCCAGCAAATGCAGCGGTAGGGCGCTGGCACCATCGCATTTGGCGTGGTCGGGGTTGGGGTGGCTTTCTAAAAACAAACCTGCCAAGCCTGTTGCCATGCCTGCCAGTGCCAAATCCAATACCTGTGTGCGCCGTCCGCCTGATGCGGCAGAACCTGCTTCGCGCTGTTGTAGGGCGTGGGTGGCATCAAAAATAATCGGTGCATCGGCGCAAGTGCGTTTCATCACGCCAAAACCAAGCATGTCCACCACCAAATTGTCGTAACCGAACTGGCTGCCGCGTTCGCACAAAATCACTTGGCTATTGCCTGATTCTTTAAATTTTTCCACAATATTTGCCATTTGCTGCGGGCTGAGAAACTGCGGTTTTTTAACGTTTATCACGCGCCCTGTGGCTGCCATGGCTTGCACCAAATCGGTTTGTCGTGCCAAAAATGCGGGCAGTTGCAATACGTCTGCCACTTCGGCAGCGGGGGTGCATTGGTAGGGTTCGTGGACATCGGTAATCACGGGAACATGAAATTCGCGTTTAACGGCAGACAAGATGTCTAATCCTGCTTCCAAACCCACGCCGCGATAGGAATGTACGGACGAGCGGTTGGCTTTGTCAAACGAGGCTTTGAAAACATAGGGAATGCCCAGTTTGGCGGTAACGCGTACATAGTGTTCGGCGGCGTATAGGGTAGAATCCAAATCTTCTAATACGTTGATGCCGCCAAATAAAACAAAGGGCAGGCGGTTGGCGAGGGTGATGTTTTGAATGTGCAGGGTGTGCATGGTGGTACTCGGAAAAAAGCGCGGCGCAAAGCGGCGTTTGCCGTACAATACGCGGGGTTGAAAAACAATGATTTTACCGCTGATAAGGGCGGTTTTAAACCAAAAAGGAAACTTGATGAATATTTTGATTTCTAATGATGACGGCTATCGCGCTCAAGGCATCGGCATTTTGGCGCGGGTGGCAGGCGAATTTGCCAATGTGCGCGTGGTCGCGCCCGAACGCAACCGCAGCGGCGCGAGTAATTCGCTTACGCTGGACCGCCCTTTGCGTATCCGCCATGCCGAAAACGGTTTTTACTATGTAAACGGCACGCCAACCGATTGTATTCACATGGGATTGCATATCCTGCCGAAAGAGTGTCACCCCGATTTGGTGCTGTCGGGCATCAACCACGGCGCGAATATGGGCGACGACACGCTTTATTCAGGCACGGTGGCAGCGGCAACGGAAGCATTTTTAATGGGAATTCCTGCGGTGGCGTTTTCGCTGGACAGCCACGATTTTCCCGCTTATGCCGAAACAGCGGAGCGGGCAGTGTGGATGTTGCTCAAGCATTTGCTCAAACAGCCGCCTACTGCGCCCGTGTTGTGGAACGTGAATATTCCCGCTGTTGCGCCCGAAGATTTACAAGGGATTAAAATTACCCGTTTGGGTCGCCGCCACCATATTCAAAACGTGATTCCCAGCAGCGACCCGCACGGCGAAGCGATTTATTGGATTGGTCCGGCGGGCGCGGTGTCCGACAATGAAGCAGGTACGGATTTTGCCGCCACCGAAGCGGGTTTTATCAGTATTACCCCTTTGCAGGTGGATTTAACCGCTTATCCGCAAGCCGATGAATTACAAAAATTTTGGCAGGCATTATTATGAAATATTTACTTTGGGTAACAGCATTGGCGTTGGTGTTGGCGGGCTGTGCGCGTCCGTATGCGGCGGTGAATGCCTCTAATCACGGGGTATCGGGCAGCGTGGGGCAAACTTTCCGTTGGTAGTACCGATTAGCCGATAACCATTTAAGCAAGTGGCTTAAAGCAAGCTGCTTGCTTAAAATTTTATTGATTAAGCAACTGACATTCCCACAAATCCATCAAATGGGTCAATCCTGCTTGTTGTAAAGACTTCATCAGTCTATCTGAAATATATAATTCACCTGATAAAGATGGCTCTGCCCATAAATCAACAGGACACGATAAGGCTTTATCCGAATATGTATAGTTAGCATGAACTGCTTCTGTATGTGCAGCTTGATAAATATCAATCCCATCTTTTGCATAAACAAAATAGGGCTTGGGATTCATTAAATCAGGTAAAAAATACTGATGTTTTTCCACAATATTGAGTAAATAATAGCTTGTGTCATTAACATATTCATGATGAACCAAATCAAAAAAACGTATGGGAATCACTTGGGTTTTGCCTAAATCATGACTTTTTAAAATATTGGCAAAGCGTTCACTCATAATCATATAGCCCCCGCCAATTTGAAAAAAATCAGGTAGAACAGTATTTCTATCATAGTCAAAAGTAACATACATGGTGGCAGGTAATAAACTCTTATCAATAGGGTAAAAAGAGCGATACCGTTGTTGTTGCTTGCTGCCTTTTTGAACATAAGCCCACATTTCATCATCTTGTTCTGGGGTTCTATCTTCTGATTTAATTTGATTTAAAGCAAACCAATAGGCAAAATCGTTTTCTTCATTAAAGCCTAAATCAAAAAAATAGAAAAGACTGTCCAGTTGTTTAGCCAAATTCATATACCAAACTTTTTGATTACTCATTTTTCGCTCAAAATAAAAGTGGAACAATAAATAGTTGGGTTTACGCTGTGCTTTAATCCAAGCTATATAAGCTAATAGTTATTGACAAGAAATAAAATTAAAGTAATTGTCCATACATAGGATAATTGGGATTTTGTACGATTGTTCTATATAAGGATTCTCTGTGTGAAATTAAAAAATCAAATAAAGTGCCAAATTCCCTTACTGTTTCCTGATTGGTATCCCATTCATACACAATATCATTGTTTTCTGCTGCAAACATAAAATAAGAAATCATATGTTCGTTCATTCCAGCTATATTAATCATTTTTTTCTCAACAATATTGCCAACGATGTTAATGAAATATTGACAGTCTTGGTCATTATATAAAGCTATTCTTGCTTGTTCCCCAAAAGAATATTCTGTACCTGTGCTATATACATATATATCACTACCCGAAACCAATCCGCCTGAACATTTTCCCATTGTCATCAATAATTCTTTAAATTGACCATGAATGGGGAAATTGTATTTTTGTTCAATTTGTTTGATTTCGTCTTCTGTATAACCCCGTATCAGTTCAGGCTTATCGATAAAACCATCATAAGGGCTTTTGATGGATAGTAGGATTTTTACCAAGTTGCTCATTAATCACTCTTTAGGGATTGTATTTGTTGAGTTGTGTTTGATATGACTTAAGAATCATTTATTTAATTTTTACAATTTTGGATTGTAATATTTATACCATTCTTACCATCGCAAGTCGTTTGGACGGGTCGTTTAATTATCCTGATGCAGCAGTTGGCGCAAACGGTACAGTTCGTCTAATGCTTGGCGCGGCGACAGAGTGTCGGGGTCAAGATTGGCTAATGCGCTTAACAGCGGATGGGTGGGCGTGTCGTTTGGGGTTTCGGCGGGGGTGTCGGGGGGTTCGGCAAACAAATCGCTTTGGGCGGCGGTGGGGCGCGAGGCTTCTAAATCCTGCAAATATTGTTTGGCTTGTTTTAAGGCGCGTGCGGGCAAACCTGCGCGTTTGGCAACGGCTATGCCGTAACTTTTGGCGGCAGGTCCTGCTTCTACTTGATGCAGAAAAACAATATCGTCGGCGCGTTCGATGGCGGAAAGGTGCATATTGACGGCGGCGGGAAAACGGGCGGGCAGGTCGGTCAGCTCAAAATAATGGGTGGAAAACAGGCACAGGCTTTGGTTGTGGCGAATCAGGTGTTCGGCAGCGGCACGGGCAATCGCCAAGCCGTCAAATGTGGATGTGCCGCGCCCGACTTCGTCCATCAGCACCAGCGATTGTGCGCTGGCGTGGTGGAGAATACAGGCGGTTTCGGACATTTCTACCATAAAAGTGGAACGGTTGCCCGCCAAGTCGTCTGATGCGCCGATGCGGGTGAAAATGCGGTCAATATTGCCAATCAGGGCGTGGTCGGCAGGCACAAAGCTGCCTGTGTGCGCCATCAGCACAATGTGCGCGGCTTGTCGCATATAGGTGGATTTTCCGCCCATATTGGGACCTGTGAGCAGCATCAATCGGTGTTTTCCGCCCAAATGCAGATGATTGGGGGTAAAGCAGTCAATTTGGCGTTCTACTACGGGGTGTCGTCCGTTGCTAATATCCAAAACGGGGTAATCGGCAAATTCGGGGGCGCAGTAGCTGTATTGTTGGGCTTGTGCGGCAAATGCGCTTAATACGTCCAAGCTGGCGGCGGCTTTGGCGCATTGCTGCAATGCGGGCAAATGGCTTTGCAATTGTGCCAGCAATTCGGTGTAAAGCTGTTTTTCCAATGCCAAGGCGTTGTCTTGGGCGGATAAAAACTGTTCTTCAAACTGCTTCAGCTCGGGGGTGATGTAACGCTCGGTGTTTTTGAGGGTTTGACGGCGCTGGTAATCGGCGGGTGCGGCGGCGGATTGGGCTTTAGACAGTTCAATATAAAAACCGTGAACGCGGTTGTATTCTACTTTCAGCGTGGATAAGGCGGTGCGCTCGCGTTCGCGCTGTTCCAATTCGCTTAAAAACGCGCTGCTGTTGTGCTGCAATCCGCGCAAATGGTCTAATTCGGGATGAAAACCGTGGTTTATCACGCCGCCGTCTTTCAGCCATACCGCAGGTTCGGGCAAGATGGCGCGTGCCAGCAGTTCTGCAACGGGCAGGGCGGCGGGCAGGGCGGCTGTCAAGGTTGCCAACAAGGCAGGTTGTTCGGGCAAACGGATTTGCGCCAAGGCAAACAGGCTGTCACGCAGTGCCGACAAATCACGCGGTCGCGCCGATGCCAAGGCAATCCGCGCCGCAATGCGTTCAATATCCGCCACGCCCGCCAATACCCGATGCACGGCGTGATGATGTTCAAACAAAGCTGCCATGGCTGCCTGTCGTGCCAAAATATGTTCGCGGCGGCGCAAAGGGTGATGTAGCCATTGCGCTAACAAACGGCTACCCATGTGGCTGGCGCAACGGTCCAGCACCGACAGCAAAGTGGGGGCTTTTTTGCCGTCTAACGTGGCGGCGATTTCCAAATTGCGGCGCGTGGCGGCATCCATGGCGATGTATTCCGCTTCGCTTTCCAAGGTTAAACCGTCCAAATGGCGTGGTAACTGCGTTTGGGTTAAACGCACATAATTAAGCAATGCACCCGCTGCCGAAACCGCAGCGGGGTGGGTTTCCGCCGTCAGCCCGAAAGCGCGTAAATCTTGGCAGGCAAAATAATCCGTTAGCAGCGCAAATGCTGCGTCTGTGCCAAACTGCCAGTCGTTCAAACGGGTGATTTGCGCTGCGCCAGCAAGGGCTTTGACCTTATCGGTATCGCTTTCTGCCACCAAAATTTCCGCTGCCGCCAAACGCGCCAATTCGTCTGCCAAACTGTCGGGGGCAATGATTTTGGTTTTAAATTCGCCGTTTTGCAGCGACAGCCACGCCAGCGCGGTTTGCTTTTTACCGAAACACACGGCGGCGGTGCGGTTGGTTTCTTTGTCGTCCAACAAAGCGGCATCGGTCAGCGTACCGGGGGTAACGATACGCACCACTTTGCGCTCTACCGGACCTTTGCCCGCGCCCGCTTCGCCGATTTGTTCGCAAATCGCCGCGCTTTTGCCCAGCTTAACCAGTTTTGCCAAATAAGGCTCTAAAGCGTGAAACGGCACGCCCGCCATCTGCACGGGTTTGCCGTCTGCCTGACCCCGCGCCGTCAGCGTAATATCCAGCAGTTTGGCTGCTTCCACCGCATCGTCAAAAAACAATTCGTAAAAATCGCCCATGCGGTAAAACAGTAATTTGTCCTGATGTTCGGCTTTAATATCCAGATATTGGCGCATCATCGGCGACAGGGGTTTGTTGCTCATGGTATTCCTTTGATTGCATTAATTATTGTGGTTGACGAAAATCGCAACGCCGTATCGTTGCGATTTTCGTCAACTATTAGGCGCGTAAGGCTTGGTCAATGTCCGCCCAAATATCTTCAATATCTTCAATGCCCACCGAAAAGCGCAACAGGCTTTCGCTGATGCCCAAAGCGGTTTTGACTTCGTGCGCCATGCCGCTGTGCGACTGCGAATAGCTGTGGTTAATCAGGCTTTCTACGCCGCCCAAGCTGGAAGCCAACTGAAACAGTTTCAGGTTTTTTACCACTTGGTTGGCAGCGGCAACGGTATTGTTTTTTAAGGAAACGCTGACCACGCCGCCAAAGCCTCGCATTTGCCGTTTGGCTAATTCGTGGTGTTCGTGTTGGGGCAAACCGGGGTAGTAGATTTTATCGACAGCAGGGTGATGTTGCAGACGTTGTGCCAGTTCAAAGGCGTTGTCGCAATGCCGTTGCATGCGTACTGCCAAGGTTTTGATGCCGCGTAATACCAGCCAGCAGTCCATCGGTGCGGCAACTGCGCCTGTTTGTACCAGCATGGTGTTGAGTTGTTTGGCTAAAGCGGCATCTTTAACTGCTGCCACGCCCATCAGCACGTCTGAATGTCCGCATAAGTATTTGGTGGCAGAATGAAACACAATATCGCAACCCATGCTTAAGGGGTTTTGCAGATAGGGCGAAGCAAAGGTGTTGTCTACGCCCACCAATGCGCCTGCGGCTTTGGCTTTGCGGGCAAGGGCTTCAATATCCACCAAGCGCAACAGCGGGTTAGAAGGGCTTTCCAGCCAAACCAGTTTGACGGGCTGTTGTGCCAAAATGCGGTCTAATTCGGCGGGGTCGCACAGGTCGGCAAAGATTACGTTTACGCCCCAAGCAGCATAAACTTCTGTGAGCAAATCGTAGCTGCCGCCGTAAATGTCGCGCACGGCAACAATGGTATCTTGTGGACGCAGCACGGTGCGGAAAATGCAGTCAATGCCCGCAATGCCGCTGGCAAAGGCAAAACCGTGTGTGCCTTGTTCCAGCGCAGCAATGGTTTGTTCCAACACGCTGCGGGTGGGGTTGCCCAAGCGGGAATATTTATACGCTGCCTGTTCGCCGATTTCGTGCAGGGCAAACATGCTGTTTTGGTAAATCGGCGGCATAATGGCGCGGTTGTGCTGGTCGGGGTCGTAAGCGGCGTGAATCAATTCGGTGGCAAAGCGCATGGCGGGGTTTCCTTTATCAAACAGGTCAAACGGAAAGGCAGAAAAACGGCAATGGTAACGGTTTTTTGGTTTTCCTAAAACCATGCTGCGCCGATTGGCACGGATTTACTGCTGTGCAGGTGGTTTGCGGGTATAATTCTGTAAATCTTGTTTATTGGTTCAGATAAACTTTAGGAAAGTTTAAAAATGGATATTGTTGCGGTAATTAACTATAAGGGTGGTGTAGGAAAAACTACAGTTACCTCGAATTTGGCTGCAGGCTTGGCGTGGTCTGGTAAAAAAGTGTTACTCATTGATACTGATGCCCAAGCCAGTTTGACTTTTTCATTTATTAAGCCTGATGAGTGGGATCAAAAATACAAAGATGATAAAACCATCAAGTCTTGGTTTGATGCAATTGGAGAAAGTAAAGAGCCGCCCCCATTAAAGGATTTTATTATTACGCCGAAAAATGTCAATCAACATAAAAGTATTATGAGGGCGAATGGCAGAATTGATTTAATCTGCTCGCATTTAGGTTTGTTGAATGTGGATTTGGTGTTGGCTACATTATTGGGCGGTGCCAATATGGAACAAACCAAGCGGCGTTATATTCAGGTGCATGGCAAATTGCGGGCAGCGATTGAAACTTTAGCAAATGAAAGTGATTATGATATTGTATTGATTGACTGTCCGCCGAATTTTAATATTGTTACAAAAAACGCTATTGTTGCTGCTGAAAAAATTCTTATTCCTGCAAAGCCTGATTATTTGTCTACACTGGGGATTGATTATTTAGAGAGAAATGTTCAACTCTTGGTTAAGGAATTTAATGAGTTTGCTTCTTTTGGTACTGATGAAGTCATAGAAAAAATTCAACCTGAAATTATGGGAGTAATTTTTACGATGATTCAGATTCAAAGTAATGCCATTATTTCTGCACAGAAGCAATTTGTTGCTCAAACACGCCGTTTAGGTTTGAATGTCTTTAAATCCTATATCCGAGATAATAAGACCCTATTTTCCGTGGCACCTCAAACCATGATTCCCGTTGTGCTGCATCATCATTCCGCATTGGTTCATATTATTGATGAAATTAGGAAATTTGTGAAAGAGTTTGAAGAAAAATTATCTAATGGAAGTTCGGCAACATGAGTGATGAAACCAATAGTGTATTGATGGATAAGGTGTTTGAAGCTCTGGATAAGTTGTCGCCGCAAGAGTTGGAACGCTTGCTTGACCCGAAATATGAAGTAATAATTAAAGTTATTCGGGTAAAACAATCAAAAGAAATATCTCAAGCTATTTTGGATAATGATGAAATGCAAAATATTTTGGCAAGATTGAATGATTGTGGTCAGCGTGATGAGGCACATGAATTTTTAATTTCTCACTATCCGACAAAAAAGTATTTACAACGCATTGCACAAGAATTGGAGATTTTGGTTTCAAAATCAGACAAAGTGGCAGAATTGCGGGAGCGTATTGTAGAGGCGACTGTCGGTGCAAAAATTCGTTCCAAAGCAATACAAAAAATTGATTCTAAATAAATCCTTTTGGAAGAAAGAAATATGAGCAGCAATAAAACTTGGTCGGGGCGTTTTAACGAGCCTGTTTCCGAATTGGTAAAGCAATACACGGGTTCAATTGATTTTGACAAACGTTTGGCGCAGGCAGATATTCAAGGTTCGCTGGCGCACGCGCAAATGTTGCACGAAGCAGGCATTTTGTCGGCACAAGATTTGTTGGATATTCAAAGCGGTATGGCGCAGATTCAGGACGAAATCGCAGCGGGTAAGTTGGAATGGTCGCTGGACTTGGAAGACGTGCACATGAATATCGAACGCCGCTTAACCGACAAAATCGGTGATGCGGGCAAACGTTTGCACACGGGGCGCAGCCGCAACGACCAAGTCGCCACCGATATCCGCCTGTGGCTGCGCGGCGAAATTGACGTGATTCGCAGCCTGATTCGTGATGTACAGTCGGCTTTGGCGCAACTGGCGCAGCAAAATGCCGATGTGGTGATGCCGGGCTTTACCCATTTGCAGGTGGCGCAACCTGTTAGCTTTGGACATCATATGCTGGCGTATGTGGAAATGCTAGGGCGCGACGACGAGCGCATGGCGGATTGCCGCAAACGGGTAAACCGTATGCCTTTGGGCGCGGCGGCGCTGGCGGGAACAACGTTTCCGATTCGCCGCGAAACCACTGCCAAGCTATTGGATTTTGAAGAAATCTGCCAAAACTCGCTGGACGCGGTTTCCGACCGCGATTTTGCCATTGAATTTACCGCCGCCGCTTCGCTGTTGATGATTCATTTAAGCCGTTTGAGCGAAGAGTTGATTGTGTGGATGAGTCCGCGTTTTGGTTTTATTGATATTGCCGACCGTTTTTGTACGGGTTCGTCCATTATGCCGCAGAAAAAAAATCCCGACGTGCCCGAGCTGGTGCGCGGCAAATCGGGGCGCGTGATTGGGCATTTGACGGGGCTGCTGGTGTTGATGAAGTCACAGCCTTTGGCGTACAACAAAGACAATCAGGAAGACAAAGAGCCTTTGTTTGACACGGTGGACACGGTGGTGGACACGCTGCGGATTTACGCCGATATGATGCGCGGCATTACCGTGAAACCCGACAATATGCGTGCGGCGGTGTTGCAAGGCTTTGCCACGGCAACGGATTTGGCGGACTATCTGGTGAAAAAAGGCGTACCGTTCCGCGACAGCCACGAAGTCGTTGCCCAAGCCGTGCGCCATGCCGAACAAAACGGCTGCGATTTGGTGGATTTGTCTTTGGACGTGTTGCGTGGCTTCAGCAGCCTGATTGAGGCCGACGTGTTTGCCGTACTCACGCCCGAAGGCAGCTTAAATGCGCGTAACCATTTGGGCGGCACTGCCCCCGAACAGGTACGCGCCCAAGCTGCCCGTTGGCTGGCGCAGCTGGCGGATTAACGCGAAAACGTTGCGTTTTTACACCGCGCCTTTGTGGTAAATCACCGTAAATTTTACATTTTTCGGTGAGACGTTTACCATAAAGGCGCGGTTTTGTGCCGTTTACGCCGCACCCGTGCCATCAGGCAGAGTAGCTTTAATTCTTCCTAAACAAATTAAAGGAATTGCAATGAAATTACCTGTTTTCGTTGTGTGCTTGCTGTGTGCCGCAAACTGCGCTTTTGCCGCCGATTGGATAGCGGTGGGTTCGGAAGGCAAACACGCCGTTTACGGCGATTTGGAAAGCCGTACCGCCAACCGCGCATGGTTTGACCGTACCCATGCACCTACCAAAAAATACCTGTTTAACCAACATTTTTCCGAAAGAATTTTGGAAGAAGCCGATTGTGGCAATCGCCTGATTCGCGTGGTGTACGCCACCCGCCACGACAAAACAGGACGCATCATTGACAGCCGTGGCACAGACCTAGAGTGGCAACACGTTATCCCCGACACCTTTGGCGAAGCCGCCTTTCACTTTATCTGCGCCCATTATCCCTTGTAGGCAAGAGCAAATCGTCCTATAATCGCCGCCGTTTTAGCCATGATTATCTGATGATGACTGCCGTTTGCCACTGCTTTGTTTTGACTGCATTTGCGCTGTGGCGGTTGTTATTTTCCAGCCCGTTTCGTTTTCGCGATACGGGCTTTTTGCCGTCTTTTGCCGATAAGGAATCGCCATCATGCCCAATCCGCTTTACCGACAACACCTGATTTCCATTGCCGATTTGCGTACCGAGCAACTGCAAGCCCTGCTGGATACCGCGCTCAAGCTTAAACGCGAACCCCGCAACGACCTGTTAAAAGACAAACTGATTGCCTCGTGTTTTTACGAACCGTCCACCCGCACCCGTTTATCGTTTGAAACCGCCGTTCAGCGTTTGGGCGGAAAAATTATCGGTTTTTCAGACGGCGGACACACCAGTGCCAAAAAAGGCGAAACCCTTGCCGATGCTTCGCGCATTGTATCGGGCTATGCCGATGCTCTGATTCAACGCCACCCCCAAGACGGCGCAGCCCGTATCGCTGCCGAATTTTCGTCCGTACCCGTGATTAACGCAGGCGACGGCACCAACCAGCACCCCAGCCAAACCCTGTTAGACCTTGTAACCATTTACGAAACCCAAGGCACGCTGGAAGGCTTGGGAATTGCCATGTGTGGCGATTTAAAATACGGGCGTACTGTCCATTCGCTCGCCCAAGCCCTCAAAAACTTCGGCTGCCGTTTTGCCTTTGTGTCGCCGCCCAGCTTGGCGATGCCTGCCTACATCACCGAAGAGCTGGACGAAGCAGGTTGCGCGTGGCAAGTGTTGCCCGATTTGGAAAGTGCTGTCGCGTGGGCAGATATTTTGTACATGACCCGCGTACAGCGCGAGCGTTTTGATGCCGAAGAATTCGCCAAAATTCAAGGCAAATTCAATTTACACGCCCATATGTTAGCCCATGCCAAAAGCAATTTGCGCGTTTTGCACCCGCTGCCGCGTGTCGATGAAATCCACCCCGATGTAGATGCTACCGAACACGCCTACTATTTTGAACAGGCACAAAACGGCGTGTATGCGCGTATGGCAATTTTATCTTTGATTTTGAACGAAGAAGTATAAGGATTCCCGCTATGGAACAAAACACCCTCAGCGTACAGGCGATTGAAAACGGCACTGTAATTGACCACATTCCCGCAGGATTAGGCTTAACCATTTTGCGCCAATTTAAGCTGTTGGCATACGGCAGCGCCGTTACCGTGGGTTTTAACCTGCCCAGTCAAACCCAAGGTAAAAAAGACATTATCAAAATCAAAGAAGTGAGTTTTTCAGAGCAAGATGCCAACCGTTTGGCACTGTTTGCCCCCGAAGCGGTGGTCAATACCATCCGCGATTTTAAAGTGGTGCAAAAACTGCCGCTGCGCCTGCCCGACACCATTAGCGAAGTGTTCCGCTGCCCCAATGCCAATTGCGCCAGCCACAGCAATCCCGTTAGCAGCCGTTTTTATGTGAAACAGCAAAACGGACAAACCCGACTCAAATGCCATTATTGCGAAAAAACCTTTGCGCGGGAAGCAGTGGCGGAATCTTAATATCCAAGCTGCAAGCACAGGGCAGTTGGCTTGTCCTGTGCTGTAGCTGCTGGCATCAATATCAATTGATTACAAGGGTATCAAGCCATGTATGCCAATACAAAACTTAATCTTTGTTAACAGGTGTTTGCATTTATAAACACAGGCATGGTGCTATCAAAAATCCCTGAAAAGATAAAAACCCGCATCGTTACTGATACGGGTTTTTATCTCAACCAGAAAGGAAATCATCATGATAAAGGGTAGCGAGCCAGACCTCCGGCACTGACTTTTCCAAGTGGGCTGCTGGCTTCCGCCCCTGACCCGTTGCCTGAAATTGCCATGCGGAGAGACCCGCTACTGCGTGCGCATTATACCCAGCCGCGCCAAAACTGCAAGCGTTTTGGCATAGAATTTTTATCGGTTTGTTGTGCGGTGTTGTATTTACATAAAATTAAAATATTTTTCAGTTTGAAACTTTGCTGTTGATGGCGATAAAATGTGCTTTTATGGGATGGTATGCAAATCCTACCCAATCGGGGCAATACGTAGGGCTGCGCTTAATGTGTTGTCCTGTGTGTTGAAACACCTTTGTTAAAATTTTGTTGAAATATGATTTTATCAATCGCGTATAATATTGTTTTTTAAACTGGATGGAAATTTGAGTATGTTTGCTTCGGATACGCCGCAATATTACGGTACGGTAAGCCGTGTGCTGCATTGGTTGATGGTGGTTTTGTGTGCTTTTATGCTGTTTACCGCAGCAGCTTGGACTTATAACGAGGAATATTTAAGCCTGATGGCTTATCATAAAAGTGTGGGCTTTGTGCTGATGGTGTTGGTGGTGCTGCGGCTGGTGTGGGCGTTGTGGCAGCGGGGCAAACGTCCGCGCAGCCATGTGGGGGCGCATATCGGGCATGGTGTGTTGTATGTGCTGATGCTGGCTGTGCCTGCGGTGGCGTTGTTGCGCCAATACGGGGCAGCGGGGCAGGACTTGGAAGTGTTTGGTGTGCAGGTAATGACGGCTGCGCCCGAGCGCATTCAGTGGATGACCAAATTAGGCGGTTGGCACGGCGAATTGGCTTGGGCGTTGTTTGCTTTGGCAGGTGGACATATTTTGTTTGCCATTATTCATCAGATTCGCGGCGAAAAACTGATTAACCGCATGGCAGGTCCGCGCCGTGATGTTTCGCCTGCGCCGTCTGATTCCAGCCAAACTGCTGATAAATAAAAACCAATACATACACCATACCGCGCCTTGTGCGCGGTTTTTGCTGTTTGCGGGGCAATGCGCTACCATCGCGCCTTTATATAAACAGGTTGGATAATGGATATTGAAGAAATCCACTGCGAACGCGCCGTAATTGAAGGCATGGACGAGCAGGGCATTGTGATTGACGGACAGCATTATCAGCGCGTTACCGTGTCGGCAGACGGGGCAATTTCTGTTCCAGATGAAACATTGTGGCAGGACTTGACTGCCGACAGTTTTCAAGCCGCGCAGCAGGCAGGCGCGGAAGTGGTGTTGTTGGGAACGGGCAGCAAACAGCAGTTTGTCCACCCCAAAATCATGGCAGCGTTGGCAGCGCAGGGCATGGGCTTGGAGTGCATGACCACCGCCGCTGCCTGTCGTACCTTTACCCTGCTGCAAAGCGAAGGACGCAAAGTGTGGGCGTGGTTGTGGTTATGAAAAAACCAATGTTTTCAAGCACAGAAAAAAAATTTTGTTGCCAGTGCTTGAATTCGTCTGCCGCAGCCCTATTTAGCGGGCTGTATTGATTTACTAGCCAACTTATTTTTGGAGAAACACACATGACTATCCGTCCTCTGCACGACCGCGTGGTTGTAAAACGCCTTGAAGCCGAAGAAAAAACCGCATCGGGTATTATCCTGCCCGGTTCGGCTGCCGAAAAACCCGATATGGGCGAAATCATCGCCGTGGGCGAAGGCAAGCGCGGTAAAGACGGCGAGCGTCGTCCTTTAGACGTTAAAGTGGGCAATAAAGTGATTTTCGGCAAATACAGCGGTCAAACCGTTAAAGTAGATGGCGAAGAACTGCTGGTAATGCGCGAAGAAGACATTTTCGGTATTGTAGAATAAGTTTTCAGACTTTCTGTAACTGGTTAAAAGAATTTAATTTATTGGAGTGAAAGCCAAATGGCAGCAAAAGACGTACAATTCGGCGCAGACGTGCGCCAAAAAATGGTTAACGGCGTAAACGTATTGGCAAACGCCGTGCGCGTAACTTTAGGTCCTAAAGGACGCAACGTGGTATTGGATCGTTCATTCGGCGGTCCGCACATCACCAAAGACGGCGTATCCGTTGCCAAAGAAATTGAGCTGAAAGACAAATTTGAAAACATGGGCGCACAAATGGTTAAGGAAGTGGCTTCCAAAACCAATGATGTAGCGGGCGACGGTACGACTACCGCCACCGTTTTGGCGCAATCCATTGTTGCCGAAGGCATGAAATATGTGACCGCAGGCATGAATCCCACTGATTTGAAACGCGGTATTGACAAAGCCGTTGCCGCTTTGGTGGACGAATTGGCAAACATCGCCAAGCCCTGCGAAACTTACGAACAAATCGCCCAAGTGGGTTCTATTTCTGCCAACTCTGATGAATCTGTGGGCAAAATCATTGCCGATGCCATGCAAGAAGTGGGCAAAGAAGGCGTGATTACCGTTGAAGACGGTAAGTCTTTGGAAAACGAGCTGGAAGTGGTAAAAGGTATGCAGTTTGACCGCGGTTACCTGTCGCCCTACTTCGTGAATGATGTGGAAAAACAAATCGCTGGTTTGGACAGCCCGTTTGTGTTGCTGTTTGATAAAAAAATCAGCAATATCCGTGATTTGTTGCCCGTTTTGGAACAAGTTGCCAAAACCAGCCGCCCCTTGTTGATTATTGCTGAAGACGTGGAAGGCGAAGCCTTGGCGACTTTGGTGGTGAACAACATCCGCGGTATTCTGAAAACCGTTGCCGTAAAAGCCCCCGGTTTCGGCGACCGCCGCAAAGCCATGTTGCAAGACATCGCCATTTTGACCGGCGGTACCGTGATTGCGGAAGAAGTGGGTCTGTCTTTGGAACAAGCCACTTTGGAACATTTGGGTCAAGCCAAACGCATTGAAATCGGTAAAGAAAACACCACCATTATTGACGGTGCAGGCGATAAAGCCGCTGTTGAAGCGCGTGTGGGCGAAATCCGCAAACAAATTGAAACCGCCACCAGCGACTACGACAAAGAGAAGCTGCAAGAACGTGTTGCCAAATTGGCAGGCGGCGTGGCTGTGATTAAAGTGGGCGCAGCCACCGAAGTGGAAATGAAAGAGAAAAAAGACCGCGTAGATGATGCCTTGCACGCTACCCGTGCTGCGGTAGAAGAAGGCGTGGTTGCGGGTGGTGGCGTGGCGCTGCTGCGTGCGCGTGCTGCTTTGAGCAAAGTACACGCCGACAACGCCGACCAAGAAGCAGGCGTAAAAATTGTGCTGCGTGCGGTTGAGTCTCCCCTGCGTCAAATCGTTGCCAATGCAGGCGGCGAAGCTTCTGTTGTGGTAAACAAAGTGTTGGAAGGCGAAGGCAACTTCGGTTACAACGCGGGCAACGACAGCTATGGCGACATGATTGCCATGGGTGTGCTGGACCCCGCCAAAGTTACCCGCTCTGCGCTGCAACACGCTGCGTCTATTGCTGGTTTGATGCTGACTACCGAGTGCATGATTGCCGAACTGCCTGAAGACAAAGCTGCTGCGCCTGATATGTCTGGTATGGGTGGCATGGGCGGTATGGGTGGCATGGGCATGATGTAATGCCCGATACCCGACAGCCTTAACCGTTTTCGGTAACGCTGCCAACGGATTGTCTGCCAAGCTGCAAGGCTGGGGCAGGCAATCCGTTTTTTGTCCGAGTGTGGCAGTGGGTTTTTTATCCCCGTATTCTCTTGCCAAACAGCAGCTTTCGCGTTTACAATCCGCATGGGATTCCGATACTGCCGATAATGCCCGATACACAGGCTGACGGCGGCAGCGGACTTCATGCGGGGCAAACGCCTGCCGTTTTCCCTGTGTATGCAAACACTTTAACAAGAGCCTTAACCTCATGAAAAATAAAATTTTATCAATTATATCGGCATTTTGTTTGGCTTTGGGTGCCACCGGTGCGCAAGCCGACATGATTACCGATGCACAGGGCAACGTTGGCTACGATACCGCTGCCGAATGTGATGCTGCCGTCAGCAATGGTACTGCCCGTTTTTATCAGCCTTTCACACACAAACCCCCCTTGCTGCGTAAAGGCGAAAAAGGCGTACAGCAAGCCAAATTGAGCGATTTGGGCGAAGAATACAAAATGGGCGCATGTGATTTGGGCGTAGGGCATAAAGACGGACGCGACGGCGTATCCGTTGCCCTGCAAGGCAAATATGTTCCGTTTGGTCCCGATATGCCGATTAATGCCTATACCGATAACGAAGGTTCGGTGGTGCGCGTAACCATGGGTCAGTGCGACAACTGGTTCAGCGACAACGCGCCCCGTCCCGTACAGTTTGTGAAAGCCAAACCTGCCGAGCCTGTGGCAGAACCGGTAAAAGAGCCTGTTGCCGTTACCGAGCCTGTAGCAGTCAGCGAGCCTGCACCCAAAATGAGTGCTACCCGCATTGCCCCCTATGTATTCGGTACTTTGGGCTTTTTGCATGACGGTGTGAAAATCAGCAACAATACCACCATTACCCACCCCTACCGCAAAGACCAAGCACAGATTAATGTCAACCAAGACAGCGATGATGTGCGTTTGGGCGCACAAGTGGGCGCGGGGGTGCAGTTTAACGACCTGTTGGGCGCGGAACTGTTCTACATGGCAGGTCGCCGTCATCACTATAAAGAATTTATTTGTGCTTTGAACCGCACTTTCGGTGCGCGTGCCACCATCGGCGGCAACATCAACGAGCGTTTGCGCGTATTCGGTAAAGTGGGTGCGGCAGGCGTACAGCACGACAGTAAAGAAATCAACAAAGGCAAATACGTTGCCCGTCCGACTGCAGGCGTGGGCGTAACCTACGGCTTGAACGATAACTGGGCTGTGCGTGCCGATTACGACCATGTATTCCGCTTGAAAGATGCCAAACGTGCCAAAAACCAAGGCGCGGAATGGAAAGGCGCGAACTACTTGGGCGCAGGCGTACAATACAAATTCTAATGGTGGTTTAAACCGTTGATTTTGTAATCTCCGCCGCAAAAGGGTATCGGATTCGCCGTTGCCCTTTTGCGGTATTTTTATTTATTTTTGTAATAAGGATAATGCTTCATGACACACCATCGGGATACCACCCGCATCCGCCACAACACCAAAATCATCGCCACGTTAGGACCTGCCAGCAATAATGTTGCCCTGTTGCGCGATATGATTATGGCTGGGGGCGTGAATGTGGTTCGTTTTAATTTTAGCCACGGCACCGCCGAATTTCACGAAGAAAACGCCAAAATCGTGCGTCGTGCCGCCGAAGAAGCCGAGCGCGAAGTGGCGATTATGGCGGATTTGCAAGGTCCGAAAATCCGCGTAGGCAAAATTGCAGACGGTGCGGTGGCACTGAAAGAAGGCGCAAACTTGATTTTAGATGCGGCGTTTACGGGCGAAGGCACGGGCGAGCGCATCGGTTTGGATTACCGCGAACTGCCCAATGATGTCCGCGCAGGCGATGTGCTGTTGTTGGACGACGGTTTGCTGACCTTGACGGTAAACGAGGTGCGCGGCAGCGAAATTTTGACGACTGTGAAAAACAGCCATGTTTTAAAAAGCAATAAAGGCATCAACAAACAAGGCGGCGGATTGAGCGCGGGGGCATTGACCGAAAAAGATTTTCGCGATTTGAAAACCGCGATTAAAATCGGTTGTGATTATGTGGCGGTGAGCTTTGTGAAAGATGCTGCCGATATGGAATTGGCGCGTAAACACATTGATGCAGAATGCACAGACGGGGTGAAACCTGGTTTGGTGGCGAAAATTGAGCGCGTAGAAGCCATTGAAAATTTAGATGAAATTATTAAGGCTTCAGACGGAATTATGGTGGCGCGGGGCGATTTGGCGGTGGAAGTGGGTAATGCTGCCGTGCCTGCGCTGCAAAAACGCATGATTCAACGCGCCCGCGAATTGCGCCGTTTCAGCATTACCGCCACGCAGATGATGGAAAGCATGATTGAAAATCCTGTGCCTACCCGCGCTGAAGTCAGCGATGTTGCCAATGCGGTGTTGGATGGAACGGATGCGGTGATGTGTTCCGCCGAAACCGCGATTGGTAACTATCCGTTTGAAACCGTAATACAAATGGCAAAGATTTGTGCGGCGGTGGAAAAAGAACAGGATTCGCTGGTGGGCGCGGGCGACAGCCATATTCAGGAAACTGGGCGGATTGACCATGCCATTGCGGGTGCGGTGGCGCATATTGCCCGTCATACCCGCGCCAAAGCGGTGGTGGCATTAACCGAGCAGGGCAATACGGCGTTTCAAATCAGCCGTTATGAGCTGTTGATTCCCGTTTATGCGCTTACGCCCAGCCATTTGGTGCAACGGCGCATGGCGATGTACCGTGGGGTGCGTCCGCTGCGTTTGGCGGTAAGCTGTAACCACGATACGGCGTTGGCGGAAGTAGAGGCTTTGTTGAAATCGCGCGGATTATTGGAAAGCGGCGACCAATATATTATTACCAGCGGGCAGAAAATGTGCCACAGCGGTTCAACGGATACTTTGCAGGTGGTTCAAGCTGCTTAATGTTGTTGATTGAAATTTGAAAAAACAACGGACAAGATTTGCAGAAATCTTGTCCGTTTTGGTTTAGGCAATGCGGCGGAACGGCGGCAAACACGCCAGCATTTGTCGTCCGTAGGCATGGGTCAGTACGCGGTTGTCTAAAATGGTCACGCGCCCGTAATCGCTTTCGGTGCGAATCAGCCTGCCTACTGCCTGTACCAGTTTTACGCTGGCTTCGGGGACGGTGATTTCCATAAACGGACGACCGCCGCGTTGTTCAATCCAGCGGTTTTGGGTTTGGTCTATCGGGTGGTCGGGAATGGAAAACGGCAGTTTGGCGATAATCACATGAACGCAGGCAATCCCCGGTAAATCCAAGCCTTCGGCAAAGCTGTCCAAACCAAAAATAATGCTGGCTTTGCCTTCTGCCAATGCCTGATGGTGTTGTGCCAGCAGCGCGGATTTGCTGTGTTCGCCCTGCATCAGCAGATAGGGCAAGTGGGATTCGGGCAGGCGCAGGGCAACGTCCTGCATTTGCCGCCGCGAGGAAAACAGCACCAGCGTACCGACTGCAGCATCGGGGTCTATCAGCTTGGGTAACCATTCGGCAACGGCTTCGGTGTGGGCGGCGGGGTCTTTGGGGCTGACCGACAACGGCGGAATGTATAATTCGCCCTGTTTGGCAAAATCAAACGGGCTTGCCAATGCCAGCGTTTGCACCTTTGGAAACCAATTTAAACCTGTTTGTCGTAACAGCAAATCAAACACGCCCAAGCTGCGTAAGGTGGCGGAAGTCAGCACCGCGCCCGCAGCGCGTTTCCATAATCCGTTTGCCAACTGCGTGGCGGCGCTGATGGGGCTGGCGCAAAACTGCCATTCGGTTTTGCCGTTGTGTGTGTGGGCGGTAATCCATTTGGCGGTAGGGGCTTGGTTTTCATCGGCGCGTTGTGTTGCCATTTGCGCCCACACAGCGGCGATTTGTTCTGCCTGTGCCGTCAGTGCGCCGAATTCTACCGACAAACGGTCAATCTGAAAGGTATCGGCATCTTTTTCGCGCCGCGCTGCCAACAAGGCATCGCGCAGGGCATGAATGTGTTTTAACAGTGTGTGGGAAGCGGTAAAGCTGTTGCCCACCAAATCTTGCCAACCATCGGGAATATCGCCGTCTTGCCACAGCCACACGCTTTCGTGTCCGTCTGGCTGTGGGGTCAGTTCTTCTACAGCAGGCAAACGCGCCTGCCATTCGTCCCAACATTCGCCCAATGCCAAAGCGGCATCGTCTGCCAAATCCGCCAAAGCATCTTTATCGCAAACAGCGGTGATTTTCGCGCTTAACTGGGGCAGTTTGTCCACCAGCCACAAAGCCTGTTTCCAAGAATGTTCTGCTGCAAAACGCATTAACGCTTTTTTAGGAAGGTGATGGGCTTCGTCTATGCAGTAAAAACTTTGTTCGGGTTCGGGCAGAATCACGCCGCCACCCATATTGATGTCTGCCATCAGTAAATCGTGATTGGCAACAATCACATCAACATTATCCAAACTTTCCCGCGCCAGAAAAAACGGGCATTCGGCGCGGTTGGGGCAACTGCTTTTTAAGCAGTCTTGATGGCTGCTGGCAACGCGCATCCATACGGGTTCGGACATTTCGCCTGTCCAAGTGTCGCGGTCGCCGTCAAAACGGCGTGCGGCAAAGGCATCAGCCCATTCTTTTAACAGGGCGTTGTCGCGGGGCGTGGGTTTGCTGTCGGACAGCAAAGCGGGGTCAAAGGTAAATAGCGCGGATTGTTCGGGGTGTTGGGTTAGGCGGTAGAGTTTGTACGGGCAAAGGTAACGTCCGCGCCCTTTTGCCAGCGCAAAACGGATGTCCAAACCGCTTTTTTCTGCCAACAAGGGCAAATCGCGCCCCACCAGTTGTTCTTGCAGCGCCACCGTGGCACTGGACACCACCAGCCGTTTGCTGCGTGTTTGCGCCAGCACCGCGCCTGCCAGCAGATACGCCAAACTTTTGCCTACGCCTGTCGGTCCTTCAATCACGGCAATGCTTTCGCCTTCACGCGGGGGAAATGTGCCGTCTGAATGGGCGGGCAGGCTGCGGGCAAAGGCGTTGGCAACGGCTGCCAGCATTTCGCGTTGGGCGGCGCGGGGGCGGAAATGGGGCAGGTTTTCGGCGAGGGTGCGGTAGTGGTCGCGGATGGCGTTTTTTTCCAAATCGGTGAGCATGGCAGGGCAGTCGGCAAAAGGCGCATTTTATAGCCCTCCAGTTGGCTTGGCTATGGCATTTGGGCGGTGCGGATGCGTTTTGGGGTAGAAAGTAATTTTGCAACAGGCTTTACATAATTAAACGGTTTTTTGCACGCTGATGGAAAATGTGTTACATTCGCAATTAGGAATGATTTTCAATAGTTTTGACGGATAGCTGCTTTGTTAAGATAAGTATCTGTATGGTTTGAAGTAAATGGATATTTAAGGGGCTGCCGCCGTTGTCCCGCCGTTTCGGGCGGGATTTTTCAACCCGAGAGGAAATGTCGATGAAATCCGCCTTTCGCCCGTCTGCTGTGGCTATGTGCCTGTTGCTTGCTGCCTGTGCTGGCGGCGGCAGTTTTGACGTTCAGCCCGTTACTGTGGTCAATCCCGAATTCAAAGAACCCGTTGCCACCGAAAAAGACGAAACCACCCCGCCTAAAGTCTTGCCGCAGGAAGCCGAGGGCATCATGAAACCCGCTTTGGGCTACAGCATGCCGATTCCGCGCCGCAATGTTTCGCGTTACGATGCCGATAAAAAACTGCTTCCCGATGGCAAACAAGTAGAAGAATATCTGCCCTTAAACCCCCAAGACCTTAAAGCCTTACACCCCACCGACATTACCGCTGCGCCCCATGCTGCCGATTTGGCAAAACGTCAGGAAGGCGTGCGGATTGATGTGTCTAATCCCGCCCAACGCGGTTACGAATTTGTGCATGCGGGCTATATTTTCAGCGACTTTCACCGTTCCAAAGGCGAAGAATCAGCAGGTTTATTGCGCGAAGGTGTAGACGGCTATATTTTTTATCAGGGACGCAATCCCGCCCAAGCCCTGCCTGTAGGCAAAACCGTAAACTACACAGGACATTGGGAATTTGTTAGCGATGCCAAACGCGCCCGCGATACTTATTGTAACAATACGGGTTGCCATGTGTATGGCGGCGGCGGCGCATTGGGCTTTTGGTTGGGCTACGGCGACAGCGTGGGTGCGACTTCGTTTGCCGAAACCGCCACCGCCGAATCGCCCGATTTGGGCTGGCGCGGACGCGAACACGTCAGCGAATTTACCGCCGATTTTGCCAATAAAAAATTAACGGGCACACTCAAATACCGTCCGTGGACACGCAGGGGCGAATCACCAGCCGAATTAAAAACCCGCTACACCATTGATGCCACCATTCAAAACAACCGTTTTAGCGGCAAAGCCACGGCAGCGGACAAGCAAAATCCGAAAAACCTGCTGTTCAAATCCGATTCCGCGCTGTTGGAAGGCGGTTTTTACGGCGGGAATGCCCAAGAATTGGCGGGTAAATTTTTAACGGACGACAACACCCTGTTTGGCGTGTTTGCCGCCAAACAGCAAAATCCCGCCGAAACCGAAAAAGTGATGGATGCCTACCAAATTAACCGCGATGGCGACCACCCCGTGTTGCGCCAGCCCATGCCCAATTTCGGTAGTGCCGACAAATTGGTATTGGAAGGCAAAACCCTGTCGCTGTTGCCCGAAGATGGTAAGTTCCTAACCAGTCGCGAAATCACTTTGGATTCGGGGCGCACCGTGAAAGTGACCGTGTGTTGCGCCAATTTGGATTATTTGAAATTCGGCAGCGTCAGCAAATCCAAATTGGCAGGCGACGACCCGCCCAAAGAAGACGATGAGGAAGAGGAAGACGAAGAATTTGACGAGGGCGAAGGGTTGGATGAAGGCGAGGGCAGCGATACCGCCGAAAACAACAGCTCAACCGATAACGCCACATCTTCTGACAACGATAAGGGCGATAACACCGCCGTTGCAGGTGATAACGGCAGTACCGATACCGCCGCCAACGACAGCAGCGGCGGCGATTCGGAAGAGGGCGAAGACGAAGGCGAAGAGGGCGACACACCCAAACTGGTGGATAATCCTGCCGAAGACAGCTTGGCGTTTAGCGGTGCGCCTTATGGTTCGTTCCTGTTTATTCAGGGCGAGCGCACCCGCAGTGCCGATATGCCGCAAAACGGTCAAGCCCGTTATTTGGGGACTTGGGAAGGTTTTACCAATAAAGATTTGGCATGGCGCACCCTGCCGGGCAACGGGCGTGCCGACAGCAAAGCCGATTTTCAAGTGGATTTTGGTGCCAAAACTTTAAGCGGCACTTTAACCGAACACAACGGCGTGCGTCCCGCTTTCTTCATTGATGCCGATGTGAAAGGCAACGGCTTTGCGGGTACGGTGCGCACCCATTCCGATGGCGTGGTGTTGGACCCCGGTCGTGAAGGCGGCAGCCCCCGCTTGCTGTTTGGCGACATTCCCGTAAAAGGCGGTTTTTATGGTCCAAAAGCGTCTGAATTGGGCGGGTCGTTTTTCAGTGACGAACACAAAGCAGGTGCGGTTTTTGGCGGCAAACGTCAAAGCACGGCGCAATAAAGAATCAAGCAAGAGTATGATGCCATGAATTCTAATTATTTATCTGTTCCGTTCCGCCATCGCAGCCTGTGTGTGGTGTTGGGTATGCTGTTGTGCGGCAATGTCTTTGCTGCCGATAAGCCTAAAGCTGCCGATGAAGCAGACCAAGGGCAAACCTTGAAATCATTGCAAGGCGTGGGTAAGCGTGTGCGTACCCACCGCCGCGAAAAAGACGTGACCGGCTTGGGCAAAATTATCAAAAGCAGCGAAACCTTAAACAAGCAGCAAGTTATTGATATCCGCGACTTGGTGCGTTACGACCCCGGTGTGGCGGTGGTGGAACAGGGGCGCGGTGCCAGTTCGGGTTATTCCATTCGCGGGGTGGACAAAAACCGCGTTGCCACCACAGTGGACGGTATCGCCCAAGTGCAGTCTTATGCCGTTCAGGGGGCGCGTCCGGGTAGTGGTGCGATTAACGAAGTGGAGTACGAAAACATCGCTTCGGTGGAAATCAGCAAAGGCGCAAGTTCGTCTGAATACGGCAGCGGTTCTTTGGGCGGCGCGGTGGGTTTCCGCACCAAAGAAGCCGAGGATTTGATTGGCGCGGGCAAAAACTGGGGCGTACAGGCAAAAACCGCTTACAGCAGCAAAAACCGCCAATGGGTCAAGTCTTTAGGTGGTGCGTTCCGTCAGGGTGCTTGGGAAGGACTGTTGCAATACACCACCCGTCGCGGCGAAGCCATCCGCCCGCATAAAGACGCAGTAAACAGCACCGTTTACCAAATTACCCGTTTGGGTGGTTATCCCAACGAATACGACCACCGTTATGCAGATGGCGACGGTTTTAAACGCAGTACCGAATATTTTATTTTAGAAGACGAATGCCCCGATTTTAACTGTACGCCCAAAGCCAGAGCCGTGGTAAGCAATGCACTCAAGCCCGTAGAAGCCTTGAGCAATCCCACTGCCAAACAGCAGCAGTGGCTGGACAAAACCCAACACATTACCGAGCGTGTGAGCGCGTCTGATTACACAGGTCCAGGGCGCGTGTTGCCCGACCCGCTGACCTATCGCACAGGTTCGTGGCTGGCGCGTGGTGCTTACCGTTTTAGTCCGCGCCACAGTGTTGGTACCGTGTACGAAAACACCGTACAGCGTTACGACACCCGCGACATGAGTTTGCCCACTTTTTATCCCGTTACCCTTGCCAACCGCGAATATTTTGGACTGGCAGGCGGTGTGTACCGTGGCGGACGTTATTTAGATGGTTTGGTTGCCGAAGGGGGAACGGGTTTGCAGTGGTCGCGCACCCAATATGTTGATGAAAAACATAGAAAACAACGTTGGGGCGTGTTTTACCGTTACAACAATTCCGATAAAGATAGCGCACTGGATACTGCGCAGCTCAGTTTTGACCATCAAAACATCCGCATTGACAATACCTTGGAAAAACGCTATTGCAGCGAATATCCCACTGTAGATAAAAACTGCCGTGCCACTGCCGACAAAGCAGGCTCGTACAACCACACCGATGCCAACCGCTATTCCGAACGCCATCACCTGCTGCGTTTGGACGTAGGGAAAGAGCTGAAATGGGGCGCGGTACGCAACCGTTTGAGTGCCAGCGTGGGTGTGGACCGTTTTGAATCGGTGCTGAACCGCAACCGTTACGAAAGCGATGTGGCAGCGCGTGAATATGAATTAGTACATGTGCCAGGGCGCAGGGGCAACGGCGCGTTTGAAACCCCTTATCTGTACCGTAAAGTGGGCGAATCGGTGTCTCATGTGGATTACTGCCAACAAAACCTGTCGTCCTTCTATGCCTGCGGCAAACGGCGCATCAACGGGCATAATGCCTTTTTCGGATTACGCAACAATATTTCGTTTGGACAATATGTGGATGTGGGCTTGGGCGTGCGCTACGACCGCCACCGTTTCCGTTCGTCCGACAAATGGACTGCCAGCAACAGCTTCCGCAACTGGTCTTGGAACACGGGCTTGGTGGTGAAACCTACGGCAAACATCGCTTTGTCTTACCGTGCGTCCAGCGGCTACCGTGTACCCAGTTTTCAAGAGCTGTTTGGCTACCGCTTACCGGGGCATGAACAGGGAAAAGACGACAAATTCCACCGCCCTACCGAAGTTGTCCCCGAAAAATCTTTAAACCACGAATGGGGTTTAACGCTGAAAGGTGCAGCAGGCACGTTGGAACTGACCCAGTTTGACAACCGTTATCGCGGTTTGATTGCGGTGTCGGAAAAATACGACCCCGAATTAAAACTGGGTTTGGTCAACTACCGTAATGCCCAAGACGTGCGCTTAAAAGGCGTGAATATTGCAGGGCGTTTGGACGGCAACGGTGTGTGGGACAAAATCCCTGACGGGCTGTATGCTACGGTTGCGTTTAACCGCATTAAGCCCAAATCGGTGAAAAACCGTCCTGATTTGGCGTTTGTGGAAAGCTATTTATTGGATACGGTGCAGCCGTCACGCTATATTTTGGGCTTGGGCTACGACCACCCCGAGAAAAAATGGGGCGCAAATTTGAACTTTACCTATTCCAAACCCAAAAATCCTGATGAATTGCGGACTTATTACCAAGGCGGTACGGGGCGAATTAATAAAGCGGGTTCGGCTTTTTCGTCAAAGGCTTGGAAAACGGTTGATGTTTCTGCGTATTACAGCCCTTATAAAAACCTGACCTTGCGCGGTTCGGTATATAATCTGGCGAATTACCGTTATGTAACGTGGGAAGCCTTGCGGCAGACTTCGGCGGGCGCGGTAAACCGTCACGCTGAAGGCGGAAATTATGCGCGTTATGCCGCGCCGGGACGCAATTTTGCCGTTTCGGTGGAAATGAAGTTCTAATAATTGGAAGGCATTTCGGGGCGTTTGCCCCGATTTGTTTTTGTATATTGAAAATAAAGGATTGATGATGAAGAAGTTTATCAGATGGGCGATGGCGTTGTGCTGTGCTGTGTGGCTGTTGCCCTTGGCAGCGGCTGCCGATGCGCCCGAAGCGGTACAAAAACAGCTCAACGACCGCCGTGTGCAGGACGAACACCGTCCAGAGGTTGCGCCTGTGGTGATGCCGAATGCCAATACGCCTGCGGCGGCGGCAGGCGATACCACTTTGGAAATCAGCCCCGATGATCTGTTAAAACGCCCTGATTTGTTGGTGCGGGCGATGATGGCGGCGTTGTTGCACAACCGTGGCGAACACATTGATATTTTGCTGCCGATTTACCGCCGTTTGCCCGATTCGGTGCGTGAAACCGTTTTGGAACATTGGGCGGCGGCGGTTTCGGCGCGTTATAACGGGCAGTACCGTCAGGCGGTGCGCCACTACCGCGCAGTATTGTCGGAGCAGCCCGAATTGCTGATGGTGCGTTTGCAATTGGCAGCGGCATTGTTTGAAGACAAGCAGTTTGAAGCAGCAGAAGACCAATTCCGCCGTTTACGCAGCGAAAGTGCTTTGCCCGATGCCCTGCACGCGCAAATTGACCAATATTTAGATGCCATCCGCCGTGGCAGTCCGTGGCAGTTTGGTGGTGGCATTACCTATTTAAACGACAAAAACATCAACAACGCCCCCAAAAATCCCGATTTGGGCAACGGCTTCCGCACCGACCCACCCGAATCAGGCAACGGCATTGCCCTGTCTGCCAATGCTGCTAAAAAATGGATTGGCGGTAAGGGCGCGTTTGGCGAAGTGCGTTTTGACACCAATGGCAAATATTTTTGGAATAACAAAAAATACAATGAACTGACTGCGCGTGCCAGCGTGGGTGGCGGTTTTCAGAATGCCCGCAGCAGCATTGCCCTGTTGCCGTTTTTTGAGCATACTTGGTATGCGGGCGGCAACAAAAAAAATGAAAAACTGAAACGTTTTTCACACAGCAGCGGCGTGGGTGTGGAAGCCTCGCACCGCTTGTCCCCGCACTGGCAGGGCAGTGTGGCAGCCGAATACAGCCGTCAGCACTACCGCAACCGCCCGCATTTAAACGGACGCACCCTGTTTGCCTCCACCACCATGTCTTACCTACCAGGGGCGCGACAATACTGGTTTGGCGGGCTGGACCACACCCGTGTGCGTACCCGCGACCGTGACGATTCCTACAACCGCAGCGGCATTCGCGCAGGTTGGGGTCAGGAATGGGGCAAAGGCTTGTCCACCCGCATTACCGTTAATTACGCGCACAAACGTTATCTCGCCCCCAATTTTTTCAACAGCGCACAAAAAAACCGCGAATACGGCGTACAAACCGCCTTGTGGCACCGCAAAATTCACTGGTTGGGCATTACCCCGCGCCTGATTTGGAGCCACCAGCGCAACCGCAGCAACCAAGCCTTGTACAACTACCAAAAAAACCGCCTGTTTATTGAAGCAGCAAAACAGTTTTGACAGCACTTGATTTTTCCGTGCCAAAGGCATACACTCAAAACGTTTTCATTGTTATCATATTGCATGATGAATCATAGCGGGCGCGTATGGCGCATGGCTTTTTCGGCTGCCTGAAACGGACATTACCCCACGTTTCAGGCAGCCTTTTCACACCCGCACAAACCTTAAAATTGAAAAAAGGAAAAAATGATTATGGATTTAAGCTGGCTTGCCGAACCGCAGACATGGATAGGCTTTGTTACCCTGCTGGTGTTGGAAGTCGTATTGGGCATCGACAACTTGGTTTTTGTTGCTATTTTGGCAAACAAAGTCAAACCTGCCCAGCGCGACAAAGCCCGCATACTCGGCTTGGGCTTGGCGGTGCTGATGCGCCTGATTATGCTGGCGTTTATGGCAAAAATCATGACCCTTACCCAACCGCTGTTTGCCATTGGCACGCACAATGTGGCAGGTAAAGACCTGATTATGCTGGCAGGCGGTTTGTTTTTGCTGTACAAAGCCACCACCGAACTGCATGAGCGACTGGAAGGTGCCAATCAGTTTCACGTTGCCGAAACCCACAAAAAACACGCTGCTTTTTGGGGCGTGGTGGCGCAAATTCTGATTTTGGACGCCGTGTTTTCCATAGACAGCGTGATTACCGCTGTTGCCATGGTGGAACACATTGTCGTTGCCATGGCAGCCGTTGTTGTTGCCATGGCGTGTATGATTTTGGCGAGCAAACCGCTGACCGATTTTGTGGAACGCCATCCCACCGTGGTGATGCTGTGCTTGGGCTTTTTGCTGATGATTGGTTTCAGCCTGATTGCCGAAGCCTTCCACTTCCATATCCCCAAAGGCTATTTGTACGCAGCCATCGGATTTTCCGTGTTGATTGAAATCTTTAACCAAATTTCGCAAAAGAACCTGAAAAAGAAAGATTATGCGGGCAGTTCGTGGCGTCAGCGCACCGCCGAAAACGTATTAGGCATGATGGGTATCCGCGAAAGCTTGGTGGGAACGGCAGCCGCTTCCGACCACAGCCATTTTGAAGAAAACGAAAAATCCATGATACGCAGCGTGCTGACTTTGGCAGAACGTCCCATTTTCGGCGTGATGATTCCCCGCAGCGACATTGAACGGCTGGATATTTCGCAAAGCCGCGAAGAACAGCGTAACAAACTGATTGAAAGCCCGTTTTCCCGCCTGCTGGTGGTGGGGAAAGCAGGTGTGGACGAGCCTTTGGGCTATGTGGGTAAAAAAGATTTGCTGGTGCAGCTGCTGCAACACGGCGAAATCAACGTGCATACCGCCTTGCGCCAGCCCTTAATGTTGCCTGAAACCTCTACTGCATTGAACGCACTGGAATTATTCCGTCAGCACAGCGCCGATTATGCTTTGGTGGTGGATGAATTTGGCGCGGTATTGGGCATGATTACCGAAAAAGATTTGTTGGAAACCATTGCGGGCGAATTCCCTGAAGCCTTTGAGCGCGAAGAAGCCCCCGCAGTGCGTAACGCCGACAACAGCTTAACTGTTGATGGTGCTTTGGAATATGTGGAACTTGCCCCGCAATTGGGCTTGCCGCCGCAAAACGAAGATGCCGATTTTCACACCGTGGCGGGTTTGATGTTGGAACAAATGCAAACCCTGCCCGAAATCGGCGACCATACCGATTATTGCGGTTGGCGTTTTGAAGTGCTGGAAAAAGACGGACACCGTATTGAACGGATTAAAATCAGCAAAATCAACGAAGAAGACGAAAGCAGCAGTTAAGCGTAAAAAACAGGGTATGTGTGGCATACCCTGTTGTTTTTTATTTAAAACCGTTCATTTGGGGCGAGATAACGCCATTGTCCTTCGGGTAGATTGCCCAAACGCACGCGCCCGATGCGAACACGTTTTAATCCCACCACGCGCAAACCCACCAATTCACACATGCGGCGGATTTGGCGTTTTTTGCCTTGTTTTAAAATAAAACGCAGTTGGTCAGCGTTTTGCCATGTAACTTTGGCGGGGCGCAGGGCTTCGCCGTCCAAACTCAAACCGTGGTTGAGCAGTGCCAAACCTTGTTCAGACAAATTGCCGCGCACACGCACCAAATATTCTTTTTCGCTGTTGCTGTGTTCGCCAATCAGTTGTTTGGCGATGCGCCCGTCTTGGGTCAGTACCAATAATCCTACCGAATCAATATCCAAACGCCCTGCTGGGGCAAGCCCGCGCAGGTGCTGCGGCTGAAAATCAATGCGGCTGTGGTCGCCTTGCCAGCGGTTGGCTTCGCTAATCAGTTCGGCGGCGGCGCGGTAATGTTTTTCGGGTTGTCCGCTGACAAAACCGACAGGTTTGTTCAGCAAAATGGTTACACGTTGGGCTTGCTGTTGATGGGCGCGTTTGTCCAAATCGATGCGGTCGCTGGGGGAGACTTTTTGCCCGAGTACGGCGGGCGTGCCGTTTACGCGCACCCAGCCGTTTTCAATATACACATCGGCTTCGCGGCGGGAACACAAGCCAAGTTCTGCCATGCGTTTGGACAGGCGGACGGGTTCGGAAAGGGTCATAATGGGTTTGCCTGATAATGGGTTCAACGCTTTCCCTTGCGATTGGGAAAGCGTTGAACAGGTGGGATAAAATTATTCGCTATTGTCGCGCCGCGCCAAAATGGTGCGTTTGCCCGTGTGGTCGGCGGGCGACAAAATGCCTTCGGCTTCCATTTGTTCTACCAAGGTGGCGGCTTTGTTGTAGCCGATACGCAAATGGCGTTGAATAGAGGAAATCGTGGGTTTTTGGGTGCGTAAAACGGTTTCTACGGCTTTGTCAAACAGGGGGTCGCGCTCGTCGCCGCCTGTGCCGCCAAAGGGCAGTTCGCCGCTGCTTTCGGGCAATAAAATGTCGTCAATATAATTGGGTTCGCCCGTTTGTTTTAAATATTCCACTACATGATGCACTTCGCTATCGGCAACAAACGCGCCGTGTATGCGCAGCAAATGGCTGTTGCCTGCGCGTAAAAACAGCATATCGCCCTGACCGAGCAGGTTTTCTGCGCCCATTTGGTCCAAAATGGTGCGGCTGTCGGTTTTGCTGGGTACTTGAAAGGCAATGCGGGTGGGAATATTGGCTTTAATCAAGCCTGTAATCACATCTACGCTGGGGCGTTGGGTGGCTAAAATCAGGTGTATGCCTGCGGCGCGGGCTTTTTGGGCGAGACGGGCAATCAGTTCTTCAATTTTTTTGCCTGCAGTCATCATCAGGTCGGCGAACTCGTCCACCACCACCACGATAAAGGGCAGTTTTTCCAAGGGTTCGGGTTCGTCCGGATTCAGACTGAAGGGGTTGGCGATGCGTTCGCCACGCGCAGCGGCTTCGGCAAGCGCGGTGTTGTAGCCCGACAGGTTGCGTACGCCCAGATGCGACATCAGGCGGTAACGTTTTTCCATTTCGCCCACGCACCAGTTAAGGGCATTGGCGGCGAGTTTCATGTCGGTTACCACGGGGGCAAGCAAATGGGGAATGCCTTCATAAACCGAAAGTTCCAGCATTTTCGGGTCAATCATAATCAGGCGTACGTCTTCGGGCGCGGCTTTAAACAACATGGATAAAATCATGCTGTTGATGCCCACGGATTTGCCCGAACCCGTTGTCCCCGCCACCAGCAGATGCGGGGCAGATGCCAAGTCGGTTACCACGGGTGCGCCTGTGATGTCGTGTCCCAAAGCGAGGGTAAGTTTGGACGGGCTGCGTGAAAATTCGGGCGAATTGAAAATTTCGCTCAAGCGTATCATTTGCCGTTGCGGATTGGGCAACTCAATGCCCATGCAGTTTTTGCCCGGAATGGTTTCCAATACGCGGATAGATGCCATGCCGAGTGAACGCGCCAAATCTTTTTCCAAATTCATCACGGAACTGCCGCGCACACCCACATCGGGTTCAATTTCGTAACGGGTAATCACGGGTCCTGCTACGGCATCAATTACTTTGACTTTTACGCGGAATTCGGCGAGTTTTTCTTCAATGGTGATGCCGTTTTCCAGTAATTGTTCGTCTGTTTGAACGGCATCAATATTGTATTGCGGGGGCAATAAAAGTTCCAGCGGCGGCAGCAGGACGCTGTCGCCGTCTTCTTCATGCAGGGGATAAGGGGTGTCTTCGCTGTCGTCAGCCGCTGCGGGTGGGGGTGGGGGTGGTGGGGCGCTTGGCACGGACACGATGTCGCGCACAGGACCGGATACGGAAGACCAGTCGTGTACGGTGTTGTTGGAAAAATCAAAATCGGGCAGCAGCGGTTCGGGGAAGTTCATGGGCTGCTCGACAATCGGCGGGGCTTTGATTTCAATATCGGGTAAAGCGGGGGCAGGACGCCCTTCAAAGCGGCGGTGAACGGGGATTTTTTTAGCCGTTTTCTGCGTCGCTGGGTCATCCGATGCAGCGGGGGCAGCATCGGACTCCTGTTCTGTGTGGGCGGCGGGTGCTGCGTGTGTGGGCCGTGTGGTGTTGGGGGATTTTTTGGTTTGGGCGACTTTTGCTTCGCTGCGGCGGAAAGGGGACGCGGTGTCCACGGGCGGCGGCGGGGCGTTGCGGTTGGCTTTGCGGCGGCGGTTGATGGGCGAATCGGTGTGCGCCAAATTCGCCAGCACTTCGTCTTCGCGGATAATGCTGAGTGAATCGGTGGGGCTTTCTGCCATTTGCTGATGGTGACGGGCTTGACGCTGGCGCATCAGGCTGGCGCGGATTTCGTCCATGCCGATGGTTTCCATTTCTTCGGCAGGTTGTGCGGGGGCTGTGGCTGCGGCAGGTACGGCGGCAGACAGGGTGCGTTCGCGCACGGATTCCATGATGTCGTCCAAGCCGATTTCCTCGCCCTCCAGTGGGGGAACGGGCAGGGGCGGCGGCGGGGCAACGGCTTCTTCGTGGCGCGGGCGCAGGGCTTCTTCCAGCGTAATCACTTCCAAATCGGGTTTGGTCAGTGCAGTGGGCGGGGGCAGAATGGTTTTTTCAGCAGGGGCAACGGGGCTGTCGTCACTGTGGTGGCTACCGTGATTGAGATTGCGGGTGGCTTCTTCCAAAGTGATGATTTCAGGGGATTCTTGCTCGGCAGGCTCTAACAGCTGAAAGGGAATGGGGTTGCTTTCGGGACGGGTTTCGGCAGGCGCGGGCGCAGGCTCGGCAGGGGCTTGTGCCTGATGCAGATGCTCCAAGGGCTTGGGTGCGGGCTTACGGTTGGTGTAGCGCGGCAAACGCTCGGCGTGGCTTTGCAGGGCGTTAAGGCTGCGTTCCCATTCGGGCATGGTGTCGGGGTCGGGCTGTTTGGGTGCTGCCTGACGGGCTTCGGCTTCGGAAACGGGCTTGGGCAAGGGCAAACGCACAGGGCGGCGCGGCGCGTCCAACAGCGGGTCGGGCGCGGCGGCGGGTTCGGGTTCGGGCGCAACGGGTGGCGCAGGCGGCAGTTCGGCGGCTTCCGTTTCTTCGGACGGCATGCCGTATTCGGGCGCGGCGGGCGCAACAGGGTTGCCGTTTTGTTGGCGGTAGGCGGCAAGTTCTTGTTGCCAGTCGCGTTCCTGACGGACATACAGCCACCACAGCACAGCAAATACCACTGCCGAAATCAGTATCATCAGAAGAAAAATCCACATAAAAAAACAAGCTCCGGGCGGTTGCGTTCCGATTGCTACCTTAATGCGAAAAACAGCCGGCGCGCAGGGTGCCGGCGGTTGTGCCGTAAGGGGTTGGGGTTGAAAATACCGTGTATTTTACCGTGTTTCGCCGTGAAACTGAACGGGCGCGGCGAAAAAACGCCTTGGCAGCGGGGGATAAGTGTGGGAAATTTGCTTCAGGCATCGGGGCGTTTTGCCATCCACAGCCCTACTGCCAAACACACGCACGACACCGCCACACCCACCCACCAATATTGCGGCAAACGGTAAAACAGCATCAAGCACGATATCGTCATCATCGTCCAAGCCAGATATTTGGCGCGGCGCGGAATGGCGCGGCGTTGTTCCCAATTGCGCACCATCGGACCAAAATACGGATGGCGATGTAGCCACGCATGAAAACGCGGCGAAGCCCGTCCCCAGCAGGCAGCCGTCAGCAAAATAAACGGCACAGTCGGCAGCAGCGGCAGAAAAATCCCGATAATGCCCAACAGCAGCGACAAACCGCCACACAGCCACAACACACTGTTAATCGCCGCACGGCGCAAACGGCTTTGCGGCAGAAAAATCCCCAAAATCAGCGGCGCACCCAATAAAATCCCCGGTACCCACCAAGCATAAGGCGATTGCAAAAACTGTTGTATTTTATCCATATTGCTTATCCTTTTGATTGATGGGGATAGGGAATGTTCAGCGCGTCCCAACCTGCTTGCCCCATGCTTTCCAACAGCGCGATATTGCGCCCGAATATTGCTTCGGCATCGGGAAACGCCGCCACTGCCTTGTCTATGCTGCTTTCGCGGATTAAGTGCAGCGTGGGGTAGGGTGACTGGTTGGTGCGGTTGCCGATGTCGGTGGGTGCAGTGTCTTCAAAATAAAAATCGGGGTGAAACGGCGCAATTTGAATCACACCTTCGGCATGGTTGTCTGCCAACGCCGCTTCCGCCATGTCCAACATATCGTTAAACGCCAAAAAATCTTCATACAAACCCGCTATTACCAGCAAAGTGGTTTCCACGGTTTCGGCGGGCGTGTTGAGCAACAATTGCAATTCCGTATCCAAATCGGTGAGCAGTCCGTCCAAATGCTTGGCGCGACACACGGCAATGCGTACCTGTCCTTTGACATAGGGTGCTTTGGCAAACGGGCATAAATTCAATCCGATAACGGCTTTTTCCAGCCATTGGCGGGTGTGGGCGATAATGGTGTCGTTGTCGGGCATCATGATGCGTTACTTTCGGGCAGGCAAACGGCGAGCATTTCGGCGGCATGGCGGCGCGTGGTGTCGGTAAGGGTTTCACCGCCGAGCATACGCGCGATTTCATCGGTGCGGGTGTGCGCGTCCAATACATCAATACGGCTGAATGTCTGACCCTTATCGCTGTATTTGGACACGCGCCAATGCTGTGCGCCGTAAGCAGCGACTTGCGGCAGGTGCGTTACCGCTAACACCTGATGGCGCGTACCCAAATGGCGCAACAAACGCCCTACCGTTTCTGCCGTACCGCCGCCAATGCCTGTATCTACTTCGTCAAAAATCAGGGTGGGAATACGGGCGCATTGTCCCACCGCGCTTTGCAATGCCAAACCGATACGCGCCAACTCGCCCCCTGAAGCGGCTTTTGCCAAAGGGCGCAGCGGCGTGCCTTTGTTTACCGATACTAAAAAACGCACCTGCTCCAAACCGTGTGCAGCGGGCGCAGCAGGCGATAATTCAATCTGAAAACGCGCCCCCGCTAATGCCAGCTCTTGCAAGGTATTGGCAGTTAAACTGCTTAAACGCTGTGCGGCTTCGGCGCGGCTGTGCGAAAGCTGCTCTGCGCGGGCACGGTAGGCGGCTTCGGCTTCGGCACTTTGACGTGCTAAAGTTTCGGTATCGGCTGCGGCTTCCAACTGCGCCAGTTCGTTCAGGATTTTTTGGTGTTTTTCGTGTAAATGTTCGGGTTCGCTGCGGTATTTGCGGGCAAGGGCAATGATTTGGGCGATGCGTTCTTCCTGCGCGGCTAATTCGGCGGGATTGAGTTCCACCTGCGCCGACACATCGCCCAATGCGCTTAAAATTTCCCCTGCTTCGGCTTCCACCGCCGCCAAAATATCCAAACATTCGGCAAAACGCGGTTCAATATGCGCCAAAGGCGTGAGGATTTTGCTGCAACGGGCAATCAGGTGTTGTACGCCCTGTTCGCCGCCGATGATGTCCTGTGCGTGTTCCGCCGCTTCTAGCAAACCTGCGGCGTGTGCCAAGCGGTCGTGGCTTAAATTCACGCTTTCCCATTCGCCTGCCTGTACTGACAGTTTGTCTAATTCGCTTGCCTGCCATTCCAGCCGTTCACGTTCTAGGGCAAGCTGTTCGGCGCGGGTTTGTGCCTGTTGCCAAGCCTGTTGCGCCTGTTGCCAAACCTGATACAGACGGCGGGTGTCTGCCAGCAGTTCGCTATGTCCTGCAAATTCGTCTAATAACTGCCGTTGGGCGGCTTCGTGGTTGAGTGAGTGGTTGGCGTGTTGCCCGTGAATATCAATCAAGCCGCTGCCAATGTGTTTGAGTTGGGCGAGGGTGGCGGCATGACCATTGATAAAGCTGCGGCTTTTGCCTTTGGCATCAATGATGCGGTGCAAGGCCAGTTCGCTGGCGTGTTCGTCTAATAAGCCTTGTTCGCGCAATTGTGCCTGCAGTGAGGTTTGCTCGCTGATGTCAAACAAGGCAGACAGCCGCGCTTCGCTGGCACCGTGGCGGATTTGTCCGAAATCGGCTTTTCCGCCCAATAGCAGTGTGAGCGCGTCTAAAGTAACCGATTTGCCCGCGCCCGTTTCGCCTGTGAGTACGGTAAAACCCGATTCAAAGTTTAGGTGCAGCTGTTCAACCAAAACAAAATTGTGCAAAGAAAGGCTTAAAAGCATGACGCAGGGCGGGGATAAAAAGAAGCGGATTATAGCAAAGTTGGCGTACAATGCCGCGCCTGTTTCCAGCAGATAAGGATATTTTAGGGTGAAGATTCTGATTACAGGTGGGGCGGGATTTATCGGTTCGGCGCTGGTGCGTTACCTGTTGGCGCACACCGAACATCATGTACTGAATCTCGACAAACTCACTTACGCGGCGCATCCGCAGGCGTTAGACAGCGTACAGGGGCATCAGCGTTATGCTTTTGTGCGTGCCGATGTGTGCGACAGCGGCGCATTGGCGCGGGTATTTGCCGAATACCGTCCCGATGCGGTGATGCACTTGGCGGCGGAAAGCCATGTGGACCGCGCCATCGCTTACCCCGATGATTTTGTCCGCACCAATATCAACGGCACGTTTACGCTGCTGCAAGCGGCGACTGCCTATTGGCAAAGCCTTTCCGCCGCGCAACGGCAAACCTTTCGTTTTCATCAGGTTTCCACCGATGAAGTGTATGGTGATTTGCCCGCCCACGCCGCACCGTGGCAGGAATCCGCCCCCTGCGCCCCCAACAGCCCCTATGCCGCATCCAAAGCCGCCGCCGACCATTTTGTCAGCGCATGGCGGCGCACCTACGGACTGCCCGTACTGATTAGCCGCAGCAGCAACAACTACGGCGCATACCAGCACCCCGAAAAACTGATTCCGCTGATGATTACCCGCGCCCTAGCAGGACAAGATTTGCCCGTGTACGGCGACGGCGCACAACGCCGCGATTGGCTGTATGTAGAAGACCACGTCCGCGCCCTGTACAGTGTGTTGGCACACGGGCGCGAGGGCGATTGTTACCACATCGGCGGCGGACAGGAACACAGCAATTTGCACACCGTCCACCGCATTTGCGCCCTATTGGACGCACAATCGCCCCGCGCCGACGGCGTATCCTACAGCACACAAATCCGCCACGTTACCGACCGTCTCGGACACGACCGCCGTTACGCGCTAGACACCGCCAAAATCCGCCGCGAATTGGCTTGGCAGCCACAATGGGATTTTGAACGTGGTTTGCGCGACACCGTGGCATGGTATTTGGCACACCGTAGCGTTTAGCATAAAATCGCCCTTTTGATTTGGCGCGAAACCGATTGCGCCGCACAGGACACCCCATGAGCATCAAATCTGACCGCTGGATACGCCAAATGAGCGAACAGCACGGCATGATAGAACCGTTTGAACCGCAGCAAATCAAAGAACTAAACGGACAAAAAATCATTTCCTACGGCACGTCCAGCTATGGCTACGACATCCGTTGCGCCAACGAATTCAAAATTTTTACCAATATCAACAGCACCATTGTTGACCCGAAAAACTTTGATACGCGCAATTTTGTTACCGTGGAAGATGATTTTTGCATTATTCCGCCCAATTCGTTTGCCTTGGCGCGTACGGTGGAATATTTCCGCATTCCGCGCAATGTCTTAACCGTGTGTTTGGGCAAATCTACTTACGCCCGCTGCGGCATTATCGTCAACGTTACCCCGTTTGAACCCGAATGGGAAGGTTTTGTCACGTTGGAATTTTCCAACACCACACCGCTGCCCGCCAAAATTTACGCAGGCGAAGGCGTGGCGCAGGTGCTGTTTTTTGAAAGCGATGAAGTCTGCGAAACCTCGTATAAAGACCGTAACGGCAAATACATGGGTCAAACAGGCGTTACCCTGCCGAAAACGTAGTATGGATAAACCATTAAAAGCCATCAGTAAATTTTTAAGCTATATTTTGCGCCATCACCCCGAAGCCATTGATATTACGCTGGACAGCGAGGGTTGGGTGGAAATAGACACGTTGTTGCAACAGGCGGCGGCGCACGGGCGCATCATCAGCCATGCGCAATTACGGCAAGTGGTGGCGGAAAACAGTAAAAAACGTTTTACCGTGTCGCCGTGCGGAACGCGCATCCGCGCCGCGCAAGGGCATTCCACCGCGCAGGTGTCGCTGCAACACACGCCTGCCGAACCCCCCGAATGGCTGTATCACGGCACGGCGCAGGATTTTCTCGCACCGATTCGGGAACAGGGCTTGTTGGCGGGCAGCCGTCATCATGTGCATTTGTCGCCCGATGCCGAAACAGCACGGCAGGTAGGACAACGCCACGGCAAAGCGGTGGTGTTGAAAGTACGCGCACAGGCAATGCACGCTGCGGGTTTGCCGTTTTATATCAGCGACAACGGCGTATGGCTGACCGAACACGTTCCGCCGTCTTTTTTGCAGTTTCCGCCCGAATAAACAAATTAACGATTAGCAATTAAAAAGATTAAATTCATGAAAATAGCTACTTGGAACGTCAATTCCCTTAATGTGCGTTTGCCGCAGGTGAGCGCGTGGTTGGCACAACATCAGCCTGATGTGCTGGTGTTGCAGGAACTGAAGCTGGAGCAGGACAAATTTCCCGCCGCTGCTTTCCGTTTGAGCGGCTGGCACGCCGAATGGAGCGGACAAAAAACTTATAACGGCGTTGCCATCATCAGCCGTGCGCCGCTGCAAGACGTGCATTTGGGCTTGCCCGCGCTGCCTGACGACCCGCAACGGCGCGTGATTGCCGCCACCATTAACGGCGTGCGCGTGATTAATGTGTATTGCGTAAACGGCGAAGCACTGGATAGCCCCAAATTTGACTATAAACGCCAATGGTTTGCCGCACTAAGCGAATTTGTGCGGGCGCAAATGGCGCAGTATCCGCAGCTGGTGTTGTTGGGCGATTTTAATATTGCCCCTGCCGATGCCGATGTGTACGATGCCGAAAAATGGCGCGGCAAAATCCATTGTTCAGACGAAGAACGCCAATGGTTTACTGCGCTGTTGGATTTGGGTTTGACCGATGCCCTGCGCCATATCCACCCGCAGGGCGCACATTATACTTGGTGGGATTACCGCGGCGCGATGTTCCAAAAAGGCTTGGGACTGCGGATTGACCATATTTTATTAAGCGCAGCCCTGACAGAAAAACTGCAAGACGTGCAAGTGGATACCGACACCCGCGCCCAAGAACGCCCCAGCGACCATGCGCCTGTTTGTGCGGTATTTCAATAATTTATGATTTATAAAACTGCTTCACTCCCCATCAAGCCCTGTTTGGTGGGGAGTGTGATTTTCGGTGTGTTTGAACAAGGTGGAAATGGCTGTATGGATATTTTTAAAAACCATTGAGATAAGCAAAACGGAATAAGCCGAAGGCAATCCACCACATCACGCAGCCGATAACACATTCCAATATTTTCCATGCACGCGCTTGGCGGAATAAAGGCTGCAGCAGCTGCGCCCCCAGTCCCAAAGCAAAAAACCACACAAAAGATGCCAGCAACGCCCCCGCCAAAAACCGCACTTTTTCTGCTGCCGTCAGCGTACCGGCAATGCTGCCGATTAACACCACCGTGTCTAAATAAACATGCGGATTGAGCAGGGTAACCGCCAATGTGCCGAATACCGCCGCTTTGCGGCTGTGGGTGTTTGAGCTTTTGTCTGCTTCCAAAATATGGTTTTGAAAAAAGGCTTTTTTAAACGACAAACCGCCGTAAACACTTAAAAACACCCCGCCAAACAGGGCAAATGCACTAATCAATGCAGGCTTGCCTGCCAGTGCCGAGCCCATACCCAACACGCCCAAACTCATCAGGCAAAAATCGCAGAAAAAACAAATGGCACAAATCAGCAAAACATGGTTTTTCTGCAAGCCGTTTTTCAGCACAAAGGCATTTTGGCTGCCGATTGCCATAATCAGCCCTGCGGATGTGAGCAGTCCTTTAATAAATACAGACATTTTGTCCCTTTATTTTGCCGGTGGCGGTTGTGGCGTCTGATGCGGTGGTGAGCTTGGGTTGGTGTTGTCGTTTCAACCCAAGCTACTGCTGGTGTAAACTGAACTTTTAATTAGGGCAACGGGTTAAAACAAATTTTTTAGGAAAACCTTTCTTATTAAGAAGGTATAATTTATCACCATCAACCCGATAATTAAATTTATCTTTACTGCCAGTTTCAACAATGGGACCATCTTCCTCATCAGCAGGTATCTCAATGATGCCTTGGATATGGTTTTCCGTATATCTGCTGTACTTTATAGGATACTCCTCCCAACCCATAACATGCATTACATCATAGCTGACTTCCGCTGCACTTATTTTTTCGGAATCAATAAAGATTGAGAGGCTTTGAAATTTAGTGTTGTTTTTATAATATTTATCATAATCAATATAATCCACATCTGCCACGCCCCCCTCACTCTCATATTTATCGGAACATTCCATAGCAATTTGCTTTTCAGTCAAAGGTTTTCCGGCAATATACCCGCCTACCCATGTGCCGTGGAATGCTTCCGGAATCGGTTTGGCGGTTTTGGGCGGTGTCGCCACTACGCCCCCTGCCCATACTGATACCAAAATGGCGGCGAAAAATTTTGCTTTCATACTGTGCTCCGTAAAGTTGGGTTAAAGAAAGCAAGTATATTGTTTTTTTTTTTTTTGAATTGTCAATATTAATTTAAAAATTTAATGAATATACTATTCAGTAAGTTAGGATTGTGCAGTGCTTTGACTTAAACCATCATTGTTTATCCAGCTAATAAAAAAGCCAAAAGCTGCGGCATTTTGTCGGGAAAATTACTGATGCGGTGGTCGCCGCCTTCTTCAATTATTTGATGAACACCTGTGCAATGCGCCACCGCTTCGCGGTAGTTCAAGCGTGTATCGCCTGTTTGTACCAGCAGCAAACAGCGTTCAGGGTGTTGTGGCGGCGGCGCAGGATTGTCGGCAAACCATTGGATATCCGACCATTTGACTTGCCAACCGCCTTCTGTCGTGTATCCAACATCATTGGGCTGGGGATTATCTTGCGGAAAAAAACGCAAGAGCGATTGATGGGGGTGGACACTGGGATTGAGTAAGACAGTCGGACAGCCATAGCGTTCGTGCATTTTTAAGGCAAAAAAACCGCCTAAAGACAAGCCCATGACCACGGCAGGTGTGGGTTCTGCCATTAAACCGTCTAATAAATCCATCGCTTGCGGCGGCGGCAGGTTTAAATCGGGGCGCAACACGCGCACATTGGGGTAAAACATCTGGCAATAATTGTGCAGTTGTTTGCCTTTTTCGCCATTGGGCAAACCACCCAAGCCGTGTAAATAAATCAGTCTGATGTTTTTGTCCATTTTGCACTCTCTTTTTATTGAAAATAATCAGGATAATGGTTTATTCCCACCACACTTTTCCGTCTTGCCGTTGGGGTAGGGGATAAGTTTGTTGGCAGATATCCAAAATACTGCGCTTGGGTGCAGCACTTTGCCATGATTTTAAAATATTTTCCACCAGATGCCGCTGGGGTGCGCCAATGCCGATGCTGCGCTCGTGTTGCCATGATGATTGAACGGGCTGATGGGCGTGGCTGTGCGGACTACCGTAACTGCACCGTAAACACAAGACATGCACGCTTTCTGTCCAATCTTCGCCGTATAATCCGTGTTCGTCCAGTGCCTGCTGCAAATCTGCGATGTCTTGCGTGCTGTCGCAGGATACAAAAGCGGTAAATGTCAGCAAATCGGATGCTTGCCAACGCATGAGGGCATTGAATACGCTAAAGGTATTGCCTTGCTGGTCTTGGCGTGTGCCTGTGGGTGCGCCATCATGCAGCACAATGTCGCCCAACTGCCAACCGCTTTCGGGAAACGGCACATTTAAAATCACTGCCCGTACGGGGTCAATGCGGCGCACATACACGCATTCGCCCTGTTCCCAAGGGTTGAGGCGCACCACGGCGATGCCGAATCTGCCGTTAATTTCGCCTTCTTGCTCGGGTAGGGGAATGCCGCAGGCAGTCCACATTTTTCTGGCGGTTTGCCAATCGCTTAAAGCGGTGGCGGCGATGGCTGCGTTCCAATGATGGGCTTCGTCAAATTCGGGGGCGTGTTCAATGGCGCGTAAATTGGCATGCAGGGACATTTGCCAATCCATGCGGTTTTTCGCTACCAAGCCCTGCATATAGTGATAATCTGGGTTATGTGGGGCAATCTGTACCAATTTGGCAAAATAATCCGCAGCCTGTGCCAATTCTCCCTGATTGAACGCTGCGTAGGCTTGCGTGTGTAATTTTTTGGTTTGACGTTTGTTGGTAAACATAATTGATATTTCCCAATGGTTTGAAAAATTCCCCCTTCAGTCAGAAGAGGGAATACGATGGCAAACAGAGAAAAAGTTAGCCTAATGCTTTACGCGCCCCCGCAAATAAACGGTACCACGCACTTGTGTCGCTGTCTTTCCAGTTGTCGGGACACCAGCTCATTTGTGCGCTGCGGAATACGCGCTCGGGGTGGGGCATCATAATGGTTACGCGCCCGTCTGCGCTGCTGATGCCCGCGATGCCTTGCGGCGAACCGTTGGGGTTGAGCGGATAGGCTTGGGTGACTTCGCCTGTGCCATCAATATATTGCAGCGCGATATTAACCTTGTCTAATGCACCATGTGCGCTAAAATCGACACGTCCTTCGCCGTGGCTGACCACCACAGGCAACATCGCGCCCGTCATTTCTGCCAAAATCAGGCTGGACGATTGGGGTACGCGCACCATGCTTAAACGGGCTTCAAACTGTTCGCTTTCGTTGCGGCGGAAGCGCGGGAAGGCTTGGGCGTGGGGAATGATTTCCGCCAAGTGGCTGACCATTTGACAGCCGTTGCACACGCCCAAAGTCAGCGTGTCGGGACGGGCGAAAAACTCGGCGAATTGGTCGCGCAAGGCGGGGTGGAACAAGATGGATTTTGCCCAGCCTTCGCCTGCGCCGAGTACGTCGCCATAGCTGAAACCGCCGCAGGCGGCAAGCATGTGCATATCGGCAAGTTTCACGCGCCCTGCCATCAGGTCGGACATATGGACATCAACGGCATCAAAGCCTGCACGGGTAAAGGCGGCTGCCATTTCCAAATGTCCGTTTACGCCTTGTTCGCGCAAGACGGCGATTTTGGGTTTCAGGCTGCCTGAAAGATAGGGCGCGGCAATATCTTCTTTAACATCAAACGGAATGTCGGCAAACAAACGGGCTTTTTTATCGCCAATCAGGGCAAATTCGCTGTCGGCGCAAGCGGGGTTGTCGCGCAGGCGTTGGATTTGGTAAGAGGTTTGTTGCCATACACGTTGTAAAGCAGGGTATCCGCCACACAGTACATATTGTCCGCTAAACAGATTAAATTCAGGGTCGGTAGGATTGGGCGTACCGATTTCAAAAGTCATATCGCCTAAACCGTATTCGGAAAATACCTGTTTAATATATGCCAAATCAGAACACTTAACTTGTATTACTGCCCCTAATTCTTCATTAAACAGGATATTGGCAGCAATAGCTTCAACAAATTCCTCGCTTAAATCCCTTTCGTTACATTGTTCGATAAAATCGGCATAATTTTTAAATTCAGGGTGATGAATGGGTAAATATTTTTTCAATACCTCTTCTAAATCAACATTTAACCCACTTTGCCCTGCAAACGACATTTCTGCCAACGTGGCAAATAAACCGCCGTCTGAACGGTCGTGATAAGCCAATAATTTATCTTCTTGAACCAATTTCTGAATGGCATTGTAGAATGCTTTAAGATGGGTAGGTTCAATATCGGGGGCTTCGCCGCCGAAATCGTTCCATACTTGGCTTAATGCCGAACCGCCCATTCGCGCTTTACAAAAACCTAAATCAATCAGCAATAAATCGCTTTCTTCAACATCTTTAAAATCAGGGGTAACGGTTTTACGCACATCCTGCACGGGCGCGAAAGCGGAAATAATCAGGCTTAAAGGGGCGGTAACGGATTTTTGTTCGCCGTTTTCTTGCCACACGGTTTTCATGGACAGGCTGTCTTTGCCGACGGGAATGCTGATGCCCAGTTCTTGACAGGCTTGGGAAACGGCTTCTACGGTGCGGTAGAGTTTTTCGTCTTCGCCCGCCACGCCGCAGGCTGCCATCCAGTTGGCAGAAAGTTTGATGTTGCCGATGTCGCCGATATTTGTAGCGGCAATGTTGGTAATGGCTTCGCCGATGCACATGCGCCCCGATGCGGGTGCGTCAAACAGGGCAAGCGCGGGTTTTTCGCCCATGCTCATGGCTTCGCCGCGATGGGTGTCAAAGCCCATCAGGGTGACGGCGCAGTCGGCAACGGGGGTTTGATACGCGCCCACCATTTGGTCGCGGTGGGTCATGCCGCCAACGCTGCGGTCGCCGATGGTAATCAGGAAATGTTTGGCAGCCACGGCAGGCAGCGACAAGACGCGGTAGGCGGATTCGCTTAAATCGCGTTGGTTGGCGTGGAAGGCGCGGGGTTCGGTGGCTACGGTTTGGTCACGACGGGTGGTTTTCGGGGGTTTGCCCAGCAGGACGTTTAAGGGCAAATCCACGGGTTTGTTGGCAAACAAATCGTCGCGCACTTGCAAATGTCCGTCATCAGTAGCAGTACCGACTACGGCAAAGGGGCAGCGTTCGCGTTCGCAAATGGCGCGGAATACGTCCAAGTTTTCAGGCAGCACGGACAAAACATAGCGTTCTTGGGCTTCGTTGCACCAAATCTGCATGGGATTTAAGCCGTGTTCTTCTAAAGGCACGTCGCGCAGGGCAAACACGGCACCGCGACCCGCATCATTGACCAGTTCGGGAAAGGCGTTGGACAAACCGCCTGCGCCCACGTCGTGAATGGCGATAATGGGATTGTCTGCGCCTTTTTGCCAGCAGCGGTCAATCACTTCTTGGGCGCGGCGTTCGATTTCGGGGTTGCCGCGCTGTACGGAATTAAAATCCAAATCGGCGCTGTTGCTGCCTGTGTCCATAGACGATGCTGCACCGCCGCCCAAACCAATCAGCATGCCCGGTCCACCGAGTTGAATCAGCAATGCGCCTTCGGGGATTTCGTGTTTATGGGTTTGTTGCGCTTGGATATTGCCCAAACCGCCTGCAATCATAATCGGTTTGTGATAACCGCGTACTTTGCCTTCGTGTTCGGCTTCAAAGGTGCGGAAATAGCCCAATAAATTGGGACGACCAAATTCGTTGTTAAACGCTGCGCCACCAATCGGACCGTCAATCATAATATCCAAAGGCGAAGCGATGTGTTCGGGTTTGCCGTAGGGCTGTTCCCACGGCTGGGGCAAATCGGGCAGGTTCAGATTGGACACGGTAAAGCCTGTTAAACCTGCTTTCGGGCGCGAGCCGCGTCCTGTTGCGCCTTCGTCGCGGATTTCGCCGCCCGCACCCGTTGCCGCGCCCGCAAACGGGGCAATGGCGGTGGGGTGGTTGTGGGTTTCCACTTTCATCAGAATATGGGTGTCTTCTTCATGAAAGCGGTAATGTCCGTTGGCATCGGGATAAAAGCGTTTGATGCGCGCGCCTTCAATCACAGACGCATTGTCTTTATAGGCAACCACCGTGCCTGCGGGCGCGGCTTCGTGGGTGTCGCGTATCATGCGGAACAGCGATTTTTCCTGTGCCTGTCCGTTTAAAATAAAATCGGCATTGAAAATTTTGTGACGGCAATGTTCGCTGTTGGCTTGGGCGAACATCATCAGTTCCACATCGGTGGGATTGCGTTGCAGTTTTTGGTAATTGTCTAATAGATAATCCACTTCATCAGGCGACAGTGCCAAACCCAATTCGCGGTTGGCGCGTTCCAAAGCGGCTTTACCGCCGCCAAGCAAGTCAATAGAAGCAAAGGTTTGCGCCTGCGGATGGGCGAACAGTTGTTCGGCTGCGGCAAAATCTTTTAATACCGATTCGGTCATGCGGTCGTGCAGCAAATCCGCCCATTGCTGTTGCTGCTGCGCGTTCAGGCTACCTGAAAGCCAAAACGCGGTGGCGCGTTCAATGCGTTGAATGCCCTGCAAACCACAGTTGCGGGCAATATCGGTGGCTTTGCTTGCCCACGGCGAAATCGTACCGAGGCGCGGGGTAATCAAAAACAGGGTTTTGTCGGCAGCCGTTGCCGGCGCAGACACGGCTTCGCCTGCCAACAAGGCTTGCAGCTTGGCGGTATCGTCTGCCGACAAAGCGTTTTCGCTTTCAACAAAATACCAAAATTCGCTCTGCAACGCCGCTTCGGGCAAACCCGCAGCACGCGCTTTTTGCAGCAGTTTTTCAATTCGGAACGGAGATAGGGCGGACGCGCCGCGCAAAGACAAAACAACAGACATGGTTTCGCTCGCAAAGATAAAAGATAAAACAAGGAAAAAGTGGCGCGATTATACGCCATCTGCCACATTACCGCTGAACGCACGCGCCGAAAATCCGCTATAATCTGCCAACAATTGATTACAAATGAAAAGGAATACCGCCATGTCCGACACCCTGCTGTGCCGCGAATCGGGACTGATTGCATTTAACCGCCGTGTGCTTGCCCAAGCCGAAGACCCTTCCGTTCCCCTGCTGGAACGCTTACGCTTTTTGTGCATTGTTTCGTCTAATTTGGACGAATTTTTTGAAGTGCGCGTGGCGTATTTAAAACGCGAACAACGCCAAAATCCCGATTTGGTGCTGGATTCGGGACACACCCCCGCCGAAACCGTTGCCCGCGTATGCGAGCAGGCGCGTGATTTGATTCGTGAGCAATACCGTTTGTTTAACGAAGTGCTGCTGCCCGAATTGGAACGCGAAAACATCTTTTTCCCGCGCCGCAGCAGTTGGACCCCCGCGCAGCGCCGTTGGGTGGAGCAGTATTTTAACCGCGAACTGCTGCCGGTTCTGACCCCCATCGGCTTGGATATGTCGCACCCCTTTCCGCGCCCCTTAAACAAATCATTGAATTTTGTGGTAGAACTGGACGGAAAAGACGCATTCGGACGCGCTTCGGGCAAAGCCATTGTGCAAGCGCCGCGCATTTTGCCGCGCATTGTCAAACTGCCTGAAGAGCTGTGCGACGGTGCAGACGGTTTTGTGTTTTTATCGTCCATTTTGCACGAATTTGTATATAAGCTCTTCCCCGGTATGAAAATCAAGGGCTGTTACCAGTTCCGTTTAACCCGCGACAGCGCCCTGATGGTGGACGAAGACGATTTAAGCAATCTGCGTACTGCCATTCAAAACGAATTGCGCGACCGCGATTACGGCGACGGTGTGCGTTTGGAAGTGGCGGATTCCTGCCCCGAACACGTCAGCGGCTTTTTGTTAGACCAATTCCGCTTAAGCCGCGCCGAGCTGTATCAGGTAGATGGCCCTGTGAATCTGGTGCGCCTGAACGCCGTTCCCGATATGGTGGAACGCCCCGAATTGAAATTTCCGCCCGTTGCCGCGCAAAGGCTGTCGGAAAGCGAGAAAAACGACAATCTGTTTGCCCGCATTGCCCGCGAAGATATTTTGCTGCATCACCCCTACCAATCATTTGAACCTGTGGTGCGTTTTATCCGCGATGCCGCGCACGACCCCGATGTCGTTGCCATTAAAATGACCATTTACCGCACGGGTACGCATTCCGAATTGGCAAAAGCATTGATGGCAGCCGCATCGGCAGGCAAACAGGTTACCGTGGTGGTGGAGCTGATGGCGCGTTTTGACGAAGCCAATAATGTGGGTTGGGCGGAACGTTTGGAAGACGCGGGCGCACATGTGGTTTACGGCGTGTTCGGTTACAAAGTGCATGCCAAAATGGCATTGGTGGTGCGCCGCGAAGACGGCAAACTTAAACAGTACGCCCATCTTGGCACGGGCAACTACCATCAAGGCACATCGCGCATTTACACCGATTTCGGTTTGCTGACTGCCGATGCGGACATTACCCGTGATGTGAATGCCTTATTTATGGAAATCACGGGATTGGGACAGGCAACGCGCCTGAAAAAACTCTATCAAAGCCCGTTTACCCTGCATAAAATGGTGTTGGATGGCATTGACCGCGAAATCGCCCACGCCCAAGCAGGCAAACCCGCCAAAATTGTCGCCAAAATGAATTCGCTGATTGAACCGCAGGTGATTCGCGCCCTTTACCGCGCCAGTGCCGCAGGGGTGCAGATTGATTTGATTGTGCGCGGCACATGCGCCCTGCGCCCGCAAGTGGCGGGATTGTCGGAAAATATCCGCGTGCGTTCCATTATCGGGCGTTTGTTGGAACACGCCCGCGTGTACTATTTTTTCAACGATGGTGCGGAAGACGTGTTTATTTCCAGCGCGGACTGGATGGGGCGCAACTTTTTCAGCCGCATTGAAACCGCTACCCCGATTACCACGCCCGCGCTTAAAGCCCGCGTGATTGGCGAAGGTTTAACTTTGGCGTTGGCAGACAATGTGAAAGCATGGCAGATGGACGGCGAGGGCAATTATCACCGCATCCGTGCGGGCGAGGGTGAAGAAAGCATTGGTTTGCAGGAAACGCTGCTGCGGCAGTTTGGCTGTTTGTAAAGTATTGAATTTTTAAGAAAACAGGTGTGAACGGTTGGTCTATCCGTTTGTACCTGTTTTTTTGTGGGTTTCGCTTTACTCATGATATTGATTAACGTTACACTTGCGCCCGTTGCACACATCAGATTTTATTTTTAGCAATGGATATTTTAAATATTTTAACCACTCGCCGTTCCACCAAAACTTTAAATGCGCCCGCGCCCGATGAATTGCAGTGGGACACCATTTTACAAGCTGCTACGCAAGTGCCTGACCACGGACATTTAACGCCTTGGCGTTTTGTGGTAATACACAGCGCAGCGGGCATGGCGCGTTTTCAGCAGATTTTGCGTGATACGGCGGAACAGTCGCCGTTTGGGGCAGAAGCCATTGCCAAGGCAGAGCGGGTAGGCAAAATGGCGCCTGCGGTGGCGGCGGTGATTTACAGCCCCAAAAAGGGCAAACCCGAATGGGAACAGAATTTAAGTGCGGGTTGTGCGGCGTATGCCATTCAATTGGCAGCGAAAGCGCATGGTTTTGACAGTGTGTGGATTTCGGGCATGTGGGTGCATTCGCCTTTGCTGCGGCAGGCGTTTGCCTGTACGGAACAGGAAAAAATCATTGGTTTGATGATGGTGGGCACATCGCCTGCGGTGGTGGATATGCCGAAAAATACCGATACGGCGCAGTTTGCCGAATATTGGTAAGCAAAAAAACGGCGCAAACCTTTGGGGTTGCGCCGTGATGATTTTTTAGGGCAACAGCTTATTTTTTGGCAAGGCTGTCGCGGATTTCGCGCAGCAGCAGGATTTCTTCGCTGACGGACGGGGCTTCTTCGGCTGCCGCTGCTGCTTCTTTCTCTTTTTTCAAAGCAGCTTCTTTAAGTTTGTTAATCAGTTTCACCACAAAGAAAATGGCAGTTGCCACAATTAAAAAGCTGACTACAGTGTTTAAAAACAAGCCGATATTCAGGGTAACGGCACCGCCTGCTTTGGCAGCGGCAAGGGTGGCATAACCGTCGGCGGGCGGGTTGGCGCCGTCTCTTAAGGTTAAAAACAGGTTGGAAAAATCCACACCGCCCAAAATCAGCCCCAGCGGCGGCATAATCACATCGTCCACCAGTGATTTGACAATGCCTGAAAACGCGGTACCCACCACCATGCCGACCGCCAAATCAATCACGTTGCCGCGCAGGATAAATGCCTTAAATTCTTCTTTAATTGACATTTTTTATTTCTTTCGTATGTTTTGAAAAAAGCTGCTGTCCGATACCGTCAAAACGGTATCGGACAGCCTGTGCGGGGATTTATTTTTTCGCTGCTTTTTTGGCAGGGGCTTTTTTAGCGGGTTTTTCGGCAGGCATCAGGGCATCTTTCAGGGCTTTGCCGGGTTTGAATTTGGGCACACGCGCTGCGGGAATGGTCAGCGGTTCTTTGGTTTTGGGGTTTAAGCCTTGGCGCTCGGCGCGTTCTGCCACGCTGAAAGAACCAAAGCCCACCAGCGTGATGGTGTCGCCTTGCTGCAGGGTGTTTTTCACCACGGTGGTAAAGGCGTCCAGTGCTTTTCCGGCATCGGTTTTGTTCAAACCGGATTCTTGGGCGATGGCATCAATCAGTTCTGATTTGTTCATAATCATTCCCTTTCTATGGGGGTAAAATATGGAAAATGCCCGCCGTCAAACGGGCGTGTGGGGTGCGTAATGCAACAGTTTGGCTTTATATCAAGCGGCAAAAAGCAGTGTCAAGCATAAATTTGGGGCGCAACGGTTTTTTTTGCCGTTGCGCCCTGTTTGATGGCATCATACAACAAAAATGCCGTTTTGAAGGGAGTTAGTGGGCTTGTGCTTTGGGACTGCGTTTGCGGACGGATTTGACGGGTTTGTCGGCAGGCGCGTCATCCAAAGTGGTGGGAACGGGCAGGCGCTCCAAACCGCGCTCAAACACTTCGTCAATCCACTGCACGGCGTGAATCTGCAAACCGTCTTTCACGTTTTGCGGGATTTCTTCCAAATCTTTCACGTTGTCTTTGGGAATCAAAACGTGTTTGATGCCGCCGCGCAGCGCAGCCAGCAGTTTTTCTTTCAAACCGCCAATCGGCAGCACTTCGCCGCGCAGAGTGATTTCGCCCGTCATCGCCACGTCGGCGCGTACAGGAATGCCCGTTAAGGCAGACACCATTGCCAAGGTCATAGCAATGCCCGCGCTGGGACCGTCTTTGGGGGTTGCGCCTTCGGGGACGTGAATGTGCATATCGTTTTTTTCGTAAAAATCGGCGGCAATGCCCAAGCTGTCGGCACGCGAGCGCACCACGCTCCACGCGGCGGCGATGGATTCTTTCATCACGTCGCCCAGCTTGCCCGTGCGGACGATATTGCCTTTGCCTTTTAACGCAACGGCTTCAATGGTCAGCAATTCGCCGCCCACTTCCGTCCACGCCAAACCCGTTACCTGACCGATGCGGTTTTCACCAGCCGACACGCCGTAGTCAAAGCGGCGCACGCCAAGAAAATCGTGCAGATTGCTGCTGCTTACCGTTAAGGTCTTGGCTTTGCGGCTGCGTGATGACGGGGTTTTGCCGCCTGCGCTTTTGCCCGAACGTTCGTTTTGCATCACTGCTTTGCGGCAGATTTTGGCGATTTCGCGGTCTAATGAACGTACGCCCGCTTCACGGGTGTAGTAGCGCACAATATCGCGCACCGCGCTTTCGTCCACCGCCAGTTCGCCTTCTTTTACGCCGTTGCGCTTCATCTGCTTGGGCACCAGATACTGCATGGCGATATTGATTTTTTCGTCTTCGGTGTAACCCGACAGGCGGATGATTTCCATGCGGTCCAGCAGCGCGGGCGGAATATTGAAGCTGTTGGACGTGGCGATAAACATCACGTCGCTCAAATCAAAATCCACTTCAACAAAATGGTCGGCAAAGGCGCTGTTTTGTTCGGGGTCCAGCACTTCCAGCAACGCAGCGGCGGGGTCGCCACGGAAATCACTGCCCAATTTGTCAATTTCGTCTAACAGGAATAAGGGGTTTTTGACCCCCACTTTAATCATGTTTTGCAATACCTTACCGGGCATGGACGCGATATAGGTGCGGCGGTGACCGCGGATTTCGCTTTCATCGCGCACGCCGCCCAATGCCATGCGTACATATTTGCGCCCTGTGGCTTTGGCAATGGATTCGCCCAGCGAGGTTTTACCGACCCCCGGTGGACCCACCAAGCACAAAATCGGACCTTTCAGTTTGTCGGTGCGTTTTTGTACTGCCAAGTATTCCAAAATCCGTTCTTTCACTTTTTCCAAGCCGTAATGGTCGGCGTTCAATACCAAATCGGCTTTGACAATGTCTTTGCTGACGCGGGTTTTCTTTTTCCACGGTAAATCCAGCAGCGTGTCAATATAATTGCGCACCACGGTGGCTTCAGACGACATGGCGGGCATCATTTTCAGTTTTTTCAGCTCCGACAGGGCTTTATCTTTGGCTTCCGCGCTCATGCCCGCAGCTTGGATTTTTTTCTCCAAAGCGTCCAATTCGCCGCGCTCGTCTTCTTCGCCCAATTCTTTTTGAATGACTTTGATTTGTTCGTTCAAATAGTAATCGCGCTGGTTTTTTTCCATTTGGCGTTTGACTTTGCCACGGATGCGTTTTTCCACTTGGATAATGTCTAATTCGGATTCCAACTGCAACAGCAGGTATTCCATGCGCTCGCCCACATCGGTCAGCTCCAGCAGGGTTTGCCGCTGCGCCAGTTTTAATTGCAGGTGCGAGGCGATGGTGTCCGCCAAACGTCCGTGTTCTTCCATATCCAAAATGGAAGCCACCACTTCGTTGGGGATTTTTTTATTCAGTTTGGCAAACTGCTCAAAACGTTCCAACAGGGTGCGGCGCAGGGCTTCGGCAGCGGCGGAAGAGTCTTGGGATTCGTCTTCGGCGGGCAGGATACGGCTTTCAAAAAAGTCGCCGTTGTCCCAAATTTCGGCTGCTTCGGCGCGTTGCAGACCTTCTACCAGCACTTTGATGGTATTGTCGGGTAGGGGCAGGATTTGCAGGATTTTGGCGGTGGTACCGATGCGGTACAAATCGGCGGGCGCGGGGTCTTCTTCGCTGCCGTTTTGCTGCGCCAGCAAAAACACGGGCGTGCCGTTTTCGGAAGCGGCGTTCAGCGCGGCAACGGATTTGCTGCGCCCGACAAACAGGGGCAGCACCATATAGGGATACACCACCATGTCGCGCAGGGGCAGGGTGGGCAGTACGGCGGATTCGGAATGTGTGTGGGACATGGCTATCTCTGGGGATAAATAATAAAACCCCACATGGGGGTATGTGGGGGCAATTTCAAGCGCACGGGTGCTTTAGGCAGCGGCCGGCGGCGGTTGCACGGCGATGCGGCTTAAAAAGGCGCGGGTGCGCTCGTGCTGCGGGTCGCGGAACAAATCTTCAGGAAAGCCTTTTTCCACGATTTTGCCTTCGTCCATTACCACCACCACGTCTGCCACGTCCAGCGCAAACTGGATTTCGTGGGTGACCACCAGCATGGTGCGCCCTTCGTTGGCGAGTTCTTTCATGGTTTTCAGCACTTCCTGCACCAGTTCGGGGTCCAGCGCGGAAGTGGGTTCGTCAAACAGCATCAGTTCGGGTTGCAGGGCAAGGGCGCGGGCAATGCCCACACGCTGCTGCTGTCCGCCCGAAAGCTGTTCGGGATACAAATCGGCTTTGTCTGCCAAGCCCACTTTTTCCAACAGCTCGCTGGCTTGCAAACGGGCTTTGGCGGGCAGTTTGCCCTGCACCTGTACGGGCGCTTCCATAATGTTTTCCAAAGCGGTTTTGTGAGGGAACAGATTGTATTGCTGAAACACCATGCCCGAACGGCGGCGCAGGGCGAGGATTTCGTTTTGGTCGGGCAGGCGGGCAAAATCAATGTGCAGCGGCGGTTCGGCTTCAAATGTGATGCTGCCCTGTTCGGGCACTTCCAATGCGTTTAAGCAGCGCAAAAAAGTGGTTTTGCCTGAACCTGAAGGTCCTAAAATCACCACCACTTGTCCTTTGATGATGTCTAAATCAATGCCGTTTAAAATATTGTGCGTGCCAAAGCGTTTATGGATATTGCGGATTTTAATCATGATTTCATATTTCCGTGTTCAGTTGGAATGATTGCTTTTTCATACAAGGCGGCGCTGCTGCAGACAGTATAAAAATACGGCAAGGCAGCGCCAACGCCGTAGGGGAAATCAAGCATTTCAACTGTTAAGAAGTTTTGACGGTGTGGCGGCTGAAATGTTTTTCCAAACGCGCTTGCGCCCAAAACAGCACCCAGCAAAAACACCAGTACATCAAACCTGCCTGTATGTAAACGGGCAACATATCGTAACGGGCGTTGCCGTGCTGCTGCGCCACGCGGAACATTTCGGTAACGGTGACAAAACTTGCCAAAGAAGTGTCTTTAAACAGGGCGATAAACGAATTGCTTAACGGCGGTACGGCAACGCGGAAGGCTTGTGGGGCAATAATGCGGCGGAAAGTTTGAATATGGGTCATGCCGATGGAATAGCCTGCTTCCCATTGTCCTTTTGGAACAGACAAAATGGCAGCGCGTACCGTTTCCGAGCCGTATGCGCCCACATTCAGCGAAAAACCAATAATGGCGGCGGGAATGGGGTTGATGTAAATGCCAATGGCGGGCAAACCGTAAAACACCACGCAAATCTGCACCAGCATGGGCGTGCCGCGAATAATGGAAATATAGGCTTTGCACAGGCGCAACAAAATGCGGTGGGTGCGCGTGCGCACGGGGCTAATCCGCAGCAGCGCCACGGCAACGGCAATCGCCATGCCGATAATAAACGATGCCACGGCAAGCGGCACCGACACCAAAATGCCTGCTTTCAGCATGGGCCAAAACGCGCCGACCAACATTTCGGCGCGGGTGGCATCCATAAACGGCAGCGAAGCCAAAAGACTGTTTAACACGAAAAAATCTCTCTGTTTAGACGGGAAAAAGGCGATTTTACGTTAAATCGAGGGCAAAAGTCATGTTTTGTGCAGACGGGCGTGTGTGGCAGGCGGTAAAAGCGCGACAAAATGCGGTCTGCACTCAAGGCACAGACCGCACCACAGCCCAAACTGCCGTTTTATTTGACGGTAACGTCTGCGCCAAAAAATTCTTCACTCAATTTTTTCAGCGTACCATCTTGGTGCAGTTCGCGCATGGCTTGGTTGATTTTTTCCAAGGCTTCGGTATTGCCTTTGTTCAACACCAAACCTGCGCCCACTTTTTTGTCGCCTGCTGCCTGCCACACCACTTTTAAGCCCGAATCGGGGGTTTTTTTCAGGTAGTCCAACAGCGCCAGTGAGTCGTTGAGGGTTAAATCGGCGCGGCGTTGCTGCACCAGCAACAGGGCTTGCGCCATACCGTCAACAGGCACGATTTTGGCTTGTGCGGCAACCGCCATTTCGCCGTAGTTGCTGCTCAAGGTTTGCGCGGCGTTCAAGCCTTTAATGTCTTCTAAAGTTTTGATGCGGGTTTCGTCTGCGCGCGCCAGCATCATTGGACCGCTCCAGTTATAAGGTTCGGATTTGTCAAAGGTTGCCTGACGCTCGGGGGTGGTGAGTGCCACTTGGTTGGCAATCATGTCAAAACGTCCGCCTTTCAAACCCGCCAGCATCGCGTCCCACTGGGTTTCGCGGAATTCTACTTTTACGCCCAATTTATTGGCAACGGCGCGGGTCACTTCCACATCGTAGCCCGTTAATTTGCCGTCTTTATCGTGATAGGTAAACGGGGCGTAAGTGCCTTCCGTGCCCACGGTAATCGTGCCTTTGCTGCTGATGCGTTCCATCAGGCTGCCGTCGGAATTGGCGGCGGGTGCGGCTGTGCCTGAAGCGGCAGATGCGGCGGTTTGCTGTTGCGGCTGCTGTCCGCAGGCGCTCAAAAACAAGGCGCATACGGAAAGGGCAAGGGTGTGTTTCAACATAATGGGATTCCGAAAGGGAAAAAAGGGCATTGTAGGCGAAAACGGGCTGTTGCCAAATAAATTGTACTTATTTGGCTTATGCAGATTAAATAAAAAAGGGCAGGAATTTTTCCTGCCCCTGTGAACTATTTTTTCACTTTGTCTTTCCACGCGCCGTAGCCTTGCGCGTCCATTTGTTCCAGCGGGATAAATTTCAAACTCGCGCCGTTAATGCAGTAGCGCAATCCGCCTTTATCCTGCGGACCATCGGGGAAAACGTGTCCCAAATGTGAATCTGCCTGTTGGCTGCGCACTTCCACGCGGTGCATATTGTAGCTGTTGTCGTCGTGTTCGGTAACGGCAGTAGCTTCAATCGGGCGGGTAAAGCTGGGCCAACCGCAGCCCGAATCGTATTTGTCGGCAGAGCTGAACAGAGGCTGTCCACCCACCACGTCCACATAAATGCCATCGGCAAACAAATGGTCGTATTCGTGGCTGAAGGCACGTTCTGTGCCGTTTTCTTGGGTGATGCGGTATTGCTCGGCGGTAAGGGTGCGGCGCAGTTCGTCTGCTGATGGTTTGGCAGAGGTTTTTTGATGCGGCAGCGGTTCGTCTGCTTTGCGGATGTCAATATGGCAGTAGCCGTTGGGGTTTTTTAACAAATAATCCTGATGGTATTCTTCTGCTTCGTCAAAGCGTTGCAGGGGTAGGTTTTCCACCACGATTTTTTGACTGTGTTTTTTCTGCTCGCGGGCAAACGCTGCGTCAATCACGCTTTTTTCGGCAGGATTGGTGTAATACACGCCCGTGCGGTATTGGGTGCCGCGGTCGTTGCCCTGTTGGTTCAGGCTGGTGGGGTCAATCACGCGGAAATAGTATTGCAAAATGTCGTCCAAACTGAGTTTGTCGGCATCGTACACCACTTTAACGGTTTCGGCGTGTCCTGTGTTGCGGTGAACCACGTCTTCATAGCTGGGTTTTTCGGTTTTGCCGTTGGCATAGCCCGATACGGCATCGGCTACGCCGTCAATGCGTTGGAAATAGGCTTCCAAGCCCCAAAAGCAGCCGCCTGCCAGATAAATGGTTTGGGTATTCATCGGTTTGTTTCCTGTTTTTTTATCGGGTTGGTAAAACGATTGTTGCAGGGATTTGAGTTCTGCCTGCGGGTTGTCGAGCAGGGCAAGGGCTTGGGCGCGGTTTAAGCTGCCGCGCACCACACGGGCAACTTCGCCTTTTTCGTCCAACAGCACCCAAGACGGATACACTTTAATCCCCAATGATTTTGCCAGCGAACCGCCTTCGTTCAGCAGCACGGGCAGTTTGGCGTAATCCAAACCGCCATACCATTGGCTGAAATCGGGTTGTTTTTTCTCGCCCAAAAAGGCAGGCGATGCCACGGTAAGCAAATTGGCGCGTTGGAATTCGGCTTCCTGTGCCCATTTTTCGGTTTCGCCCAACTCGCTCAAACACAAAGGACACCAGCTCGCCCAAAATTTAACCAAAGTAGGGCGTTTGGCTTGCAGCAAGGCTTCGGCGGATTTGCCGTTTGCCTGCGGCAGTTGTTTTAACTGCTGCAAGGGCGTATCGGCAGCGGCAGCGTCTGTGCCGCGCATACCTGCCAGCGTCCCGCCCAACAGCAAAACCGCCGCTGCCACTGCTGCTGCGCTGATTTGCCACCATTTTTTGTTTGTCCGCATTATGTCTCTCCTTATCTGATGGTTACGGAAAACAGGTTTGGGAAACGATTATTTTTATCTTTTTATCATACGCCCGTTTAATGGGTTTGTCGTGTGTTTTATGGCAATGGCTTGGCGGATAGGGTGTGCAATTGGGCGTGTAAACGGGGTAAATCGGCGTGGCTTAAGCCTGTTTGTCCGTTGCATAAAAACAGATGGGGGCAATATTCGTCAAAATACCAAGCGGTGTCGTCCAATGCCAGCCAAGCATCGGTAGGATAAGCAAAATCACGCAGCCAACATTCTATTTCGCGCTGACGGCTGCCGCGTGTGCGGTTGTGGGTGTGCAGTATCGGTGTCGTACCGATAATGCGTGGGCGCAAATCAGGCGGGAAAACCGTTTGCAGTTGAGCCAAATCGCGCCCGATGCGCCACGAAGACGACACCACCACAGGCACGTCAGCCCATTCTTTTTGTGATAAAAATTCAGTGAAAACGGGTAGTTGCTGCCACAAACGGCTGCGTTGGCGCAAGGCAAGATTGGGGTGCAGTACGCCGTCAAAATCCAAGAAAATAATCATGTTGTTGTTGCTGGGGATAAATCGGGGCGCAAGCAGGCAAATAATGCCAATGCGGTGAGTGCGCCCAAGGTGTCTGCCAACATATCTTTTTGCGCGTCCCACACATCGCCTTGCGAACCAAGAAATTCAATGCCTGCCTGTCCGCCTTCCATCACGGCGTATTGCCATTCAATGATTTCGTACGCCGCCGCTACCGACATCACAAAAAACAATCCGAAAAACATCGCCGTGCCAAAGGTGCATTTGCCGCGCCGCAACAGCCATTCTGCCATCGGAAAGGCATAAAAACCAATAATATAATGGGCGAAACGGTCAAAATGGTTGCGCCCTTCGCCCAATAGCGGCGACAACAGGCGGTTGCCCCATTCAAACGGCACATCGGCAAAGGTGTAACGTGCGCCCACCGTGTGCAAAAACAGCCAACACGCCATCAGTACATAAGCCGTATTACTGAAACGGAAGCGGCGGAAGGTACACAGCAGCAGCACAAAAACCGCCAGCACGGGCAACATTTCGGCATACCACACAGCGCGGTCGGCGGGGGCGATGCCCGACCACAATGTCAGACCAATAAAAACCAATGCCAGTAGCGCAGGCAAGGCATCTGTAGAAGCTAAATATTTTATTTTCATGATTTTGGTGGATAAATAAACGCCATTTTACAATGATTTGGGCGTGATGCCTAATCGCAGAAAGATTGTGGTTTATACAATTTGTCTAAAAATTATCGCAAAAATCGCCATGTTTCACAAAATTTCAAAAACAATTTGCCAAACCGTCTAAAACTGATTATTATCGCCGCCATTCTTTCCCCTTTTTAGACAACCATGCAAGCAGACATTGAACGGCTGATTGCCTATTTTGGCGGCGTAAACGCGCTTGCCCAAGCTTTAAAACAACACTTTCCCGACCAGCCTGTTGGCACGGCTGCCATCTACAAATGGCGCGCACGCGGCTCTATGCCCCTGCATCAGCTGCAAAAACTCGCCACCCTTGCCGAATTACAGGGCAGACCTTTGGACTTAAATGCCTTTATGCACCAGCAAACCACTTTGGAGAAACCGATTATGAGCGCCGACAACCGCATCATTATTTTTGACACCACCTTGCGCGACGGCGAACAGTCGCCTGGTGCCGCCATGAGCAAAGACGACAAAATCCGCATTGCCCGCCAATTGGAAAAACTGGGCGTAGATGTGATTGAAGCGGGTTTTGCTGCCGCCAGCCCTGGGGATTTTGAAGCGGTAAGCGAAATTGCCAAAACCATTACCCAATCTACCGTGTGTTCGCTGTCGCGTGCGGTGGAACGTGATATCCGTTTGGCAGGCGAAGCGGTATCGCATGCAGCCCGTCCGCGCATTCACACTTTTATCGCCACCAGCCCCATTCACATGGAATACAAGCTGAAAATGAAACCGCAGCAAGTAATTGAAGCAGCGGTAAAAGCGGTAAAACTCGCCAAAGAATATACCGATGATGTGGAATTTTCCTGTGAAGACGCGCTGCGTTCCGAATTGGGCTTTTTAACCGAGATTTGCGGCGCGGTGATTGAAGCGGGCGCAACCACCGTCAATATTCCCGATACGGTGGGTTATTCCGTTCCCCACCGAACCGAAGCCTTTTTCCGCGAACTGATTGCAGGCACACAGGGCGGCGACAAAGTGATTTGGTCGGCGCACTGCCATAATGACTTGGGCTTGGCGGTTGCCAATTCGTTGGCGGCTTTGCGCGGCGGGGCGCGTCAGGTGGAATGCACAGTAAACGGCTTGGGCGAACGCGCAGGCAACGCTGCCATTGAAGAAATTGTGATGGCATTAAAAGTGCGCCACGATGTGTTTGGTTTTGAAACAGGCATTGACACCACCCAAATTGTTCCCGCTTCGCGTTTGGTGTCTGGCATCACAGGTTATCCTGTGCAACCGAATAAAGCCGTGGTTGGCGCGAACGCCTTTTCGCACGAATCGGGCATTCATCAGGACGGCGTACTCAAACACCGCGAAACCTATGAAATTATGTCTGCTGAATCAGTGGGCTGGGCTGCCAACCGCTTAACTTTGGGCAAGCTGTCGGGGCGCAACGCCTTTAAGACCAAATTGGCAGAATTGGGTATTGAATTGGGCAGCGAAGAAGCCCTGAACGCCGCCTTTGCCCGTTTTAAAGAATTGGCAGACAAAAAACGCGAGATTTTTGACGAAGATTTGCACGCGCTGGTGTCAGACGGTTTGGTGAGCCTGTCGCAAGACCATTACAAATTTATTTCGCAGCGTATTACCACCGAAACGGGCGAACTGCCGCGTGCCGAAATCGTGTTCAGCGTGCGCGGCGAGGAAAAACACGCCCAATCTACGGGTTCAGGTCCTGTAGATGCCATTTTCAAAGCCATTGAAAGCGTGGCGCAAAGCGGCGCGGAATTGCAGATTTATTCGGTAAACGCTGTTACTCAAGGCACGGAAAGCCAAGGCGAAACCATGGTACGGCTGGCGCGTGGCGGTAAAATCGCCAACGGTCAGGGTGCGGATACCGATGTGCTGGTGGCAACCGCCAAAGCGTATTTGTCGGCGCTGTCCAAGCTGGATGCGCCCGAGCGTTTGAAAGCACAAGGCAGCGGCGTATAAGCCTGTTTTTTGCCGAATAAACCACACGCGGCGCAGCCTGTGCGCCGCCACCACATAGGGCAGACACGCTGGGTCTGCCCTGTTTTTCTGCCTGCTGCGGATATGTAAATTTTTCTTTACCTGTTGAGATAAATGTAAGCCAGCGTTAAAATTCCCCGATAATCTTTAGATGGATTGATGCAAGTAATGTTTCAACACACAGGGCTGAACATCAAGTATAGCCCTGATTTGGAAGGGGGAATGCCCCGTCCAAATAAAAGCTTATTTTACCGCCGTAAACGGCAGGGTTTCAAACCGAAAAGGAAACTTGATGAAATTAATTGGCGAAATTCTTCCGCTTGAGCGTGTGGTGCTGGATATGGACGTGAGCAGCAAAAAACGTCTGTTTGAAGAAGTGGGACAGCTTTTGCAGGCGCAGGCGGGTTTGGCGCAGGCAGAAGTGTTTGATTGTTTGTTTGCCCGCGAAAAACTCGGTACGACAGGTTTGGGACAGGGCGTTGCCGTACCGCACGGACGCTACAGCGGCGTGGAACAGGCAGTTGCTGCGTTTGTCCGCACCCGCGAGCCGATTGATTTTGATGCGCCCGATGGACAAGCCGTTTCGCTGGTGTTTGTGCTGCTGGTTCCCGAACACGCCACGGGCGAACATCTGGAAATTTTGTCGCACCTTGCCGAGCGTTTTGCCGATAAAAACGTGCGCGATGCACTGAACCGCTGCCAAAGTGCCGATGAAGCCCGCGCGCTGCTGGTGGCGTAAACCCAATTTAACGGACTGATTATGCCCAGTATTTCCGTACGCCGTCTGTATAAAGACAATCAGCAGAAACTGCATTTGGCATGGACGGCAGGCACAGGCGGCGGCGACAACCGCATCGGTGTGGCTGCCGACAAACCCGTGCTGGCACTGGTGGGACACCTGAATTTTATCCACCACAATCAAGTGCAGGTGTTGGGCGTGGCAGAAGTGGAATACCTGAACAAGCTCGAACAAGCCGAAAACAGCACCGGCTTGGACGGGCTTTTTGATTTTCCCATGTCGCTGGTAATTGTTGCCAACGACCTGCCCGTACCCAACACCTTGCGCGATTATTGCCATACCCACAACGTGCCTTTGCTCACGTCTGCGTTGGAAAGCCCCTATCTGATGGACGTGCTGCGTATTTACCTGCAAAGGGTGTTGGCAGTCTCCACCATGAAGCACGGCGTGTTTTTGGATGTATTTGAAATCGGCGTGCTGCTGACAGGCTCTTCGGGCTTGGGCAAAAGCGAATTGGCATTGGAACTGATTTCGCGCGGGCACAGCTTGGTGGCAGACGATGCGGTAGAGCTGCACCGCACTTCGCCCGAAGTGCTGGAAGGGCGTTGTCCGACCATGTTGCGCGACTTTTTAGAAGTGCGCGGCTTGGGTGTGTTGAATATTCGCCATATTTTCGGCGAAACCTCGATACGCCCGAAAAAACAGTTGAAACTGATTATCAACCTTGTGCCTGCTGATGACGAAGACATGAAGCAGTTGGACCGTTTGAGCATACGCAGTGAAACGGAATCCATTTTAAACGTGCGTATCCGCGCCGTTACCTTGCCTGTGGCGGCGGGGCGCAACCTTGCGGTTTTGGTGGAAGCGGCGGTACGCAATTATATTTTGCAATTGCGCGGTAAAGACAGCACCCGCGAGTTTTTAGAACGCCATCAGGCAATGATGAAAGAAGAAGCGTTTAATCAGGAAGACAGCGATTATGATGACGATTGACGCGGTGATTCCGTGTTACCGTGCGGCGGCAACGCTGCGCCGTGCGGTGGAAAGTGCTTTGCGTCAGCCCGAAATCCGCCGCGTGTATGTGGTAGATGATGCTTCTGATGACGACACTTGGCAGCGGCTGTGTGAGTTGGCGCAGGCATATCCGCAAGTTTGCGCCGAGCGTTTGCCGAACAACGGCGGCGTGGCGCGGGCGCGTAATTGGGGCGCATTACAAAGCGATGCAGAGATTATTGCCTTTTTGGATGCTGATGACGAATACCAAGACGGCGCGTTGGCAGCGGCGGCGTTTGCCTTGCAGCAGCTGCCGCATTTGGGTTTAATCCGTTTGCGTTTGCAGGCAGTGGGTTTGCCCGAACGCTATGCACAGCATCCCCGATTGCCTGAAGCATGGCGGATTGTGCAAATGACGGTGGGCGGAAATACCGTATTTCGCCGCCGTTTTTTTCTGGCTTGCGGCGGTTTTCCGCAAGATGCGCTGTTCCGCACTTTGGGCGGCGAAGACGGAGCATTAGGCATTGCCACCGTGCAAAACAGCGTGGTGGGGACTTTATTTGATGAAGGCGAACCTGCGGTGTTGCACCATTGCCGCGAAGGCATGCACGCGCAAAGGCTGTTGGACGCGCATTTGTTCGGTTGGCACGACCCGCGCATCGGCGCAGAACAGATGGCGCAAGCAGAAGCCGTTACCGCTGCCATCGGTAGTGGTTTGCAGGCATTACGCCCTATTTTGAATGTGGAACGCTGCGGCAGTACGCCACTGACCGTGAGTCGCGCTTAACGCGAAACGGCAGCCAATTGCGCCCGCATTTCAGTGACAACCGCCGCATAATCCGCTTGCCCGAAAATCGCCGAACCCGCCACAAAAGTGTCTGCACCTGCTTGGGCGGCGGCGGCGATATTGGCGGGGCTGATGCCGCCGTCTATTTCCAAGGCAATGCGCCGTCCGCTTTCGGCTTGATACGCATCTAATAATTGGCGCACGCGGCGGATTTTGTCCAGCGTGGCGGGGATAAATTTCTGTCCGCCAAATCCGGGGTTTACCGACATCAACAACACCATATCCAATTGTTCCAACACATTTTCCAATAAATAAATCGGACTGGCGGGATTGAGCACCAATCCTGCTTGCAAGCCTGCGTCTTTAATCAGTGCCAAGCTGCGGTGTACATGGCGGCTGGCTTCGGGGTGGAAGGTAATAATGTCTGCGCCTGCCGCGATAAACGCCTGAATCATGCCGTCAACGGGTTCTACCATTAAATGCACGTCTATTGGCAGCGTGGTGTGCGGTTTGATGGCAGAACACACCATTGGACCAAAACTCAAGTTTGGCACATAATGGTTGTCCATTACGTCAAAATGAATCAAATCTGCGCCTGCGGCGGTAACAGCGGCAACTTCTTCGCCCAAACGGGCAAAATCGGCAGCCAAAATGCTGGGGGCAATACGGTAGTTCATCAGTTATCCTTACTATCTATAGAAAACAGTTTATTTCTTGAAAACGAAATCGGTGCAAGATTGAACGGTGCGGGTATAATTCCCATTAAAGGCGGTATTTGCCGCTGCCACCATCATTAAGGGAATCTGCTATGTTTCAATTTGTAAAGTTCGGGGCAGGGTGGGTGCTTGCCGCGTGTTGTGCCGCGTGGACTGCGCCTGCTGTGGCGTTTGATATCCGTCCCAACTGCGACATCCGCACTTTGGGTTTGAGCAGCAGCCAGCACGACAAACTGCATCAGCGCCGTCAGCAGTATAAAGACCAATTGCGCCAAATTCAAACCCAAGCCCGCCAAAGCAAAGACACGCCATTGCGCCAATTGCTGCAAAAAAGCGCGTTTGACCGCAGCCAAGCCCTGCGTATTGCCCAAGAACGCTATGCAGACGATATACAAATGACGGTGGCGGAACTGAATTTTTACCACGATTTGTTTCAGATGCTGGATAAGAACCAGCAGGAAACATGGTTGGCAAAATGTATCCGCGATTTTAGTGCGCGAGTCACGACAGGCTAGGGACACGCCCTAGGCAAGCAACCGTAAGCAAATGCTCTAAACATAAGTGCAAAAACCCCCGCAATGGCGTATGATGGCGGCAATACCGCTGCCGTCAGGTAAGCAAGGCAACCGAAAAAGGAATATTGATGAAACCCGTTTTTCTCGATTTTGAACAACCGATTGCAGAATTAACCAAAAAGATTGAAGAGTTACGTTTTGTGCAGGGCGAATCTGCCGTGGACATTTCCGAAGAAATTGACCGTTTGCAGAAAAAAAGCCGCGATTTGGCAAAATCCATTTTTGCCAAACTCACGCCCGCGCAGGTGTCGCAGGTGTCGCGCCATCCGCAGCGTCCTTATACTTTGGACTACATCGCCGCGCTGTGTACTGATTTTCAGGAACTGCACGGCGACCGCCATTTCGCCGATGATGATGCCATTGTGGGCGGATTGGCGCGGTTTAACGGACAAAGCGTGGTGGTTGTCGGACACCAAAAAGGGCGCGACACCAAAGAAAAAATCCGCCGCAATTTTGGTATGCCGCGACCCGAAGGCTACCGCAAAGCCCTGCGCCTGATGCAGATGGCGGAAAAATTCGGTTTGCCTGTGCTGACTTTTGTCGATACCCCCGGTGCCTACCCCGGCATCGGTGCGGAAGAGCGTAACCAATCCGAAGCCATCGGTAAAAATCTGTATGAATTAAGCAAATTAAAAGTGCCTGTGCTGTGTACCATTATTGGCGAAGGCGGTTCGGGTGGTGCATTGGCGATTGCCGTCGGCGATTATGTGAATATGTTGCAATATTCCACTTATTCGGTGATTTCGCCTGAAGGTTGTGCATCTATTTTGTGGAAAACCGCCGAAAAAGCTGCCGATGCCGCCGCCGCTTTGGGCATTACCGCCGAGCGTTTGCATAAATTGGGCTTGGTTGACGAAGTGATTGAAGAACCTTTGGGCGGGGCGCACCGCGACCATGCTGAAACCGCCAGCCGCATTAAAGAAGTTTTGGAAAAACAATTGGCTGAAGCGCAAGCCTTGCCCGTGCAAGACTTGCTGTCGCGCCGTTTTGAGCGCATTATGGCTTACGGACAATTTGCCGAAAAATAAGCCATCGTATCCCGTCCGATACTTGAAAAAGCCTTTCACAAACAACGGGGCATCATTATAATGATGTCCTGTTTTTACATGATTTTTGCTACAAGCCCAACTTTTTATCTTGACACACCGCCATGACCACCGAAACCGCCACCCGTTTTACCCCGCCCCCCTTTGCTAACCATAGCCCGCTGACTTGGTATCAGGCAGCCGCGCAGCAGCCCGCCTTTATCCGCGATGCCGCCCAACAACGCGCCATTGAACACCTTGACCGCCTGTGGACGGAACTGATGATGTTCAAACGCAAGCGCAACCGTTTTCTCGGGCGCAGCCTGCGTTCGCCGCAAGTGCCGACAGGACTGTATTTTTACGGCGGCGTGGGGCGCGGCAAAAGTTTCCTGATGGACGCTTTTTTCGGCTGCTTGCCCTACCGCCGCAAACGCCGCGTGCATTTTCACGCTTTTATGGCGGAAGTGCATAAGCGTATGCGCGACAAACGCGGCGAAGCCGACCCCTTAAAAGCCGTTGCCAAAAACATTGCCGAAGAAACGCGCGTGCTGTGTTTTGACGAATTTCACGTGAGCGATATTGCCGATGCCATGATTTTGGGGCGTTTGCTGGAAAGCCTGTTTGCCGAAGGCGTGGTGCTGGTGGCAACGTCCAACTATGCCCCGTCCGAACTGTATCCGCAGGGGCAAAACCGCAGCAGTTTTCTACCCACCATTGCCCTGTTGGAAAAGAAATTAACCGTGTTAAACGTGGACAGCGGCGAAGATTACCGTATGCGTACCCTGACCCCTGCCGATGTGTTTTATATCCCCAATAACGATGCAAACGAAGCCAAACTTGCCGCGCTGTTTAAACAATTAAGCGGCAGCGAAGCGCAGGCAGGCAGTGTCAGCATTCACGGGCGCGATATTCCCTGCAAAGGGCAGGCTAGCAAAGTGATGTGGTTTGACTTCCGCGCCCTGTGTTTTGGCCCGCGTTCGCAGGCGGATTATTTGTGGTTGGCGGAACATTGTACGCATGTGCTGGTGTCGGGCATGGAAAAAATGAGCCCCAACGAGAAAAACGAAGCCCGCCGTTTAACCCTGCTGGTGGACGTGTTTTACGACTACCGCGTGAAGCTGTGCGCCACCGCGCAAGTGCCGATGGAAGAACTGTATACCGAAGGCGATTTTGCCCATGAATTTGTGCGTACCGTCAGCCGTTTGGTGGAAATGCAGTCGGGGGATTATTTGGCGTTGGCGCATTTGACGGTGAAGTAGGGATTTCAGGCAGTTTTTATTCTTGTTGCGACATTGTTCCCTCCCCCGTTCGCACGGGGGAGGGCTGGGGTGGGGGAAATGGGTTGGTATTTCATTGCTTGCCCCCACCCCAACCCTCCCCCGCTTTGGCAGGGGAGGGAGTACGGTTCAGGCACAACGCAAGCTTTTTTATTGTGTACCAAAAAGCAGCCTGAAAGCCCTTTTTTATTTTAGGCAGCTTGATTTCTCTAAAAAATGATTTTATACACCTTATCCCCCAATCCCTACCCGACTACGCCCAAATCCCCGATTGCCACATTACCGATACGCTGCCTGAAAACGGCCTCTACCTGCACCACGACAGCGACGGCATCAGCCTGTGCCAAGCAGGGCAAAAAGGACGGGTGCGGGTGGATTTTGTCGGCGGCGCGGCGCACTACCGCCGTACCAAAGGCGGCGGCGAGCTGTTGTCCAAAGCGGTTAACCGCCGCGCCTGCGCCAGCGTGTGGGACGCAACGGGCGGTTTGGGGCGCGATGCCTTTGTGTTGGCGGGGCTGGGTTTGCGCGTGCGTGTGTTTGAACGCCATGCCGCCGTGTATTGCCTGTTGGCAGACGGTTTGGCGCGCGCCGCGCAATGTGCGGAAACGGCGGAAATTGTGCAAAATATTTCGCTGCATCATGGCGATGCCGCCGTTTTGTTGCCCGAATACGCCGCGCAATACGGCAAGCCCGATGTGGTTTACCTTGACCCGATGTATCCCGAACGGCAAAAATCCGCTGCCGTGAAAAAGGAAATGGCGTATTTTCATGCCTTGGTGGGGCAGGCAACAGCGCAGGACGATGCCGATTTGTTGGCGGCGGCGCGTGCCTGTGCCGGCAAACGTGTTGTCGTGAAGCGTCCGCGTTTGGGCGAATATTTATGCGGCGCAACGCCCGCCTACCAATACACGGGCAAATCCACCCGTTTTGATGCTTATCTGCCAACGCCTTAAACGCCGTTTTCGCTTATAATGCGCCCCTTTATACTTTGTCTGCCGTAACAAATCATGTCGCAAATCACCGTTTCCCCCAGTCAAACCGTTTTTACTGCCGCGCCCGATGAAACCATTTTAGCCGCTGCCTTGCGCCACGGTCACAACCTGCCCCACGCCTGTCAAAGCGGGGTGTGCGGTTCGTGTCGGGCGCGGCTGGTGTCGGGAAAAGTTGTGCCAAACGGCGAATATGATGATTATGTCCTTACGCCAGACGAACACGCCAACGGCATGATTTTATTGTGTTGCAACCGCGCCGATGGCGATGTGGAAGTGGATATGCCTGCTTATGCGGGCGCAAAAGCGGTCAGCATCCGCACCTTGCCTGCACGGGTGTTGTCGGTAGATGTGCGCGGCAGTATTGCCGTGGTTAAAGTGGCGTTGCCCAAAGCGCCACCGTTTAAATTTTACGCAGGGCAATATATGGACGTGCTGTTAAAAGACGGCAGCCGCAGCTATTCCGTTGCCAATGCCCCCGCGCAAACCGATGTATTGGAATTTCACATCCGCCATCACGAAAACGGCTTGTTTTCGCCGCTGTTGTTTGACGGACGGGTAAAAGCAGGCACGATTTTGCGCCTGCGCGGACCTTTGGGCGGATTTACTTTAAACGAAGACAGCAGCCGTCCGATGATTTTTTTAGGCACAGGCACGGGGTTTGCGCCTTTAAAAAGCCTGTTGGCGCATTTGGCGGATACCGCGCCTTACCGTCCTGTGCATCTGTATCACGGTGTGCGCCATGCTGATGAATTATATGATGAAACCGAATTAAAAGCCTTGTTGTCGCGCTTGTATGGGGCGCGTTATACGCCCGTGCTGTCGCGCCCCGATGCGGATTGGACGGGCGCACAGGGCTATGTTCAGCAGCAGTTGGAACAGGATTATGCGGATTTGGCGGGTTGTGAGGTGTATGCCTGCGGTTCGCCTGCGATGATTGCGGCGGCGCGTGCCGTGTGTTTGGCACGGGGTTTGGACGATGCAGCGTTTTACAGCGATGCGTTTTTAAGTAATTGATTAAATATGGAACAACACGCCGTTTGTTTGCAAAACGGCGTGTTGTTTTTTAGGGCAAATCACACATCATAAGTACCGGTAACGGTGGCTTGTGCCAAAATATGCCCCTGCATGGCGTAATGCAGTTCGTTATAACGGAAAGCATGGGGCAGATTGAGTTTGCAATCTAGGGCGTACACGGTAAAGTCGTAACGGTGCAGGCAGTTGGGCGGAGCAGGTCCGCCGTAACAGGCGGCTTCTTCGGCTGTCAAACCACCCAATACGCTTGCCCAGCTGTTGGCACCCTGTGTGTAATCCTGCGCGGACTGGCTGTCGTTTTCGCTGACGGATGTGCGGGTTAAATCGGCAATCAGCCAATGCACCCACACAAAACCTGCGGCGGTAACGGCATCTTTGTCGTCAAACACCACGGCAAAAGATTGTGTGCCTGTGGGGGCATCGCTGATTTCAAACGGCAGCGACAGGGTGGGCATGTCGTTTTTACCCAGTTGGCTGCCGCGTTTGCCATAACGGTCGGGAATCACGCCGTTTTCTAGAACGGGAATGCTGACTTTCATCGGATTTCCTTTATGTGGTCGGAAAAGGGGGATTATCGCGGTTTTGGTGGTGGAATAAAAGGGCTGATGGGATTTAAATAACGTATTCCACCATTTGCGGCAAACGAAAAACGGTAACGGCATGCGGCAGCAGCCACACGCGCTCGCCCGTTTGCAGCGGTTCGGTACGGAAGCGGGCGTGTTCCAACACGACTTGTACAGGTTTGCTGCTGTGTGGGGATTCCAGCAGTACACGCACATTGCCACCTATGGCACGGACGTTAAGCACGGTGGCTGCACCGATGGCATTGGCAGGTTCGCTGCGGTGTAATGAAATATCGTGCGGACGCACATAGGCGCTGACGCTTTGCCGTTGTGCGGCGTGGTCGGGAACGCTTTGGCGGTAGCTGCCGATGCGCAATTGTCCCTGCTCGATACGGGCTTGGTCAAATACATTGCTTTCGCCCAAAAATTCGGTAACAAACACGCTGGCGGGGTGGTGGTATAAGTCTTGCCCGTTGCCGCTTTGTTCAATCACGCCGTGATTCATCAGCACAATTTGGTCTGCCATTTCTAGGGCTTCTTCTTGGTCGTGGGTAACCAAAATGCTGGTAATGCCCAATTCGTGATGGATTTGTTGCAGCCATTGGCGCAGTTCTTTACGCACTTTGGCATCTAATGCGCCAAAAGGTTCGTCCAGCAGCAACAGGCGCGGCTCGGTGGCGAGTGCGCGTGCCAAGGCGATGCGCTGGCGTTGTCCGCCTGATAATTGTTCGGGATAGGATTGGGCGAGGTGTTCTAACTGCACCAGTTGCAGCAGTTGCGACACTTTGGCGGCAATGGCGTTTTTGTGCGGACGTTGGTGGCGCGGCAGTACGGTTAAACCAAAAGCCACGTTGTCAAACACGCTCATGTGGCGGAACAGGGCGTAATGCTGAAACATAAAGCCGATGCCGCGTTCACGGACGTGCGTGCGGGTAACATCTTGCCCGTCAAACAGGATTTTTCCGCTGTCGGGCTGTTCCAAGCCTGCAATCAGGCGCAATAAGGTGGTTTTGCCGCAGCCTGAAGGTCCTAATAATGCAGTCAAACTGCCTGCCGCCACATTTAAAGAAATGTCTTTTAGGGCATGAAACGAACCAAAATGCTTGTTAAGGTTTTGAATGTCAATCATGGTGTTCCTTTCCGAAGGCTTTGCGCCGCACCAAAAGCTGTTGTATCAGCAGGGTAAGCAATGCCAGCAGTGCCAGCAGGCTAGACAGGGCAAAAGCAGCGGTAAACTGATATTCGTTATACAAAATTTCCACTTGCAGGGGCAGGGTGTTGGTTTGACCGCGTATATGCCCCGACACCATGCTCACCGCGCCAAATTCGCCCATGGCACGGGCGTTGGTTAAAATCACGCCGTACAGCAACGCCCATTTGATATTGGGTAGGGTAACGCGGCGGAACATCTGCCACGCATTCGCCCCCAATATCAGCGCAGCCTGTTCTTCACTGTCGCCCTGTGCCTGCATCAGCGGAATCAGCTCGCGGGCAACAAAGGGGAAAGTTACAAACAAGGTTGCCAACACCATACCGGGTAAGGCAAAAATAATTTGTATGCCATGCGCTTCCAACCAACTGCCAAACGCGCTGTGTGCGCCAAACATCAGTACAAACATCAGCCCTGCCACCACGGGTGACACCGAAAATGGCAAATCCAGCAAAGTGGTTAATAATTGTTTGCCGCGAAATTGAAAACGGGTCAGCAGCCATGCCAATGCAATCCCCAATAAGGCATTAACGGGAACAACAATTGCGGCAATCAGCAGCGTCATCTTTACGGCGTGTAAGGCTTCGCTGTCGCGCAAGGCGGCAAGATAAACCGACCAGCCTTGTTCCAGCGCATACCAAAACACCGCCACCAAAGGCACAGCCAGCATCAGGCTCAAAAACACCCACACCAAGCCAATCAACAACACACGCACTGCTTTGGGTTCAATAATTAAGGGATTGGTTTTCATTTTTTCTTGCCCCGTTTGGACAAACGCCATTGCCATGCGTTTAAAGCCAGCAAAATCACAAATGAAATTGCCAACATAAACAAAGACACGGCAGCTGCGCCCTGTATGTCAAACAATTCAAACTTGCCCGCGATAATCAGCGGCAAAATTTCCGATTGCATGGGAATATTGCCTGCAATAAAAATCACTGAACCGTATTCGCCTGTTGCCCGCGCAAACGCCATGCCTGCACCCGTGACCAAAGCGGGTAGGATTTCGGGCAACAGCACGCGGCGGAACACGGTGAAACGTCCTGCGCCCAAGACGGCAGCGGCTTCTTCGTATTCGGGCGACAACTCTTCCAATACAGGCTGTACCGAGCGCACCACAAACGGCAGTCCCACCACCACCAGCGCAATCCAAATGCCGATGGGGGTAAAGGCGATTTTTAAGTCAAAAGGGGCGAACCAGCGTCCCAGCCAACCGTTGGGGGCGTACAGGGTAGCCAGTGCCACACCTGTGACGGCAGTGGGTAGGGCAAAGGGCAGGTCCACCAGCGCATTGATGATGTTGCGCCCGACAAAACGGTAACGCACCAATACCCATGCGGTCAGCGTGCCGAAAACGGCATTGGTGAGCATCGCCCAAAACGATGTTTGTAAAGTTAATTGAACGGCTGCTAAGGTGCGCGGTTCGGATACGGTTTGCCAAAATCCGGTCCAACCCATGCCCGATACCGTCCACAGCAGCATGGCAAACGGCAACAGAACCAGCAGCGATAAGGCACTGATGCTGATGCCAAAACTTAACCCGAATGCGGGCAATACGGAAGAACGCGCCATGGTGTGATTGCTTCGCCGATAAAAGAAGCAGCCACTTTATCTGTCTTGTGGGAAATTGGGAAAGAATGAATGGTTATGAACCATATTCGTGTTTGAAGAATGGGGATTGACCGTTGTGATGGAAAATAAAAACTGCCTGAAAATTTTTATTTCTCAGGCAGTTGGGGTTTATGGGGATTCGTCGTGGTGTAGCTTGGGGGCGGGGGCTTTGCCGCGTTGCAGGTAGATGGTGGCTTTTTGTCCGTTGTCGCCGATGGCAATGCTTTCGCTGTCGAGAAATTCGCCGTTGTCTAACTGCTGGTAGCGGATAAAGTATTCGCCTGTGTCTAAATTTTTAAGCGGCAGTTCGCTGCGCTCTTGTAAAAAGAAGGTACGCAGGGGCTGCGGGCTGTGTTTTTCGTATAGCTGGGCGAATACGTCGGAGGAATTGCGGACGTTGTCGGCGTAAATGGTGCTGCCGCCGCTGCCGCTGACAATGGGGTAGCCGCCGATATAGCCCGATTCGCCCGGCCAAGGTGTGCCGTTGGGGGCGGTGTCGGTGCGGATGTAGTAGGCAGGGGCGGCGGGCAGGGGCGGCGGTGCGGCAGGAACGGTTTCTGCCGCTGTGCCGCTGTTGACACCAATGTGGATTTGAATGGGCTGCGCGGGCGCGGGGGCAGCGGTTTCCACAGGGGCTTGGTTGCTTTGTTGCAGCCAGCCCAAACCCAACCACAATGCCAGCACCGCTAACAGCAGCGACACGCCAAATAAGGCAAACATCAGTTTGACGGGCGTGCGGGCAGGGGCAGCGGGTGCGGATTCGGCATAATAGTAGGTAATGGGCTGCGGCATCACTTCATACTGACGGCGGTATTGTGCGCGAATCCAGCGGTCGTGTTCGGCGCGGCTGGAAGGGTCGGACAGCACTTCATAGGCGCGGTTAATCAGCTGCATGATGCGGTGTGCATCGGGGTCGGCGTTTAAATCGGGGTGGTAACGCTTGGACAGGCGGCGGTAGGCTTGGCGGATTTCGGCATCGGTGGCGCTTTGAGGCAGCTGTAAATTGTCGTAATGGGTGTGAATGTGCATAGTGGTTTCGGACGGCGCATTGCATACGCCGCATGGGGGTTGGGACGGACGCTGCGGCATCTGCTGCCCTGCTGCGGCGTGCGTTTCAGGTTTGGGCTGTTTTTTGTTGTGCGCCTAGGTTGGCAAGTTGGTCGGCGCGTTCGTTGTCGGCATGACCGGCGTGGCCTTTTACCCACGTCCAGCAAATATCGTGCTGCGACACCAAACTGTCCAGCATCTGCCACAAATCGCCGTTTTTAACGGGGGTTTTGGCGGCGGTTTGCCAGCCGTTGCGTTTCCAGCCGTGTATCCAGCTTTCCATACCGTTTTTCACATATTGCGAATCGGTGTGGATATGCACGCGGCAGCGGCGGGTGAGTGCCTGTAAGCCACGGATGACGGCGGTCAGTTCCATGCGGTTGTTGGTGGTGTGTGCTTCGCCGCCAAACAGTTCTTTTTCGTGACGGCCGCAGCGCAGCAGCGCACCCCAGCCGCCGCGTCCCGGATTGCCTTTACAAGCGCCGTCGGTATAAAGATAAACGGTTTGCATGGGTGTTAAGTTTTTGTTGCAATGGGGCGAATCATATCATAAGCGGCGGCGGTGCGTGGCGGCATTTTGTGCGGAAAGTGTGCCTTTTTCGGCACGGACGGGTGAGCCTTGCGCCATGCGGCTGCCACAAAACGGGCGTTTTGGGGTAAACTGCTTTCCGGCTGCGCACGTTTTCAGGCACAGAAACAGGAAAGCCCGCCGCATCAGCGGCTGTTGCGCCAGAATGTTGCCACTGCGTCTTGAAAGGCATCGGCGTGCGGGCTGTTTTCATAATCCAATTGGGCAAGCTCGTCTTCAAACGCCTGCTGTACCGATTCGGCGGCATCTTCCGCCCAATCGGCAGGCAGGGCGCGAAACAGCCCCTGCAAAGCCGCCGTGAGCATACGGTTGTGCATGCGTAAGGCATCATGGGCGGCTTCCAAGTCTTCGAGTCTCTGTTCTAATTGGGTATCCACGGCATCTCCGGCAAAAGGGAAAAACGGCGCATTGTAAAACCGCCTGTAGCAATTCGGCAACCGCCCGCCGGTGTTTTTCAACGAACCACCCCGTTTAACCATCGGGAAAAATACGGAAAATCATTGATATGGAAGAGCGAGACAATAACCAGAATGCCTCCATGGTGTTTACCTTGCAAGACGAGCACAACGCCTTGCCCGACGCGCACGAACAAGACACTTGGGAAACCGCACCGCACGACTGGCGCGAACCCGAATCCCCCGCCGAATACGGCACGGCAGACCCTGCCGCTTATGCCCCGCAAGCCGCCGCGCCCGTGTCGGCAGCGGACGACATCCCTGAACCGCCGCCGCAGTCGGAAGCGCAGGAAGCCCCGTTCCGCCCCGCCGCAGACGAAAGCGCCGCCGTGCACGGCACACAGGCAGAAGAAAACGAACAGTCGGCAGACGAACAATTTGCAGACAAAGTGGCTGCTGCCGCCTTGGACGCGCTTAATCAGGCAGAAAACGACAGCCAAGAAACCGCACAAGAAACCGCAGACGAAGCCTCGTCCGAACCCGCAATCATACGCGACCCCGCCGCTGTGCCCGATTACCGTCTGCCCGACCCGCCCCCTGCCGATAACGAACCTGCGCCCGAACGCGAAAAACCCTTGGCAGAACGCGCCGCCGAGTTGCCTGCCGGTTCGCTGGCTGCCCGCATTGCCGGACTGCACGCCCCCGAAGCCCTTGCCGACCATTCCGACAACGCCCTGCCCGAACCCGCGCCCGCCAAACCTGCCCGCGAAACCACCCCCGAAGAGCGCGAATACGGACGTTTGCGTTATCTGCAACATCTGGCAGACGAACACAACCGCAACCTGTTTGACGACAGCGGCGAACAAAATGCCATTTTGATTCAAGAAGATTGGCTTGCCGCTCAAAACGCCCTAGAATCCGAACAAAGCAAAGAGTTTTTACTGCCCGTGCATACCCATACCCTGAAAAGCCCCGAAACGCCCGATGCCCCCGAAATCACCGTGCATGTGTACAACCCGCCCGAACTGCCCATCGGCAAGCGCGTGAAAATCCTGTCGGAAGAAGCCCTGATTGACGGCATCCGCAGCCGTCTGCAACCGCATATCGCCAATGCCGTAGCGGGTTTGACCCACCGCGTACTGCTGCGTAAAACCGCTGCCCTGTCTTACGATTTGCAAATGCAGTTAAACGAAGAAGTGCCACAAGTGGTGGAAGAAATTTTGCAACACCATTTGGACGAAATCATCCATCTGGTCAAACGCGAAGCCGCGCATGAAGAAGTGCGCGAATATACCGCCGTTCCCGATGATGAAAATGTGTAAGTAAATTTAAAAAAACCAAACGATGATAACCGTTTGGTTTTTTATTTATGCCTGCGCCAAATAATCGGCAAATACCCCGTCAGGCATCATGCCCCCGCCTGTTGCCCACACAATATGCACCGCATCGTGTTCTGCAAAGTGCTGCCACGCTGCCAAGCCCGCACAGGCAGAAGGTTCCAGTTTCAGCCCTTCATCGCGGTGCGCCCGTGCCAACCATTGCAGCAAATCCTTATCCGCCACCGTCACAAACGCCTCAATCATGCGCCCAACTGCCCGTCCCACCAAGCCTGAAGGACGTGCCACCGCCAACCCGTCTGCCAACGTTTCCCCACTCAAGCCAATATCGCGCACGCTTATCTGTTCGTGTTTGCCCGTGTACACGCCCAACAGCATGCACGGCACATCAACAGGCTCAACAAACACACAGCGCACCGCATCGCCAAACACCAGCTTTAAGCCAAACGCAATCCCACCCGGTGCGCCACCCACGCCGCAGGGCAGGTACACATACAGCGGACGTTCGCGCGAAACCGCCACGCCTGCCGTGTCCAACTGCGCTTTTAGCCGTTCCCCCGCCACCGCATAGCCCAAAAACAGCCGTGACGACTGTTCGTCATCGACAAAATAAGTCTGCGGGTCGTTTTCTGCCAACTGTCTGCCCGCTGCCACCGCCGCGCCGTAATCGCCCGCGTATTCAAACACCTGTGCGCCCGCTTCACGCAACAGCTGTTTTTTCCAATCTTGGGCATCGGCAGACATATGTACCGCTGCTTGAAAACCCAGTTTCGCCGCCATAATGCCGATGGACAAACCCAAGTTACCCGTTGAACCCACAGCAATGCAATATTGCGAAAATACTGCCCGCGCAGGCGCAGCGGCGAGTTTGGCGTAATCGTCTTCAGTGTTTGCCAACACGCCGTGGCGCAAAGCCACTTCTTCGGCATGGCACAACACTTCATAAATACCGCCACGCGCTTTTACCGAGCCGGAAATCGGCAGTTCGCCATCGCATTTCACCCATAATTCACCTGCGCCGTTTGCGTGTTGTTGCAGCGTGGGCGTGCGCCGTAAAGGGCTTTCAATCAAACCTGTGTCGGTTTCGGGGAAAAGTGCGCGAATACACGGCGCAAAACGTTGCAAACGCGCAGCAGCAGCGGCAACATCGTCTACATCAAACGGACAAGCGGTGCGTGCCTGTGCAAACGGGGCAAGTTGGGTATTGTGCCAACACAGCGGCTGGCGCGATTGCAGGGTGCGAATCAGCGGGTCGGGATTTTGAGACATGGATTTCCTAAAAAATGCGGTTGAAATGATTGATTTTCCAGACAAGGCGGCGCTGCCGCAGACAGTATGCGTAATACGGCAAGGCAGCGCCAACGCGGTATGGGAAAGCAGGCATTTTAACTTTTATCTTTCGCGCAGGGCTTGTTTCAGGCGCGTAATCGGTTTAATCAGATAATCAAACACGGTTTTTTCGCCCGTTTTGACATCCACAGTTGCCACCATACCGGGGATAATTTCCATCGCTTTGCCGTTTTTATCGGTAATGCCCTTGCCATCGGTTTCCACCAAAATACGGTAATACTGCTGATTGGGGTCCAGTTTTAAATCATCGGCACGGCGTTGGTTGCTTAAAGTGTCGGGCGAAATCAACGTAACTTTGCCGTTTAAACCGCCGTAAATGGCGTAGTCGTAAGCACTGATTTTGACCACTGCATCCAAACCGGGGCGCATAAACGCTACGTCTTGCGGACGGATATAGGCTTCTACCAACAACTTATCATCTAAAGGCACAATTTCTAAAATTTCCTGACCAGCTTGTACCACACCACCCAAAGTATTGATTTTGATGTTTTTCACAATACCACGCAGCGGGGCGCGGATTTCGGAACGTTCCACAGGGTCGGCGCGTACCGCCATGTTTTCACGCGCTTGTGCCAATTCGGCTTCTACTTTTACCAATTCGTTATTGGCTTCGGCGGCGTATTGGTTTTGTTTGTCGGCAATTTGCAGGGCAAGATTGGCGGATTCGCGTTTCATGCGCAGCAGCTCTACTTCCGACATCACGCCTTGTTTAACCATCGGTTCGGTAATGGCGATTTCGCGGTCTAATGTGGCTTTGCTGACGCTTAAACCTTGTACCGAATCGGTCATGGCGCGGCGGCGAGCGTGGTAGGCGGCGGATTCGCGTTGGCGCAGTTCGGGAGGGATGTGTTTGGGAAAAGACAGCTCGGCGTGATAGGCTTCGGCGCGTAAACGGGCAATCATGGCTTCCAAGTTAATTACTTTGGCGGCACTTTCGCGCAACACTGCCATGCTGCGGGTGTCGTCTAACTTCAGTAAAACTTGGTCTTTTTCTACCACATCGCCTTCTTTAACCAGCATTTCGGCAATGGTGCCGGGGTCTAGGCTTTGTACGATTTGTTCGCGGCTGCTGGGAATCACGCTGCCTTGCCCACGGGTAACTTCTTCCACTTTGCTGTGGTATGCCCATATGACAAAAGCAGCAGCAAGAGCAAACAACAACAGCACCACGGCGAATAAGCCTCGGTGTTTTTCGGTTTGCAGGGCGGCGTTCAGGTCGTTGATTAAATGCAGGTCGGCAGGCGAGACAGAGTCATCGCGGCGGGGTTTTGACATAATGTTTCCAATATTTATTTTTTATACACAATGGTTTCGCCGTTAAAGGCAAAATATTTTTGTTTTTCCAAATTTGCCACATACTGTTCTGCCTGTTGGCGGCTGCATTTTAAGGTGGTAGTAATGGCATTCAGCAATTTTTTGCGTTTGGTGGGGCGGTTTTTTACCTGAATAATTGCCAATAGTTTTTCGGGAATTGGCTGCTTGACCGGGGCTTTAACGGGGGCAGCTTGGGAGGGTGTTGGGGGCTTTACCGTTGGGGTGGTGCTTGGGGCTTCAGACGGAAACGGCGGATACAACATGTTGTTTTGCACCTGCCGCAACAAGCCTTCTTGTACCAATAAGCGGGTAAAATCAACCACATCATTCTCGCCAACAGTTAAAGCAAGGGCTTCGGCGCGTTCCAGTACCATTGCTTGAAATTCGGCGGCGGTTTTCGGTTTGTGTTGTAATACATACTTACGGATTTTCTGCAAAATGTGCCGGTCGCTTAAATGATAGGTAACGGTTTGACGGGCATCGTCAATGTCAATCAGTTTGTGCTGCGTTAATTTACGGATAATGATGTGGACAATGTGTTCGCGTTCCGCTTCGTCTTTGTCGCTTAATTGTTCTAGTAGAATATGGTTTTTGATATTCAAAAACAAATTGTGGACACGGCTGGGGCGGAAAGCGCCAGCTTGTCGCAAAGCTGCCAAAGCGGTGCGGTAATAAGGGGCGACAGGGCGGTGCTGTGGTGTAGTGTCTGCTTCGGGTGTTTCGGGCAACACGGCAGGCACGGCAGTAGCGGGGCTGCTGCTGTCTAATGCGGCAAGGCGCACAATGCCTTGCGCCTGCTGCTCGTCTTCAATGTGTTCCAGCAGCAAATCATAACCGCCATCTTTGGATAAGATAACAATGGTGGCTTCGGGGTCGGTGGCGGTAATTTTGCCCAAGTAATAGCTTAAATAGAAGTCCAACGCATTTTTACCGGTTTTTTTCACACGCACGATATGGGCGCGTTCGCCAAAGCGCAGCAGCGATTGTGCCAATTCAATGGTGATGTTTTTTTGGATAGCGCCGACAAATAACCAAATATGGGTGTGGGCAACAGGTATTTGGTCAAGATTTTCAGGTTGCAGGTTTTCAAAGTCAATTAGCAGGTGTTTCATTGCCGTTCCTTATTTTGATTTTGCGCCCGTTCGTTTTCCATCAATTTTTGCAAAACGGCATCACGCGCACCATCTATAGCAACTACGCCGTTGTCCATCACAATCACGCGTTCCACCATTTTCAGCACCTGCGGACGATGGGTAACGACAATCAGGGTTTTATCGTGCGCCCATTGTGCCAAGGCATTGAGGGCAAGATTTTCGCTGTGGGGGTCCAGCCCTGTGGTGGGTTCGTCCAGCAACACCACACGCGGTTGGCGCAGGGTCAGGCGTGCCAGTGCCACAATTTGTTTTTGTCCGCCTGATAAGCCCAAGCCGTCTTCGCCCAAAGGCATATCCAAGCCTTTGGGGTGGTTTTGCACCAGTTTGTCCAAACCAAAACGCGCCAACGCGTCCAATAAGGCTTGGTCGCCGTGAAAAAAGCCGTCTGCGCGTGCCAAATCCATGTTTTCGCGCAGCGTGCCGAGAAACAGGCGCGGGGCTTGGTTCAGCAGGGCAATGTTTTGGCGTAAAAAGCTGGGGTCAAGCTGGCGCAAATCGGCGTTGTCTAGGGTGATGTTGCCCTGTTGGGCTTCGTAAAGCCCCGCTGCCAGTTTTAACAGCGTGGATTTGCCCGAACCGATGCTGCCCAAAATGGCGACTTTTTCGCCAGCGCGAATGTGCAGGTTGCAGCCGTTTAAGGCGGGGGGTAGGTCAGGGCGGTAAACAAAACGAGCTTGTTTAAACTGCATCTCGCCGCGCGGTTCGTCCAACGTGATGTATTGGCGTTCGGGCTGGCGTTCAATCGGGCGTTCCACAATTTTGTTTACGCCGTCCAAAGCGTGTTTGGCGGATTGGTAACGCGTTGCCAAACCTGCAATTTGTCCCAGCGGGGCAAGGGCGCGTCCCGATAAAATCACCGAGGCAATCAGTGCGCCCATGCTGATTTGTTCGGCGGGATTGGTGCTGTGAATCAAAAACGTTCCCACCACCACCAATGCCACGGTGTTGAACTGCTGCATGGCAACGGCAAAATTCACTAAAAAATTGCTGGTGTCGCGCACTTTAATGGAAGCGGCGGCGGTTTTGGCGGTGTAAGCGTCCCATTTTTGTTGCGCCCAATTGGCGGCGTTGTTTACTTTTAAGGTTTCAATGCCTTCTACGGCTTCTACCGCCAAGCCCTGACGTTGCGAACTTTCGCGCATGGATTCGTTGATGTAGCGAGAAAGGGGGCGTTGTATCAACAGGCTGACCAGAATCACAGTAGGAATAATGGTAAGCGGAACAAGCGCAAGTTTGCCGCCAATCAGAGCAATCACGCCAACAAACAACAGCAAAAACGGCAAATCCACCAATGCCAGCAGACTGGCGCTGGTCATAAATTCGCGCACCGCTTCAAAATCACGCAAATTGCTGGCGTAAGAACCTGATGAAGCGGGTTTTTCTGCCAATCGTAATGCCATCACGCGGCGAAACAGGGCAGAGCTGATGATTAAATCGGCTTTTTTACCAGCAATATCCGTTAAATGCCCGCGCACCAGTTTGGCAATCAGTTCAAACACAATGGCAATCACCACGCCTATGCTTAACGCCCATAGGGTTTCATAGGTTTGGTTGGGAATCACGCGGTCGTACACCTGCATCACATACAGCGAGCTGACGAGCGCGAGAAAGTTAATCACCACAGTGGCAAGAATCACTTGGTAATAATAGCGGCGGAAACGGGCAATCACTTTCCAAAACCATGCTTTGGGCAGGCTGTATTCGGGCAGTTCCGAACGTCCGTCTGCGCTGATTTTGGGTTTGATAAACCAACAGTAGCCTAAATAACGCTGCATCAGTTCGTGATGGTCGAGCTGGACAGCGGTGTGTGCGCCTTGGCGCAGGGTGTAGCGGCGGGCGATGCCTGCGCCGTCTATGCGGGTAAGCAAAGCGGCTTCGTTGTCGCGCAATACCAACACCACAGGCAGGGCAAGGCTGGGAATGTCGCCTAGGGCGCGTTTGTCCAAATGGTTGTCAAAACCAAAACTGAGCAACACTTCTGACAAGGCGCGGGCGCTGTCGCCCAATGCACCGCCGTGCGGAACTTGGGCGGAAAGGGCGGCTTCGGCAACAGGCGTGCCGTGCAAACGGGTGGCGAGCGACAGGTGTTCGATAATGGCTTGCATGAATGGGACTTTCTAGAAAGTTTTGGCTTGGACGGCGGTGGGGGTAAAGACGGCTTCTGCGCCCACGCTTAATATGGGGGCATGGCTGCGGATAATGGGGCTGCGGTCGCGGTAACGGTGTGGTTTTTTCTGTGCGGATTGGGCGAGCTGGCGGGCGCGTTGTGCGGTGGGATACAGCCAAGCGCGGTCGCGGAAACGTTGGCTGTCGGGGGTGCGCGGTGCGGGTATCAAATGCTTGGAACGGTGTGCCTGTTGTTCGGGCGCAACAGATAGGGCTTCCGCCGCCGCAGGTAATGAGGCAGATACGCCTGCCCATTTGACCAACGCACCTTGCGCCGCCAAATAATTCCACGCGGCATCACGAAAATCGTTTTGCGCCGATACTTCCGCCAATTCAATAGACGACAAATCGGAATAGGCGTCTAATACGTCCAACAGGGTGCGCCGTGCAATTTTAAATTGCAATTCATAGGCTTTAACCACTTGTTTTTGTGCGGCGATTTGCTGTTGGGCGATGGCGGCGCGTTTGAGGCTCTGGCGCATATCCACTTCAGCACTGCGGCTGCGTTCGGCACTGTCGCGTAAAACGGCATCCATTTTGGCTTCGGCGGCGGCAAGGGTGTGGGCGCTTTTTTCCACTTCGGCAGCGGCGGCGGGGTTGTAGGCGTCCCACGACAGGCTGATGTAGATTTCGCGGTTGTCGCGGCTGGCGTTGGCAATCAGGTTGATGCCGGGATAGCGTGAGGCTTTGCGGGTGTTGCCTTCTGCCAACACGCTTTCACGCTCGGCGGCTTGTGCGCGATAGCTGGGCAATGATGCCAAATCACGGTTGCGGTAACGCTGAATCAGGCTGTCGGGAGTGTCGCGGACAAAGGGGTCGCGCAAATGCTGCGGGGCAATGCGGTTACCGGTGTATTTTCCCAAACGGCTCAAGCCCAATTCCAGCAAACGGGTTTGCTCTGCCAAATACGATTCTACCTGCAAGGCGCGGGCGCGTGCCTGTACCAGTTCCGACAGCCGTCCTTTGTCGTGGCGGGTAATGATTTGTAAATCTTTAATAATGGCGTGATGGCGTTTGAGGTTGTGTTGGGCGGCGCTAATCAGTTCTTTGGCGCGTAGGGCAGACAGATACAGCGCGCCGATTTCCTGACCGACGGTGTCGCTGACTTCGTTGGCTTTGTGGCGGTAATAGCCCAAACGGTGACGGCTTTGGCTGATTCGGCTTTCCACCGCGCCCCACGAATACAGATTTAAGGTGGCTTGCACACCGGGGTTGAAACGGGCTTTGCGGTTGTTATAACGTTGTTTTTGCAGCAGGGTTTGCGAACCCGTTAGGGTGATGACGGGCTGGTGTCCGGCGCGGGCAATGTCCACGTCGCTTTCGGCAGCGGCGGCATCGGCTTGGGCTTCCAAGACGGCGGGGTCGTTCCGTAGGGCGTTTTGCAGGACTTGTTGCAGGTTTTGTGCGGCAGCGGGCGCAACAGCCAGCAGCAGGGCGGAAGGGATTAGGCGCATCGGTGTCATCATGGCGTGGGTACTTTAGATTTTGGCTTTGGCGGCAAAAGTTTGGGCAGTAGCAGAGGCAACCGCCGCAGGTTTGCTATTTTAGCGCAAATTGCCGCCGTTCTGCGCGTACTTGGCACAAACTCGCTGCTGTTGCCGTGGTTTCCCGAATATGCCGACTCTGTTAAAATATTTGTTTTGTTTTATCCGAAGTAAGGAATCACGATGATTGAATTTGCCCACGCCGCCGATGCTGCCGCGCAGCCGAACACTTGGATGGCGATTTTGCCGTGGATTGGTATTTTTGCCCTGATGTATTTTATGATGATTCGTCCGCAGCAAAAGCAGGAAAAAAACCGCCAAGCCATGATTAGCGAGCTGAAAAAAGGCGACCGCGTGCTGTTGAGTTCGGGCTTGTACGGCAAAGTGGTTAAACCAGGCGAAAACGTGTTTACCATCGAGCTGGCAAAGGGCGTACAGGTGGAAGTGGCGCGTAACGCCATCGCCGCCAAAGCGCCTGAAGGTGCGGAAGCCGCTGCCGAAGCCCCGAAAGCCGAATAAGCCCCGTTGGAACGGTATGCGTTTTCAGCACGCCTGAAAGCGCGTACCGCTTTATTTATTTTCCGTTTGCCATTAAAGGCTTGCCTTATGAACCGTTATCCGCTTTGGAAATACCTGCTGATTGCGTTTACCGTGGCATTGGCTTTGGTTTATACCTTGCCCAATTTTTACGGTGTTACCCCCGCCATTCAGATTTCCACCAACCGCCAGTCCCTTCAAATCAACGAGCAGACCCAAAACCAAGTTACACAGGCACTGGAAAAAGCCAAAATTCCGCACGGCGGCATGTTTATTGCTGGCGGCAGCCTGAAAGTGCGCGTGTCTGATGCCGACAAAATCAGCGCCCGTGATGCCATTGATGCTGCTTTAGGCGAAGGCTACATCGTGGCGCAGAACCAAATTTCCAACAGCCCCGAGTGGTTGAGCAAAATCAATGCCAACCCCATGTTTTTAGGCTTGGATTTGCGCGGTGGTGTGCATTTTACCATGCAGGTGGACATGAAAGCCGCCTTGGAAAAAACGCTTGACCGCTATGCAGGCGACGTGCGCCGCGAATTACGCAAACTCAAAATCCGCAGCGGCACGATTCAAAAACAAAGCAACAGCCTCACCATTCCCTTTCAAGACGAAAGCGACCTGAACAAAGCCCTGCCCGAGCTGACCCGTCTGCTGGAAGGCGTGCAATTGTCGGCAGAAGGGCGCAACTTAAAGCTGGTGTTGCCCGAAGAGTTGCTGGCACAAATGCGTAAAGATGCCGTCAAGCAAAACATCAACACCCTGCACAACCGCGTAAACGAATTGGGTACGTCCGAGCCTGTGATTCAGCAGGCAGGCGCAGACCGCATTGTCGTGCAGCTTCCGGGCATGACCGATACCGCCAAAGCCAAAGACATTATCGGGCGTACCGCCACTTTGGAAGTGCGTTTGGTATTGGACGACCCCGTGCAGTTGCAGCAGGCACTGGCAGGCAATGTGCCTGACGGTTACGAACTGCTGTACAGCGGGGGCAGCGAAAAATACCCCATGTTGGTCAGCAAACAAGTAGAACTGACGGGCGACAACATCAATTCCGCCCAAGCGGGTTTTGACCAACACGAAAGCCCCGCCGTCAATATCAATTTGGACAGCACAGGTTCAGCGATTTTTGCCGACCTGACCACCGCCAATAAAGGCAAAATCATGGCGATGGTATTGATTGACCAAGGCAAATCCGAAATCGTTACCGCCCCGCAAATCAACGAGCCCATTACCGGCGGGCGTGTACAGATTACCGGACGCTTTACCCCCGCCGAAACCCACGACGTTTCCCTGCTGCTGCGTGCTGGTTCGCTGGCTGCGCCGATGGAAATTGTGGAAGAGCGCACCATCGGTCCGTCTTTGGGCGCGGAAAACATCAAAAAAGGTATTGATTCCACCGTGTGGGGTTTTGTTGCCGTAGCGGTGTTTATGGTGATTTACTACCGCTTGTTCGGTGTGTTTTCCACTGTGGCATTAAGCGCCAACCTGCTGTTCTTATTTGCTATTTTGTCAGCATTGCAAGCCACGCTTACCCTGCCGGGTATTGCCGCGATGGCATTGACTTTGGGTATGGCGATTGACTCGAACGTATTGATTAACGAGCGTATCCGCGAAGAACTGCGTAACGGTCAAAAACCGCAAGTGGCGATTAAAGAAGGTTACGACCACGCTTGGGACACCATTTTGGACTCTAACCTGACTTCGCTGATTGCGGGTATTGCCCTGCTGATTTTCGGTTCAGGACCTGTGCGCGGTTTTGCCATTGTGCATTGCTTGGGTATTATCACGTCCATTTATTCTTCGGTTGTGGTATCGCGTGCCTTGGTGAATCTGTGGTACGGTCGCCGCCGCAAACTGAAAAAACTGTCTATCGGCGTGTCTTATCCGCCTGTGCTGGACCGCGACTTTGACACCGCAGAAAAGGAATCATAATGGAACTGTTTCAATTCAAACGGGACATCCCGTTTATGAGTTATGGCAAACTCACCACGTTTATTTCCTTGGTCACCTTTATTTTATCGGTGTTTTTTCTGGTAACACGTGGGCTGAACTATTCGGTTGAGTTTACTGGCGGTACGCTGATGGAAGTGGAATACCAGCAGGGTGCGAAGCTGGACGACGTGCGCCACAGCTTGGAAAGCCTCGGTTTGGGCGAAATTCAGGTACAGGCTTTGGGTACGAACAAACACATTATGATTCGTCTGCCCAATAAAACCGATGTGTCGTCCGCGCAGTTGTCCAACCGCGTAATGGATGTGCTGAAAAAAGACAGCTCGGATGTGTCGTTGCGGCAGGTGGAATTTATTGGTCCGTCTGTGGGTGAAGAGCTGGTCAGCAATGGTTTGCTGGCATTGGGCATGGTGATTATTGGCATTATTGTGTATTTGGCGATGCGCTTTGAATGGCGTTTTGCGGTATCGGCGATTATTGCCAATATGCACGACGTGATTATTATTTTGGGCTGTTTTGCCTTTTTCCAATGGGAATTTTCGCTGACGGTATTGGCGGGTGTGTTGGCGGTGCTGGGCTATTCGGTAAACGAATCGGTGGTGGTGTTTGACCGTATCCGTGAAAACTTCCGCAAAGGTTCCATGCGTAACCGTTCAGTGCCAGACATCATCAATAATGCGATTACCGCCACCATGGGGCGCACAGTGATTACCCACGGCTCTACCGAAGCAATGGTGATTTCCATGCTGGTGTTTGGCGGCGCGGCGTTGGAAGGCTTTGCGCTGGCATTGACCATCGGGATTGTGTTCGGTATTTATTCTTCGGTGCTGGTGGCCAGTCCTTTATTGCTGATGTTTGGATTAAACCGCAGCAATATTGTGAAGCAGCAGCAGGAAAAAGAAGAAGTGGTGGTGTAAAGGCAAGGTTTTCCCCCTGTGTTGGGCGCAGGGGGAAACAGTTATAAGAATATAAGTTCTAAAATGAAACTTTCAGGGTATAATCGCAGCCAATTTCCCAGAAGGAGCGTGCTATGAGCTGGTTGGACAAAATCCTGCCCCCAAAAATCAAACGCGAAGACAACGGCAGATCCGCCATTCCCGAAGGCTTGTGGAGCAAATGTGCCGCTTGCGGTACCACGCTGTACACCACCGAGCTGGCAAACAATCATCACGTTTGCCCCAAATGCAACCATCATCACGCCATCAATGCCCGTGAGCGTTTGGCGATGCTGTTTGACGAAAACGACAGTGAAGAAATTGCTGCTCATATCAAACCCATTGATATTTTGAAGTTTAAAGACAGCAAAAAATATCCCGACCGTTTGAGTGCTGCCCGCAAAAGCACGGGCGAAGAAGATGCGCTGGTGGTGGCGGAAGGCAAAATCTGCGGCGTGCCTGCGGTGGTGGCGGTGTTTGAATTCCGCTTTATCGGTGGTTCTATGGGTTCGGTGGTGGGCGAGCGTTTTGTGCAGGGCGTGCGCCGTGCGGTAGAAAAAAATTGTGCTTTTATCTGCGTGGCGGCTTCGGGCGGGGCACGGATGCAGGAAGGCTTAAACTCATTGATGCAAATGGCAAAAACCTCTGCTGCGCTGCATTTGTTGTCGGAACGCAAGCTGCCGTTTGTTTCGGTGCTGACCGACCCGACCATGGGTGGGGTGTCTGCCAGTTTTGCCTTTTTGGGCGATGCGGTGCTGGCTGAGCCCAATGCGTTGATTGGTTTTGCGGGTCCGCGTGTGATTGAACAAACCGTGCGCGAAACCTTGCCAGAGGGCTTTCAACGTGCCGAATTTCTGCTGAAAAAAGGCGCGATTGACCAAATTGTCGACCGCCGCGAGTTAAAAAACCGTTTGGCGCAACTGCTGTGCCTGCTGCAAAATCTGCCGCAGCCCCAGCCGTCAAATGCCTGCTGCAAGGACGATGCACCGTCCGAACCGCCGCTTACTGAAGCAGATATCTAAAAGCAAAAACAGTCTTTCCCTAATTCGGAAAGACTGTTTTGTTATGGTATGTTAGCCGTCAATTTAAAAAGATTTGCTGCTTTCTACACCGCCGCTGATTTCGCCGTACATTTGCGTATTGCCTTGACCGCCGTTTGCCGCACACGCGCCCAAAATGGCGCAGCAAAATACCAATAAACCCAAGCGTTTCATTATTTTATTTCCTTTTGCGTAGTTGAAAGAGAAGAATCGGACCATTTGGCTGCCGCCTGCTTTTTCTGATAAGCCGCACGAAAAGCCTGCAATTGGCGGCGTTTCCATTCGGCGGCAGACAGTTTGCGGTTTTCCGTATCAGTCATGATGCCTCCTGATAATGAGGGGTTTGAATAAAAAAGCAATCTTGATACTCGCCCAAATTCATAATCGGAACAAAGTCTAACATATCATTATTTAAATGGGTACACATTTTTTGATACATGCGCTTGAGCGATGGGCGTTCTGCCACAAATAAATAAGCATCGGGCTGAAACTGTTGATAATGCGCCCAAACCAATTGTTCCAGTTGCTTTTTTAAGGCAATGATTTCCGTTTTGCCGAAGCCGTGTGCGGGCGGTGGGGCGTATAAGTCCTCATTGCCTTGTTCCAAATAGGATTTTACTGCAAATTTTATGGAATAAACCCGTTTGCCGCGCATCAAATGGGCTAAAGTTTCCTCTTCTTGAAAATACAGCAGGGTAGCGGCATCGTCAGAAAAAACAGCCATATAATCAATATTAGCAACGCGGAAGTCGGCAAAATGGTAAACAATGCCGTTATCTTCCGCCGTTTCAAAGCGTATTGCCATATTAAACGGTATTGCAGTTTTTATCCAATAATTTGGGTTGAACGCCTTGTTCGACCACATCGGCATCTACCACCACTTTTGCCACGTTTTTGTTATCGGGCAGGGCGTACATGGTTTCTAGCAGGGCTTTTTCTACCAGCGAACGCAAACCGCGCGCGCCTGTTTTGCGCTTCATTGCCAGTTTGGCGATGCTTTTTAGGGCGGCGGGGGTGATTTCCAATTCCGCGCCTTCCATGCCAAACAGGGCTTGATATTGTTTGACGAGGGCATTTTTCGGCTCGGTTAAGATATGCACCAGCGTTTCTTCGTCCAGTTCTTCCAAGGTGGCGATAACGGGCAAACGTCCGATAAGCTCGGGAATCAAACCGAATTTAATCAAATCTTCGGGTTCAACCTGTTGGAATAATTCAGTAATGTCAGCATTGTCGTCTTTGCTGTGAACCTGTGCGCCAAAGCCGATGCCGCCTTGTTCGGTGCGTTGGCGAATCACTTTTTCCAATCCCGCAAATGCGCCGCCGCACACAAACAAAATATTGCTGGTATCCACGGCAACCAATTTTTGGTCGGGGCTGCGCCGTCCGCCATGCGGTGCAACGTTTGCCACTGTGCCTTCAATCAGTTTCAGCAAGGCTTGTTGTACGCCTTCGCCCGACACGTCGCGGGTAATGGACGGGCTGTCGCTGCGGCGTGAGATTTTGTCAATTTCGTCAATATAAATAATGCCGCGTTGGGCTTTATCGACATCGCCGTCGCAATTCACCAGCAATTTGGTGACAATGCTTTCCACATCTTCGCCCACATAGCCTGCTTCGGTCAGCGTGGTGGCGTCTGCCATGGCAAAGGGGACGTTTAATTTACGCGCCAGCGATTGCGCCAACAGGGTTTTGCCCGAACCTGTCGGACCAATCAGCAGAATATTGGATTTGGACAATTCCACTTTGCCGTCTTCTTGCGGATGGCGCAGACGTTTATAGTGGTTGTACACGGCTACGGCAAGGGCTTTTTTGGCGGTTTCCTGACCGATAACGTGGTCGTTGAGCTGGGCAACGATTTCAGACGGGGTGGGCAGGTGGCTGTTGTCGGGTACTTCGGTAACTGTGTCTTCGGCGGCGGCTGGCGCAGCGGGTTTGAGACCCATTATTTCCGCGCTGTCTAAAATACATTCGTCACAAATTAAAATATGGTCTTCATTACCTTCAACCAAATGTTTGATTTCGTGTTCTGCCTGACCGCAAAACGAGCAATAACGGGTTTTTTTCAACATAAGGGGTGCATTCCGATTCGCGCCACAGGGCGCAGACAAAATAGGCAAGTATAAGCGTGGGTGCGGAAAAATTCAATTTCCGTACGGCGGCAAACGGCTGCCGTTCTTGGTTTTGACGGCGATTGCCGTTACAATCCGCGCTTTTGTGCCTGTTTTTGCCATGTTAAGCCCTGTTCAATTAAACCATTGCGCCGCTGTATTGGCGCAGATGCTGACCTTTTCCCAGCCTGCCGATGCCGTTTTATCGGCGTATTTGCGCCGTCATCCTAAATTGGGGCGCAACGACCGCCGCGAAATCGCCGAAACTGCGTTTGCTGCTTTGCGCCATTATCAAAAAATCAACGCCGTGTTGCCCAAGCCTGCGGAAGATTCACGCCGTGCCGCGCTGGCTGCTTTGATATTGGGACGCGCTTGCAATATCAGCCAATTAGACAGCGTGTTAGACGAAGGCGAGCGCGAATTTTTAAGCCGTTTGAAAGCCCGCAAAAGCGAATTTGCCGCACAGTTAAACACCGCTGCCGAATTGCCCGAATGGTTGATTTTGCAATTGCAAGCCCATCTTTCTGAAGCAGAAATTTTGGCATTCGGGCGCAGCGTGTGCCGTGGTGCGCCTTTGGATTTGCGCGTGAATACTTTAAAAGGTAAGCGCGATAAGATATTGGTGCAATTGCAAAACGAGTTTGCCGATGCCCAAGCTGCGCCTTATGCGCCGCACGGTATCCGTTTGCACGACAAACCCGCACTCAACCGCCATCCGCTGTTTTTAGACGGCACGTTGGAAGTGCAGGACGAAGGCAGTCAGCTGTTGGCGTGTTTGGTGGGTGCAAAACGTGGCGAAATTCTGGTGGATTTTTGCGCAGGCGCCGGCGGAAAAACCCTTGCCATCGGTGCACAAACCGCCAATACAGGGCGAATTTATGCTTTTGATGTATCAGAAAAAAGATTGGCAAAACTGAAACCGCGCATGACCCGCGCAGGTTTGACCAATATCAGCCCCGAACGCATCAGTTCCGAGCGCGACCCGCGCATTGCCCGTTTACGCGGCAAAGCCGACCGCGTGTTGGTGGACGCGCCCTGTTCGGGCTTGGGAACGCTGCGGCGCAATCCCGATTTAAAATACCGTCAATCTGCTGCTACGGTAAATAATTTGATTTTAGAACAACACAGTATCCTAAATGCTGCTGCCGAGCTGGTGCGTGTGGGCGGGCGTTTGGTGTATGCCACTTGCAGCGTGTTGCCCGAAGAAAACGAAGCGCAGGCAGAACGCTTTTTGGCGGAACACCCTGATTTTGTTGCGGTGGACTGCGCTGCCCTGTTAAAAGCGCAAAAAATTGATTTGGATACGGGTATGTATTTGAAATTAAATACCGAACAACACGGCACAGACGGTTTTTTTGCCGCTGTGTTTGAACGCAAAACCGCCTGATTCAATGCCAAAATTCATGGTGTGTTGCCTGTTGCGCCAAAAATGCTGCCAATGCGTCCTGTTGTGCTGCTGCTGAATCCAATTGATTGAATGCTTTGCGGAAAATTTCGCCATCGGGCAGTCGCGCCACATACCAGCCTATGTGTTTACGGGCAATGCGTACCCCTGCCGTTTCGCCGTAAAAATCGTGGATGGCGCGTAAATGTGCCAACACGGTTTCGCAGGCTTGCTGGAAGGGCAGCGGCGGGGGTAATTGCTTGTTGGCAAAAAAATATTTGATTTGTGCGAACAACCACGGATTGCCCTGTGCTGCCCGTCCTATCATCACTCCGTCTGCGCCCGTTTGTGCCAACACCGCCGCTGCTTTTTGCGGGGAATCAATATCGCCGTTTACCCAAACGGGTAGGTCAATCTGTTGTTTTACTTTTGCAATTAAATCGTATGATGCTTCGCCGAGATACATTTGCGTGCGCGTGCGCCCGTGTACCGCCAGCGCGGCAATGCCTGCTTGTTCGGCGATGCGGGCAATGGTGGGTAGGTTTTGATGTTGGTCGTCCCAGCCCAAACGGGTTTTCAGGGTTACAGGAACGTTTACCGCGCCCACTACGGCGGTTAAAATCTGTTCTACCAATTTTTCATTTTGCAACAAGGCACTGCCTGCCAATACATTACACACTTTTTTGGCGGGACAACCCATGTTGATGTCAATGACTTGTGCGCCGTTGGCGACATTGTATTGAGCGGCTTGCGCCATTTGTTGTGGGTCGCTGCCCGCAATTTGTACGGCAATGACGCCGCTTTCTCCTGTGTGGTCGCTGCGGCTGAGGGTTTTGCGGGTGTGGCGCAGGCTGGGATTGTCGGTAATCATTTCGCTTGCTGCCCAATCTGCACCGAATTTTTTTGCCAATATTCTCATTGGTTTATCTGTGATTCCTGCCATGGGGGCAAGCAAGACCCGTGCTTGTTTGATGGCATCTTTAACCGATATTGGCGCTGATGGCTGTGTGTTCATAATAGTTCAATAAAAAATCAGGCACATCTTGTCAGATATGCCTGAATAATCAAAATATCGGCATTACGGGGCAGTAATGCGAACCGTTTCGCCGCAGGCTTCGCCCAATACGCGGCTGAGTACGGCGAAAAATTCGCTGCCGTCGCGTGTTGCCAACCAGCTATTATTTTGGCGGGAAAAATGATAACCGCCGCTTTTGGCGGCAATCCATAATTCTTGATTGGGGGTGTGGCGGTTAACAATAATTTGTGTGCCATCATCGGCTTCAATGGTCAGTACATTGCCGCTGTGTTGGCAATCCAAATCCCAGCCGCCTTCGTCAATGGCATCTTCAATATGGGCAAACAGGGCATCGGAATGTTGTAAAAATTCGGTTTCGGTCATGGCGGGCTTTCTTAAAAATCGTCGTCATCGTCATCAAAATACGAACGCCGCCGCGGTCTGCGGTGGTGGGCTTCGCGGTGTGGGTGTGTTTCATCGGGTTCGCGGTGGGTATCGGGCAGGCGGAAGGGTTCGTCCAACATGGCTTCTTCTTCGGCTGCGGCAGCACCTGCCGATTGTCGCCAGCGTTTCCAGCCCAGCCACACCAAAGGCAGACCCAATGCCAAGGGCCACACGCCGATAAAAAATAAAACCACGCTTAAAAAGCCGCTCCAGCCTTCACGAAACATGGGCGCAAGCTGATGTCCGAAACCAGGGCGGTACTGCCCAACCAGCGTGTCAAGATTGGTGTTGGGCAATACCCTGCTGTCTACCCTAATGGGCTGGGAAAAGTGCAGGTAAATGGTGGCAAAGCGGATTTTGTCTTGCCAATAACGGCGTTGCAGGGTGTCAAATTCGTTTTGGTATTTCCATTTGGACGGGGCAGGTGCGGCGGCTTGAGCCGTCAGCACGGTGTTTTCGGTAACGGCGGCAGGCAGCGAAGCGGCAACTGCAGACGCGGCTTCTGCCAATGAAATCTGCTGTTGTATTGCCAAGCCGTTTTGTGGGGACGGCAGCTGGGGCAGTGAGGCTTCCTCTACCAGCGGTTCGTGCTGTGCCGTGGCGTCTGCCTGCTGTTTTTGATAGGCATTAAACAGGGCTTTGAGGCGCATATCGGTCAGCAAATCTTGAGTGGTTTTGACTTCGCTTTTCAAAACCGTCATGTATTTTTGAATGGCAATCAAAAAGTTTTGGGTTTGTTCACGCGGAATCTGCACCACCATATCGGCTTTGTAGCTGTAACGGGTCAGTTCCAGCGTTTTGCCTTCGCTGTGTTTGTAGTGTTGGGCGGGGTCGTTGAGGTAAAAAATGCGGTTGTCCGCCACAATACCGCGGTATTGGTAGGTCAGCTTGGCGATTTCTACTGCAACGGTACGTACATCTTCTGTTTCAAACGTTAAATCGGCTTTGGTGATTTTGTCCTGCATGGGAACATGCGGGATGCTTGCATCAGACGCATTCAGCTGCTGCTGCCCGTCAAACGGAAAAGTTGCCGAAGTCAGGTAGTTGTATTCATTGGGGTCGCTGGCGGCGGCGGGCAGTGCAGTGTGGTCAAGACGGTCTTCCACAGGCTGACCGCCGCACGCTGCCAGCAACAGCGACAAACCGCCGCAAAATAATAAATTTCGGATTTTTTCCATAACAAACCTCTTTTGTTTTCGGACGTACCGAAAACGCACATCGTCCAAATTATACCAAATCTTTTGCCGTGTATCGGATTTATCGGCGAATATTGCGCCAATATCCGCTATAATCGCCTTTCCGACTGTTGTCGCAGTGTTGGAACTTTTTTATTTTCAGGAAGCTAAATCATGACTTTTGCCTATTTTTGTGTATTTTTCGCCATTTTTTTGCCCTTGTTTTGCGCGGTTTACGCCAAAAAAGCTTCGGGTTTTACCGTGGCAGACAATCGCAATCCGCGTGAATTCCTTGCCAAAGCCGAAGGCGCGGCTGCCCGTGCCAACGCCGCCCAACAAAACAGCTATGAAATTTTCCCCGCCTTTGCCGCAGCAGTAATTATTGCCCACGCCACGGGCGAAGCCGCGCAGGGCGTGATGAATTTTTGGGCATTCGTCTTTGTGTGCAGCCGTGTTGCCTTTATTTATTTTTATATTAAAGACCAAGCCCTGCTGCGTAGTGTGAGCTTTGCTGTGGGCTTGTTGAGCATTATTGCTCTGTTTTTGGCTGCGTTTTAAGCGGTTAATACCATGTCTGAAAAAAGCAAAACCGAACTGGAAAACAATAAATTGCACAAACGCCTGCGCCACGCCGTGGGCGATGCGATTAATGATTTCAATATGATTGAAAACGGCGACAAAATCATGGTGTGCCTGTCGGGTGGGAAAGACAGTTACGCGCTATTGGATATTTTGCGCCATCTGCAAGCGTCTGCGCCCGTGGATTTTGAGCTGTTGGCAGTCAATTTGGACCAAAAACAGCCCGGATTTCCCGCACACGTTTTGCCCGATTATCTGGACAGCATCGGCGTGCCGTATCATATTGTGGAAGAAGACACTTATTCGGTGGTGAAACGGGTAATTGCTGAAGGCAAAACCACATGTTCGCTGTGTAGCCGTTTGCGGCGCGGCGTGCTGTATCGCGTGGCAAAAGAACACGGTTGCAGCAAAATCGCGCTGGGACATCACCGTGATGATATTTTGGAAACCTTGTTTTTAAATATGTTTTACGGGGGCAAGCTGAAGGCGATGCCGCCCAAGCTGGTGTCGGACAACGGCGAACACATTGTTATCCGTCCCTTAGCCTATTGTAAAGAAAAGGATTTGGCGCGTTATGCCCAAGTGAAGCAGTTTCCGATTATTCCGTGTAATTTGTGCGGTTCGCAGCCCAATTTGCAAAGGCAGGTGATTAAGGAAATGCTGAACGATTGGGACAGGCGTTTTCCAGGGCGGATTGAGAGTATGTTTTCGGCGCTGCAAAATGTGGTGCCTTCGCATTTGGCGGATACGGAACTGTTTGATTTTTCGGGATTGCAGCGCGGACAGGCGTTGCGGCACGGCGGCGATACGGCGTTTGACCGCGAAACTGTGCCTGCTGCGTTTCACGGCAGCGGCGCAGCCGATGCGCCACCGCGCAAGGTAATCAATATTTTGGGCAATAAACCCAAATAAATCATGGTAAAAACACGCGCCAATGTATACATTTGGCGCGTGTTGTTTATAGTTGATGAAAATAAAAACGAGAGCAACGCGGTATTGTTGCGATTTTAATCAACTATGGTTAAATCAAGAATAAACTTGCTAAACCCAAGAAAATCAAAAATCCGCCCGAATCGGTTACGGCGGTAATCAATACCGAACTGCCTAGGGCAGGGTCTTTGCCGAGTTTTTCCATGGTAACGGGAATCAGCACGCCCAGCAGTGCCGCGAGCAGCAGGTTGAGCGTCATGGCGGCGACCATCACCAGCGCAATGCCCGTATTGTGGTAGAGCAGGTAGGAAATCACGCCCATCACGCTGCCCCACACCATTCCGTTTACCAGTGCCACGCCGATTTCTTTTTTCAGCAAATGCAGCGCCTGAATGCCTGAAAGTTGCCCCATTGCCATGGCACGGACAATCATGGTGATGGTTTGGTTGCCTGAATTGCCACCGATGCCCGCCACAATCGGCATCAGTGCTGCCAAGGCGACAATTTGGGCGATGGTGTGTTCAAAATGGCTGATAACGCGGCTGGCAACAAATGCCGTTCCCAAATTGACCGCCAGCCAAAACCAGCGGTTACGCACCGATTTTAACACGGGGGCAAACAGGTCTTCTTCTTCCTGCAAACCCGCCATGTTTAACATATCGGCTTCGCCTTCTTCACGAATCACGTCTACCATTTCATCAACGGTTAAGCGTCCGATAAGCTTGTTAGCGGCATCGGTAACGGGCGCGGTTACCAAGTCGTAACGTTCAAAAGCGGCGGCGGCTTCTTCGGCATCGTCATCGGGGCTGAAACGGACAATATCGCGTGCCATCACGTTTTCCACCAAATCATCGGGGTCGGATACCAGCAGTTTGCGAATGGGCAGCACGCCCTGCAAAATATCGTGGTCATCTACCACAAAGATTTTATCGGTGTGGTCGGGCAGGCTGTCAAAACGGCGCAAATAGCGCAACACCACTTCACAACTGACATCAGCACGCACGCTGACGGTTTCAAAATCCATAATCGCGCCCACTTGGTCGTCGCGGTAAGACATGGCGGCGCGGACTTGGGCGCGTTCTTCGTCGTCCCAATCTTTCAGCACTTCGGCAACGACTTTGTCGGGCAGGCTGTCGGCCAGTTCTGCCAACTCGTCTGCTTCCATGTCTTCCACCGCTGCCACCAGCTCGGCTTCGTCCATGTCTTCAATCAGGCTTTCGCGCACCGCTTCCGACACTTCCAACAACACATCGCCGTCTTCTTCGGGCTTGACCAACGCCCACACTAAGGCGCGTTCTTTTTGCGGCAGGTGTTCCAGCGCAGTGGCAACGTCGGCGGGGTGCAGCTCGTGCAAAATGGCGGTTAGGGCAGACAAACGCTCGGCGGCTTCGCTGCTGGCGGGGGGGATTTCGGGGGCATCGCCGATGTGGGGCAACAGGGTTTCGGCCAGTTCGTGAATGCGCTCAATATCGGCGGCAAGACGTTCGGTTTCGTTGATACGGCTGGAAATGTGAGACATGGTTTACTCCGCCTGCCGCGCAGGAAGAAGCAAACGGCAGGGTTTACACAGGGTGAATCGGGCAAGATGACGGCGGTTCGTCCATTACAGGCGGCGTGCGCGAAAATAAAAACAGCCAATTTTAACATATTTTCACACAGGGCAAAGAAGCGGAAGTTTGACTATAATCGCCGTTTTGCCCTGATTATCCCTTATGCAGATTCTTCACTTTCCCGATTCCCCGTTTGTGCTGCACCAGCCCTTTCCGCCTGCGGGCGACCAGCCTACTGCCATTGCCGCCTTATTGGAAGGTTTGGCAGACGGCTTATCGGCGCAAACCCTGCTCGGCGTAACCGGTTCGGGCAAAACCTACACCATGGCAAACGTGATTGCCCAAAGCGGACGACCCGCCATTATTATGGCGCACAACAAAACCCTTGCCGCCCAGCTTTACGCCGAAATGCGCGGATTTTTCCCCGACAACGCCGTCGAATACTTTGTTTCCTATTACGATTATTACCAGCCCGAAGCCTACGTTCCCAGTCGCGACCTGTTTATTGAAAAAGATTCCGCCATCAACGAACACATTGAACAGATGCGCCTTTCCGCCACCAAAAACCTGATGACGCGCAACGACGTAGTCATTATCGCCACCGTGTCCGCCATTTACGGCATCGGCGACCCGCGCGAATACCAGCAAATGATTTTGTCGGTAAAAGAAGGCGATATCTTGGCGCGGGAAGACATTGTTAAAATTCTCGTGTCCATGCAGTACGAGCGCGGCGAGATGGATTTTAAACGCGGCAGTTTCCGCGTGCGCGGCGACAGCATCGATATTTACCCCGCCGAAAACGCCGATATTGCCTTACGCATCAGCCTGTTTGATGACGAAATTGAACGTTTGGATTTATTTGACCCGCTTTCAGGCAGCCCGATTCGGCGTATCGGGCGTTATACCGTGTTTCCGTCCAGCCACTACGTTACCCCGCGCGATACCGTATTACGCGCCTGCGAAGCCATTAAAGCCGAATTGCGTGAACGCATTGATTTTTTTACCCAAGAAAATCGCCCCGTAGAGCAGCAGCGCATTGAACAGCGCACCCGTTTTGATTTGGAAATGCTGTATGAAATGGGTTTTTGCAAAGGCATTGAAAACTACTCACGCCACTTTTCGGGCAAGGCGGAAGGCGAACCGCCGCCCACGCTGCTGGATTATCTGCCGCGTAACGCCTTGATGTTTATTGATGAAAGCCATGTTACCGTGCCGCAAATCGGCGCGATGTACAAAGGCGATGCCGCGCGTAAACAAAATTTGGTGGATTACGGTTTCAGGCTGCCGTCTGCGCGTGATAACCGTCCGCTAAAATTCCATGAATTTGAACGGATTATGCCGCAAACCGTGTTTGTTTCCGCCACGCCCGCGCAATACGAAGCCGAACACGCCAGTCAGGTGGTGGAACAAGTCGTGCGCCCCACAGGTTTGCTCGACCCGCAAATTATTGTCCGTCCCGTTGCCACACAGGTTGATGATTTACTGGCGGAAATCCGCGCCCGCAGCGACAAGGGCGAGCGCGTGTTGGTAACCACTTTAACCAAATGCATGGCGGAACAGCTTACCGAATATTACGGCGAGTTGGGCGTGAAAGTGCGCTATTTGCACAGCGATATTGATACGGTGGAACGGGTTGAAATTATTCGCGATTTGCGTTTGGGTGTATTTGATGTGCTGGTGGGGATTAACCTGCTGCGCGAAGGCTTGGACATTCCCGAAGTGTCACTGGTGGCGATTTTGGATGCGGATAAGGAAGGCTTTTTGCGCTCGCACCGCAGCCTGATTCAAACCATCGGACGTGCGGCGCGGAATGTGAACGGCGTGGCGATTTTGTATGCCGATAAAATCACCGATTCCATGCAATCCGCCATAGACGAAACCGAACGCCGCCGCGACAAACAAAAGGCGTTTAATCAGGCACACGGCATCACACCGCAGCAAATCAACAAGCAAATTAAAGATTTGATTGACGGCGTGTATCACGATGATGCCCCCGCTAAAAACTGTGCAGACCCGTTGTCTGGCAAGGTAATCAGCGAAGACGATGCCTTAAAAGAAATGGCGCGTTTGGAAAAAGCCATGCAGCAAGCGGCGCGGGATTTGCAGTTTGAAGAAGCGGCGGTATTGCGCGACCAAATTCATGCTTTGCGGGACAGGATTTTATTGGAAAAAGGATAATTTCTACTCGTGGGCTAGGGCGTGTCCCTATTTGTTTTATAACTTGAATGTCTTTAGTAATAAGCCCGATGTTCTTTCCCAAAAATGCGCTGTCCCGTTAAGATGGGCGGCGTATTTTACTGTGTACAAAGGAAGTAAGCATGTGGAAAAAATCTTTTTGGGCAGCGGCAGCGGTGGTATGGTTGGTAGCGTGCGGCGATGGCGGACAGGGCGGCAATCAGGCTGCTTCGGGCAAAGATGGCGCACAAGTGCAATTGCTGAATGTGTCGTATGATGTGATGCGTGATTTTTATAAGCAATACAATCCGTTGTTTGTGAAACATTATCAACAAAAACATGGCGCGATAGACGTTCAGCAGTCGCACGGCGGTTCCAGCAAACAGGCTTTATCGGTTGCCAATGGTTTGCAGGCCGATGTAGTAACCATGAACCAAAGTTCTGATATTGAATTATTGCAAAACAAAGGCTTGGTGGCTGCTGATTGGCAGCAGGCGTTTCCCAATCAGGCTGTGCCTTTTGGCAGTACAACTGTATTTTTGGTACGCAAGGGCAATCCGAAAAACATCCGCGATTGGGACGATTTGGCGAAAAACGGGGTGTCGCTGGTGTTGGCCAACCCGAAAACGGCAGGTAACGGGCGTTATACGTTTTTGGCGGCTTACGGACACGCATTAAAACAATCGGGCAATCAGCATGATGCAGCGAAAGATTTTGTCCGCAAACTGTTTGCCAATGCTGCGGTAATGGAAGCAGGCGGGCGCGGCGCAACCACCACATTTGTGCAGCGCAAAATTGGCGATGTGTTGATTACCTTTGAAAATGAAGCCAATTTAACCGCCAAGCAGTTTGGTGAAGACGGTTTTGAGATTGTTTATCCCAAATATTCGGTGGCAGCAGAAAGTCCTGTGGCGGTGGTGCAAAGCGTTAGCCAGAAAAAAGGCACTGGCGAAGCCGCCAAAGCCTATTTGGCGTATTTGTGGTCAGACGAAGCACAAGCATTGGCGGCAGAAAATTATCTGCGTCCTGCCAAGCCCGAAGTGTTAGCAAAATTTGCCGACCGTTTTCCGAAAGTGGAAACATTCCGTGCCAACGATGTATTCGGTTCGTGGGATGAAATCATGAAAACCTATTTTGCCGATGGCGGTGTGTTTGACCAAATCAGCAAACGTTAAGCCAAGTTTAAAATCATACAGGCTGCATTTTGATGCAGCCTGTTGTTTTTTTAAACGTCTGTATTATCGACCAAGCCTTCTGCCACTTCCGCAGGCTTAAAGCGCACCGATTGCGGATAGGGATAAAAATCGTCCAATTCGCCGCGTTGCAGGCGTTCTTTTTTATTTTGCCAAAATTCGGGCGTGAGCAAATCGGCGTGATGCTGCATAAATACTTGACGCACATCGGGTTCGCCCAGCAAAAACGGCGCAAATTCTTCAGGGAAAACATCGCCTTTATGCACGGGATACCACACTTCGCCCGACATTTCCATTTCGGGATTGGGTGCAGGCGGAATGCGGCGGAAGTTGCAATCGGTCATGTATTCAATTTCATCGTAATCGTAAAAAATCACACGCCCGAAACGGGTCATACCAAAGTTTTTATACAGCATATCGCCAGGGAAAATATTGGCGGAAGCCAGCTCTTTCAGGGCAAAACCGTAATCAATCACGGCGGCGGCTTTGGCTTCGGGTTCGGCGGATTGCATAAATAAATTCAAGGGTTTCAGGCGGTATTCAATATAAACGTGCTTAATCACGACCCAATCTTCCGATTCTTCCATTTGGCTGGGGGCAAGCTGGCGCATTTCCTGCAAAAAGGCTTCGCTGCAACGCGATTTGGGCAGGGCAACATTGGAAAATTCCATCGTATCCGCCATGCGCCCAACACGGTCGTGTTTTTTTACCAGCAGGTATTTTTGGCGGACGTATTCGCGGTCAAAATCTTTATTTGCACCAAAAACGTCTTTAATTACTTTAAAAACATAGGGAAACGAGGGCAGGGTAAACACGGTCATCACCAGCCCTTTAATACCGGGGGCAAGGATAAATTTGTCGTCTGAATGGCGCAGGTGTTGCAAAAATTCGCGCCAAAAGATGTTTTTACCCTGTTTGTGCAAGCCCAAAAGGGTGTAAAAATCGCCGTTGTTACGCATCGGCAGCATTTTGCGTAAAAAGCGCACATAGCTGCTGGGAACGGGCATATCGGCAAGAAAATAGCTGCGGGCAAAGGAAAACAGCACGGAAATTTGTTGCGGTTCAAACAGGGCGGCATCCACCACCAGCTTGCCACGGCTGTTGTGCACCACGGGCAGGGCAAAGGGGTGGGAATGGTTGCCGTTGATAATACAGCCGAAAATATAGGCGGATTTGTTGCGGTACAGCGGCGAGTGTAACACCTGAATATGCAGGTTGAGTTCTTGCGGCGGCCATTCTTGATGGCGGCGCAGGTGGTCGCGGGCGGCGTGCAGGATATTGGTAATGTCGCGTTTGATGCAGGCAAACGGGGTTTGCCAGTTAAAATGGCAGAGCAGGTTTTTCAGGCAGCCTGCCAGCCCTTCTTCTTTGGGATAGAACGATACGAAAGTGGGTTCGTCGCTGTCGATGTATTCGGTGCTGGTGGCGGGTTTGAGAAACAGGTGTTCGTTATTGTAATAACGTTTGTCCAGCAATTTGGTGGATACGGAATTAAAAAAGGTTTCCGCCAGTTCGGGTTGAGGGTGATTGACCAGCAGGGCAATGTATTCGCGTTTGGCTTGCGCCCACAAGTTGTCGGCGGCGGACTGGTGGTTTTGGCGCAGCAGCGCAACGGTTTCGTTTACGCGGCTGTCGTACATTTCAATGCGGTCGGTGCCAAGCTGCTGAATACCGTGCCAGTCGCCCGCATCAAACAGGGCTTTGGCGGCGGCGGATTTGGCGCGGAACAGGGTGTAGTGTTTGTTAAAGCCAGCGAGAATGGCGGCGGCGGTTTGATGCGGGGTGTTCATGATAACAAATCAAGTCCAGTTAAAGGTAAACAATACAGTTCTGCTTTCAGGTTCATACATCAAAATAATCGCATCTGCACCGTCTGAGCACCAATTATAGCCTGCTACTTCAGCAATATGAATCATGGGGTTACCTTGGTAGCTTATGTTTGAAAAATCATATATCAGCCAGTCCTCAAAATCAGGGTGCGGTGGTGAGAAAGCTGGTTCGGAGGGAATGGTAAAAGCAGAGGGTGGTATATGGCTGCCGCTTGACCAGTTGTCATCTGTGAAGTCACCACCCAAAACATCTAAAAACGCATTATTGTTAGGTAATTGATCGTGTTCTTGAAAAAATTGTTTGGCGTGCTGGTAGCTTTCCCGCATTTCCGCTTCCTTTTGCAGTAAATAGGTATTGACTTTATGAAACGGTGTATTCTGGAAATAGCCTTCCTGACCTAAAAAAACATAGCGGTTGTCATCGTTTAAACGAAATGCCAGCCAATTGGGGCAGGTAAATTCATTATGGTATTCCGTTGTTGTATCGCCAATAACGCAGTCATAGGGTTCAATCGGATTGAGCATATGCACGACTGTGCCTGCCCATTCGGGATTGAATACTGCCAAATCAATGGATAATAAAGGAATAAAGTGTTTGGATAACCAAGCCTGTTCGGGGCAAAAAACAGCTTCTGCTTCAGGAAAAGGTCTTAAATGTTCATTTAATACGGTAATGTTGGTGGTTTCGGGAAGCATGGTTTTATCCTTAAATTTAAATGGATTCGTGGCAGGCTGGGTTAGGCGTAGCAGTAACCCAGCGTTTGTTGATTAAATTAAGTGAGTTGGGTTTATACTACGCTTCAACCAAAGCTACTTGCTATGTTTGCTTTCTATATTATATATTATAATTCTTCATAAAATTAAATTCATTATGATATGATGCCAAAGGGGTCATATCCATCCATTCCATTGGAATGTATTCACTATCAATATAGATTTGATAACCGTGATACCACGCCAATTTGGTATATAAAACCACAAAAGTATAAATTAAATCCAAGGTGTATCCACTTTCCCAATTACGCCTACCGTTAAATTTTCTAGCATCTAATAACGCATACAATGCTATTTGCATTTTTTCCGTATCGCCATCAGCTAAAGCAAAATAAAATTCATAGTCTGGCAAAAAGGTTTTCATAACAGAATTTTTAATCTCTGTATTAAAAATCATTTCACATCTTTGCTTTAATAAATCCCAATCGCCACGCAAAGCAAGAAAAAAATTTCTTTTGCAAAAATCAACTGATTTAGGACTGTTAGCAGTTTCTCCGAAATATCTATCCAGATTTAAGTACCACTCAATGAGTTTTTGATGGTTAGATAACAAACACCACAAACCATTAGTGATATAAATACCTTCAATATAATTATAAGGAGGCTGATTAGCTACATAATCCAATTTCACATGATTAAAAGCATATTTTCTAACTGCTTCTATATCATGACAATGAAACCAATTTCTCATGATTTGTAAAACACAGTAACCTTGTAATCGCACAAAGCCCCATTTGTAGTTTTCAATATTGGACAGTTTCTTATCCCAAAATTGAACATCGTTCGTTTTTAACCAACCTGAATTAAAATGGGCATCTATATGGTTTAAACGTTCTAATGCTTTTTGTTTATTAAACTTTTTCATTATTTTTCCTTGAATTCAGGTGCGATAAACGGAATGAAAGAAATGCTGCTTTTGTCTAAACTGTCCCCTTTTTTAACGCCGATTACAATAATTTTCAGTTAAGTCAGTTGGGTTTTTAACCCAAGCTGCCTTTATTTTCCCCACCCCATCCCTCCCCACCAGTGGGGAGGGGGTAAGTGGGTTGCGTTGGCTTTTAGCCCTGCGCTTTGGCTACGCGCCGCCAATGGTGCAGCAAAGGTTCGGTGTAGCCGTTGGGCTGTTCCGTGCCTTTAAATACCAAATCGCAGGCTGCCTGAAAGGCGGGCGAACTGTCAAAACGTCCCACCATCGGCGTGTAGGCGGCATCGCCTGCGTTTTGCGCGTCCACCACCGCTGCCATGCGTTCCAGCGTGGCGCGTACTTGTTCGGGTGTCACCACACCATGCGCCAGCCAGTTGGCGATGTGTTGGCTGGAAATGCGCAGGGTGGCGCGGTCTTCCATCAGTCCGACATTGTGAATATCAGGCACTTTGGAACAGCCTACGCCTTGTTCCACCCAGCGCACCACATAGCCGAGAATACCTTGGCAGTTGTTGTCCAATTCCTGCTGTTTTTCTTCGTCTGACCAATCGGTTGAAGCAGCAAGCGGAATGGTCAGCAAATCGTCTTGCAGGGCGTTTTCAGGCAGCCGTGCCAGTTCTTTTTGCACTTGGAAAACATTAACTTGATGATAATGCAGGGCGTGCAGGGTGGCGGCGGTGGGCGAAGGTACCCATGCGGTGGTTGCGCCTGATTTGGGGTGTCCGATTTTTTGTTTCAGCATTTCCGCCATCAAATCGGGCATCGCCCACATGCCTTTGCCGATTTGGGCTTTGTTGGGTAAGCCGCAGTCCACGCCTGTTTGTACATTGCTGTTTTCGTAGGCATGAATCCATTTGCTGGCTTTCATTTCGCCTTTGCGGATCACTGCGCCTGCTTTCATGGAAGTGTGGATTTCGTCGCCTGTGCGGTCCAAAAAGCCTGTATTGATAAACACCACGCGCTCGTGTGCGGCACGGATACAAGCTGCCAAGTTTGCCGAAGTGCGGCGTTCTTCGTCCATAATGCCCATTTTCAGGGTGTTGGCGGGCAGGCGCGTTAATTTTTCAATGGCGGCAAACAAATCGTTGGCAAACGCCACTTCTTCAGGACCGTGCATTTTGGGTTTAACGATGTACACGGAACCGCTGCGACTGTTTTTGTTTTCGCTGCGGGCAAAGTCAAACGGGGCAATCAGCGCGGTCATCACGCCGTCTAAAATGCCTTCGGGGATTTCATTGCCTTCTGCGTCCAACACGGCGGGGGTGGTCATCAGGTGTCCGACATTGCGGATAAACAGCAGCGAGCGTCCGGGCAGGGTAAAGCTGCCTGAGCCGTCGGGCGTGGTGTAGGGGCGGTCGGCATTCAGTTTGCGGGTAAAGGTTTTGCCATTTTTTTCCACTTCTTCGGTGAGCGTACCCGTCATCAGCCCCAGCCAGTTGCGGTAAACCAGCGTTTTGTCTTCGCCGTCCACCGCCGCTACGGAATCTTCGCAGTCCATAATGGTGGACAACGCCGCTTCCAAAATAATGTCTTTCACGCCTGCGGGGTCTTGTGCGCCGATAGGACTGTTTTTATCAATCAAAATATCAATATGCAAGCCGTTGTGCAAAAACAGTAAAGAATCGGGTGCGTCTGCTGAGCCGTTGTAGCCGACAAAGTTTTGCGGTTGGCACAAACCGCTTTCGCTGCCGTTTTTTAAGGCTGCCTGAAGCGCACCGTCGCGCACAAAATAGCGCAAAACATCGCTGTGGCTGCCTGAAACCAAAGGCAGGCTTTCATCTAAAAAGCGGCGCGCAAAAGCAATCACGGCATCGCCGCGTTTGGGGTTATAGGCTTTGGCGGGGGCGAGTTCGCCGTCTTGGGGAATGGCATCGGTGCCGTACAGCGCATCGTACAGGCTGCCCCAACGCGCATTGGCGGCGTTTAAGGCATAACGCGCATTGTTAATCGGCACAACCAGTTGCGGACCAGCCTGTTCCGACAATTCGCGGTCCACATTTTCTGTGGCGATTTGGAAGGGCGCGGGCGTATCTAGCAGATAAGCAATTTCGCGCAAGAATGCGCGGTATTTTTCCGCATCAAATTGCGGGTTTTCAGCGTGCCACGCATCAATTTTTGCCTGAATCTCATCGCGTTTTTGCAGCAAGGCGCGGTTGCGCGGGGTAAATTCGTTCAGCAAAGCGGCAAAATCCGCCCAAAATTCATCTGCTTTAACATTCGGATGCTGTGCCAGCAATTCATTTTGCACAAAATCATATAAATGGGTTTCTACTTGCAAACCTGCGGCGGGGGTGTAGTGTTGGGTCATTTGAAATTCCTTTTTCAAACTGGCTTCCCTTCCCTGTTTGCAGGGAAGGGAAGTAAGATAGGGGATTGAACAATTTGAAAAAAACGGGGTATGCCTGTGTTTGGCATACCCCGCGGTTGATCAGGCAAACTGGTTCATCGTATTGTCTTTACCGCCCGCTTTCAGTGCGGCTTCACCGGCAAAATACTCTTTGTGGTTGTCGCCGATGTCCGAACCCGCCATATTTTGGTGTTTCACACAGGCGATGCCGTTGCGGATTTCCTGACGCTGAACGTTTTTCACATAAGCCAGCATACCTTCTTCGGCGAAGTAGCCTTTTGCCAAAGTGTCGGTAGACAGCGCAGCAGTATGGTAAGTGGGCAGGGTAATCAAGTGATGGAAGATACCTGCTTGTGCCGAAGCGTCTTTTTGGAAAGTACGGATTTTCTCGTCCGCTTCTTTCGCCAATTCGCTGTCGTCATAATCCGCGCTCATCAGCTTGTCGCGCTCGTAAGCCGATACATCTTTGCCTGCTTCTTTCCACGCATCAAACACTTGCTGACGGAAATTCAAGGTCCAGTTAAAGGACGGGCTGTTGTTGTACACCAATTTGGCATTGGGAATGGTTTCGCGGATTTTGTCCACCATTTCTTTAATCTGACCGATATGCGGTTTTTCGGTTTCAATCCACAGCAAATCCGCGCCGTTTTGCAGCGAAGTGATGCAGTCCAGCACCACGCGCTCCACGCCTGTGCCTTTGCGGAATTGGAACAGATTGCTTGCCAAACGGGTGGGCTTGATGGTTTTGCCGTTGGTACGCACCACCACATCGCCCGCTTTGATTTGGCTGATGTCGGTGATTTCTTCACCTTCCAAGAAGCTGTTGTATTGGTCGCCCAAATCGCCTTCTTCGGCAGAAAATGCGATTTGCTTGGTCAAGCCTGCGCCCAAAGAGTCGGTACGCGCCACAATCACGCCGTCATCGACGCCCAATTCCAAGAATGCGTAACGCACGGCATTGATTTTCGCCAAAAAGTCCACATGCGGAACGGTTACTTTGCCGTCTTGGTGACCACATTGTTTTTCATCAGACACTTGGTTTTCAATTTGAATACAGCACGCGCCCGCTTCAATCATTTTTTTCGCCAGCAGATAAGTGGCTTCGGCATTACCGAAACCCGCGTCAATATCGGCGATAATCGGCACAACATGGGTTTCGTAATTGTTGATTTGGTTCAGCAATTCTTCTTCTTTGGCTTTGTCGCCTGCGGCGCGGGCGTTGTCCAAAGCGGTAAACAGCAAATCCAGTTCACGCGCATCGGCTTGGCGCAGGAAAGTGTACAGCTCTTCAATCAGCGCAGGCACAGAAGTTTTTTCGTGCATGGATTGGTCAGGCAGGGGGCCAAACTCGGAACGCAGCGCGGCTACCATCCAACCAGACAGGTAGAGATAACGCTTATTGGTGCTTTTTTGATGTTTTTTGATGGAAATCAGCTTTTGCTGTCCGACAAAACCGTGCCAGCAGCCCAAAGATTGGGTGTAATTGGCTGAATCGGCATCGTATTCCGCCATGTCGCGGCGCATAATCGCGGCGGTGTATTTGGCGATGTCCAAACCCGTTTTGAAACGGTTTTGCAGGCGCATACGGGCAACGTATTCGGGATTGATGGCTGCCCAGCTTGCGCCTTGTGCATCGGTTAAGGCGGCGGCAGATTGAACGGTTTGCTGGTAATTGCTCATAAATGAAGCTCCAAGTGTAGGTAATGTGAAGATTTTTCTTGTGAAACCGAATTCAAAACACCTGTTGAAACGGGTGTAATGCGGCGTAGGCAAACTATACGAAATTTATTGTCTGATTGACAAGTATAATGCGGTGGTTTGCCATAAATATGCTGGTTTTTTAATAAAAGTGAATTTTTATGCCAATTGTGTGATGTGATTTACATATCCATACACTTTTTTTGCAAAACAATGCCTTATGTAAAGTAGGCGCGTGATGCGGCTGCGTTTTGGATAAAAACAGGCTAAAATAAGCAGTTTGAATTTTTTTGCCGCGCCATGTCCCAGCTTCCCGATATCGCCCAATGTATTGAGCAAAATTTGGATAAGTATTTTCATGATTTGCAAGGGGAAAATCCGTCTGATGTGTATGCGATGGTGTTGTTGCAGGTGGAACGTCCGCTATTGGGCTATGTGCTGAACATGTGCGGCGGCAACCAGTCGCAGGCAGCACGGATATTGGGCTTGAACCGCAATACGCTGCGTAAGAAACTGGCAGAACAGGGCTTATTAGTAGAATAAGCAATCGGTAGATAGGTGGTATCTGTTGAATGGAATGGTTTTTGTTTTATCTGTAATTTGTTGATGTTGATAAGGAATATTTTATGCCGAAAATCCAACGCGCTTTAATCAGTTTGTCCGACAAAACGGGGGCGGTAGAATTTGCCCGCGCTTTGCACGAGCTGGGGGTGGAAATCCTTTCTACGGGCGGCACTGCCAAGCTGCTTGCCGATAACGATATTCCCGTGATTGAAGTGGCTGATTATACGGGATTTCCCGAAATGCTGGACGGACGTGTGAAAACCCTGCACCCGAAAATCCACGGCGGGATTTTGGGGCGGCGCGATGTGGGTGAACACGTTGAAAAAATGGCGGAACACGGCATCGGCAATATTGATTTGGTGTGTGTGAACCTGTATCCGTTTGCGGCGACCATTGCCAAACCGGGCTGTACGCTGGAAGATGCGGTGGAAAACATTGATATCGGCGGACCGACTATGGTGCGTTCCGCCGCGAAAAACTGGAAACACGTTGCCATTGTAACCGATAACGGCGATTTTGAGCCGATTGTCGCCGAAATGAGCGAAAATGACGGCAAATTGTCGGAAAAAACCCGTTTTGCGCTATCGTGCAAGGCGTTTAGCCACACGGCGCAGTATGACGGCATGATTTCCAATTATTTAACCAGTGTTTCGCCTGATAAATTGGACGGCGAGCCGCAAATCGGGACGTTTCCCGCGCAGTTTAACCAAAGCTGGTTGAAAGTTCAGGAAATGCGTTATGGCGAAAATCCGCACCAGCACGCGGCGTTTTACCGCGATGTTTATCCTGCGGCGGGCAGCTTGAGTGCTTACACGCAGTTGCAAGGTAAGGAATTGTCTTATAACAATATTGCCGATGCCGATGCCGCTTGGGAAGCGGTTAAGTCGTTTGATGCGCCTGCTTGTGTGATTGTCAAACACGCCAATCCTTGCGGCGTGGCGGTGGCGGATACGCCCTTGAATGCGTATAAATTGGCGTTTGCAACGGATACCACCAGCGCATTTGGCGGCATTATTGCGTTTAACCGCGAAGTGGATGCCGATACGGTGGAAGCGGTAACGGGGCAGTTTTTGGAAGTGCTGATGGCGCCGAAGTTTACCGATGCTGCCAAAGAGCTGATTGCCAATAAGAAAAATGTGCGTGTGTTGGAAATTCCTTTGGCGGCGGGGGCGAACCGTTTTGAATTGAAACGTGTGGGCGGCGGTTTGTTGCTGCAATCACCCGATTTGCACCGTTTACAGCGTGAAGACGTGAAAGTGGTGTCCAAACGCCAACCTACCGAGCAGGAATGGCAGGATTTGCTGTTTGTGTGGAATGTTGCCAAGTTTGTGAAATCCAATGCGATTGTGTTTGGTAAGGGTGGACAGACTTACGGCATTGGCGCGGGTCAGATGAGCCGTGTGGATTCTACGCGCATTGCGGCGCGTAAGGCGCAGGATGGCGGTTTTGATTTGCAAGGCGCGTGCGCGGCTTCCGATGCGTTTTTCCCGTTCCGTGATGGTGTGGATGTGATTGCTGAACAAGGCATTAAGGCGGTGATTCACCCCGGTGGTTCGGTGCGCGATGAAGAAGTGTTTGCCGCTGCAGACGAACACGGCATGGCAATGGTGGTAACGGGCGTGCGCCATTTCCGCCACTAATTTTGATTGCTGAACTTAAATCCCGCCGAATCATGATGATTGGGCGGGATTTTTTTGCGGGATTTACATGGGCGAAACATTCACATCGGAAGCATTGCCGACAATACGCACACGCCGTCCGGGGGTAAAGCCTGCTTCTTGTTTTTGTACCACCACGATTTCATTGCCGTCGTCTTTGCGGATAACCATTTCCAAAGAATTGACCAAAGCGGCTTTTTGTTCCAATTTGCTGCCCAGCAGCGAGCCGGCAATCGCGCCTACCGTACCCATAATGGCACTGCCGCGTCCGCCGCCCACCGATGAGCCGGCAATACCGCCGATAATCCCGCCGCCAAGCGACCCGACCGCACCCGAATGGGGGGCTTGGATTTGCACGGGGCGCACCGATACGATGGTACCGTAGCTGATGTTACGCATTTCTTTGGCTTGATTGCCACGGTAAACATTGCCACCATATACATCGGTATTGGCGCAGCCCGATACGGCAAGCATGGCAGCCAGTGCCGCGCTTAAAGTCAGTTTTTTCATGATGATTCCTTTCTTGTTTGAAACAAGGTTTGGTTTGATGGCGGAATATACCGCAAGTGTGGTGGCGCAACAATCTGTTTAGCGGTATTTAACCTTATTGCACAAATATTTAACACCTTATATGAATAACAACGCGCCCGAAACCTTGTGGGCTTCGGGCGCGGCAAAACGGAAAATTAACCCAGTTGTGCCAACAGGCGTTCGGCCTCGGCTTTCACTTCGCCGCTGGATTCGGCAACCAGTTCGCCCAAGGTTTCCCGTGCGGCGGACAGGTCTTCAATTTCCACATACATTTTCGCCAGCTCCAATTTGGCTTCCTGCGGTTCTTCTGTGCCTACGGCTTCGGAAACGAAACCGACATTGGACAATGCAGGTTCGTCGTCTGCCCCCCAATTGGCATCAAAGTTTTCCAATTCGGTCAAATCGGTACTGCCGTTGCCGTTACCGTTGGCGGCAAAGTCGTCTTCGGCGATGTGCAGGCTGTCCAAATCGTTTAACCACGATTCTTCTTCGGGCAGGGCGTCGCCCATGGCGGTGGCGGCTTGATTTGCCAACACGCGGTCCACGGCATCCAATTCATGCTCGCTGTCGTCGGGCAGGCTTAAGTCAAAATCTGCCAAGCCATTGTCTGCCGCGCTGTCCAAATGGGTTTCGGGGGTTTCCACCACCAGTTTGGGCGTGGCATTGCTGACGGGGGTCAGTACGTCTGCCATGTTCAAATCGGCGAGTTTGGCGGCGAGTTTTTCGTCCAGCAGGGAAGACAAACCGGTGTCGCTATTGGGTTTGTCGGCAGGCTGCTCAAACGGCTCGGCTGCGCCGAAATCGGCTTGGGCGGGTGGGGTGGTTACCACGGTGTCGCCATAGTCAAAATCGCTGAAATCGCCAAAATCCATATCGGCGACGGCGGCTGCGGCAGGTTCGGCAGCGGGTGCGGCGGGCTTGGGTGCGGGGGGGGTATCGGTAACGAAAGCATCCAAGCCGCTAAAGTCCAAGTCGTCCAAGGCAGGCGCAGCGCCGATGGCGGCGGTTTCGATGTCGTTCAGGGCGAAATCGGGCAAATCGTCTGCTGGGGGGGCAGCAGCGGTGCTGGGGGCGGCGGCGGGTTTTTCTTCCACCAAACTGTCCAAACCGCTGAAGTCCAAATCGCCAAAATCGGGCAGGGAAGTGTCGGCTGCTTGTTGTGGGGCGGCAGGCAAATCATCCATGCCGGGCAAATCCAAGCCGTCCAATGCGGCAGCGGCAAGCGCGTCCAAATCGTCTGCAGCGGCAGGCGCGGCGGCGGGTGTTTCGGGCAGGCTGAAATCGTCAAACGACAAACCGTCCAAACCGCTGTTGTCGGGCATGGCGGACATATCCACGCTGTCGGGCGGGGGCAGCTCAAACGAGTCCAAATCCTGCAAGGCGGCATCGGCAAGCGAATCCAAATCATCGGCAGGCGCGGGCGCAGCAGGGGTGTCTTCCAGTACCAAATCGTCTAAAGAATCAAAAGACAAATCGGCAAAACCGGAATTTTGGCTCGGCACGGATACGGATGAAACGTGCGGTTGTTGCGGCTGTGCGGCATCGGGCAGTTCAAAACTGTCCAAGCCTTCCAGTGCGGATTGGGCGAAAGCGTCCAAATCGTCCATGGCGGGGGCGGCAGCGGCTGCTGCAGGGGCGGCGGGAATATCGTCCAAATTGAAATCGCCGAAGTCGCCAAAATCGCCCAAGCTGTCATCGGCGGCGGGTGCGGGTGTGGCAGCGGGTGCGGCAGGCGCGGGGCTGTCGTCCAAATTGAAATCGCCAAAGTCACCAAAATCGCCGAATTCGTCATCGCTGACGACAAATTCGTTTTCTTTGGCAAGATTCGGGGCGGCAGCGGCAGCGTTTTCTTTTTCTACCGACCAATCATCTACTTCAAAATCGCTGCCCAAGCCGTCTGACGTGCCTTCTTTTTCCAAAGACCAGTCGTCCACTTCAAAATCGTTGCCGCTGTCGGCAGGCGCGGCATGGGTTTTGCCTGCACCTTCCAGCCAATCCCAATTGTCGTCCGCATCGGCAGCAGGTGCGGCGGCATCGGTTTGGGCGGGGCTGTCTGAACCGAAGAACACGCCGTCGTCTTCTTCGGCAACATAATCGGCAGTGGCGGCAGCACCTGCCGCGCCCACAGCAGCGGCTGCTGCGGTGCTGCCGTGTGATTCTACCGCAGCGCGGGCGCGGGACAAATCGTCTTTGGCGCGTTGGGCGGTGCTGGAAGGCTCTTTATCCACATCCCATTGGTCGTCATCATCACCATCGATAATGACATCGTCATCATCAATGTAATCATCATCAGGGGCGTATGCGGAAGCATCATTACCGCCTTGCTGACGGCGGCGGCGCATCAGCAGCAAACCGCCTGCCACCAAACCGCCTACGGCAAGCGCACCTGCGCCCGCCATCGCCCACATCAGGGTATTGTCGCTTTCTTCACCTTCTTCTTCCACCACTTCCGATGCGCCGTTGTTGGCAACAGGCGGCGGAGTGGGGACGGGCGGCGGCACCACGGCGGCAGATACGTCTGATGAAGCGGTGTCCGACACGGCAGCAGTGGCAGAAGCGGCATCCGACACTGTTGGGGGAGTTTGTGCGGAAGCGGCGGCAGACGATACGGCATTGGGCGCGTCATTAACCGAAGCTGCGGTTTGCGGCGGCGGCGAAGCCTCTTGCGGCACCGTTTCCTGCGGGGGAGGCGGCGGCGGTGGGGGAGGTGGGGGCGGCGGCGGTGCCACACTCGGTTGCGGCGGCGTTACCGGTGCCACCGAAGACGGCGCAACTGCATTCGGTTGCGGTGCGGGCGCGGCAGGCGCAGGTATCGGACGCGGGGCAGGTGCGGCACGGTGTTGCGGCGCGGCGGCAGACTGTTGCTGCTGCGCTGCCCGTTGTGCATACACATGCCATTGTGCTTCAGTGGGGATATACAGGGTAACGCTGCGGCGCACGGTGGTGCCGTGGCGGAACGCGCGCGGATTTGCCATCACCAAAGCACGCATGGCGGTTTGCTGGCTCATATTGTGCGGACGGTAACGTGCCGCAATATCTGCCAGTTTTTCGCCCGCATATGCACGGTGGCGGCGCGGCGTTACCGCGGCTTTGCTCGGTTTTTTCACTTTTGCCGTTTCCGCGTTGCGCTGTTGCGGCTCGGCGGCGGGTTTTCGTTCGGCTTTTTCTTGTGCGCGGGTTTTGGTTTTTTCGCTGGGTGTCGCTTTGGGCTGGCTATCGTTTTCGGTTTTTTTCTTTTCAATAAAATCTTGGTTAATCGGTACTTTTACCCCTTTTTCGGCAGAAGGTTTCGCTTCGGCGCGGGGTTTTTCCGGTTTGGGCTTGGGTTCGGCTTTGGGTTTGGCGGGTTTGTAGCGCGGCGGGTCCAGCAATGCCGTGTATTGGCGCGTTTGCTGACCTGCGCTCACGGTAAACGACAATACCGGTTCGTGTACCGGTGTGGCAGAACGCAGATGTACCGTTACCGTACCGTTACCGTTTTTGGAAACACTGCCGCGCACCCCGCCCGAAACGCTCAGCCTGCCGCCTTCCATCAAAGCTTTGGCCTCATCGCCGCTTACGGTAATGCTGCCGGCAAAAGGCTCGCCCAAATGGGAACGCACGTTCAGCCCGCCCATTGCCCCCCATGCGCTAACCGATGCCGCCAACGATACGGAAGCAACAATGATCTTGATATTGGTATTCAAAATTTATCTCCCATCCGGGATACCGGTTTCTTGGTTGATTGCAAATAGGCGTTATGATAGCGGGTTACTGGCTTGTCTGCCAAGTAAAAAACGCGTTTTGTTTAACACCGCTTAACCCAAAAGCACAAAACAACACAGGGTATTTTGTCTGCACCTGCCGCTTGCGGCAGCAGCCAAAACCGTAAAATTGCAGGCAAAAATCGCCCGAATGTGCGGATATGCGGACGTTTGTCCCGTTTGGCGCGGTGCAAAACAGTGTGTAACCAATTGCCAACAAAACAGACAGACTGTAACAAAACCCCAAACACTGCTATGATGCCGTGCTAAAGCGTGTGCGGCAGCGGCTGCCGTTTATCCGTAAAATAATTTTCAGTTCAAGGAAGATTTGTGAAAGCACTCAGCGACTTTTTAGCATTATTTTTGTTTTTTATTACCTATTCCCTAACCAAAGACATGGTGGCAGCGACTGCCGTTGCCGTGGTTATCGGCTTGGCACAAGCTGCCTACACATGGTGGAAAACCAAAACTTTAAGTGCCATGCAGTGGGTGAGCCTGATTGTGGTGGTGGTATTTGGCGGCGCCACCATTTTATTGAAAGATTCCGTCTATATTATGCTCAAAACCACCGTTATCTGCTGGATTAGCGCCATTGCCGTGTTGGTGTGTCAGTTTATGGGCAAAAACGGCTTAAAAATGCTGATGGGCAGCGAATTAAGCTTGCCCGAAAACGTATGGACACGCCTATCGTATGCGTGGGCGGGATTTTTCTTTGTGATGGGCGTGGTCAATTTGGCGATTGCCTATCCGTTTACCCCAGAGCGCGAAGCGTTTTGGGTAGATTTTAAATTTTACGTTTACCTGCCGATTACGCTGGTTTTTTCCATCGCGCAGGGCGTGTACATTATGCGCCATCTGCCCAAAACACAGGACAAATAAACAATGTTGTACGTTTTTCTTGCCACCGATAATGATAACAGCGGCGAAGCCCGCGCCCAAGCGCGTGAAGCCCATTTGGCGCGTTTGCGCGAATTGCAGGCGCAAAACCGCCTGTTTACCGCAGGTCCCACGCCCATGCCCGACAGCCAAGACGGTACGGTATCGGGCAGTTTGATTATCGCCGATTTTGATGATTTGGACGCCGCCGAAGCATGGATTCAAAACGACCCTTATGTAGATGCGGGCGTGTATGCCGAAGTGATGATTCGCCCTTATGTGAAAGTGTTTCCTGATGAATGAAGCCGAACACATGGAACGCGAAATGGCGCAGTGCTTGGCAGATTTGTCGCCCGAAGTGTTTGAATTCCGCGACGACAGCCACCTGCACATCGGACACGCGGGCAACCGTGGCGGCGGACATTACGCGCTGACTGTGGTCAGTACACATTTTGAAGGCGTATCGCGGCTGGCGCGGCAGCGCATGGTGCAGCAGCGTTTGCAGGAAGCGTTTGCACAAGGGCGCATTCACGCGCTGTCGCTGACGGCAAAAACGCCTGCCGAGTTTTTTGGTTTATAATGCCGTGTTTTGTCAAAATTTGTTCCTAATTATCTTAAATGAACTAATTATCTTAATGAATTGAAAGAAAGGTTGAACATGAAAATGCGTTTGTACCAAAAGGCAGCGGCAACGGCTCTTTTGCTGGTGTCTGCCGCCCTTTCCGCCCAAACGGTGGTAACGGTAAACGGCACGCCTGTGGACAGCAAAGACGTTGAACGCCGCGCCCGAATTTTCCAAGCCAACAGCAACGGTCAGATTCAGGACGGACCCGAACTGCGCAACGAAATCACCCGCGAGCTGATTATTGAAACGCTGGTTACGCAAGAAGCCAAACGGTTAAAACTGGACAAGGGCAGCGATTATCAAAAAATGGAATCCGAAGCCCTTAAAGCCCTCAAAGCCGAAGGCTTGGACAAAGACAAAAACTTTCAGCAAAATTGGGCAGATTACCGCAATCATTTATTGATGCGGGCTTATGCTTTGGATATTGCGCGTAAAAATCCCATTAGCGATGCCGAATTGCGCCAACAATACCAGCGCATTGCCGATTATTACCGCAACAGCGAAGAAGTACAGCTGGGTTTGATTGTAACCGATAAGGCGGAGCAGGCACGCGCCGCTTTAAAAGAACTGAAAGCCAAGAAAAAGTTTTCTGAAGTGGCGGTAAAATACAGCCTGCGTGCCGATGCCAAACAAACAGGCGGTATTGACCCCGAATACATGCCTTTGAAAAACCTGAAAGAACAAAATCCGACCGTGTATCAGGCAGTATCGGGCTTAGGTAAGGGACAGTACACCCCATCGCCGCTGCAAGAAGGCAATATCGGTTTGATTTTGTATGTGAACGACAAACGCAAAGTGCAATTGCCCGCGTTTGAGGCACTCAAACCCGAAATCGAACAAAACCTGCATCAAATCCATTGGGATGCGGCGGTAGATGCTTTGGGACAAAAAGCCAAAATCGTGCCTGCCAAATAAACCTGCGGGTTAGGGCGTGTCCCTATTTGCTTTGTTGAGCGGTTTTTTGAGTAAAAATCCGCGCAAGGTTGTGGACACCTTGCAAGGATTTTTAACGCGGCAGACACGGATTTGTGCCAAAAATACTGTCGCATAAGTAGATAGGGACACGCCCTAATACGGCATTTGGTATTCCGTACAACAGTTGCCGCTGTTGTACGGTTTGTTTGTTTGCCGGTGTGCCCGTATCGGTTAAGATTCAGGCAGAGTGATGTTTTGTTTACTAGGGACAAGCCCTAAACCAATCTGTTAATTGGAGTGTTTTATCATGAGCAAACCCCGTGCTTTACTTTTGCCGGTGTCGCTGCTGGTGGCTTGGCAGCAGATGGCGCAGGCGCAAACACCCGATAAAAAAGGTGTGCTTCCTGCCGATGTGCAAAGCTGCACTTCCTTGTCTGACCGTAACAAACGCTTGGCGTGTTTTGACCGCCTGTTTGCCGATAGCGAAACGGCAGCCGTCAGCAGTCCTGAAATCCTTGCCGCCACCCCGTCTGTGGAAAACCTGCACAAAACCCCTTTGGATTTGGAACAAAGCTATATCGCCAGCAAAGAAAGCCGCAGCCCGCAAATTGTGTTGGCAGAAAAAGTGATGCCCGCATACACGCCTTTGAGCGATTTGTATGATTTGGATGCCAACAGCGCCGAAGGACTGCTGACCATACGCGAGCACCAGCCCACTTATATCCTGCCCGCGTGGTACAACAGCAGCCCCAATTACCGTCCGTATTCCCCCACCCGCGGCACGGTGAACAACGAAATCCAAGCCCAGCAGAAACGCTTGGAAACCAAAATGCAGATTTCGTTCAAAACCAAGATAATGGAAGATTTGTTTAAAACCCGCGCCGATTTGTGGTTTGGTTATACCCAGCAATCCAACTGGCAGATTTTCAATCAGGGGCGCAAATCCGCGCCGTTCCGCAACACCGATTATATGCCCGAGTTTTTCCTGACCCAGCCGGTAAAATCGCGTTTGCCTTGGGGTGGAAAGCTGCGGATGTTGGGTGCGGGCATCGTCCATCAGTCTAACGGGCAAAGCCGTCCCCTGTCGCGTTCATGGAACCGTGCGTATCTGATGGCAGGTATGGAATGGGGCAAACTCAGCGTAATACCGCGCTGGTGGCTGCGTATTGATAAAAAAGACCAACAGGACGACAACCCCGATATCGGACGTTATATGGGCTATGGCGACATCAAATTTGCCTACCGTTTTAACGATAAACAGAGTCTAACGTCCACCGTGCGTTACAATACCCGTCGCGGTCGCGGTGCCGTACAGATGGATTATGCCTTTCCGATTAAAGGTAAATTAAAGGCTTATGTGCAGGGTTTTCACGGCTATGGCGAAAACTTGAGCGACTACAACCACAAACAGACAGGCATCGGCATCGGGCTGATGTTTCAGGATTGGGATGGGATTTAAACCCGAATCCGCGCTTTTTGCGGCGGCGGTGCTGCCGCAATGCGCCACAAGCGGGCGGAAACGGGTATAATCGCCCGTTTCCGTTTTTTATTTGTAAACCAAACACAGAGACACTATGGCAGACAACGGTTTCGGCATCGGCAAAGCCGTAAAAAGATATTTGATTACCGGTGTATTGGTATGGCTGCCCATCGCCGTAACCATTTGGGTGCTTACCTATATTGTAAACATGGGCGACCGCCTGATTGCCCTGATTCCCAGCCAGTGGCAGCCTGCCAAATACATCGGTTTTACCTTTCCGGGCATGGGTGTGCTGGTGGCGGTGGTGCTGCTGTTTATTACCGGTATTTTGGCAGCCAACGTATTGGGGCGAAAAATTTTGGAAGGCTGGGATTCGCTGCTGGGGCGCATTCCCGTGGTGAAATCCATTTATTCCAGTGTAAAAAAAGTATCCGAATCCTTGTTGTCGGACAACAGCCGTTCGTTTAAAACGCCCGTGTTGGTACCGTTTCCGCAGCCCGATATTTGGACGATTGCCTTTATTTCGGGCAACCTGCCGCAAGCAGTAGCCAATGCGTTGCCCGAACAAGATGAATATGTTTCCGTGTATGTGCCGACCACGCCCAATCCTACGGGCGGTTACTATATTATGGTGCGCCGCCACGACATCCGCGAGCTGGATATGAGCGTGGACGATGCTTTGAAATATATTATTTCATTGGGGATGGTGATGCCTGAAGCGTTGCCTGTTAAGCAAAGCTAGGTTTTGAAAAATTTTAAAAAGGATTAAATGATGGAAAAGTATGATTTTGATGAAACGCCAGAATTGACAGATGATGAGCAAACACAATTTATTGGTAGAAAAATTTTTACCGACAAAATCGATTCTTCCATTTTTGAGTTGGCAAGACAATCCAGTAAGGGAAGATTGAAATTACAACCTGATTTTCAGCGTGATTATGTTTGGGACGTTAAAAAAGCCAGCCGCCTGATTGAGTCTGCTTTGTTAGGTGTGCCATTACCCATTGTTTATTTTGCGGAAGAAGATAACGATACCAAGTGTGTGATTGACGGGCAACAGCGTTTAATGTCTTTTTTCTCCTTTATGTCAGGCGTATTTCCTGATAAGCGTGAATTTAAATTAACGGGTTTGAATGTGCTGGCGGAATTAAATGGAAAAACATTTAAAGAATTGAGTGCTGAACAACAGGAAAAAATTGAAAATTATACGGTTCCTTCCGTTATTTTTAAGAAAGAATCCGATTCGGATTTGAAATTTGAAATTTTTGAACGTTTAAATACTGGTTCGGTACAGTTAAACGACCAAGAATTAAGAAATTGTATTTATCGTGGCGAACTGAATGAATTACTGAAAAAATTGTCGCAATATAAAGAATTTAAGGAATTGATGGGCTTTGATGAGCCTAGAATACGCATGGAAGATTGTGAATGGGTGTTGCGTTTTTGTGCCTTTTATTATTTCACCACTGAAAAATACAAACCTTCCATGAAAAATTTTATGAATCAGATGGCTAGAGAAGGACGTAATCTGTCTGAAAATGAGTTGCAGGAAATAGAAACTGCCTTTAAAAATGCTTGCCAAATGGCAAAAAGTATTTTTGGCGACCACGCATTTAAGCGTTATTATGCAGGCGAATCGCAAACGCAGCAAAACGGGCGTTGGGAAAGTAAAAGATTTAATGCTTCATTGTATGATATTGTTTTGAATTCGTTTGCCCGCCGTAAGAAAAATTCGCTGATGCGTCATGCCGATGCAATCCGTGAGGCGCTGATTGATTTAATGGTTAGCGATAGTGAATTTAATCAGGCGATTACGGCTTCTACCAGTTCGGAAAAACACGTTAAATTGCGCTTTCGAAAATGGAATGATGCATTAGATGCGATTTTGATGAATGAAACCGATGAACCGCGCACATTTTCCTTTCAGTTGAAAAAGCAAATGTGGGACAGCAATCCGACTTGCAGTATTTGTGGGAATCAGATTTTGAGTGTAGATGATGCTGCGTTAGACCATATTGAGCAATACTGGCGCGGTGGTAAAACTGTTCCCGAAAATGCACGTTTGGCGCACCGTTTCTGTAACAATAGCCGTTCACGGAAAGATTAGGTTTCAGGTAGCCTGAAAAATATTTACCAATTGATTAGTAAGGAAATTAAAAACTATGCGTACCAACTACTGCGGCTTAATCAGCGAGCAATATTTAGACCAAACCGTTACCGTCAAAGGCTGGGTACACCGCCGCCGCGACCACGGTGGAGTGATTTTCATTGACCTGCGCGACCGCGAAGGCACGGTGCAGGTGGTGATTGACCCCGATACCCCCGAAGCCTTTGCCACGGCAGACGCTTCGCGCAGCGAATATGTGTTGAGCATTACCGGACGTGTGCGCCGCCGCCCCGAAGGCACGGAAAACCCGAAAATGGTTTCAGGCAAAATCGAGATTTTGGGCAAAGAAATTGAAGTGCTGAACACCGCCGCCACACCGCCGTTTCCGATTGATGAAGAAAACATCAGCGAAAACGTGCGTTTGACCCACCGCGTGATTGACCTGCGCCGCCCACAAATGCAGCAAAACCTGCGCTTGCGTTATCAAGTGGCGATGGGCGTGCGCCGTTATTTGGACGAGCAGGGTTTTATTGATATTGAAACCCCCGTGCTGACCCGTTCCACCCCCGAAGGTGCGCGCGATTATTTGGTTCCCAGCCGTGTGCATCCAGGTGAATTTTTCGCGCTGCCGCAGTCGCCGCAGTTGTTTAAACAGCTGCTGATGGTAGCGGGTTTTGACCGTTATTATCAGATTACCAAATGTTTCCGCGATGAAGATTTGCGCGCCGACCGCCAGCCCGAATTTACCCAGATTGACTTGGAAACGTCTTTCCTGAACGAAGACGAAATCATGAGCATTACCGAAGGCATGGCAAAACAAGTGTTTAAAGATGCTTTGGGTGTGGATTTGGGCGATTTCCCGCGTATGCCGTTTAGCGAAGCCATGTTCTATTACGGTTCGGACAAGCCCGATATGCGCGTGTCGCTGAAGTTTACCGAGCTGACCGATGTGATGAAAACGGAAGAATTTAAGGTTTTCCGTGGCGCAGCCGATATGCAAGACGGGCGCGTGGTGGCATTGCGTGTGCCAAACGGCGCGAAACTGAGCCGTAAAGACATTGATGAATATACTAAATTTGTCGGCATTTACGGCGCGAAAGGTTTGGCGTACATCAAAGTAAACGATGTGTCCAATTTGAGCAACGGCGAAGAAAGCGGTTTGCAGTCGCCGATTGTAAAATTCCTGTCCGAGAGCTGCCTGAAAACCATTATTGAGCGCACGGGCGCACAAAACGGCGATTTGATTTTCTTTGGTGCGGACAAAGCCAAAATTGTCAATGAAGCCATTGGCGCGTTGCGCGTGAAAATCGGGCATGAACACGGCGCGGCGGACGGTTATTTTGTAGATGAATGGAAGCCCTTGTGGGTGGTGGATTTTCCGATGTTTGAATACGATGAGGAAAATCAACGCTATGCAGCAATGCACCACCCGTTCACTTCGCCGAAAGCGGGGCATGAAGATTTGATGGCGACTAGCCCCGAACAATGCTTGGCGCGTGCCTATGATATGGTGTTGAACGGTTGGGAAATCGGTGGCGGTTCAGTGCGTATCCACCGCGCCGATATTCAGGAAAAAGTGTTTGCCGCGTTGAACATCAGCCCTGAAGAGCAACAGGAAAAATTCGGCTTCCTGCTGGATAACCTGAAATACGGTGCGCCCCCGCACGGCGGTTTGGCGTTTGGTTTGGACCGTTTGGTGACACTGATGGCGGGTGCGGAATCCATCCGCGATGTGATTGCCTTCCCGAAAACCCAACGCGCCCAATGCCTGCTGACCAATGCACCGAATGCGGTGGACGATAAGCAGTTGCGTGAATTGAGTTTGCGCCTGCGTCAGAAAGCAACAGAAAATAAAGAAGCATAAGATTTTGATGTGATATGAAAAACGGTTGTTCTTTTCGGACAGCCGTTTTGGTTTAGATAAACCACAAAATCCGTTTGATGCGGTAAAAATATTTGGGTTCGGCAAATTCGTTTAAGCCGATAAAGCGGCAGAGCAGACGGAAATTGGCGATTTTGTCGAGATGTACGGTGGCGCTGGAACGGATACGGGCGTTGCCTTTTTTGTTTTTGGTGTAGATTTTGAGTTTGCCTTGATTAACGCTGATTTTGGCAATGTCGTCGCGGGCAATCACGGTGTCGTTTGCCACGATATGGCGGCGGTTGAGTTGTATCGCGCCAAAATTCAGGGTTTCATCGGTATCGTAGGTTTGGTTGAGCATGTGCATGGAATGGCTGAACAAATAGCTTTCAATCACATTGATGATTTTTTCGTTTTGGCGGAAAGCGGGGGGTAGGTGGTAGTGGTAGCCGTCGTCCAGCGTGATGGCGGTGTGTTTGCCGATGGTCAGGTTGAGCAAGCCATAACGCCAGCGGGCAATATACAGGCGCATATAGGGGCTGAAGTAAAAAGCATGTTTGCTGAAAAAACGTTTCTGTACCAATGCGTTGCTGTAAACATCAATACGGGTAAACAGGAAATTAAGCAACATGGCGGCAATTACCACCAGCAGAAAAATACCGATGGCGATTTGGTTGCCAGTAAGGTTGTCGATATTGCCACGCGCAGCAAGTAAAAACAGGGCGATGGGGGCGAGAATCAGCAGCGTCCAACCGCTTAAGCGCAGATGGGATTTGCCCGTGCTGAAACGGAATTCGCCAAGGGGGGCTTCGGGGTGTGTCATGATGCAACAAAACAGAAAAAAAGGTCAGCTTTGCGGGGGTAGGGCGTGGGGACGACGCAGCAGGTACAGTGAATATCCGATGCCTGTTGCCAATACCAACAGTACCACCGCCAATCCTGCGCGTACATCTACTTGTTGTCCGTGCGCCAGCCAATAGCCGCTCAAGCCCAATAATAAGGCAAACGAGCTGAAAAACAACAGGATAATTAAGGATTTTTGTAAAGGTGCGCGATGGGCTTCCAATATGAGGCGCACAGTGGGTGTGGCGCACAGGCTGCGGGTTCCCAATAGGGCGCACCACAGGGCGCAACAGGCAGGCGCGGCACTACCTGCCAATGCCCATACCGCAGGCAGGGCTTGCAACATCAACACCGCACCAATCCACACCGCCGCTGCCAAACACATGGCAAGTGAAGTGGCAGCAGGTGCGTTTTTCTTCAATAAGGGGCGCTTGGCAGCGTGTAGGGCAACATCGGGGTAATCGCGTTGGGCGCGGCGCAATGCTTTGGGCGACAACCAAAAATGTTGTCCGCTGGGCTGGGGCCAAATGGCGAACCAGCGGTTGAGCAGGGCATAGGCATGATGATGTTGCGGCTGTGCGTCCTTACCCAGCAAACGCCATGCCGTATAAGCCGCTGCAAGCGCAAGCAACAGGGGCAACAGCGGCGCAGCCAATGCGTTTACCCCAGCCAATATTCCTGCTAACAGTACGGGCAGCAGCGACAACAGCATTAAGGCGCAGTTTAACAAACGTTTTTGCAGCGCAGTAGGTGGATTGAAACGGGCAGTGATGTCGTTTAAGTAGAATGCGTAAAACAAAAACCATGCCCGTGCAAACAGATAGGCAGCAAAAAAGCCCGTGCCTGCGTCTGTGTCGTACACCCACCACGCCGCACCTGCTACAAACGGCAGCAGCCACCACACGGGCAAACTCCACAACAGCGGTTTACCGTTTAGTCTGCCGCTGTGGTGCAGATACAGTTCCAATGCCAGTGCTGCCAAGGGCAACAATAGGGCGATAAGGGCGCTCATGGCTGCTCCGTGGTGGCGGACGGGTGGGCGTACAACATAAATAAAGGGCTTTCGTGAATGCGGAAAACGCGCATTCTAACCGAAATCGCGCCAATGCGTGCAGCGCTGTGGCGGGTGGTGCGGCGGATTGGCAACACCTGTGCGCTTTGTGCTTGGGCATCCGCCGTTTCGGGGAACGATTATGGGTTTTCCCTTGGGTCGTTTGTTCCGCTTAACCATGTTTGCAGGGCTTGGGCATCGTTGATTTTCAGCAAGGCGGTTTCAGGCGCGGCGTTTTGTACGGTTAATTCGGTTTGGTGCAGCACGCCGTGGCGGAAAAAATGCACAATGTGCTGTTCGCCTGCTTCGGTTTGCGCCTGTGCGGTGAAATCGGTGCAGGCAAAACCATCTACGGCGATGATGCGGTCGTCTGGTTTGAGTCCTGCGGATTCGGCTGCGCCACCGTTAAACACATGGCTTAACAGCGCGTGTTGGGCTTCCTGACGGAAACGGCAACCCAAATCGGTATCGGGTTCGTTGTTGTCGGGGAATTCTGCCACCCATGCGCCTGTGTGCTGACGTGCCAAGGGATACAGGCGCATTTCCACGCCTGCTTGTTGCAAACAGGCGGCTACGGGCAAATCGTCAGTGCTGTGCAGGGCAGTGGCGAAAAATTCGCGCAAATCCAAACCCGTTACTTCTTGAACACAGGCTTCAAAATCGCCGTCTGCCAAACCTTTGCCGTTGTCGAGCCAGTTTTGATACAGGTGTTGCATTACATGGTCAAGGCTGTAGGGGCTGCGGGCGCGTATCAGTAAATCCAAGCACAAGGCAGTGAGTGCGCCCTGCTGGTAATAGCTGGTGATGGCGTTGGGGCTGTTTTCGTCTTGTTTGTAATATTTGTGCCACGCGCAAAAGGCGGATTGGGCGAGGGTTTGCCGTTTGCGCCCCGGCGTGCGCCATACGCGGGTGATGGTTTGTGCCAACAACTTGAGATAGTGTTCGGGGGAAATCACGCCGCTGCGTGCCAGCAATAAATCATCGTAATAAGAGGTGATGCCTTCAAAAATCCACAGTTGTTCGGTGTAGGTTTCGTGGTCCAAACGGTAGGGGATAAAGGCGGCGGGTTTGATGGATTTGACGTGCCATGAATGGAAGTATTCGTGCGAAATCAAGCCTAAAAGTTCGGTATAGGCAGGCGATTGGTCGGCGCGGCGGGAAGGTAGGGCGCGACGGTCAATGTGCAGGGCGGTGCTGCTGCGGTGTTCCAAACCGCCGTAAATATGCTCGCCAACGTGCAACAGAAACACATATTCGTCAAACGGGGCAGGCTGGGGGAAAAGATTGTGTGCGGCTTCGCAGATTTTGCGGGCATCGGCAATCAGGCGGTCGGGGTCGTAAGTGGGACGGTGTCCGCTAATCACAATGCGGTGTTCAATCCCGCTCACGTCAAACAGTAACACATCGTTATTCGCACCCATTTCAAAGGGGTGGTCAATCAATTCGGCGTAATCGGACGCGGTAAAGCTGTGTTCGCCATTGCTGGTCATGGCAGTGTGAATGCGCCATTCGGCAGGCAAACCTTGAAATTGTATGCTGTGGCTTTCTTCGGTGCGCTCGGGCAGGTATAAAAACAGGCACGCGCCGTCAATAAAACCGCGTTGGGTGTCCAGCAGCGAGGCGCGTACGGATAAGTCGTTGGCATACACGCTGTAGCTGATTTGCCAATTGCCGCTGCGGGCAGGAATCTGCCATTCGTTTTTGGCGGTTTGGGTCAGCAAAACGGGATTGTGGTTGCAGGTGGCGGCGATGGCGGTAATGTGGCGGGAAAAGTCGCGAATCATATAGCTGCCGGGGGTCCAGTTTGCCAGTTTCAGCGTTTGCGGAGTGTCGGCGCTGTGTTCAAACGACAGGGTAACGTGCCATTGGCGGGCGAGGGTGTCGGGGATAACGGTATAGTGAAGCATGGGGATTCCTTGAATGTTTTGCACCGTTGCGGCGGGGCAGAGTGTTAAGATTTGTTGCGGCGGGAAATTTTGACTTCTGTCAAAAAGCGTGCGGAAATTTTCGCTCTGCCCCGCCAAAGTCGCGTGTTTACGCGCAACAATGCGGGCAAAGGCGGCGTTTTACCATTATTTGTATTGGTAGGAAAGGGGGTTTTGTTTTAAAATGGCTGTTGGTTTATCTTTGCGTGTTTTAACGCAAAGGTTGTCGGACAGAAAAACCGGCCGTGTGTGCTTGTGCGCGTGCGGGCAAAACCGGAATAAAGAGATTTTAATTGCCATGTTAATGGAGATTGTTCATGGAAACGCAAACTTATAACTACAAAGTGGTGCGTCAGTTCGCCATCATGACAGTAGTTTGGGGCATCGTGGGCATGCTGGTGGGTGTGATTGCCGCCGCACAACTGCGCTGGCCCGAACTAAACCTGTCGGGAGTGGGCGAGTGGTTTCACTTCGGGCGTATTCGTCCACTGCACACCAACGCAGTGATTTTTGCCTTTGGCGGCTGCGGTTTGTTCGCCACCTCGTATTATGTGGTGCAACGAACCTGTAATGTGCGCTTGTTCGGCGAAAAATGGCACTTGCCCGCCATTACCTTCTGGGGTTGGCAGCTGGTGATTCTGCTGGCGGTGATTACCCTGCCTTTGGGCTACACTTCGGGCAAGGAATACGCCGAACTGGAATGGCCGATTGACATTCTGATTACCTTGGTTTGGGTGGCTTACGCCATTGTGTTTTTCGGTACGATTGCCACCCGTAAAATCAAGCACATTTATGTGGCAAACTGGTTTTACGGCGCGTTTATCTTGGCGGTTGCCCTGCTGCACATTGTGAACAGCCTTGCCATTCCCGCCGGTCCGATGAAATCCTATTCCGTGTACTCTGGCGCAATTGATGCCATGGTGCAATGGTGGTACGGACACAATGCCGTGGGCTTCTTCTTGACTGCCGCTTTCTTGGGCATGATGTACTACTTCGTCCCGAAACAGGCAGGTCGTCCCGTGTATTCTTACCGTTTGTCGGTAGTACACTTTTGGGCATTGATTTTTACCTATATGTGGGCAGGTCCGCACCACTTGCACTACACCGCTTTGCCCGACTGGACACAATCGCTGGGCATGGTGTTGTCGCTGATTCTGTTTGCACCGTCTTGGGGCGGCATGATTAACGGCATCATGACCTTATCGGGTGCATGGAGCAAACTGCGTACCGACCCGATTTTGAAATTCTTGGTGGTATCGCTGTCTTTCTACGGTATGTCCACCTTTGAAGGTCCGATGATGTCCATCAAATACATCAACGCCTTGAGCCACTATACCGATTGGACGGTAGGACACGTTCACTCCGGCGCATTGGGCTGGGTGGGTTTTGTGACCATTGGTTCTATTTACTATTTAGTACCGCGTCTGTTCGGTCGTCAAGAAATGTACAGCGTCAAACTGATTGACCTGCACTTTTGGATTGCCACCATCGGCGTGGTGTTGTATATCACCGCCATGTGGATTTCGGGTGTTACCCAAGGTTTGATGTGGCGTGAACTGAACCCTGACGGCACGCTGACCCATTCTTTTGTGGCTTCTGTAAGCGCATCTATGCCCTACTATGCCATTCGTGTGGCAGGTGGTGTGTTCTACTTGGCAGGTATGTTTATCATGGCATACAACGTGTACCGTACCATTGCGGCAGGCAAACCCGTTGATGCGGAAATCCCCGCACTTTCGCCCGCCCAACACCACTAAAGCAACAGAAAGAGTAGGCAAATCAAATGAAATTACAAGCATTGGTTGAAGAAAAAGTCGGTTTTCTGATTGCGTTTGTGCTGATGGTAATCAGTGTCGGTTTGTTGATTGAGGTGGTGCCGCTGTTTTTCAGCAAAGAAGTCACCACCCCCGTCAAAGGACTGAAACCTTACAATGCCTTGCAAGTGGCGGGACGCGATGTGTATGTGCGTGAAGGCTGTTACAACTGCCATTCGCAAATGATTCGTCCGTTCCGTGCCGAAACCGAGCGTTACGGTCACTATTCCGTGGCGGGCGAATCGGTGTACGACCACCCTTTCCAATGGGGTTCCAAGCGCACCGGTCCTGATTTGGCGCGTGTGGGCGGACGTTATTCGGACGAATGGCACCGCATCCACCTGATTAACCCGCGCGATGTCGTACCCGAATCCAATATGCCCGCTTTCCCGTGGCTGGCGCGTAATAAGGTAAACCCCGACCAAGTGGTGCGTCACATGAAGGCTTTGCGTGCGGTGGGTGTGCCGTATTCTGACGAAGAATTGGCAAAAGCCCCTGAAATGCTGCAGGACAAGTCCGAATTGGACGCGGTGGTGGCGTATTTGCAAGGCTTGGGTCTGGCATTGAAAGATAAGAGATAAAAGGTAAATAAATTATGGATTTGAATTCGGCACGGACGTTGTTTACCGTATGGGTGTTTGTGTGTTTTGCATTGGTGTTGTACATCGTGTTGAGCAAGCGCAATAAAGACGGTTATCAAGATGCGGCACGCAGTATTGTGGACGACCCCGATACGCCTGATGCGCCTGCCGAATCCCACCATAACAACGGAGCAAAATAATGGAATCACAATTCACGAGCAGCTTCTGGCATTGGTATATTGTTGCCATTGTCGTGGCGTCGTTTATCTTCGTTATTTGGGTATTGCTGTCGCAAGACAAGGTGAAGCCTTTGAAAAAAGGCGAAGAAGTCAAAACCACCGGTCATGCTTGGGACGGTATTGAGGAATACAACAATGGCTTGCCGCGCTGGTGGTTTTGGATGTTTATCTGTACCATTTTGTTTGGTATTGCCTATTTGTTTGCCTATCCGGGCTTGGGCGACTACCGCGGCTGGAAGTTCGCCGAAGGACATTGGAGCAGCAAAAACCAATACGAACAGGAAATGAAAGCTGCCGAACAGGAAGTGGCACCGCTGTATGCCAAATACGCGGGCATGCCTGTTGAGCAGGTGGCAAAAGATGCCGATGCGATGAAAATCGGTCAAAACCTGTTTAATACTTACTGTATTCAGTGCCACGGCTCGGACGCGCAAGGTTCGCGCGGTTTCCCGAACTTAACCGATACCGACTGGCTGTATGGCGGTACTGCCGAGCATATTCGTGAAAGTATCGAAAAAGGACGTGTGGGCGTGATGCAGCCTTGGGGTCCGAAGTTGGGCGAAGAGCGCGTTAAAGATGCGGCAAACTATGTGATGTCGCTGTCGGGTAAAGAGCATAATGAAGACCGTGCTTTGCGCGGTAAGGAAGTGTTTGCGGCAAACTGCGCGGTGTGCCACGGTGAAGACGGCGGCGGTAAGCAAAATATGGCACCGAACCTGACCGATGATGTGTGGTTGTGGGGCGGTAGCGAAAAAGCCATTATTGAAACCATTACCGGTGGTCGTCATAACCAAATGCCTGCATGGGGTGGTTTCTTGAGCAAAGAAAAAATCCACATGCTGACTGCCTATGTATGGGGTAAATCCCATCCTGACGGTAAAGGTTTGCCCACCGATACGCAAAATGCCGTAGGCGGTAAAGTGCCTGCCGCCGATAAAGCAGCAGCGGACAAACCCCAAGCGGCAGCATCGGTTGCTTCTGCGCCTGTGGCGGCTTCGCCTGTTGTGGCTTCCGCGCCCGCTGCTTCCGCGGTGATTGAGCAAGCTGTTGAAGCGTCTGCACCTGCTGCCGACAAAGCCGAAGTGAAGTTGGAAAACGGCGTGTTGAAGTTTTACTTTGCTACTGCCAGAAGCGATGTTGCGCCTGAAGCGGTAAAAGTGGCTGCCGAAGCGGTAAAAGCTGCTAAAGCGGGTAAGAAATTGGTGATTAGCGGTTTTGCCGACAGCACGGGTAATGCTGCTGCCAACGAGCGTTTGTCCAAACGCCGCGCCCAAGCCGTGCAAGCGTTTTTGGTGCAACAGGGCGTGAAAATCGAAAACATTGAATTGCGCAAACCTGAAAACACCACCGGTGCGAAAGGCAATAATGCCGAAGGTCGCCGCGTAGAGGTGAAAATCGAAGGCTGATTGGTCTTTTAAAAACACAGGCGTTGTCCGATTGGGGCAACGCCTTTTTTGCGGGTAAAACGACAAATGGTTTTACATCATTTGACTAATCTTGACGAAACATCGGCAGTTGCGGTTAAATGCCTTGAGTTTTGCTTGGTTTGAAATGTTTTGTTTGGCATTGGTTTAACCTGTGTAAAAAATAAATTATTTTAAATGGATAAGTAAAAACTGAAAATTCAATAACGTCTCTTTGGGACCATCAACGAAAGGTGTTTAACAATGAGTTACAACCCCATGTACATTACCTTCGGCATCTACCTGATAGCGGTGTTGCTGATTGGTTTGGCAGCGTATTTTTCTACGCGCAATTTTGACGATTATATTTTGGGCGGACGCAGCCTTGGCAGCTTTGTTACCGCTATGTCGGCGGGGGCATCGGATATGTCGGGCTGGCTGCTGATGGGCTTGCCTGGTGCGGTGTACCTGTCGGGCATGAGCGAAGCGTGGATTGCCATCGGCTTGACCGTGGGCGCGTATTTTAACTGGCGTTTGGTGGCGGGGCGTTTGCGCGTGCATACCGAGTTTAATAATAACGCTTTGACGTTGCCCGATTATTTTTTCCACCGCTTTGGTGCGAAAGGACAGGCGATGAAGGTGATTTCCGCCGCCATTATCCTGTTTTTCTTTACCATTTACTGCGCTTCGGGCGTAGTGGCGGGGGCGCGTTTGTTCCAAAGCCTGTTTGACATCAGCTACACGCAAGCGATGTGGCTGGGCGCGGGTGCAACCATTGCCTACACCTTTATCGGCGGCTTTTTGGCGGTAAGCTGGACAGACACCATTCAGGCAACACTGATGATTTTCGCGCTGATTTTAACGCCGATTATGGTGTATTTGGCATTGGGCGGCGCAGACGAAATGTCCGCCGCGCTTCAGGCAGCCGCGCAAAGCACGGGCAAGGAATACGCCAGCCTGTTGGCAGGTACGACACTGGTCGGCATTATTTCCACCGCCGCTTGGGGCTTGGGCTATTTCGGGCAACCGCATATTTTGGCGCGTTTTATGGCGGCGGAAAGCGTGAAATCGCTGCATCAGGCGCGCCGTATCGGCATGACTTGGATGGTGCTGTGTTTGGCGGGCGCGGTGGCGGTAGGTTATTTCGGCATCGCTTATTTCGGCAACAACCCCGACAAAGTAGCTGCGATGGCAGACAATCCCGAACGGATTTTTATTGCTTTAACCACTTTGCTGTTTAACCCGTGGGTGGCTGGCGTGATTTTGTCGGCGATTTTGGCGGCGGTAATGTCCACCTTGTCTTGCCAACTGCTGGTGTGTTCCAGCGCGATTACCGAAGACTTTTATAAAGGTTTTCTGCGCCCGAATGCGCCGCAAAATGAATTGGTGTGGGTGGGACGGATTATGGTGTTGGCGGTAGCGGTGATTGCGATTGTGATTGCCGCCGACCCTGACAGCAAAGTGTTGGGCTTGGTATCGTATGCGTGGGCAGGTTTTGGCGCAGCGTTTGGTCCTGTGGTGATTTTGTCGCTGCTGTGGAAACGCATGACCTCTGCGGGTGCGCTGGCGGGCATGATTGCGGGCGCGGTGGTGGTGGTGGCATGGAAGCCGCTGACTGGCAGCAGCCTGTATGAAATCGTACCGGGCTTTATCGTGTCGCTGCTGGCGATTGTGGCGGTATCGCTGATGGGCAAAGAACCCAGCGCAGAGGTACAACAACGCTTTGAGCAAGCTGATGAAGCATTTAAAAAAGCCGTGTAAAACGTTGGCATAGCCGCTAAAATCAGGCAGTCTGAAACGGAGAATCCGCTTTCAGGCTGCCTGAAACACTTTCAAACAGATAAAACCTTAAAGCAAGCGCGGGTATCACACCGATTTGGGCTATAATCGCGCCCGTTTCCCCTACTTTTTGCAAAGGATTTCCCATGACTTCCCCCACCGCAAACGCCTTGCGTTTTTTGTCTATGGACATGGTTGAACAAGCCAAATCGGGTCACCCCGGTGCGCCGATGGGCATGGCGGATATGGCAGACGTGCTGTGGCGCGGTTTTCTGCGTCACAATCCCGCCAACCCGCGTTTTGCCAACCGCGACCGTTTTGTGCTGTCCAACGGACACGCTTCCGCGCTGCTGTACAGCCTGCTGCATTTAAGCGGTTACAACCTTTCTACCGATGATTTGAAAAACTTCCGCCAACTGCACAGCAAAACCCCCGGACACCCCGAATACGGCTACACCGACGGCGTGGAAACCACCACAGGCCCGCTGGGACAGGGCATTGCCAATGCCGTGGGCATGGCGTTGGCGGAAAAAATCCTTGCCGCCGAGTTTAACCGCGACGGTTTGAATATTGTGGACCATCATACTTATGTGTTTTTGGGCGACGGCTGCCTGATGGAAGGCGTGTCGCACGAAGCCTGCTCGCTGGCGGGAACGCTGGGTTTGGGTAAACTGATTGTTTTGTATGATGATAATAATATTTCCATTGACGGCAAAGTAGACGGTTGGTTTACCGAGAATATTCCGCAGCGTTTTGAAAGCTATGGTTGGCACGTTGTGCCGAATGTGGACGGACACAATGCCGAAGCCGTCCGCGCCGCCATTGAAGCCGCACGCGCCGAAACAGGCAAACCGTCCATTATCTGCTGCAAGACCTTGATTGGCAAAGGTGCAGCCAATAAAGAAGGCAGCCACAAAACCCACGGCGCACCTTTGGGCGCAGACGAAATCGCCGCCACCCGCGCCGCGCTGAATTGGGCGCACGAGCCTTTCCATATTCCCGCAGACATTTACGCCGCATGGAACGCCAAAGAAGCAGGCGCAAAACTGGAAGCGGAATGGAATGTCCTGTTTGCCGAATACCAACAGCGTTTCCCCGAACTGGCTGCCGAATTTGTCCGCCGCAGCGAAGGCAGGCTGCCTGAAAACTTTGACGCGCATATTCAGGCTGCCCTGCAAGCCGTTTGCGAAAAAGGCGAAAAAATCGCCACGCGCAAAGCCAGCCAAAACAGCATTGAAATCTTGGCGCAAGTGTTGCCCGAACTGGTGGGCGGTTCGGCGGATTTGACCCCGTCCAATTTAACCGACTGGTCAAACAGCCGCGCCGTAACACGCGAACACGGCGGCAATTATATTCATTACGGCGTGCGCGAATTCGGCATGGCGGCGATTATGAACGGCATGACCCTGCACGGTGGTGTTAAACCCTTTGGCGCAACCTTTTTAATGTTCAGCGAATACGCCCGCAATGCCCTGCGCATGGCAGCATTGATGAAAATCAACCCCGTATTTGTGTTTACCCACGATTCCATCGGCTTGGGCGAAGACGGTCCCACCCATCAGCCTGTGGAACAAACCGCCACCTTGCGCCTGATGCCGAATATGGACGTTTGGCGTCCGTGCGATACCGCCGAAAGCCTGATTGCGTGGGCGCAAGCGGTAAAAGCCGCAGACCACCCCAGCTGCTTGGTGTTCAGCCGTCAAAACCTGCCCTTTGTGCCGCGTGATGCCGAAACTTTGGCGAATATTGAACGCGGCGGCTATGTGTTAAGCGCAGTGGAAAACCCCCAAGCCGTGATTATCGCCACGGGTTCGGAAGTGGAACTGGCATTAAACGCACAAGCGCAGTTGGCAGAACAAGGCATCGCCGTAAACGTGGTGTCCATGCCCAGCACCAATGTGTTTGACCGCCAAAGCGATGAATACCAAGAAAGCGTATTGCCCTTGGATTTGCCGCGTGTGGCGGTGGAAGCAGGCGTAACAGACGGTTGGTATAAATACGCTGATGTATTGGTGGGCTTGGACCGCTTTGGCGAATCTGCGCCTGCCGAGCAGCTGTTCCGTGAATTCGGCTTTACTGTTGAAAACGTGGTAGATGCCGTGAAAGCCGTTTTGTGAACCGTAAAGGTTGGGCATTCCGCCTGAAACAGGGCGCACAGCTGCTGCTGATTGTGGCGCTGGTGTCGGCATTGGCAGACTGGTGGCGCAGTCCCAAAGTGCCTGCCGATGCCGCGCAAATGCGTTTGCCCGAATCGGCGCAAACCTTGGCACAAGCCAGCCAAAACGACACTGTGGTGCTGTATTTTTGGGCGACATGGTGCGGAATCTGCCGCCACACTTCACCCGCGCTGGAAAAACTGCACCAAGACGGCGTAAAAGTGGTGGGGATTGCCCTGCAATCGGGCAGCGATGCCGAAGTACAGCGTTATTTGCGCGAGCACAACTGGCATTTTGCCACGCTAAACGACTCACACGGCGAATGGTCGCGCCGCTGGAAAATCCGTGCCACGCCCACTATTGTGTTTGTGCGCGGCGGCAAAGTGCGCCACAGCACCTCAGGCATGGCAAGCTATTGGGGTTTGAAAGCGCGTTGGGCAGCGGTATCGCTGATGTCTAAATAATCAAAAAAGGCTTGGTTTTTGACCAAGCCTTTTGTTTTTTTAAAGATTCTGATGTTAGAACGACACATTCACGCCAAATACAAAATTCCGTCCGGGGCGCGGAACATAAGGCAGATGCGAATTGTGGATATAAACCTTTTTGTTCAGTAAGTTAAATGCGTCTAAAGACACGCGGTAATCCGCTTTGCCGATGCGTTTGCGGTAGGCAATGCCTGCGTTCAACAAATGATAACCGCTGGTTGGGTCTTCCAACACAGGTTCGGCATACAGTTTTTGTTGGCGCGGTTTCGGATTGCCTTCATCTTCATCTTCGTCGTCTTCATCATCACGTTCTCGGGGGAACTGCGACACGGCGGTGCGGTTTTGCGCCCACACACGCGCATATTCTAATGAAGCCGTCCAGTTATCACCCCATTGGCTGTTCAGGCGCAAGCCCAAACGTGTGGGCGGAACGCGTGGCGCGTGGCGGTCGGGGCGCTCAATTTTTTCACGTCCCACCACTTCAAAGCAGGTGTCTTCCAAACCGTCTTCATCTACGCATTCGTATTCGCGGTAGATTTTATCGCCGTAAACGGGCGACAGTCCGAACAAGCGTCCGCGCACCATATCGCCAAACAGGGTAACTTGGTGGGTGGGTTTGAAGCGGTAGCTTACTTCGCCTTCCACGCCGTGAAAACGCCCTTGCGCCTGCGTATTGCGGCGGATAAACAGATTGCCGCTGCGGTACAGGTTTTCGTTGTAAATATAGTTTTTAAAGCGGTTGTGGTACACGCTCAGTTTGTAGTCCCATTTGTCGCCGAAATAGCGCAAGCCGATTTCGTAGTTGTTGGAACGTTCTTTTTTCAGGTCTTTGTTACCATATTCAAACGAGTTGGTCGCCAAATGTTTGCCGTGGTAATACAGCTCCATCGGTGTGGGCAGGCGTTCGTTGTGCGATGCGGTCAGCGACAGGCGGTATCCTGGTTTGAAATCCCACAATAAGCTGCCCGAATACGACAGGGCTTTTTGCGAATAGGGTTTTAAATCGGGCTGTTGGGTGCCAGGTTTAACGTATTGCGCCAACAGGTCGTGGTCGTAACGAATGGGAATACGCTGTTTCTCCCAACGCACGCCACCTTCTGCCAACCAGTTGCCACGGCGGTATTGTTGCAAGGCAAATAGGCTTAATTGTTTGTTGGTGTTGTCCACCAAGGGGTTGCGCTCGTTGATGTAGCGTTCGCCGCCAATCATCGGCGGCATCACGCGGCGTGCGCTGCTGCGTTGGGTTTGATATTGCACGCCCGCCATGCCGTTCCATACGCTGCCAAAGCGGTGGAAGAATTCCAAACGGGTATTCAAACCTTTATTTTTCAAAATAATATCGGGTTTGCCTTTGCGGGCAGCGGCATCTTTCAGCTTGCGTTCGCGCCAGCCTTCGGGGTCATCGGGGCTGATATAGACTTTACCGTCATTTTTTTCATCGTGGTAATAATCGGTGTAGGCGCTGGTCAAACGGATTTTTTCCAAAAAGGGCAGTTGGGTACGCCATTCGCCGCGCACATCGTAACGGCGCACACGCATATCAATCCACGGTCCCGGTTCGCCGTGGTCGTGTTTGTGTCCGTACACATTGTCGTGGCTGTGTTTGGCGTTGCTGCTGTGTTCGGTGTGGCAGTGGAAGTGTTGCGACAAATTCACGTCTTCATCGCCAATCAGATGCGGATAGGGCAGCAGGTAATTGCGTTTGACGGCAGAAGCGGTGGTGACGTCAAAAACGTGTCCGCTACAGTTATCCAGCATGTGGTTGTGTCCAGGTAAACCATAACGGTCTTTGCGGTGGCTGTAGGATACGCCCAAATGTCCGTTTTGCCCGACCCACGATACGCCCAAAGTGCCGGTATGGGAACGGTTGTAGGTATCGGGAACGTATTTCAGGGTTTCGCCCAAATTGATACCCGGAACGCGGTAATCGTCTGATTTGCGCTCCAAACCTTCGGCGCGCACGGCAAAGTGTTTGCCAATGCCGAAAGTTGCGCCTGCGGTAAGGGCTTTTTCTTTGGCAGCGGTGTCAAAACGCACGCCTGTTTCCGCTTCCCAACCTTTGGCGGGCAAGCGGTCGGGAATGCGTTTGTCGGTAATGTTAATCACGCCTGCGGGCGACGCGGCGGCATACGCTAAAGTAGACGTACCGCGCAACACTTCCACCTGTTGCGCCAACAGGGTGTCGGCAGCCACAGCGTGGTCGGGCGAAAGGGCAGACATATCCACCACATCCGAACCGCCTTGCAAAATTTTCACGCGCACGCCTTCTTGTCCGCGAATCACGGGCGCACTCGCGCCACCGCCAAAGGGATTGCCGTGAATCCCCAATTCGCCTGCCAGTGCTTCGCCCAAATTGGCAGAACGGCTTTTCAGTTTTTCTTGGCTAATCACCATATCGCTGGCTTTGCGGTTGCCTGAAAACGGCTGGGCGGTGTCGCGGCGTTTGCCTACGCCCTGCATGGCGGGCAAGGTTTTGCCTTCGTTATCTTCTGTGGCGGGTTTGGCGGGGCTGGTGTTCTGTTCCGCATAAGCTGCGTTCGCGCCCAAGCCTAGCAGCAGCGGTAAAATCAACATACGGGAAAACATCATCGTCATCTTTTTTGAATGTTATAATGTAACAATTATTGTAAACGCAAGCCTGTTTTTTCGCAAGCAAACGCCCGCAGCCTGATGGGGACTGCGGGCGTGTGATTTTGATGTTTTTAATTGAAAATAAAGGGTTTTAAGGGCTAGTGTTGCGGTCAAAACTCATGGATTTTGTGTTAAAAACGCTTTACAAAAACTCACGGTTTACATTTGGGCAATAAACTGCAAAATGTGTTGCGCCCCTGCTTGCACGGCAGCGGCAAAACGCGCCGCTTCTACTGCTTGGTCGGCGTGAAAGCTCACGGTAAACAGCCAAGCATCGGATGTTAAAGTATAATTCACACCCAATCCCCCTTCGCTGGTGGGCGCAAAGGCAAAATTGCGCACCAAAGCATCGTCGCCCACGGTGGATGTGGACAAAAAGTCTTGGGTAAACAATTGGTAAGCCTCGCCCTCAAACCAAGAGGTATCCGCGCCCGCTGCCCGCGCTTCGGTGTGCAAACCCAATAAATGTCGGTTTGCGCCCAAGCCTGTTTTGGCGGTTTTGATGCGGGCTTTGTGTTCTGCCAATGCGGCGGTAAACGCATCGCCTGCGGCGCTGCCTGTCAGCAAACTTTGCACAAATGCCAGCGATTCCACCGACACGGGGCGCACGCATTCGGTGCGTCCGCGCAAAAAGTGGCTTACATCTACGGCTTCATAAGTATTGCGTACCTTTCCGAATGCCACTAATTGTCCGTATTGCAAAGCAAACTGCATCAGTGCATCTTGGCTGATGCCTTTGGGAATAGTAATGCCGTTAAGCGGTGCGCGGAAACTGTGAACGTGCATGGCACGGGCGCGGCGGGCGTATTGCTGCTGCCATTTCGCCCAATTGTGCTGCTGTTCGGGGCTTAATTGCCAGCTTTGACGGACGGGGGCGGTGCTTTCTGCGGCTGTTGCGGTTTGTTCGGTATCGGACAATTTGGCAACGGCGCGGGCAATCATGCCTTTTAGTGCGCCGCCGTCTTCCCAAGTGTGTTCCACATGCAAAAACAGCCTTTGGGTGGCAAGGTTGTGGCAGAAGGTCAGCGGTTTGTAAAACCAAATGCCGCCATCGGGCGCGAAAGTGGCGCGGGCAAGGTCTTCATCGGCAGACAAGGCTTCGTGATACAGGCTGATGTGGAACAAATCGTCTGCAATGGCGTCCAACAGCGCGGCGTTGGCGGGTTCGCGGCGCAAATCGGCGTACAAACGGGCGCTGTCGTCGCCACCTAATACCACAGGCACGCTGACGGGATAGGGATTGAGTTCGTGTTGTGCGCCAATGTGGGCGAATACGGCGCGGAAATGGTCGGCAGACAAGGCTTCGCCGTGTTCGTCCAGTGCGGGAACGCGGTAATACCAACCTTGATGCAATACCCCGATATGGCGTGAATGTGTGGCAAAACGGTATTCATCGCAACCTTGCGCGGGGATTCGCGCCGCGCCCGCCAAAATGCGCCATTGTTCCATGCACACGGGCGCACCTTGCGGCGAAACGGGCGTTTCAATGCGTTGATGATGCCAATCGGCGCACACGCCTGCCATTGCCGCGCACCATTGCGCGATGTCTGCGCCGTGCATGGGTATGCCGAAACCGACATTGCTTGCCAAAGGCAGCGGCGTACGGATACTTAAATAGCTGTTCAGCCAAGTATCAATCAGCCAACTGCTGTCGGGGCGTGATTGGGCGCGTTGTTGTAAGGCTTGTTGCAGGGCAGGGGCGGTATCGCGCCAAAACGCACGGGCATCGCTTTCGGCTTGGGCGTAGGCGTGGTCGTCCAGCAGAGGGCGGATATGGTTGAGAAAACGGCGTAAAGTGTCGTCCAATTCGGCAACGGGTAACAGTGGCGGGGTAGGGTTCATGCTTGGGTTTCCTTATCGTGGGTTTCGGCGTTTACGGGGGTGTCTTCATCATCGCGGTCAAAAAACGCCAATTTGACCACATACGCCAAAAATACCAACACCAGCACAATCATCAGTGTTTCAATCAGGTTGTCTTGCCAAGGCTGATGCCAATACAGTTTTTCTTTCATATTTTTCCTTATTTTGTCGTTATATCATTAAGATTTTAATTAATTATTTTGTATCTTGGCGCAGCTGCCGCCACAATGCAGCGAACCACAAATACATCACCAGCACAAACGGAAAGCCCGCAAACGAACCCACCGCTTTAATGCCTTTGATTTCGCCAGTTACCACAACAGCATAGGCAATCAGCGTCATCAGCACGCCCCACACTACGGCGCGGGTTTTGCTTTCGCTGCGCCCGTCCCGCCCTGTCATAATCCCCAATGAAATCGCTGCGCTGGTTACGGTGGTCACAATAAAGCCCAAAAACAGGACAACGGTAAGTGGTTTGGTGGCATCGTTTAGCGGCAACATATTGAGCAGGTGGTAAAACGTGCCTTCATAATCGCCTTTTTCGGCAATTTCTGCCAGTTTTCCCGTGCCTTCCAGTGTATCCAGCAGGCTGAAGCCTGAAAAAACGGAAAACCAAATCACGATAAAACCCGTAGGCACAAGTACCGAAGCCAACACAAATTCTCGCAAGGTGCGTCCGCGTGAAATTTTTGCCAAAAACACACCTACAAATGGTGCCCATGTTACCCACCACACCCAATACGCCATCGGATACCACACAATCCAATCGCGTTTGTGAAACAGGTAGAGTTCAAAGGAATGATGCACGGTTTGGGTCAGGATATTGCCGATGGCGACTGCCATGGTGCTGACAAAATAGTGGGTGGGTCCGACTAAAAAGATAAACACCAGCAGCAATAGGGATAAATAGACTGTCCAGTTGCCTAAAAAGCGCATGCCTTTTTCAATGGGTAGCACCGAGCCGCCGATATACAGTGCCGCTAACAGGGCTAAAACGGCGGTTTTCCATAATGTGCCGTCAAATACTGCCGAACCACTGATGATTTTTAAACCCGAAGCAATTTGCGCAGCTGCCATGGCTATGGAAGACGATACCGACATGGCAATCGACAGCACTGCCAAGCCTGTAATCAATATGCCTGCAGGTTTCGCCCATTTTTTGCGGCGGAAGGCGTATTCAATCGGGGCGGCGGGGGTGCATTCGGTGCGGTGCTGATAGGTAAAATATGCCATCACCAAGCCCGCAATCATATACAGCGACCACGCGGGAATGCCCCAAACGTGCAGGGCAAGGCTCATGGCGTTGGCAACCTGCTGGTGTGCGGGCAAATGCGTTGCCTGTATGCCGATGGGCGAGTGAAAATAATGCCACAGGGCTTCAATCGGTCCGAAAAACACAATGCCTACACCAATGCCTGCGGTAAACAGCATATTCATCCACGCGGCAAAGGAAAAATCGGGTGTGGCATCTGCGCCGCCCAAACGGATATTGCCCCAACGCGGCGATAGAGCAACCGCCATACCGACAGCAAACGCCAGCAGCGGCAGCCACATAATCAGCCAGTCAAATTTTAAATAAAAAAATTCGCTGACGGTTTGCACGGCACCAGTGAGTAGCTGTGGTCGCCACACGGCAACAAACGCCATTGCGCCCACCAGTGCTGCCGTCCATTTAAAATAATCGGGACGGCGCGGAACGGTATCGGGTGTCGGGTTCATGATAAGGTTTCCTAAATTAAATTGGCGCTGCGCCGTCTTGGGCGGTGCAGACAAAAATTTCTTCGTGCAAACCGCTGCGGGCGTGGTAGTGTTTGGCGATGTGCTGTTTCAGTTCGCCGACTTGTTCGTGCGGCAGCAATGCCACCACGCAGCCGCCGAATCCGCCGCCCGTCATACGCGCACCGCCTTGTGTGCCAATCACTTCGTCTGCCAATTCCACCAGCGTATCCACCGCGGGATGGGTAATATTAAATTCATCACGCATACCCGCATGGCTTTGCGCCATCAAACACCCTAAAGCAGCGGTGTCGCCGTGGCGCAGCGCATCGGCAGCGTCCAAGGTGCGTTGGTTTTCGCCGATAATGTAACGAGCGCGGCGGGCGACGGTATCATCTAAACCTTGTTTGCCCGCTTCAAAATTCGCCCAAGTCAAATCGCGCAGGCTGGCAACGCCGAAATGCCGTGCAGCGGCTTCGCATTGGGCGCGGCGCAGATTGTATTCGCTGTCCACCAGCCCGCGCCGCACATGGGAATGAATAATCGCCACACTTAATTGTTCGGGCAGGGGAATGGGTTCGGTGTGCAGATTACGGCAATCAATCAATAAAGCATGATTGCGCCGTCCTTTCGCGCTGGCAAGCTGGTCCATAATCCCGCATTGACAGCCAACAAAACGGTTTTCGGCAAACTGGGCGATGCCTGCCAACTGCGCCGCATCCAACTGCAAATCAAAATATTCCTGAATGGCTTTTGCCACGCCTACTTCCAGCGCCGCAGAAGAACTTAATCCTGCGCCCTGCGGCACATTGCCTGTAATGGCAAGGTCAATGCCTGCGGGCAGCGGGAAACCGTGTTCCGCCAATGCCCAAATCACGCCGCGCACATAGTTGCACCATATTTGCGTGGGGTGGGGCGTAATGGCTTGGTCTAGGGAAAAAACATCGTGTTCGCGGTAATCCGCCGCATACACGCGCACCTGATGGCTGTGATTGGGCGCAAGGGCGATATAAGCAGCAAAATCAATGGCGCAAGGCAAAACAAAACCTTGATTGTAATCGGTGTGTTCGCCAATCAGATTTACCCTACCGGGGGCGCGTACCGTCAGCGCGGGGGTGGCGGAAAATTGTTCGGTAAAGTGGCGGACGATAGTTTGTTGCACGGTTATTTTCCTGTTTTGTAATGGATAAGGGGCAGTTCGGACAAACGCGCCGCTGCTTGTTCGGGTGTTAAATCGCGTTGCGCTTCGGCAAGCATTTCATAACCCACCATAAATTTGCGAACGGTGGCAGAGCGCAGCAGCGGCGGATAAAAATGCGCGTGCAACTGCCATTTGGGGTGGTTTTGCCCGTCAAACGGCGCACCGTGAAAACCCATAGAATAAGGAAAGCTGGTGTGGAACAAATTGTCGTAACGGGTGGTGAGCTGTTTGAGTGCCAACGCCAAGTCATCGGCTTGGGCGGGGGATAAATCGGTAATGCGTTGGACGGGGAATTTAGGTAGCAGTAGGGTCTCAAACGGCCATGCTGCCCAGTAGGGTACAACTGCCAGCCAATATTCGGTTTCTACAACAATGCGTTGGCGTTTCTGTTGTTCGGCGGCAGCGTAATCGGCAAGCAGGGCGCGTTGGTGTTGTTGAAAATACTCGGCTTGACAGGCGGCGGCGCGGGCGGGCAACTGGGGCAAAAAGTCGCTTGCCCAAATCTGCCCGTGCGGATGCGGGTTGGAACAGCCCATAACTGCGCCTTTGTTTTCAAAAATCTGCACCCACTGATAGCGTTTGCCCAATTCCTGTGCCTGCGCCTGCCACACGCGCACCACGCGGGCGATTTGTGCCACGTCCAATTCGGGCAGGGTTTTGGCGTGGTCGGGCGAAAAGCAAATCACACGGCTGATGCCGCGCACGCTGTGGCTGCGGAACAATGCGCCATCGTCTTCGCCGCCGTGCGGGGTGTCGGGCAATAGCGCGGAAAAATCATTATCAAACACATAAGGTTCGTGATAATCGGGATTGGGCGTGCCGTTGATGCGGGTATTGCGCGGACACAAATAGCAGTCGGGGTCGTAAGACGGTTTCACAGCGGTATCGGCGTGTTCCTGCTGACCCTGCCAAGGGCGTTTGGCGCGGTGCGGCGACACCAGCACCCATTCCCCAAGCAGCGGATTGTAACGGCGGTGGGGGTGGTGGTCGGAATCAAACATCATGGTTTTGTCCTCATGCCCTAAAAGGTTTGATTTTAACAAAATTTTTCCCGTTTTTCCAATGCGCCAAGCAGAATTGGTGCGGGTATTATTTTGATTTATAAATACTTATTGGCTATATTGACGATTGTCGCCGTTAAAAAACAATTTACAAAAAGCCTGTTTTGATTCAAACTCGCGCGAAAGCCGTATTTGGTGTGTTTGGCTGTCAAATACCTTTTGTTTTAAACAGGCTTTTGGGGGCGTTTGTCCGTCCCGTCTGAAATATTTTTGGAGAATATACTCATGTTTTTGAAAAAACGTTTTGCTTTGGCCGCTGCAGTAGCGGCTTTCGGTTTGGGCGCGTGTGGCGGCGAACAAGCTGCCACGTCCGCTGCATCGGGTGCTGCTGCACAAGCCCCTGCCGATGCCCCCAAAATCGGCGTAACCATTTACAAATACGACGACAACTTTATGTCTTTAATGCGTAAAGCCTTGGAAGGTCAGGCTGCCACCCATCAAACCGCTACCCTGTTGTTAAACGATTCGCAAAACAACCAATCGGTGCAAAACGACCAAATTGACGTGATGATTGCCAAAGGCGTGAAAGCCTTGGCAATTAATTTGGTGGACCCCGCCGCTGCCCCCACCGTAATTGAAAAAGCCAAAGCCAAAAACCTGCCTGTGGTGTTTTTCAACAAAGACCCCGGTGAAGCCGCTTTGAAAACTTACGACAAAGCCTATTATGTCGGCACCAATCCGCAGCAGTCGGGCGAAATCCAAGGCAGCCTGATTGCCAAAATGTGGAAAGCCAATCCCGCTTGGGACGCAAATAAAGACGGCGTATTGGATTTTGTACTGCTTAAAGGCGAGCCAGGACACCCCGATGCCGAAGCGCGTACCAAATATGTGGTGGAACAACTGAATTCAGAAGGTGTGAAAACCAAGCAATTGCAAATGGATACAGGCATGTGGGACGCTGCCAAAGCCAAAGACGTGATGCAGGCATGGCTGTCCGGTCCTGAAGGCAAGTCTATTGAAGTGGTGATTGGCAACAACGATGCCATGGTAATGGGCGCAGTAGAAGCCATGAAAGCGCAAGGCAAAATTTTGCCTTCGTTTGGTGTAGATGCCTTGCCCGAAGCCCTGCAAATGATTAAAGCAGGCACATTGGCAGGTACGGTGCTGAACGATGGCGACAATCAGGCGAAAGCCGTGTATGCCTTGGCAGTGGATTTGGCAAACGGCAAAGACCCCGCCCAAAACAGCGCAATCAAGCTGGAAAGCAATCACAATATCCGCATTCCCTATGTGGGCATTGATAAAGAAAACCTGCAACAATTTTTGAAATAAACGGCAGATGGGGCAAGGGTAACGGTTTGGGATCAACGGCGAAACCGCATACACCAAACGACACCTTGCCCCTTCCATGCAGCAAACCGATCGGCGGAACGTGTTTCCTGTCGGTCGGTTGTCTGCGTTATCAGCCTTATATTGTAAGGACGGAATATGACAACTTCGCAAGCAGCGGAGCAGGTAAGGGAACAGGCAGAAACCGCTGCCGAAACCGCCGAACCGACAAGCGGACAGCCAAGCACCGAAACATCGCAGCCCGAAGTGCCGACAGCAGACCCCAATATCTTGCTCACCATGACCGACGTGCATAAGTCTTTCCCCGGTGTCAAAGCATTGGACGGTGTCAATCTTACCGTTAAAGCCCATTCGGTACACGCCCTAATGGGCGAAAACGGCGCAGGCAAATCCACCCTGCTCAAATGCCTGTTCGGTATTTACGCCAAAGACGCAGGCAGCATTCGTTTTTTAGGCAAAGAAATTGATTTTCGCAATGCCAAAGAAGCCTTGGAAAACGGCATTTCCATGGTGCATCAAGAGCTGAATTTGGTCAAACAGCGTTCGGTAATGGACAATTTGTGGCTGGGACGTTATCCCGCCAAAGGTTGGTTTGTTGATGAAGCCAAAATGTACCGCGACACCAAAGCCATTTTTGACGAATTAGGCATCCATATTGACCCGCGCGAAACCGTAGCCAAACTGACCGTTTCCGAAATGCAGATGATTGAAATTGCCAAGGCTTTTTCTTACGATGCCAAAATCGTGATTATGGACGAACCCACGTCGTCTTTATCCGAAAAAGAAGTGGCGCATCTGTTTTCCATTATCGATAAACTGAAACAACGCGGCTGCGGCATTATCTATATTTCGCACAAAATGGAAGAAATTTTCAAAATTTGTGACGAAATTACCGTATTGCGTGACGGTAAGTGGATAGACACGGTTGCCGTTGCCGATACCAATATGGACGACTTGGTTGCCAAAATGGTGGGGCGCAGCCTAACCCAGCGTTTCCCCGAAAAAGAAAATACCCCTGGTGAAGTGCTGTTGCAGGTACGCAATCTGACCGCCAAAAACCAACCTTCCATTCAAGATGTGTCGTTTGAATTGCGCCAAGGTGAAGTATTGGGCATTGGCGGGCTGGTGGGTGCGAAACGCACCGATATTGTGGAAACCTTGTTCGGCATCCGCGAACGCGCCGCAGGCGAAATCGTGTTGCGCGGGCAAACGCTGGAAAACGCCTCGCCTGTAGAAGCAATTAAAAACGGCTTTGCGCTGGTAACGGAAGAGCGGCGCAGCACAGGCATTTTTGCGGGTTTGGACATCAGTTTTAATTCCCTGATTGCCAATATCAAGCAATATGAAAAGCACGGTTTATTGAGCAAAGGGCAGATGCGCGAAGACACCCAATGGGTGATTGATTCCATGCGCGTGAAAACCCCCGACCAAAAAACCCGCATCGGTACGCTTTCAGGCGGCAATCAGCAAAAAGTGATTATCGGGCGTTGGCTGCTGACCCGTCCCGATATTTTGATGTTGGACGAACCCACACGCGGCATTGATGTGGGCGCGAAATTTGAAATTTACCAACTGATTGCCGATTTAGCGAAACAAGGCAAATCGGTGATGGTGATTTCGTCTGAAATGCCTGAACTGCTGGGCATTACCGACCGCATTTTGGTGATGAGCGCAGGACGCGTGGCAGGTGTGGTGGAAACCGCCAAAACCAATCAGGAAGAAATTTTGCAGCTTTCGGCAAAATACCTGTAAATCTTAATCAGAAAGGGAAATCATTTCATGAAAACCGATGTTTCGGCAAAGGCATTGAATCTGTTTAAAGATTACGCCTTATATTTTGTTTTGCTGATGTTGTTGGCAGTGATTGTGTTTAAAGACACCAGCTTTTTAAGCCTGACCAACTTCAGTAATATTTTAACCCAATCGTCTGTGCGGATTATTATTGCGCTGGGCGTGGCGGGGCTGATTGTCACCCAAGGCACGGATTTGTCGGTAGGGCGGCAGGTGGGTTTGGCGGCGGTGGTGTCTGCCACCATGCTGCAATCCATGGAAAACGTGAACAAAGTGTTCCCGCAATTGGACGTTGTGCCGATTCCCTTGGTGATTTTGCTGGTGTGTGCCATCGGTGCGCTGCTGGGGCTGATTAACGGCATTATCGTTACCGTGATGAACGTTACCCCGTTTATCGCCACTTTGGGAACAATGCTGATTATTTATGGTTTGAATTCATTGTATTATGATTTTGTCGGTTCTGCACCTGTGGCGGGTTTTGATGCGGGCTATTCGGCGTTTACCCAAGGTTTTGTGAATTTGGGGGGATTCCAGTTGTCTTACATCACCATTTACGCGGCGGCGGCGGTGGCGCTGGTGTGGGTGATTTGGAACAAAACCCGTTTCGGTAAAAACCTGTTTGCCATTGGTGGCAACCCTGAAGCGGCGAAAGTGTCGGGGGTAAACGTTACCCTGAATTTGCTGGGGATTTACACGCTGTCGGGGGTGTTTTATGCCTTTGGCGGATTTTTGGAAGCGGGGCGCATTGGCTCGGCAACCAATAATTTGGGCTTTATGTATGAATTGGATGCAATTGCGGCGTGTGTGATTGGCGGGGTGTCGTTTAGCGGTGGTGTCGGTACAGTAATTGGCGTGGTGATTGGGGTGATTATTTTTACCCTGATTAACTACGGTTTGAGCTATATCGGCGTAAGTCCTTATTGGCAGTATATTATCAAAGGTGGCATTATTGTGTTGGCGGTGGCGATTGATTCGCTGAAACACGCGAAGAAAAAATAAACAGTCATAAAAAACAAACCCTTGTATCAATAGATGCAAGGGTTTGTTTTTTTATTGAAGTTTAAATTTAACAGCAAGATAAAACAACAGGGCGATATTGGCAAACACACTGACAAAATACACCAAGCGGAATTCCGCTTTTTGTGATTTGTGGCGCAAATAAGTTTGTGCCAGCAGCGCAGCAGGCCAGCCGCCTAATAAACTGAGCAGGTGCAGGGTATTTTCAGGGGTACGCCATGCGCCGTTTAAAGCCGCTTGTTTGTCGCGCCAATAGCTGAGAAAAGTTAGCAACCCAAGCACAGCATACCATACCAGCACCCACCAAAACAGCTTGCCTAATGCCACCGCTGCCAACAGCAGGGCATAAGCCGTGACCACGATTGCCACATTGCGTTTTTGTCCGCTGACAAATTCGGCTTGGTGTTTTTGATGGCGGCGTTGGCGGTCTTGTTTTTTCTGCACAAACGCCCATTCCTGCACCTGTTCGGCTTGTGGTTTGCCGTTTTTGCTTTGACCTAGAACAAATGCTACTTTATCGCCTATTGCGGGCGTTTGATTGGGAACACGGTAGGCGCGGATATGAAAAAACACATCTTGCCCCAAAGCGCGGCAATGGATAAAGCCAAAGCCCCTATCAGCCTGCCAGCGCACAATTTCGCCCATATACTGTTGCTTATTGCTCATGTCCCAACCTTGTCAAACAGATTTACTGCAATTTTGCCCGCATCAGTTCCTGCACCTGCTGCGGATTGGCTTTACCTTTACTGGCTTTCATCACTTGTCCGACCAGTGCGTTAAAGGCCTTGTCTTTACCCGCTTTAAATTCTTCTACCGATTTGGCGTTGTTGGCAAGCACTTCGTCAATGATTTTCTCAATTGCGCCGCTGTCGGTCATCTGTTTTAAACCGTGCCGTTCAATAATTTCGTCAATGCTGGCATCGGACTCTTCCCACATTTTTTCAAACGCGGTTTTCGCCAGCTTGCTGCTGAGCGTGCCATCGGCGATTTTGCCTACCAATGCCGCCAAACGTGCCGCGTCAATCGGGCTTTGCGCCAGTTCCAAACCTGCTTTGTTTAAAGCCGCTGCCAATTCGCCGTTCATCCAGTTGGCAACCAATTTGCCTTGCTGGCTGCTTTGCGCCGCACTTTCAAAAAACGCTGCCTGCGCCCGCGAAGCGGTAAGCAGACGGGCATCGTAGGCGCTGACACCAAACTGGTTTTCAAAACGCGCCGCCATTTCTTGCGGCAATTCGGGCATTTCAGCGCGAGCTTTTTCAAGCTGTTGTTCGGAAATAATAATTGGCAGCAAATCGGGGTCGGGGAAATAGCGGTAGTCGTGCGCGTCTTCTTTAGAGCGCATGGCTTTGGTTTCGCCCGTATCGGGGTTGAACAGGCGCGTTTGCTGAATCACTTTGCCGCCGTCTTCAATCAGTTCGATTTGGCGTTCCACTTCATAGTTAATGGCTTGTTCCAAAAAGCGGAATGAGTTTAAGTTTTTGATTTCGCAGCGTGTGCCAAATTCGTTGCTGCCTTGCGGACGCACCGATACATTGGCATCAATACGGAATGAGCCTTCCGCCATATTGCCATCGCAAATATCCAGCCATGTAACCAAACCGTGCAAGGCTTTGGCATAGGCAACGGCTTCGGCGGCGGAACGCAGTTCGGGTTCGGAAACCACTTCCAGCAGCGGTGTGCCTGCGCGGTTCAAGTCAATCCCCGTTGCGCCGTTTAAGCCTTCGTGTACCGATTTGCCTGCGTCTTCTTCCATGTGGGCGCGGGTGACGTTAATGGTTTTGACTTGTTCGCCCACCACGATTTCCAGCTTGCCATGCTCAATAATCGGCAATGCCAACTGACTGATTTGATAACCTTTAGGCAAATCAGGATAAAAATAGTTTTTGCGGTCAAAAACGTTTTTGCGGTTGATGGTGGCATTCAGTGCCAAGCCCAATTTAATGGCTTTTTCGGCAACGGCGCGGTTAAAAACAGGCAACACGCCCGGCAGGGCGCATTCCACCACGCCCGCATGGGCATTGGGCAGCGCACCGAATGCGGCAGACGAGCCGCTGAAGATTTTAGATTGTGTGTTTAATTGAACGTGGATTTCCAATCCGATAACGGTTTCCCAAGTCATGTTTTGGCTTTCTAACTAAAAAATAAGGGGATATGGACAGGAAGGGCAGAAACGTATTTCCCGCCCGTGTGTGGTGGCGGGATTTATTCGGGCTCGTAGTCTGACAAATCGCCTGCTGCCAGCAGTTGTGCCACGGCTTCGCGCAATTCGTAATCGGTAAAAGGTTTGTATAAGAAACCACGCGCACCGTATTGCAATGCCAGCAGTCCGCTGTATTCGTCCGACAGGGCGGAAATCACCAAAATATTGACATTGCGGTTGATGGCGATCATTTCTTTGATGCACTGCAAGCCGTCCATTTCGGGCATGGTTAAATCCATGGTAACCAATTGCGGTTGGAATTTTTTAAACATCACCATGGCTTCCAAGCCATTTTTGGCTTTGCCCACCACTTGCAGCGGCGGGTGGACACCATCGGCAATATCGCGGTCAATTTTATTGCGGATCACGTCGGAATCATCAACAATCAACAGGCGTTTCATTCTGTTCCTTTGGGGCTATTGTCCTGATAAACTTTCTTTCGGGGTACTGACAAAATACACTATTTTGTCGGAATGGGAAAGGTTATCACAAAACAACTGAATTTGCCTGTTTCTGTGGTGATGGAAATGCGCCCGTGCAGGGTTTGGATACGGGCGCGGACAATGTCCATGCCGATGCCGCGTCCTGCGTCTTGATTGCTTTCGGGCAGGGTGCTGAAGCCCAAGCGGAACAACAGGCTGTACAATTTGCTTTCGGGCCAGTTGGTGACTTCTTCCAACGGCGCAATCTGCATTTGTACGGCTTTGGCGCGCACCGCATTCCAATCAATACCGCGCCCGTCGTCTTCAATCAAAATCCGTAATTTGTTTTCCACACGCGACACATTCAAACGGATGCGCCCTTCGGTGGGTTTGCCGTTCAGGGTACGCACGCGCACGGGTTCAATGCCGTGTACCACGGCGTTACGCAGAATTTGAATGATGATGTCTTTAACGGCAGGGAAGGTGGGCGAATCCTGCTTCAGGTATTCCAATCCGCCCGTTTCCATAATCACGCTCTTATTGTGGCGGTAGCCCATATTCACGACAAAACGTCCGAACAGCGTGCCTAAATCGGTGGCGGTAGCGGCAGTGGGTAAGGCGGCGGGATTGTTGAGTCGTCCGGTGATTTTGCGGTGCAATTCTTCTGCCTGCGCCACTTTTTCCAACAGGCTTTCCAGTTCCACCACCAATGGCAGAAAGTCGTTACCCGTAATCGGACGTTTTTGCCGCAGCTGCTGGATAATGTCTTCAAAGGCTTCGGCTGCCAGCACAAAGGCACTCATGTTCAGCACCGAGGCTTCGCCTTTAAACGCATGGATTTCCTGACTGATTAAGCGGGCTTTATTACGCAAATCTTCGGCATTGTTGCCCGGATTTTTCAAAATATTGTTGATTTGTGCCAGTTGCTTTAACGAGGCGTGCAAAAAGCTGCGCATAATGCTTTCATCGGCATTGAGCATGCGGCTAATCATTTCAATTTGCAGGTCGTTTTGTTCTTGTTCGCGTTGCAGGCGCGATTCAATACGCACGGTATCGGTTAAATCGCGCACGCTTACCAGCACTTTAACAATTTTTTTGTCTTTAATCACGCGGGTAAAATGAAAACCCAAAACGTGTTTTTCGTCAGAGTCGCGTTTGAGCGGTACTTCTACTTTACGCATGGGATTGAGCCCGTAAATCAGGCGTTCTACCACGCGGGGGTTGTAGAGTTGCTCGATAAACATTTTTACGGCACTGAGTTTGCGGCGGTCGGGCAGGATTTCGGCAGCCAAATCCATAAAGTTTTGTCCGCCGTCGCCAATTTGCGGCAGCAGGGTGTGCAGCATTTTGGACTGCTGTGTGCCAATCATCATGTCTTTATCCAGCAAAAACAGCCCTTCAGAAAGGGTGTCGAGAATTTCGTCTGTTTCCAAACGCACGGCTTCGGCTTCGCGGTCAATGCCGGTTTGTTTGATAAAGTGAAAGGCAAACAGGCACACGCCGGTAAAAATCAGCAGCGCACCCAAAAAATGCAGGATTTGCGAAACGGAAGCGGCGCTGCGCGATTCTTCCAGCAGCGAGGTGCGCAAGGCTTGCAGGGAATCGTTGCGCAGTTTTTGCGAACGGCGGGCGTATTCGTTTAATTGGTGCAGCATCTGCTGGTTTTTGACGGCGGTTTGTCCGATTGCGGGCAGGTTGCGGCGGTATTCCTGCCAGATGTTTTCCAAAGGCTTGAGGTGTTCGGCAACGGATTGCTCCAATCGGGACGGGCTTTCTTCTTCTTTTAATGCGGAAAACAGCTTGTCTGCCTGCTGTGCGGTTTCCTGCAGGGCATTGATGTGTCCGTCGCTGATGCGTTTGCCTGCCGACAGGTATTCAACCGACAGGTTGATTTGATGAACGGCATCGCTCAGTTTGTTTACGGTGTCGATTTGTGCGGTAAAGCGGTTGAGTTTGCTGGAATAAGCATAACTGCCTGATAACACGGCAGCCAATAAGATGGTGAGAACGAAGACCGATAAAGCAGGCAGCGTGTAGCGGCTGCTGGCGTAGTTGAACGGAATAGGGTGTATGTTCATAATGTATTCCATGTGGAACAGCGGCAGTGGAATGTTTGTTGCTTGTTTTTATTTTGGACGCGCCGAAGCGGAAAACCTTTCGGCGCGTATGCTGTAATGCCGTTGTCCGTTAGGACTTATCCGGGCGCGTTTTGGTGCCAACTACTGTGCAATTGGATTTGGTGTGCCGCGCCCAACAGCTTGGCTTCACTAAAATAATTGCCGATTAATTGTGCGCCTACGGGCAAACCTGCCGCATCAAAGCCTGCGGGCAGCGACAGCGCGGGCAAACCTGCCAAGTTTACCGAAACGGTGAAAATATCCGACAGATAGGCTTTCACGGGGTCGCTTTGCACACTGCCCGACAGCGGCGCGGCGGTGGGGGCATTGGGGGCGAGTATCACATCGCAGCTTTGAAAAGCGGTTTGGAAGTCGTCTGCCACCAAACGGCGCAGTTTTTGTGCTTTTAAGTAATAAGCATCGTAATAGCCGTGGCTCAATACATAAGTGCCAATCATAATGCGGCGTTTGACTTCGCTGCCGAAACCTTCGGCGCGGCTGCGGCTGTACATGTCTTCCAAATCGGTAAATTCGGCGGCGCGGTGTCCGTAACGCACGCCGTCATAGCGCGACAGGTTGGTGCTGGCTTCGGCAGACGCCAATACATAATAAGCAGGAATGGACAACTCGGTTTGCGGCAGTGAAACTTCTACCGTTTCCGCGCCTTGTTCCTGCAGCAGTGTGATGATGTTTTGCAAGGCATTTGCCACGCCTGCATCCAAGCCGCTGCCGAAATATTCTTTGGGCAAACCCACTTTTAAGCCTTTAAGCGGCTGATTCAATTGGCGGGTGTAGTCTTCGGCTTCGCGTTCCAAGCTGGTGGAATCGCGCGGGTCGGAACTTGCCATGGCGTTGAGCAGCAGGGCGCAGTCTTCGGCGGTTTGCGCCATCGGACCGGCTTGGTCAAAGCTGGACGCATACGCCACCATACCGAAACGCGACACAATGCCGTAAGTGGGTTTTAAACCGGTGATGCCGCAGTGTGAAGCAGGCTGACGGATGGAGCCGCCCGTGTCCGAACCCAAAGCGGCAGGGGCAAGCCGTGCAGCCACTGCCGCTGCCGAGCCGCCCGAAGAACCGCCGGGGGTGTGTGCGGTGTGCCACGGGTTTTTACACGCGCCGTAAAACGACGTTTCGTTGGCAGAACCCATGGCAAATTCGTCCATATTGGTGCGCCCCAATGTAACCATGCCGCAATTGAGCAGGTTTTGCACCACTGTGGCAGTATAGGGCGAAATAAAGTTGTCCAGTATTTTGCTACAGCAAGAACTGTGCCATCCTTGTTGGCAAAAGATGTCTTTGTAGGCAATCGGCACGCCTGTGAGTGCGTGGGCGTTGCCTTGGGCGATGCGCTGGTCGGCGGCGCGGGCTTCGGCAAGGGTTTTTTCGGCATCCAAATGCACATAGGCATTGAGTGCGGGATTGTGTTCTTGAATGGCGTTCAGGTAGTCTTGCGCCAGCTCTACGGCGGAAACCTGCTTGCTGTGCAGCAGTTGTGCGGCTTGGGCGAGGGTGTGTCGGGGCATGGTATGGGTAGTCTTTTATAAAAGAATCAAATCGTTAAAAATAAAATCAGCCTTCAATAACCTGCGGGACGATATACAGGCGTTCGCGCACATCGGGGGCGCATGCCTGATAGTCGGCGGCGCGGTCGCTTTCGGTCACGACATCATCGCGCAGGCGTAAGGCGGTTTCGTGGGGGTGCGCCATCGGCTCTACGCCATCGGTATCTACTGCCTGCATTTTTTCAATTAAGGCAAAAATATCGTTTAATTCGCTTAACATGGCGGCTTTTTCGCTGTCGTTTAGGCGCAGGCGCGACAAACGGGCGATTTTTTCCACATCATTGGGGGTAAGTGCCATAAGGTATCCTTAAAAATCTGTTTTAGCATTTTGGCAAATTAGGGTATCATTGCGGGCTTGAATTTGCGCCGCAGATGGCGCGATTATAGCCAATGTGTTTGAAAATTTATACCGTGTTGCGATGTGTCGGCACGGTTTGCGCGGATGCCGCGCCCGCGCCGCCATATTTGGCGGCGTTTGAAACGCTTTTCCGATATTTTGCCGATGCCGTGCTTGATGCGCCGCTTTTAGTTAAAACCTCAGGAATTTTCTATGCTGTCTTTTTTTACCCGATTTTTTTCCAACGACCTTGCCATTGATTTGGGGACGGCCAACACCCTGATTTATGTAAACGGCAAGGGCATTGTGTTGGATGAGCCTTCGGTGGTGTCGATGCAGCGCGACCCGATGGGCAGCGGTAAAAACATTACCTTGGCTGTGGGTGCGGAAGCCAAAAAAATGCTGGGGCGCACCCCCGGCACGATTGAAGCGGTACGCCCGATGAAAGACGGCGTGATTGCCGATTTGAACGTAACCGAGCGGATGTTGAAAGAATTTATCCGCAAAGTCAACAACAACCGTTTTATTTCCACCCCGCGTGTGGTGATTTGTGTGCCTTGCGGTTCCACGCAGGTAGAACGCCGCGCCATTCGCGATTCGGCGTATTCGGCGGGTGCGTCAGATGTATTTTTGATTGAAGAACCGATGGCGGCGGCATTGGGCGCGGGTTTGCCCGTAGCCTCGCCCACGGGTTCTATGGTGGTGGATATTGGTGGTGGTACGACCGAAGTGGGGATTATTTCCCTGTCGGGCGTGGTGCATTCGCAATCGGTGCGCGTGGGTGGCGATGCTTTTGACGAAGCCATTGTGCATTATGTGCGCCGCAATTACGGCATGATGATTGGCGAATCCACTGCCGAAGAAATCAAAAAACAAATCGGCTCGGCTTTTCCCGGTATGGAAGTAACCGAAATGGAAGTCAAAGGGCGCAATTTGGCAGAAGGCGTGCCGCGTTCGTTTATTATTACGTCTAACGAAGTGTTGGAAGCCTTGGCAGACCCGATTTCGCAAATTGTGCAGGCAGTGCGCAGCACTTTGGAAAAAACCCCGCCCGAATTGGGCGCAGACATTGCCGAACGCGGTTTGGTGCTGACGGGCGGCGGCGCGTTGCTCAAAGGTTTTGACCGTTTGTTGGCAGAAGAAACGGGTTTGCCCGTTACCATTGCCGAAGACCCGCTGACCTGTGTGGCACGCGGCGCAGGCGTGGCATTAAACGAAATTGGCAAACTCAATTCCATTTTTATTATGAATCCTTAAACATACCGGCGGCGGGCGTTTCTTTCTTTTCGGTTGGAAACCCCGCTGTTTGCGGTGGTAATATAGGTTTTTGTTCGGGAAGGACATTATCCTGTCCGAATCAGGGCAACGTATCAAACTGTGCTTGATGTGCCGCCCTGTGGGTTGAAATTAAACAAACAAACAACAAACATGCCGAACGATATTTATTTTTCCCGAAGAAAAGGTATGCGCCCAGCGTTAAAGCTGGCGTTGCTGGCGGGCGTGTCGGTGCTGCTGATGGTGCTTGATAAGCGTTTTGCTGCGGTTGCCTCCGGCAAAAAATACCTTGCCGCCGCGCTGTATCCCATGCAGTGGGTGGCGAATAAACCTGTTGAACTATACGATTATTTCGACAATCTTTTTCATTCCCAAAACCATTTGTTAAACGAAAACCGCCGCTTGAGTGCCGACAACGCCCGTTTGCGCCTGCAAGTGAGCCAAAACCAAGTTCAACTGCACGAATTGGCAGAATTGAAAACCTTGGCGGATTTGCAGCGGCACGGCTTGTCGGTAACGGCAACTGCGCCCGTGGTGTCGGGCGGTAAAGAATCGCTGTCGGGACGTATGGTGATTGGCAAAGGCAGCCGTCACCGCGTGCAGACGGGCGATGCCGTTGCCGATGAAGGCGGATTGCTGGGACAGGTGGGTTTGGTGCATCCCTTGAGTGCCGAAGTCAATGTGCTGACCGAAAGCAGCTTGGTGGTGCCTGTGATGGTGGAACGCACGGGGGTGCGTACTTTGGTGTATGGCGGTGGCGGCGCCTTGTCTTTGCGTTACTTCCCCACTGATGCCGATTTGCGTAGCGGCGATTTATTGGTTACATCAGGATTGGACAGCGTTTATCCTGCGGGCATTCCCGTGGCGCGGGTGCTGCAAAGCGGGCGCAACGCGGGTACGCCGTATTATAAAGTGCGTTTGCAGCCCATGGCAGCCGCCGAGCGCAGCAAATATGTTTTGGTGTTGCCGCAACGCCCTGAAAGCCCTTGGCGCGAAGAAGCCGCCGAACAGCAGGAAACCCCGCCCGCATCCACACCCGCCGCATCAGATACGGAGAACGGATAATGGGACATTACGATGATTTTTCCATACCGTTCAAGCCCATATTTTGGAGCTTTGTGCTGTGCATGGTGTTGGACTTTATCCCTTTGGGCGAGCCATTTTTTTGGTTGCCCGAATTTACCGCGCTGCTGCTGGTGTATTGGTTGGTACACGCGCCGCAGCGGATTGGTTTGTTCAGTGCGTTTTTGGTGGGTTTGCTGATGGACATCGGCACGGTTGCGCCTTTGGGCAGTCATGCGCTGGCGTATTGCCTGTCGTCTTTTGTGATGATGCGCCACCGCCGTCAGTTCAGTATGCAAAATTATGGTTTTCAGGCACTCGCCGTGGTGTTGGTGCTGGCAGCCAATGAAGTGGTGCTGGCAGCGGTGCGTTGGGTGATGGAACAACGTTTTGCGGGCTGGCAGATTTTCGCCGCACCTTTAACCGCTGCGCTGATGTGGCCTTTGTTAAACAAAATCATGCTGTATTTCACCAATTACAAACGGCTGCACCGATGATGGAAACCAAAGATATTTGGCGGACACCCCGTCAGGTGGAAGGACAGCTTGCCGCAGACGATACGGAAGTGCGCGATTTTCGTGTGCGTCTGATTGTTGCCTTTTCGCTGGTGGTGCTGATGTTTACGCTGCTGCTGGCGCGGCTGGTGTATTTGCAGGTGGTGCAGTATGAAGAATACACGGTAAAAGCCACCACCAACCGCATTACCTTGATTCCCACCCCGCCCATACGCGGCGAAATTCTCGATGCCAACGGCGTGGTGTTGGCACACAATTACCCTGCTTATTCGCTGGAAGTGATTCCAGGGAAAATTGACGGCAAAATCAGCGATGTGATTGAGCAATTACAGAAATATGCTGATATTAGCCCTACCGACCTCAAACGTTTCAAAAAATTCCGCGCCGAATACCGTTCTTACGAAAAAATCCCGTTAAAATTGCGCCTTACCCCCGAAGAAGCCTCGCGCTTGGCGGCGCAGCTTTACCGCTTTCCGGGGGTGGAAATCAATGCCCGCACGTTCCGCGAATATCCTTATGGGGCATTAACCGCGCATTTTCTCGGTTATATCGGGCGCATCAGCGACCGCGACCAAAGCAAATTGGCAGAAAACAAACGCAGTGCGCTCTACCGTGGCACGACACACATCGGCAAAAGCGGTTTGGAAGCCTTTTATGAAGAGCAGCTGCACGGTTCACCGGGGTATCAGGAAGTGGAAAAAGATGCGGCAGGCAATATTATTCGTGTGATTAAATCCGAACCCGCGCAAACAGGACAGGCGTTGCGCTTATCAATGGATATTCGTTTGCAGCAGGAAGCCGACCGCCTGATGTCAGGCAAGCGCGGTGCTTTGGTGGCGATAGACCCGCAAACGGGCGGGATTTTGGCATTTGTTTCCAAACCCGATTTTGACCCCAATTTGTTTATTGACGGCATTGATACCGAAACATGGAACACGCTGAATACCGATTGGCAGCGTCCTTTGATTAACCGTGTCACACAAGGTTTGTATCCCCCAGGTTCAACGTTTAAGCCGTTTATGGGTATGGCATTATTGGAAAGCGGTAAAATCACCCCGCACAGCGTGGTGGCTGCGCCCGGTGCGTGGAGTATTCCGGGGAGTAAACACCTGTTCCGCGATTCGGTGCGGCGCGGACACGGCTCGGCGAATCTGATGAAGGCCATTCAAGTTTCATCCGATACCTTTTTTTACAAATTGGGCTACGAGCTGGGCATTGAAAAAACCCATCCTTATTTAAAACAATTTGGTTTGGGGCAAAAAACAGGCATTGATTTGCCCAACGAATATCGTGGTGTGTTGCCCAGCCCCGAATGGAAAGAAAAACGTTTTGCCAAATTGCCCGAAAACCGCCGCAAATGGAATCCTGCCGAAATGGTGCCTGTGGCTATCGGGCAGGGCTACAACACCTATACCCCGCTGCAACTGGCACACGCCACCGCTATGTTGGCAAACAACGGCACGGTTTACCGCCCGCATTTGGTAAAAGAGCTGTTAAACCATGAAAAACAAACCATTACCGTGATTGACCCCAAGCCCGAACGTCAATTGCCTTTTGCTGCCGACCATTTTGATTATTTGAAAGAAGCGATGGCGCGGGTAATACGCGGCGGTACGGCACGGCGCATCGGTGGCGGTTTGCGCTACAGCATGGCGGGCAAAACGGGAACGGCACAGGTGGTGCAAATTGCCCAAGGCAAAACCTATAACGCTGCTGCCCTGCGCGAACAACACCGCGACCACGCTTGGTTTATCGCCTTTGCGCCTGTAGAACGCCCGCAAATCGCCATTGCCGTGATTTTGGAAAACGCAGGCTGGGGCGTGAAAGCCGCGCCAATTGCCCGTCAGTTAAGCGATTTTTACCTGTTGAAAGTGAAAACAGGGCGTTTGGAAAAAGACGTAAAAGGCGCACAGCTTACCGCCAATCCTTTATTATTCAATGAAGAAAGCGCAGCTTCAGACGCTTCAGCAGCAGTGTCTGCGCCAGCCGAAGCACCGTATGCCGCGCTTGCCCGCCGCCGCCGCGAACAAAGCGCGTCCCAACCCCATGCCCCCGCAGCGGGCAGCGAACCGACACCATGAACCACAAACACAACGACAGCTTAATCAAACTGAAAAAACTGGTTTGGGAGCCGATGGACAAATGGCTGTTTTTCGCCATGCTTGCCATTTATGTGATGAGCCTGTTTCTGCTGTATTCGGCAGACGGCGGCGATTTTAGCCAGCTTCGCAACAAAACCCTGCACACCGTTGGCGGATTTATCCTGCTGTGGCTGATTGCCCGCGTGCGCCCGCAAACATGGAGTAATTTTGCCCCGCCTGCCTATGTATTGGGTGTGTTGTTGTTGTTGGGCGTACATTTTTTCGGCATCACGGTAAACGGCTCTACGCGCTGGCTCAATTTGGGCATTGTGCGCCTGCAACCGTCTGAAATCATGAAAATTGCCCTGCCGATGGTGGTGGCGTGGTATTTTCAGCGTTATGAAGGCAAATTGCGCTGGTTTCACTATTTGGGCGCATTGGCGATTATTTTTGTTCCCGGTGCGTTGATTTTAAAACAACCCGATTTAGGCACAGCCACGTTGATTATGGCATCGGGTTTGTTTGTGGTGTTTTTTGCGGGACTGCCGTGGAAAGCCTTATTTACATCGGTGGTGTTGTTTGCCGCTTCCCTGCCTTTGGCTTGGCTGTACGGTATGCACGACTACCAAAAAACCCGCGTGATGATGCTGCTTGACCCGACTAAAGACCCTTTGGGCGCGGGCTATCATATTATTCAATCCATGATTGCGGTGGGTTCGGGGGGCGTGTGGGGCAAAGGCTGGCTCAACGGCACACAAACCCATTTGGACTATATTCCTGAAGCGACCACGGATTTTATTTTTGCCGTGTATGGTGAAGAATTTGGTTTATTGGGGAATATTTTATTATTGCTGGTGTATTTGGTGATTTTGGGGCGCGGGCTGTATATTGCTTCGCTTGCACCCACCGTTTACAGCCGCACTTTGGCGGGGGCGCTGACAATGACGTTTTTCTGTTATGCCTTTGTAAACATGGGCATGGTAACGGGGATTTTGCCTGTGGTGGGTGTGCCTTTGCCTTTGGTAAGCTATGGCGGTACGGCAACGCTGTCGATTATGGTAATTTTGGCATTGCTGATGGGGATTTCTTATCAGAATCGGATGAAGTAGGAAAATCAATGGGCTGCCTGAAGCAGAATAACTGTTTCAGGCAGTTTGATTGTTGGCATACACCAGCACCACGCCGCGCACTTTCCAAAAATAATCTTGCGCCTGTTGCAGAGGCAGTTGCGGTGGCAGCGATACTGATAGCAGGTTGGGCGCAGCATGGCTGTGGTAGCGCAAACGTGCGCCGCAAGCGGTAATGGCATTGAGTAGGGTGGCGGCGTTGGTGTTGGGGTCGTGCCAAATCAGCAGTTCGTGGGTATTCATGGGCGGGCATCTCTTAAAATGGGTTGCGCCGCCCTGATTTATGGCGGCGTGGCGGGGTAAAACATGGTGTTGCTCTGTGGTTTGGTCAAAAGTAAGCAGGCAGCGTATGTGCTGCCTGAAAAATTAAGGCTTAACAGCTTTGCCGTCAATGGTAACGGATTTGAGGGTTAAATTGTATTTTTTGCCGTTGTCCTGATAGGTAATCACGGCAGGCACATTGTTTAATGCAGGGGCGAAGGCGTAATAAACGGTGTCGTCGCCACGTTTCACATGAAACTGATTCACTGTGGTGTTGCCACCACCCACATTCATTGGTTTGTTGCCTGCGGCGCGTAAACCGCCTAAAGGATAGAGTTTTTTACCATTGGTAATGGTCAGGTTGGCGGGGGCTTTGCCATCGTTAAACGCCAACTGCCACGACAGGGTAAACAAATCCATCACGCTGCCCGCTACATTGGCGGTTTGGGTTTCGCCCGCTTTGCCGTAAGTGGCGCGGTTGCCTGAAAACTGTGCCGAAGCATAGGTTTTGCCGTTGCGTACATCGCGGTAATAACTGGGTTTTAATTGTTTACCAACAATTTTGCCGCCGCTTTCAAAGCGGATTTTGTACATCGGCACATTGATTTGCGCTGCCACGGTGTAGTTGTCGCCGCTGCGTTTGAAGGTCATGGTGGCGGGAATGCCGTAGCTGCCGCTGTAATTTAAGGTGGCGTTTTGCGGGATTTCGGCGGCTTGTGCCGACAGCGCGGCAAACAGCGCGGCGCAAAAAATGGTGCGTGGGAACATGGGCTTCCTTGTGTTGGGAAAAAAACGCCAATGTAGCACGGGCAAATGTTAAGAAACGGGCAGATTGGGTAAGGTTTTGGCGGGATTGGGTAAGTCTGTTGGCTAGTATTTTGTTTTTAATGGATTTGATAGGCTGGGAACAACATTGTGTTGTGGTAAAAGGTGTGGAAATTTCCCGACAAAAAACTGCCTGCCGTTTATCGGGGCAGGCAGTCGGGTTGGAACAAGAGATGATTTACAGCACGTCAAAGCTCGGTACATCGTATTGCGGCGGCTGCAGGGCGGCATCGCTGCTGTAATGCGGGACATCGGCAAGCGGCACGGGCGTAAATTGTCCTTCAATCATGTGGTCGCCGTAAGTGTTGTCCAATACTTGGGAAAAACTCAAATGGAACGGGGGGTTGGCATGCTTGTCGTTAAAATCTGCCAGAGGGTCTTGTCCGTCTCCGCCTGTATCGCCATCGCGGGTAAACGAGGCGAAGGAAGGAGCGATATTGCGTTCACTCAATGTCTCTGACCAGATGGAAGAAGCGGCGGGGCTGTCGTCGCTGTCGTGTTCGGCGCTGCGGACAAAAACGGGTTGTTCGGTGTATGCGTCCGTCATGGCAGCAGGCACGGGGTGATTGACAGGTGCAACGTTAGACGGAGTGTTTAAATCGTGAATCGCGATTTTTGGGGGTTCGGCATTGGGGGGATACTGGTTGAAATTTTCAGCACCTTGGGTAACGGCGTTAATATCGGCGATAGAGCCATCGCTTAACAGTTCTTTGGTACTGCCTGTGGGTAAGTCAATATGAGGCGGTGGGCTGGCTTCCATTGGAACGGGTGGGGGATTTTCATTGTTATCTGAATTTTCGCTGGGGGTGGTGCTGTTGGAGTTTTCGCTGCCGATTTGTCCGTTATTATTATGATTGTTTTGATGATTCTGAATCAGATTGTCATCGTCTTTATGGCGTTTTACCAGCCATACTGCGCCCAAAATGCCTGCGGTGGCAGCCGCAGCCGACCAAGTCAGCGAGCCGAAACTTAAACCTGCTGCTTCTTTGATGGCGGCGGCAGGGGCTGCATCGGCGTTTTGCACGGCGGTCAGGTTGCCGAAATACGAACGGTGCTGGTTGGAAGGCGCAGGAAAATAATCCGCATATTGACTCAAAACAAAGTCGGGACGGGTGCTGCTGTCAGGTAGGTCAATCCACAAATCACCGTTGTCCTGCAAATGGGCGGCGTATTCGGTAATCGGCTTACCTTGCATATCTAAAAGCTGATAAAACGCATCGGGTTGGGCATTCAAACGAGTGGGGGAAGGTTGGGTGCTGACAAATTCGCTTTGTCCTTGGCGGGTCATTCGGATAACGGCAGGCATAATGAGGTTTCTGTTATGGTGTCAAGATTCTATGTAGGATAATGTTGCTGCAGGTTAAAGTCAATCCGTGTGCGGTGGAAAAGGCGCGTTTTATGCCAGTAGTGCTGCGGATTCGGCTGTTTGCCGTTGCCTGATAACGCGTTTGCCAACAATATGCAGTCTGCCTGCCACAAAATCCGCCACGGCTTGCGGAAAAATCCGATGTTCGGCAGCCAGCACCCGCGCAGCAAGCGTGTCGGCGGTGTCATTATCCAACACGGGAACAGCGGCTTGGGCGATAATGGGACCGTTGTCCAATTCGGCAGTGGCAAAATGCACGGTACAGCCTGCGATGCGGCAACCTTCGTCCAAAGCGCGTTGATGGGTGTGCAGTCCCGTAAATGCGGGCAACAGCGAAGGGTGGATATTGATGAGGCGGTTTTCGTAATGACGACAAAATTCGGGGGTTAAAATCCGCATAAATCCTGCCAATACCACCAAATCGGGCTGATGTGCGTCAATTTGCGCCATCATGGCGCGGTCAAACGCAGCGCGGTCGGGGTAATCGCGGTGGTTGAGTGCGGCGGTGGCAATCCCGCGCGATTGCGCCCATGCCAAACCCGCTGCATCGGGATTATTGGACAACACGGCGGCAATGTTCGCATTGGGAATGTCCGCTTCTACCAATGCCTGCATATTGCTGCCGCGCCCCGAAATTAAAATCACAATGTTTTTCATGTTTTTATCTCAAATATCATGTTGAACTGTTTAACGCAGGTTTTTCTGCAAAACGTTTACTGCTTTTATCATACTGCCGCTGCGGGTACGGAACACAACGGTTTTCCGCGCCACAGGCACAAAATTCTGCCGCAGCCAAAAACGACAGGCATCGGGATTGTCGTATAACACCGACAAACGCACGCGCCGAAAACCCGCACGGCGCATACGGCGGCAAAAATCCGCCACAATCCGCCCGCCTGTGCCTTGCCCGTGCAAACGCCCGTGTACCAGCAGCAAACCGATATAAGCGCAATCCGCATCAGGATAGCCGTATAAAGCATCTAATACGGCAACTGCCTGACCGTGTTCGCGAATCAGAAAAAAGGATTTTTCCGCGCCCGCAGGCGGTAACTGACGGCTGTCGCGGCGCACCGCATCGGCGGGATTGGCGGGCAGCGGGTCAATCCGCGACAGATAGGCACGGTTGCTGCGGTAAATATCAGCGGCATCATTCAAATGCGCTTCGGCAGACAAATAGGCAAACATCAGCCCAAACCCATCATTTCAATTTGTTCCAAACTGCGCCCCAAAAAGCGTTCGCCTATGGTTTGAAAACGCAGCGGAATATCGGAAACATAAAAACGGTAATCGGGCGCGGGATTGTTGGGATTCAATAAATCGGCAGCGGCAAGTGCCTGTGCGGTGGCTTCGGCAGTGGTAATGGCGGAATCCACCAGCGTGATATTGGGGGCTTCCTGTTTGAGCAGCGGCTTGAGCAACGGATAATGCGTACAACCCAACACCAGTGTATCCACCGAATCCGCCAATAAAGGTTTTAAATACTCGCGCACGGTTAGGCGGGTGACTTCGTGGTCGAGCCAGCCTTCTTCCACCAAAGGCACAAGCAGCGGACAGGCTTGCGACAAAATACGCGCAGCGGGATTTTGGGTGTGTATGGCGCGGGCGTATGCGTTGGCGTTTACCGTGGTGCTGGTGGCAATCACCCCGATATTGTGGTTGCGGCTGGTGGCGAGCGCGGCTTGTGCGCCTGCGGCGATTACGTCCAACACAGGCATATTGCCCGCGCTTTGACGCACTTTATGCCCTGCCACCGCAGCAATGGTATTGCAGGCAATCACCAAGGCTTTCACTTCGTTGCCCAATAAAAAATCCACAATTTGAGCGGTAAAGTGTTCAATGGTGGCGCGGGATTTGACACCGTAAGGCACACGGGCTGTGTCGCCGAAATACACAATGTTTTCCATCGGCAGGCGTTCCATCAGGGCGCGAACCACTGTTAATCCACCCACGCCCGAATCAAACACGCCGATAGGGCGCGAATGCGAAGCAGTCATAACAAAACCGTTTGGCTTGAAAAACGCTTATTGTAATCCAAATTGTCGCCTTTTTTACCTGCTATGGTGCGGCGGGAGGGGCTTTGGATTGTCTATGTTATTGATTGGTGTTATATTTGAAAAGTTTTGCTGTGGGTGTGGCGGGGTTTTTTACCTGTTTTGCCCATTATCAACAAAAATTGTCAGTTTGCTGAAATTGTCAGTTTTCCTGTCCGTACCGGCATAAAATTTTGAAATTTTAATCCGATTGATAAAATTTTTAATGGATAGGGGTTAAAATACTTCGGGTTTTCCCAATGGTTTTTAACTGCCCAAGTCATTCAAACATCAAGGAAAAATCATGAAAAACAAGGAAAAGCTCTTTTCTGCGCTGCTGGTGTCGGCGGCAGCGGCGGTGCAGGCGGCAGACATTCCGCATGTTCCCAATCCTGCTGCCGAAGATGCGCGTGATGCCTTGCGCGAAATCCGTAATATTGAAGACGGATTGCGTGAAGATGCCGCGCGTTCGCGCCAGCAAACCCACACCGATGTGGAAGAACACAAGGCGACAGAAACGGTCGCGCCCCCTGATAAATCCAGCAGTTGTTTGAATTATAAAAGTATTGCTGTTGAAGGCATTACTTTGATTGATGCTGCGCCGTTTCAGCCCAAAGCGGCAGAATGTGTCAGCGAAAACAGTTTGAACCAACTCAGCCGCGAAATTGTGGCTGCCTATATTAAAAAAGGCTATATCCACACGGCGATTGATTTTGTGGAAAATCAAGATAATACCTTAACTATTAAGGTAAAGGAAGGACGAATCCGCAAGATTACCGGTAAAAGCCGTACCGTGAATACAGCTATGCTGTTTCCTGATTATAAAGGCAAACCGCTGAATATCCATTATTTGGATCAGGGCGTGGAACAGGCGAATAAATTAAGCGGCAACGATGTCAGCATGGATATTTATCCGCACAGCGACGGCTCGGCTACGGTTGCCTTAAACAATAATAAAGGTAAAAGCTGGTTCGGCAGTGTGTCGGTGGATAATCGGGGCAGCAAACCCAATGTGGCGGTGGTGCGGGTGCAGGCTGGGATTGACAGTCCTTTGGGGCTTTCCGACAGTCTGTATTTGGGTGGGTATTCCAATTTGCGCCCCGACAGCGACCGTTATAACCGTGGTGCAAGTGCTTTTTATTCCGTGCCTTATGGAAATTGGACTTTTAGCGGTTATGGCAGTTTGTCGCGCAGCCAGAGCATCACGCAGTTTGGCAGTGGCATAAAATTTGCTTATCGTTCTAAGACGGTTGCAGCAGGTGTGAAAGGCGAGCGTGTGTTCTCACGCGGTCAAAAACACGTTGCTTCGGGCTATGCGGGTGTGGATTATTTAAATGTCGCCAGCAAATTCGGCGGCAGCCTGCTGAAGCTGCAAAGCCCGAAATTAGGCACGGTGCAGGCGGGTGTGTCGCATTCGCGGATGTTGGACAACGGCACTTGGCTGAATGATGTGGGTGTTGAAGTTGGCACAAAAGCATTTGGTGCTAAAGATTCGCCGCAGTCGCCGTTTACTTCGCGCTATGTGCGCCTGTCGCTGCAAAGCGATTTGTCGCAAATGCGCCGTGCGGGAAATTGGCTGGTGCGCAACAAGCACCGTTTGACGGCGCAGTATGCCAATAAAGACGTATATGCAGCCAAGCAGTTTGCGGTCAGCGACCGTTCGGCAGTGCGCGGGTTTAAACAGTTGTCGCTTAACGGCAATTCGGGGGTGGCGGTAAACAATACCCTCTATGCCCGCCGCCAGTCGGCTTCTGGTATGTATGTTGAGCCGTATGCTGGTGCCGATTGGGGCATTGCCAAAGACCGCGAAAGCCGCTATACGGGCTACGGTGTTGCCGCAGGGGTCAATATCGGTTATAAACACCGTTGGCAAATTTCGCTGGAAAGTGCGCGTGGGTTTTTGCGTGCCAAAGGCGGAATCAAAGCCCGTGAAGAGCAAATTACTGCCTCGGTAAGGGTGATTTTTTAAAAGTTGGCATGTGATTTGCTTGTAGCACAACAGTAGGATTTCAATTTAAACGAAACGCCGATGCAACAGTCGGGTCAGTTTCTCAACCATGTAAAGGAAATAATGATGCAAACACATAACTTGAAGTTGTCCTCCAGCGGCAAACTTTTGGTTTCCCTGAGTTTGGCGTATATGGGCGTGTCCGGCGCAATGGCCGCCAATATTGAAGCCGCCAACGGCAATACCGCCGTCAGCCAACAAAACGGCGTAGATATCGTTAATATCGCCAAGCCCAACGCACAGGGTCTGTCTCACAACGAATTTAACAAATTCAATGTGGGTAAAGCTGGTGCGGTATTGAACAACGCACAACGTGCCGGTCGTTCCGAACTGGCAGGTGAATTGGGCGCGAACGCCAATTTGCGCGACCAAGCTGCCAAAGTGATTTTGAACGAAGTAGTCAGCAAAAACCCCTCACTGATTTTGGGTAAACAAGAAGTATTCGGTATGGCTGCCGATTACGTTTTGGCAAACCCCAACGGCATTTCCGTTAAAGACGGCGGCTTTATCAATACCAACCGTGCTGCTTTGGTGGTAGGCAAGCCCGAAGTTAAAGGCGGTCGTTTGGAATCCTTGGGCGTGGGCGGTAACACTGCTGCCAAATTGGAAGTTCAAGGTCAGTTGAAAGGCGCGAACGTATTGGATTTGGTTGCCCCAAAAGTGGTGGTGGCTGCCAATGCCGATGTACAAGCTGCTGACGCCATCAACATGGTTTCAGGCAGCAGCAAAGTTGCCCTGAATCAAGATGGTACCGTATCTGCACAAGCCGTTAAAACCGAAGCGGCGGCAGAAGCTGCACCTGCGGCTGCCAAACCCGCTACCGTTACCCGCACCCGCACCGTTACCAAAATGGTAAAAGAAACCCACCGTGTGCGCGGTCGTAACGTAACCCGTTATGTTCCCAAAAAAGTGGTAGAAACCTACACCGTTCCTGCACCTGCTGCCGCGCCTGCGCCTAAAAAAGCTGCTGCGCCCGCACCGGTATTGGACGGTCAAGTATTCGGCTCTATGCGCGCCGGTTCTATCCGCATTCACGCCACCAATGAAAAAGGCACTCAAGAACTGCGCGGTACCATTGCTGCAGAAAAAGAGCTGAAAACCGATATCGCAGGCAAATTGGACGTGCGTGCTGCCAAATTGTCTGGCGAAAATGTGGTATTGAAAGCCAAAGACACCAATATTGACGGTGTGGTAAGCAGCAAAACTGACTACAACACCCAAGAAAGCGGTACCGGTCGTATGGTTGCGGCTTACCGTCATGCCGAAAACGGTGTGAAATACCAAAACAGCAAAAACAGCACTTCACAAAGCTTTGAAGGCAGCAGCATTTCTGCTAAAAACGGCTTGTCTTTGGAAAACAGCGGCAACATCAACATTAAAGGCGCAACCATCAATGCAGGTTCGCTGAATGTGGAAGCTGCCAGCCTGACTACCGGCGGCGAGCGTACTACCAACCGCAAAAACAGCACTTCCAACAAGAGCAAAGCCTTGTGGATGAACAACACGGTTACTTCTGATACCGAAGAAACCCTGCACGCCACCAAAATCAAAGTAAACGAAACTGCCGATGTAAAAGTTAAAGGCAAAGTGGACCTGAAAGCCACCAAGCTGAACGTAGGCAAAACCTTGAGCCTGAAAGGTGAGCAAGGCATCAAACTGCAAGGCGAAGTAACCCGCGATTTGCACAGCACTTCTGTGAACTTCAAAAACGAAACCAAAGTTGAAAACGTTAATAACCGCAAACTGAAAACCGGTCATTCGCGTAAAAACTTTGACCTGCAAACCCTGCATGCCACTGAAATTGAAGCTGGCGGCGATGTGATTTTCCAATCTCAACAAAACTTGGAAACTGCCGGTGCGAAAGTAAAAGCAACAGGTAACTTGCTGACTGATGTAAACAAAGTTCACTTGGACACCGTTTCTACTATTGAAAAATCAGTTGTGGATGACAAACTGCGCTTCTTTGGCGGTGCAGACGAAGGCTTGAACGACCTGACCGACCAAACCCTGCACGGTTCTTCCCTGATTGCCGGTAAACAGGTTTTGCTGAACAGCAAAAAAGGCGTAACCGTACGCGGCAGCGCGGTTAAAGGCGGCAGCGAAGGTGCAATTGTGAATGCAGGTGCGGGCAAAGCCAACATCACGCATGTAAACGCCACCGATTTGCTGGTAAACCGCAAACGCATCGGCACCATCTTCAACATCACCAAGAGCCTGAATGCCAGCAAAAACAGCGAACAAACCGCTGTGGGCGCAACTTTGAACTCTGATGCCAATTTGGTTGTGAAGAGCGAAAAAGAAATCAATGTGTTGGGTAGTAAAATCTTGGCTGCCCGCGACATTGAGCTGAAACCCGCTACCGGTAATGTGAACATTGCTGCAGCCAAAACCAACAGCCAGCGCGAAACCGAAACCTTTGGTATCAAACCCTTTGCCCGTGCCAACGGCGATAAAGGCAACCTGTTGAATGCCAGCGGCAAAGTAGGCGTGGGCTTGAGCTTTGAAAAAGGCAAAACCAACAGCCAGCTGACCCAACACGCAGGCAGCAACGTACAGGCAGGCGGCACTTTGAGTGTGGCTTCCGAAAAAGATGTTAATGTACACGGCAGCACCATCGGTGCCAAAGGTGGTGTGGATGTTAAAGCACAAAACATCAACATTACCGCTGCTAAAGATGTTAACACCACTGTTTCCAACCAACGTGTAACCGAAATTGGCATCGGCGCTTCCGTATCTGCCAACAACGGTACGCCCAAAGCAACCTTGAGCGCAGGCATCAACAGCGGCAAAACCGTTACCGATTCCAAAGCGACCACCGCTAAAGTTTCGGGTGTGAACAGCGACGGCAATGTGTACTTGGTGGCAAGCAACAACATCAAGCACGAAGGCACCAACGTTAAAGTGGGCGGCGACCTGAACCAAACTGCGAAAAACATCACCAACGCAGCAGCGGTGAACACCGTTGACACCACCACTGTAGAACACAAAGGCGGTATCAATGTGGAAGTGGGCGCGTCTGTAAACAAAGCCTTGAGCGCGAAAGCCACAGTAGGCGGCAGCGGCGGCAAAACCGTGAGCAACACCACAGTTGCCAACGGCGGTAATGTTCAGGCAGGCGGCAATGTAAACCTGATTGCTGAAAACAAAGTCAGCGATGTGGGCACCAAATACAATGCCAACGGCACTTTGAACATTGCAGCAAAAGACTATGTGAATGAAGCTGCTGTCAGCACTGCCAAACACGTCAGCAACAAAGGCGGAGCAGAATTGTCTGTGGGTGCATCTACCACCGATTTTGCCACCATCAATGTGAGCGTGGGCGGTAAAGTGAACTACAACCACGAAAAAGGCAATGCTACCCAAGCAACTAAAGGTACTTTGAATGCCAACAACGTGGTGGTGAATGCCGGCAACAAAGCGACCATCGCAGCGGATGTTACTGCTAAAAACGATGTGAACATCAACGCGGCAAACGGCGTAACCTTCACTGAAGCTAAAGACACCGTAAACAATGTAAGCGGCGGCTTTGAATTGGGCGGCAGCGTAGGCGTGAAAGTGGTTCCCGCAGCAGGCGTGGTTGTACCGAACTCTGTAGGCGTAAATGCCAACGTGAATTACGGTAAAAAAGACTACAGCAAAGCCACCGGTGCCAATGTTCAAGCCGGTAACGACATCACTGTGGACGGCGGCAAAAAAGTTGAGCTGCAAGGTACCAATGTTGCTGCCAAACACAATGTTTCCATCAAAGGCAACCAAGTTGTCAGCAACTCTGCCCTGACCACCAACAACGAAGTGGCTTTGGGTGTGGGTGCCAACGTAGCCTTGGGCTTGGGCGACAACGCCGACCCCATCAAATCCTTTGATGTGGGTGTGGATGTGGACGTGAAACGCGATAAAGAGCACACTCATGCCATCAACAACATTCAAGGTGGTAATGAAGTCAGCATCGCGGGCAACTTCCAAGGCGCAGGTGTAAGCCTGACCGGTACTGATGTTGCTGGTAACAAAGTGAAAATTACCAACGAAAACCCGAACGGCACAGTCAGCATGACCGGTGTGAACAGCTCGTTCAGCAGCCTGACCGTAGGCGCAGGTGTGAATGTTGGCGGTGAGCTGGAAATTGAAAAATGGACCGAACGCGAAATTCGTACTTGGTTGAACCGTTGTGGTTATCCACAAGTTTCGGTAACCGATAAAGAGATGATTCGCAAGATTTGGAATCTGCATGGCGGTGGCCGCTTCTACATTGACAACAAAGTAGGCGGCGGCGGCGGCGGCGGTAAGATTACCTACACTCCGCCCACTCCCGACCCCAAACCGATTCCCCCGTCAACACCTGAGGAGTCCAAACCCAACAAGCCGGTACCGCCCACTGTACCTGAAGAGCCTGTAGTTCCCTCTCTGCCTGAAGAGCCTGTGGTTCCGCCCCAGCCTGAAGAGCCCGTGGTTCCGCCCCAGCCTGAAGAGCCTGTAGTACCCGAGCAACCTCAGCCGCCTGTTGTAGAAGAGCCTCAACCTCAACCGGCACCCGCTGAAGAGGACGTGTTGGACCTGTAATTCGGTATCAGACTAACAGTCTAGTGTAACAAAGCAGCACACCGTGTAAAAAACGGTGTGCTTTTTTGTGCCTGCCAGTGTTTTGCCGCAGGCGAACAGGGTATAATTAAGGCAGTTTTGGCAAGTTTGATTCTTGTCATGCCATTGAAACAGCGTATTTGAGGAGTAAACAATGAGTGCCATTGTCGATATTGTCGCCCGTGAAATTTTGGATTCGCGCGGCAACCCCACCGTAGAATGTGATGTGCTGCTGGAAAGCGGCGCAATGGGGCGTGCCGCCGTACCCAGCGGTGCATCTACCGGTCGTAAAGAGGCTTTGGAGCTGCGCGACGGCGACAAGCTGCGCTATTTGGGCAAAGGTGTGCGTAAAGCGGTTGAAAATGTGAATAATGAAATCGCACAGGCATTGATTGGCATTGATGCGTCCGAGCAGGCTTATGTGGACCGCATTATGTTGGATTTGGACGGTACGGAAAACAAATCGCGTTTGGGTGCGAATGCGATTTTGGCGGTATCGCTGGCGGTGGCGCGTGCCGCTGCCGAAGATGCAGGTTTGCCCTTATACCGTTATTTGGGCGGTGCTGGACCGATGGCGTTGCCCGTGCCGATGATGAATGTGATTAACGGTGGTGAACATGCTAACAACAGCTTGGATATTCAAGAATTTATGATTATCCCCACCAGCGCGTCTTCCTTTGCCGAAGCCTTGCGCTGTGGGGCAGAAGTGTTCCATCAATTGAAAAAAATTTGCGATATTAAAGGTTTTTCTACCACAGTGGGCGATGAAGGCGGATTTGCGCCCAATTTATCCAGCCACGAAGAGGCTTTAAAGCTGATTATGGAAGCCATCAAAGCCGCAGGCTATGAAGCGGGTAAAGACGTGATGTTGGCATTGGATTGTGCGTCCAGCGAATTTTACCAAGACGGCAAATACCGCTTGAGCGCCGAAGGCTTGGAATTGAACAGCGAAGAATTTGCCGAATATTTGGAAAAACTGGTGGATAATTATCCGATTATCTCGATTGAAGACGGCATGGAAGAGGGTGACTGGCTGGGCTGGAAGCACCTGACTCGCAAATTGGGCGACCGTGTACAATTGGTGGGCGATGATTTGTTCGTCACCAATCCGACCGTGCTGGCAGACGGTATTAACAAAGGCATCGCCAATGCTTTGCTGGTAAAAGTCAATCAAATCGGTACTTTGAGTGAAACACTGAAAGCTGTGGATTTGGCAAAACGCAACCGCTATACCTGCGTGATGAGCCACCGTTCCGGCGAAACCGAGGACACCACCATTGCCGATTTGGCAGTGGCAACCAATTGTATGCAAATCAAAACGGGTTCTCTGTCGCGTTCTGACCGCATGGCAAAATACAACCAGCTGTTGCGTATTGAAGAAGAGTTGGGCGATACCGCCTATTATCCGGGCGTGGAAGCGTTTTACCAGCTGAAACGTTGATTTTAAAGGGAAGCTGCTGTTTGACAGCAGCTTCCAAACAGGTGTGTCATGAAATATATTAGTGCGATACTTGCATTCGTGTTTTTGGGTTTGCAATATCAGATTTGGTTTCATAACAAAGGATTGCGTTCACAATACAGCGAAATGCGCCAAAAAGCGCAGGCAGCGCAGGAACAAAACCGCCGTTTGGTGCAGCGCAATCAGGAATTGAAAGCGGAAGTGGATGATTTGAAAAACGGTTATGAAGCCGTAACCGAAATCGCCCGCAGCCAGCTGCATTATATTCAAGCAGGCGAGACGTTTTATAAAATCCAGTAATCTTCCTGAAAGAATCAGATGAAAATCAGTACGATGTTTGATGCGGGCGCGGTGGTGGTAAAAGATGCGTCCAATCCTGCCGATATCCGTTTGGATTTGCGTTGCGACAATGCTTCGGATTTTAAACAGTGGTTTTATTTCCGTTTGCAGGGCGCGGCGTACACGCCTTGCACCATGCATTTTGAAAACGCGGGCGAATCGGCTTACCCTTTGGGCTGGGCAGGTTATCAGGCGGTGGCATCTTACGACCGTCAAAACTGGTTTCGTGTGCCTTCGCGTTTTGACAACGGCGTGTTTACCATTGAACATACGCCTTTGGCAAACAGCATTTATTACGCTTATTTTGAACCGTATTCGCACGAACAGCATTTGAATTTGCTGGGGGAAGCGCAGGGCAGCGGTTTGTGTCAGATTGACGACTTGGGTAGCACGGTGGACGGGCGCGACATCAATTTGCTGACGGTGGGCAATCAGGCGGAAAGCGATTTGAAAATTTGGGTGATTGCCCGTCAGCACCCTGGGGAAACTATGGCGGAATGGTTTGTGGAAGGCATGCTGGCGCGTTTGCTGGACGCGCAAGACCCCACGGCGCGGGCTTTGTTGGACAAAGCCACATTTTACATTGTGCCGAATATGAATCCCGATGGTTCGGTGCGTGGCAATCTGCGTACCAATGCGGCGGGCGCGAATTTAAACCGCGAATGGCTGTCGCCCAGCGTGGAAACCAGCCCTGAAGTGTTTTATGTGCGTGAAAAAATGCATGAAATCGGTGTAGATGTGTTTTTAGATGTGCATGGCGATGAAAGCATTCCTTATGTGTTTGTGGCGGGAACGGAAGGCGTGCCGAATTACAATGAACGCATTGCCGCGCTGGAAAACCTTTTTAAACAGGCTTTTGCAGCAGCATCGCCTGATTTTCAGGATGTGCATGGCTATGAAAAAGATGCGGCGGGACAGGCGGATTTGAGCTTGGCAACGCATTATGTTGGCAATACATTTGGCTGTTTGGCTTATACTTTGGAAATGCCGTTTAAAGACAACGACAATCTGCCCGATGATGATTTTGGTTGGAACGGTCAGCGTTCGTTGCGTTTGGGGGAAAGTGTGTTGTCGGCGTTTTTGGCGGTGTGTCAAAATTTGACGGCGAATCAGGAAGAAACGGCAGAATAAATTGAATCCGTTTTATAGTTGATAAAAATAAAAACGAGACAAGGCGACAACGCCCGCCGTGTACGAACAGTACATCAGGGCGTTGGCAACGCGGTATCGTTGCGATTTTAATCAACTATAGTAATAAGCAAACAGGCTGTTATATTCACAGCCTGTTGTTTTTTTATTTATTTTTTACGCCGTTTGCTGCGGGTTTTGGCGGTGGTGGGACGGTCGTCGCATACCCGCGTGATTTTGCCGTTTACCATTTTCAGCGATTTGCTGGTGCAAGATTGGATATCGGTTTTATTCGCAGCTTTGACTTTTTTGCTGCGCGGTGCAGTGGCAACGGGCGCAGTTTCGGTTGGTTTGGCGGATTTTTTACCGCGTTTGGGGCGGGTTTCGTGGTGCAACACCAGTTCAATGCGCGAACTTTCCAAATCGGCGCGCGCCACTTGCACGGTCACACGGTCGCCCATGCCGAAACGCACACCGCTGCGCTCACCCACCATCGCCATGATTTCAGGGCGGAAATGGAAATAATCTTCGCCCAAATCGCTCACATGCACCGAACCTTCCACATGCACGTCGTCCAGCGTCACAAAAATGCCGAAACTGGCGACACCCGACACTTTTCCGCCAAACACTTCGCCGATTTTATCCAACATATAATAGGTTTTCAGCCAGCTTTCCACATCGCGTGAGGCATCGTCGGCGCGGCGTTCGCACATGGACGTATGCGTACCCAGTTCCGCCCAAGTATGGGGCGCAACGTGGTGTTGTTTGCCTGCCAATACCGCTTTGATGGCGCGGTGTACCAGCAGGTCGGGATAGCGGCGGATGGGCGAGGTAAAATGGGCGTAGTGTTCGTATGCTAAACCGAAATGCCCTTCGTTTTCAGGGGCGTACACAGCTTGCTGCATGGAACGCAGCAGCATGATTTCAATCATTTCACGGTCGGGACGGCTACTGATTTGAGCAGACAGTTCGGCATAATGCTTGGGCTGTGGGTCGTCGCCACCACCCAAACTCAAACCCAGCAAACCGAGTTGTTCGCGCAAAGTGGCGAGTTTTTCGGGTGTGGGTCCCGCGTGATTGCGGAACAGGGCAGGATGTTTGTTTTTTAACAGAAAATCTGCTGCGCACACATTGGCTGCCAACATACATTCTTCAATCAGCTTGTGGGCATCGTTGCGTGTAACGGCTTGAATGCGCTCAATTTTACCTTGTTGATTAAACAGCATTTCGGTTTCGGCGCGTTCAAATTCCATTGCACCGCGTGTGCGCCGTTTTTTCTGCAAAATTTGGAATAATTTATATAAAGTATTCAGGCTGTTGCTGAATTCAGGTTTGATGATGTCGCCGTCGCCTGCTTTTTCGGATAACCAGTTCCACACTTGGGTATAGGTCAAACGGGCGTGTGAGCGCATCACAGCGGGATAAAAACGGTATTCTTTGACGTTGCCTGCGTAGGTTAAAACCATGTCGCACACCATGCACAGCCGTTCCACATCGGGGTTGAGCGAGCAGATGCCGTTGGACAGGTTTTCGGGCAGCATGGGAATCACGCGGCGCGGAAAATACACGCTGGTGGCGCGTTCCAAGGCATCGCGGTCAATGGCATCGCCCGTGCGGACGTAGTGGCTGACATCAGCAATTGCCACCACCAAACGGTAGTTACGCCCGATTTTTTCCGCAAAAACAGCATCGTCAAAATCACGTGAGCTTTCGCCGTCTATGGTTACCAAGGGCAAATCGTGCAGGTCTTCACGCCCTTTGCGGTCAGAGGGGCGCACTTTAGCGGGGATTTTGGCGGCAGCTTGTTCGCAATCGGCACTGAAGCGGTGCGGTAAACGGTGTTTGCGTAGGGCGATTTCAATTTCCATGCCGCTGTCGGCGTAATCGCCTAAAACTTCAATAATTTGTGCCACCGCAGGACGATGCCCTTCGGGGTAGCTGTCAATTTGTGCCACCACCACTTGACCTTTTTGCGGACGGTAGGCAGCAACAGAATCGGGCGTTAAAATAATGCTTTGCTGCAAACGCTGGTCTTCAGGCTCTAATACCGCTACACCGCGTTCCACAAGGAAGCGTCCCACCACTTCTTTTTGGGCGCGTTCCACCACGTCTAAAACCTGACCTTCGCGCCGTCCGCGACGGTCGCGCCCCGCAGGACGCACGGTAACGATGTCGCCGTGCATCAGCCCGCGCATCTGCCGTTCATACAGCACAAAATCGCCTTCGCCTGTGGGCGTAAGCGGCACGGCAAAGCCAAAACCGTCTTTGTGGGCTTCCACGCGGCATTTGACCAATTCAATTTTGTCTGCCACGCACACCAGCCCGCGCCGGTTAATCAGCACTTGCCCGTCCCGCGCCATGGCTTTTAAACGCCGTTCAAAAAACGGCAATTCTTCTGCTGTAATGGACAGCTTATCCGCCAAGGCAGTGGTTTTTTGCGGTACGCCGGCTTCTTCCAACAGCTGCAAAATCCATTCGCGGCTGGGCAGGGGGGCATCGTATTTTTGCTGCTCGCGCGTTAAATAAGGGTCTTTTTCCCGTAGATTCAGTGTGTTTGTTTTTTTCTTACTTTTCATGATTGACAATCTTTCCTATGCGTTTATATAATGCGTTCTTTCGTGGCGTTAATACTAACGCAAACGAAGCAGAAAAGCAAAGCCCAGGTGGCGGAATTGGTAGACGCGCCAGCTTCAGGTGCTGGTATCCGCAAGGGTGTGGAAGTTCGAGTCTTCTCCTGGGCACCAAATGCTTTTCTGAATATTTAAATTGCCCAGATGGCGGAATTGGTAGACGCGCCAGCTTCAGGTGCTGGTGTCCGCAAGGGCGTGGAAGTTCGAGTCTTCTTCTGGGCACCAATTCCCAAAAAATCCCATTGATTTTTCAATGGGATTTTTTTCGTTTGGCAATTGGCAAAAATTGTTTTAATCCGTCTGCCGATGGCGGTAGAATGCTTGACATGATGGGGTGGCGCGTTTTGCCCGCTGCCCGACACACAAAGGATTGCTGCAATGAAATCACTTACCCGTGCCGTGGTAATCGGCAAAACCGCCTACCGTTATGCCTTGCTGCCGATGGTGGCACAATCCGTAAAAAATCGTGGATTGCGCCGCGTGTTGGTACGTTTGCCGCAGTCGCCTGACTATGCAGACCAGCCCTTGCCCGTGCGCCTGCGTTTGGCATTGGAAAGTTTAGGACCGATTTTTGTCAAGTTGGGGCAGGTGTTATCTACCCGCCCCGATTTATTGCCGCCCGATTACGCCCTTGAGCTGGCAAAGCTGCAAGACCGCGTACCGCCGTTTGATGCGGGTTTGGCGCGGCGGCAGATTGAAAACGCATTCGGCAAACCGATTGACGAATTGTATGCCGAATTTGACGAAACGCCTGTTTCTGCCGCATCGGTGGCGCAGGTGCATCGTGCTGTACTGCATTCGGGTGAAACGGTGGCGGTAAAAGTTTTGCGCCCCAATCTTGCCCCTGTAATTGAACAGGATTTGGCGTTAATGAAATTGGCAGCAGCGTGTTTAGAACGCTTGTTTGCGGATGGCAAACGCCTGAAACCGCGTGAAGTGGTGGCGGAATTTGACAAACATCTGCACGATGAACTGGACTTGCTGCGCGAAGCCGCCAACGCCAGCCAGCTGCGGCGCAATTTTGCCAATAGCGAACAACTGATTGTCCCCCAAGTTTATTTTGACCTGTGCGCCCGCGATGTGCTGACGATGGAATGGATGAACGGCACGCCCGTTTCCGACATTGCCACTTTACGCGCCCAAAACATTGATTTGCAGCAATTGGCGCGTTTTGGCGTGGAAATTTTCTTTACCCAAGTGTTCCGACACGGTTTTTTTCATGCCGATATGCACCCCGGTAATATTTTGGTGGCGGCAGACGGGCGTTATATTGCGCTGGATTTCGGCATTGTCGGCAGCCTGACCGATTACGACAAACGCTATTTAGCGATTAATTTTCTGGCATTTTTTAACCGCGATTACCATCGCGTTGCCACTGCCCACATTGAAAGCGGCTGGGTACCCGCCGACACCCGCGCCGAAGATTTGGAAGCAGCGGTGCGTGCCGTGTGCGAACCCTTTTTTAACAAACCTTTAGCAGAAATTTCATTTGGGCTGGTGTTGATGCGCCTGTTTGAAACCAGCCGCCGTTTTAATGTAGAAATTCAGCCGCAACTGGTGCTGCTGCAAAAAACCCTGTTAAATATTGAAGGCTTGGGACGGCAGCTTGACCCGCAATTGGATTTGTGGGACACCGCCAAACCGTTTTTGGTGAAATGGATGGACGAACAAATCGGCGTGCGTGCGTTTTGGCATCATTTAAAGCAGGAATCGGCGGACTGGGCGGAAATTTTGCCTGCCTTGCCGCGTAAACTGCATGCTTTGGTGGACGAAGCCCGTCAGCAGGAAATGCGCGATGCCTATCTTGCCCTGATTCGCAGTCAGCAACGACAAAACCTGTTTTTGGGCTTGATTGCTTTGATTTTATTGTTGATGCTGTTGTTTAAATAGTATTTCTTTGTTAATCTTGTAACTCGATTTAATATTTTATTGGGAGTTGTAAAAAGTGGATTTTATAAAGTTACTAGGGGTAATGTTTAGTGGAATAAATTTGGTTTTCACATTGATTTTGATAGTTGTTTTTAGTTCTTCAATTTGGAAAACTTATAATGGAAAACAAACTAAATTTACTCAAGCTGCCCCAACTTTATTAACATCTATCGGTATTTTTGGGACATTCTTTGGTATTGTGCTTTCATTACTCGATTTCGATGGAATAGATAATATTAAACAGCAGCTTAACGTTATTATTTCTGGGATGCAAACAGCGTTTGTTACCAGTGTAACGGGTTTGGGTTTGTCTGTTTTGTTAAAGGTTATTTCGTTGTTTCAATCAGATGGAGATAGTGATGATGATATCGGCTCAGAAGAATTAATAGAAAAATTTATTAAGCAAGCCGATAATACAGAAAAAATGGCTTTGTTGTTGAATAAATTGGCACGTTCTATTGTTCAAGATAATGAAAACAGCATTTTGGGTCAAGTACGTCTTTTGCGTGTACAGTTAATAGATAAACAAATTAATAATCAAAAGCTCCTTGAAACACAAGTTGAGTCGTTGCAAAAAATATTTGACTGGACTCAACAGTCTTATAAAGAAAAGCAGCAATTTGAAGAGAAGCTTTGGGTTGCAATGGCAAATATTACTGAGTCGTTGCAAAAAATATTTGATTGGACTCAACAGTCTTATAAAGAAAAGCAGCAATTTGAAGAGAAGCTTTGGGTTGAAATGGCAAATATTACTGAAACATTAGCTAAATCGGCAACCGAAACTATTATTAAGGCTTTAAAAGATGTCATCAGTGATTTTAATCAGAATTTAACTGAACAATTTGGTGAGAATTTTAAAGAATTGAATCAAGCTGTTTTTAAATTGGTTGAATGGCAGGAAAATTATAAACATCAATTATTGGACATGACCGAACAATATAAATTGGGTGTGCAAGCAGTAAATGGTACGCGAGAATCGGTTCAAAGCATTGAACTTGCTGCATCGGCTATCCCTCAACATATGGATAAACTGTCAGCAATTATTGCATATAATCAAAACCAGCTGAATGAACTGGGAAGGCATTTGCAAGCGTTTGCCGATATTAAGGATGCAGCTGTGGCGGCTTTGCCAGAAATTCAAGAACATATTACATTGGTGTTGAATAATATGAATAATGGCAGCATGAATGTAGAGAATGCAATGAGAAATGCTGCTACGGAATTCCAAACTCAAACTTCAATCTGTTTGCAAGGTTTGGCAGATATGTCTAGGGCAATTGAGCAGGATACATTACGAATTCATAGTAAGTTAGAAGAAGTAGTAAGCAGTATCGAACAGATTAAACAAGGAATGGAAAAATGGCTGCAGAATTTGGAATCTGCGATTAAGCAGGTGCAGAAAACATTTGAACAGTCATTATCCGAAATGACTGAAGAGCAGAAACGTTTCTTTAGAAAACAAATGGCTGATGTGGAAGCTACTTATGAAAAAATGAAAGATGGTATTTATCACTTATTCAAAGAAACACAAGATGAGATTTACCGATTATTGAAAGAAACGCAAGAAAATATGCATAAACGTCAAGAAGAATCCATTCGAGATATGGGTAAATCATTGGTTAGCATTACACGAGAATTTGAAAAAGATTATAAGCATTTAACCGAACAGATGGGGAAAGTTTCCCGTACTATTGGGGGAGAAGGGATAAGATAAATGAGCTTGAATAAAATCTTGAACCAGTTTAAAGACAATAAAGAAAATGATGATTCCCAGTGGATGCCTGTGTCAGATTTAATGTCTGGCTTAATGATTTTATTTATGTTTATTGCGATTAGTTTGATTTTGCAAGTACGCAATACAGCTGAAAAATATCAAGATGTACAGCAATCCATTTATCAGGCGTTAGTAGCGGAGTTTGAAAAAGATTTAAACCAAATGGGAGCAGAAATTGACCCAAAAACTTTAACATTTGTGTTTAAATCGCCTGAAATTCTATTTGAAACAGGGCAATCTGCATTGCGTCCCAATTATCAGCATACCTTGAATAATTTTTTCCCCCGTTATATCCGTGTGGTGAACAAATATAAAGATTATATTGCAGAAGTACGTATTGAAGGGCATACCAGCAGCGAATGGACGGTAGGGGTAAACAGTGATGTGGCATATTTTGAAAATATGCGTTTATCTCAAGACCGAACGCGTGCCGTATTGCATTATGTTTATTCTATTCCAAGTGTGGCTCAATATCGTCCTTGGATTAAAGAAAATTTGGCTGCTGTCGGGTTATCTTCTGCTAAAACTATTAAGCATCAAAATGGTGTAGAAGATAAAGAGCAATCTAAACGGGTAACGTTTCGGATTATTACCAATGCTGATGAGCAATTGCAAAAAATTACAGGTGAACTGAAATGAGTATAGAAGATGTACTGGCAGAATTGAGAGAACTGGCACAAGGAATGACGGGTAAAAAGGAGTTGCTTGAATTTCAATTGCAGCCTGTGGAGTTGGAGGAAATCCGTCAATTAGGTACAAGAGAAGGATTGGTAGTTGATATTACTAGTTCTGATTTAACTATTTGTCCAACAACAGGGATATTTCTGTATAAGGGACAACATATTTTATTGTTTATTCCTGACCATTCCTATGCTAATAAGTTTGAAAAGGTAGTTTCGGGTGAGGATTTAGGTAATAGATTTCATTTGTGTGATTGCTCAACAATTTATAAAATGATGGAGAGTAATCGTTTTCAACGTTATAAGGCAACTAATAATACGGAAGGTATTTTTCCTATTGTAGGAAGTAATGGACACCAAAAAGCTGATGTGGCTTTGAAAGTGTGTAAAAATTGTTTGTATAAACTGAATTATCAGAATTATGCGGAAGAAAATACTTCAGTACGGTTGAGAACTTTTGACAATTTTCATTTAGATGAGTTCTTTAAAGCAAATCATACAAAATTTGAACAAATACCTGAAGATATTGGACAGGATAAAGCGGGTTATCCTGATAATTGGAAAGAGATTTCCCGGCAATATCGGGAAAGTGTGAAGTGGTGTTGTGAAGATTGTGGATTAAATTTGGCACAGCATCGGTATTTATTAGATGTACACCACAGGAATGGTGCGAAGCATGATTGTCGTATTGGTAATTTACGGGCATTATGCAAGGAATGTCATACCAAGCAACCTGTTCACGGGCATTATCGCAGGGTCGCAGCAAAAGGTGTAGCAGAGTGTCGGAATTTAAGGAAATGGCAGCAGGCGCAGTGGCACTGTCGTGATGAATAATGAAAAAACCTTGTTTCTATTTGAGAAACAAGGTTTTTATTTTTAGTGATTTACCACATAGTGCCAAAACGCAGCGAAGCACGGGGCCAGCCGTACAGTTCGTCATAAATGCGGCGGCGTTTTTGCAATTCGCTTTCGGTGCGCTCGTATTCGGAAATGGGATAAGTGCCTTTAATCAGGATTTCGCGTCCCACGTTTTGAATATCGCGGTGTCCTGTAAACGCCATGGTTACATCCATTTCTTTATACAGGATTTCCAAAGCACGGGTAACGCCTTCTTGCCCATATGCGCCCAAACCGTACAGGAACGCGCGACCAATCATCACGCCACGCGCACCCAAAGCCCATGCTTTCAAAATATCCTGACCGCTGCGGATGCCGCTGTCCAACCAAATTTCGGTTTGTCCGTTTACCGCGCTGACAATATCGGGCAGGGCAAGAATGGACGACAATGCGCCGTCTAACTGACGACCGCCGTGGTTGGAAACCACAATCGCATCGGCACCATGTTTGACTGCCATTTCGGCATCTTCGGGGTCCATAATGCCTTTGATAATCAGTTTGCCACCCCACAAATCTTTAATGCGTGCCACATCGTCCCAACTCAAGCTGGGGTCAAACTGCTCTGCCGTCCAAGAAGACAGGGAAGACAAATCGCCTACGTTTTGCGCGTGTCCGACAATATTGCGGAAAGTGTGGCGTTCGGTGTTAAGCATTTTCAAGCACCATTCGGGTTTCAATGCCAGATTGAGCAGGTTGGGAATGGTGGGTTTGGGCGGGGCAGACAAGCCGTTTTTGATGTCTTTGTGGCGTTGTCCCAAAACCTGCAAATCGGCAGTCAGCACCAAGGCGGAACATTTGGCGGCTTGGGCGCGGCGAATCAGATTTTCCATAAAGGCGCGGTCGCGCATCACATACAGCTGAAACCAAAACGGCGATGTGGTGTTTTGTGCCACGTCTTCAATCGAGCAGATGGACATGGTGGACAGGGTGAACGGTACGCCGAATTTTTCGGCGGCGCGGGCAGCAAGGATTTCGCCGTCGGCGCACATCATGCCTGTAAAACCTGTGGGGGCAATCGCCAAGGGCATTTTCACATCATGCCCAATCATTTGCGTGGCTAAAGAGCGACCTTCCATATTGGTCAGCACTTTTTGGCGCAGCTTGATGGGGGCGAAATCGGTGGTGTTTTGATGGTAGGTGCTTTGTGTCCAAGAGCCTGAATCGACATAGTCGTAAAACATTTTCGGCACTTTGCGCTTGGCAACGCGGCGCAAATCTTCGATACAGGTCATTTTGCTTAAATCGGATTTCATCACAATTCCTTTTCGGTAGGAAACTTCTTGCTTTGGGAAGAAGTTTTGGGCTGTTGGGCTTGCGGTTGGCGCAAATTTTAGCATTATAACCCGCGCCATGCGGTTTTCCAATGTTTTTGCCGCTAGGGGAAACAGGGCAGACGGTGCAGGGGCAGGGCAGCGGCATCTTGGGGGGAAAGACGTGGCGTGGTGTGTGCAAAAGGCCAACGGATGCCGATGTCGGGGTCGTTCCACAAGAGGGCGTGTTGGGATGGGGGGTGGTAGTAATCGGTACAGCGGTAGTGGCAGATAACTTGGCGGGTGAGGGCGTAAAAGCCGTGGGCGAAACCTTCTGGAATCCACAGCATACGGCGGTTTTGTGCGGAAAGTATCGTACCGTACCATTGCCCGAAAGTGGGCGAGTGGCGGCGCAAATCCACAGCCACATCAAACAAACGCCCGTAAACGGCGCTGACGAGTTTGCCCTGCGGGTGGGGAAGCTGGTAATGCAGTCCGCGCAATACGCCGCGTTGGGAATGTGATAGGTTGTCTTGCACAAACTGCACGGGGGCGATGTGCTGTTCAAACCATGCTTGGCGGTAGGTTTCGCTAAAGCTGCCACGGCTGTCGCGGTGAATCTGGGGTTCAAGCAGCAGCAGGTCGGGCAGGGGGGTGGGGATAATGTTCATCAAGTTTCCTTTTCGGTTTGAAAACCTGCTGTTTATGGCGGTAAAATAAGCGTTTGTTCGGGCAGGGTAATCCTGTCCGAATCAGGATAATACATAGGGCTGCGCTTTATGTGTTGTCCTGTGTGTTGAAACATGATGGGGTGTCGGTGGAATTTGCCAAGCAGCGGGCGAGGGCGTGTTGCCAGTCGCAGGGGGGAATGCCGAAGGTGCGGGTGATTTTGTCGCTATTTAGGCGCGATTGGACGGGGCGCGGGGCGGGGCTGGGATAGTCGGCGGCGGCGATGGGGTGAATTTGGGGCAAACGGGTTAGCAGGCGTTGGCGCAAGGCAGCTTGGCACAGGCTTTGCGCCAAACCAAACCAAGAAGTATGTGTTGCGCCTGCGTAGTGGTACACGCCGTAGGGCAGCGATTCGGGGGCGGAAAGGGAGCGTTGTGCGATACGGCAGACAGCGGCGGCAACGTCGCCTGCGTAGGTGGGCGAGCCGAAGCGGTCGGCGATTACGTTTAAATGTTGATGTTGTCGGGCTTGTGTGAGTATGGCATGGACAAAGCCGCTGTGGTGGTCAAACACCCATGCGGTACGGATAATCAGGTGGTGTGGACAGTAACGGGCAATCAGTTGTTCGCCTGCCAGCTTGCTGCTGCCGTAGCGGTTGAGCGGGGCGGGTGGGTCGTATTCGCGGTAGGGACGGTTTTGGTTGCCGTCAAAAACATAATCGGTAGAAAGGTGTATCAGCACGGCACCAAGGGCGTGTGCGGCTTGGGCGAGATGGGCTGCGCCTTGGGCGTTGGCGGCAAAGGCGGCTTCGGGCTGGTGTTCGGCTTCATCGACACGGGTAAACGCGGCGGCGTTGATGATGATGTGCGGGCTGACGGCAGCGGCGGTGCGCCACACGGCGGCGCGGTTGGCGATGTCGGTGTCGTGGCGGGTGGTGGCAATCAGGCGGACGTGCGGGGCAAGCAAACGCGCGATGTGTCGTCCGATTTGCCCGTTTGCGCCCGTGAGCCACACGGTGGGAACAGCAGGATAAATCATGATGTTAGCGATGTGGCAGAACGGCACAGTTGCGCCAAATAATCACCATAAGCCGTTTGTGCGTGACGGCGGGCAGCGGCGGCAAGTCCGTCTGTGGACAGCCAACCCTTGCGCCACGCGATTTCTTCCAAACAGGCAATATAATTTTGCTGCGCCTGCTGCACCGTCCGCACAAACGCCGATGCCTGATGCAGACTTTCGGGCGTACCCGCATCCAACCACACAAAACCGCGCCCCAAAGTTTGTACCCGCAACAAACCTTCCTGCAAATACAAGCGGTTTAAATCGGTAATTTCCAATTCGCCGCGTGCTGACGGGCGCAACGAACGCACTTTGTCGGCAACGCCGCCATCGTAAAAATACAGCCCCGCCACCGCCCAATCCGACACAGGCTGGACAGGTTTTTCCTGCAAATCCCGCGCCTGCCCCGTTTCGTCAAACGACACCACACCAAAACGCTGTGGGTCTGGCACTTGCTTGGCAAACACCGTTGCCCCGTGCGTGTTCGCCGCCGCTGCTTGTAATGCCCCGCCGAATCCCGCCCCGTAAAACACATTGTCGCCCAACACCAAACACACCGCTTCCCCCGCACAAAACGTCTCGCCTATGGTCAATGCCTGCGCCAAACCGTCAGGACGCTGCTGCACCGCATACGATAATTGAATGCCAAAATCCGCCCCCGTTCCCAACAAACGCCTAAATACCCCCACATCTTGCGCCGTGCTAATCAGCAGAATCTCGCGGATACCCGCCAGCATCAGCACCGACAAAGGATAATAAATCATCGGTTTATCATAGACAGGCAATAAGTGTTTAGACACCCCGAAGGTGGTGGGAAACAGCCGCGAACCCGTTCCGCCCGCCAGTAAAATACCTTTCATCAACATTCCTTTTCGGTTGGCAATCGGCAACGCCGCGCCGTTTCTTTTTGCGCCGTTTTGCCGTATGATGCGCCCTTTGTGGTATCAATTAAGATTTTGTAATGATAAACGATTTTGACGACATGGAAGAAAACGTGCTGGTGTTGGACGTGCCTGTGGCTTTGGCGGGACAGCGTTTGGACGCCGCACTTGCCAAATTATTGCCCGACTACTCGCGCAGCCGCATCAGCACTTGGATTAAAGACGGTGCTGTGATGCTCAACCAAGCCCCCGCCGCGCCCAAACACAAACTCATCGGCGGCGAGACCATTACCGTAACCGTACCAAACGACCCAGCCGAACAGGCTTTTGCCCCCGAAGCCATGGATTTGAACATTGTTTACGAAGACGATGCCGTGCTGGTGTTGGACAAACCTGCGGGTTTGGTGGTGCATCCTGCTGCGGGTAATTGGTCGGGTACGCTGTTAAACGGTTTGTTGGCGCATTGTCCTGCCTTGGCAAACGTACCGCGTGCAGGCATTGTGCATCGTTTGGACAAAGACACCAGCGGTTTGATGGTGGTGGCGAAAACCCTGCCCGCGCAAAACCATTTGGTCAAACAACTGCAAGCGCGTAGTGTCAAACGCATTTACCGCGCTGTGGCAGACGGGATTGTGCCGTTTGACGGCAAAATTGAAACCCAAATCGGGCGCGACCCGCACAACCGCACCAAAATGGCAGTAGTCAAATTTGGCGGCAAAGACGCGCTCACGCATGTGAAAGTATTGGAACGCTACCGCGCCCACAGCTATATTGAATGTGCTTTGGAAACAGGACGTACCCACCAAATCCGCGTGCATATGCGCGAAGCCAAACACCCTTTGGCGGGCGATCCCGTTTACGGTAATCCGCGCCACCCCGCTTCCCCCGCTGTGAAAGAAGCGGTAAAAGGTTTGGCACGTCAGGCATTACACGCCTACCGTTTGCGTTTTATCCATCCGAATACGGGCGAAGAAGTGGCGTTTGAAGCGCCTTTGCCTGCGGATATGTACTATCTGCTGTCGGTGCTGCGCCACGAGTGCGGCATGGATTCGCCGTTTGGTGCTGCGCCTGTGGATGAGGACGACGATTGGAACGAAGACGATTACGATGTGGAAGTGGTGTACGCCCGTCCTTAATCCTTAATCGCGGGTTTGCGCTGCTTCCAAAGTGTTTTCCAGCAAACCTGCAATCGTCATCGGACCAACCCCCCCCGGAACGGGGGTAATCATGGCGGCGCGTTGTTTGGCAACTTCAAATTCCACATCGCCGCACAAGCTGCCGTCAGGCAAACGGTTGATGCCCACGTCAATCACCACTGCGCCTTCACGAATCCAGTCGCCGCGAATCAGATGGGGTTTGCCCACGGCGGCCACCAAAATATCCGCCGCCGCCACTTCCTGCGCCAGATTTTGCGTAAAACGGTGGCACACCGTTACCGTTGCGCCTGCCAGCATCATTTCCAATGCCAAAGGTCGTCCGACAATATTGGATGCGCCCACAATCACTACTTTTTGCCCTTTGGGATTGATGTCGTAAGCGCGAAGCAGGGTCATAATGCCTTTGGGCGTGCAGGGGCGCAGCAGCGGTTTGCGTACCGCCAGCCGTCCCACATTATAGGGGTGGAAACCGTCCACGTCTTTATCGGCGCGGATGCGTTCCAAAATGTTTTGGCTGTTGATTTGCGGCGGCAGCGGCAGTTGCACCAAAATACCGTCCACGGCAGGATTGTCGTTTAGTTCATCAATCAGTGCCAACAAATCGGCTTCGCTGGTGTTGGTAGGCAGTTCGTAGGAAAACGATTCCAAACCCGCTTGTTGGCAGGCGTGGTTTTTATTGCGGACATAAACGGCGCTGGCAGGATCGTCGCCCACCAGCACCACCGCCAAACCGGGGACGCGCAAGCCTTGGGCGCGGCGTTGGGCAACGGCATCGGCAACAGCTTTCAAACATTGTTGTGAAACGGCTTTTCCATCAATAATTTGTGCAGACATGGTTTTGTGTTCTCGTCAAACGGGGCAAAAAGGGCGCATTTTACGCCAAATAGCTGCCACTGTGGCGGATTCAGCGCGTTTGCCAACCGCCCAAATGCCCCACCAGTTCCAACAGCATTTCCGACAGGCTTTGCGCCATCAAAATTTGCGAAGCAAACGCCAAAGCGGGCGCATCGTCGCCGTGTTGTTGCGCCTCTTCCTGAAGTACATCAAGGTATTGCACCCGTTTCAAGGTAAAATCTGCCGTTAAAATAAAGGCAATTTGGTCGCGCCACACCAAACCCAGTTGGGTCACGCTTTTGCCGTTTTTAACGTGCTGTATCACTTCGTCTGCGGTCAAATCCTGTTTGGCAACTTTGACCACCGCCGCTGCTTCGCCCTGTCCGCGCAATTCGCAATCGCGGTCCAGTTCAAAACCGCCTGCCGCTGCGCCTTGCAGCAGCCAATCGGTCATCAGCGCAGCGGGCGAAAGCTGTGTGTTCGGCAAACGCACTTCCAAACCGCCCAAGGCTTCACGCAGCTTGGTAAGCAGGTTTTCAGCGCGGTTGGCAGAAGCATTGTTAACAAACAAAAAACCGTGGCGGGTGTCGCAAACGGCGTGAACGCGGCTGCTGCGGGTAAAGGCGCGGGGCAGTAAATCATCGGTAATTTGTTCTTTAAGCTGCTGTTTTTCCTTGCGCCCAACCGTGCGCCCTTCGGTGTTTTGAATCTCGCTAACTTTTTCGTCCAAAATATCGCGAATCACGCCTGCGGGTAACACTTTTTCCGATTTTTTCAGGGCAACGCCCCAAGTAAAATCCGCTGCAAACACGTTTTCGGGCGAAAACGGCTGCGGCGGCGCAAAGCCTTCACTAAACCAATCCAGCCCTTGTACAGGGCGGAACGCGGCGGCGTTTAATTTGTCTGCCAATGTGTCCAGATTGGGCAAGGTGTCGGGGCTGACGGGGTAAAAGCTGATTTGTTTAAACCACATGGATTGTTGCTTTCGGTTGATGTTGAAATGTTCTTGAGCTGACTTCCCCCCTGTTTACGGGGGGGCTGGGGTGGAGAAATAGATTTTGTGGTTTCCCCCACCCTAACCCTCCCCCAGTAGTGGGGGGAGGGGATATGGTAAAGTTTAATCCGTTCCTTTGGCGCGGTTTTCGTGGAACTGCGCTTGCCAATCAGTAAACTTACCTTGCTCAATGGCTTCGCGCATTTCCGCCATAATCACCTGATAAAAATGCAGATTGTGAATAGTGTTTAATTGTGCGCCCAAAATCTCGCCAGCGCGGTGCAAGTGGTAAAGATAAGCACGGCTAAAGTTTTGGCAGGCATAGCAGGAACAGCTTTCGTCCAAAGGACGGGTGTCGTGTTTGTGTTTGGCGTTTTTGATTTTGATGTCGCCAAAACGGGTAAACAACCAGCCGTTGCGGGCGTTGCGGGTGGGCATCACGCAGTCAAACATATCCACGCCGTGCGCCACGCCGTACACCAAATCTTCGGGCGTACCCACGCCCATCAGGTAATGCGGTTTGTGTGCAGGCAGCATCGGTCCGACCGCGCGTAACATGCGGTACATTTCGGGCTTGGGTTCGCCCACCGACAAACCGCCGATTGCCAGTCCGGGAAAATCCAATTCTTCCAAACCGCGCAGCGATTCTTCGCGCAAATCTTCATACATCGCGCCTTGCACAATCCCAAACAAGGCATTGGGGTTACGCAAATCTTCAAACGCGGTTTTGGAACGTTCCGCCCAACGCAAACTCATTTGCAGCGACTGCCGCGCCTGCTGGTGTGTGGCTTCACCAGGGGTGCATTCGTCCAACTGCATCACAATATCGGAATTTAAAACCGTTTGGATTTTCATGGAAATTTCGGGCGAGAGAAACAGCTTGTCGCCGTTAATCGGGCTTTTAAAGGTACAGCCTTCTTCGGTGAGCTTACGCATTTCTGCCAGCGAAAACACTTGAAAACCGCCCGAATCGGTCAAAATCGGTTTGTCCCAGCCGATAAACTGGTGCAGTCCGCCAAAGCGTTCAATCACGTCCAAACCGGGGCGCAGCCACAAATGATAGGTGTTGCCGAGAATAATTTGCGCCTTGATGTCGTGTAGGTTTTGCGGGGTCATGGCTTTCACCGAGCCGTAAGTGCCAACGGGCATAAACACAGGCGTTTCCACCGTGCCGTGGTTCAGTTCCAAGGTGCCGCGCCGTGCGTGTCCGTCTGTTTTGTGTAGGGTAAATTTCAGCATAAGTATTCCGAAGGATTGTGTATTTTCAGGCTGCCTGAAACTTAAAATTCCTTATTATTTAAAGGGTAGTTTTTAGGTGCGATATATTGTTTTTTGCCTGCATGATAAGGCACGGTAAACGTTTGGTTACGGTATTGTTTGCGCCCGTCAAATCCCGATACGCTTATTTGCAAAGGATAAAAACCCTTAATGGTCTTGCCGCTTTTAGCAATTTTGATGGTAGATGACAAGTCGTGCAAACTGTTTAAGCATTCGCGTCTTTCGGCGGCATTGGCTTTTCTCCCTTGACGGTTTAAGCGGCAATCGCCCAATGCGCCGCTATTGTCCGCCGCGCTTGCAATCAAACTTCTGCCGATGCTTTGACCGCCGTCATAATGAAATAATACATACGCGCTGCCGGCATAGCCTTGATGCACATCGCTGTGCCGAGTCATAAAGCCCCATTTGTCCTGCCCAAACTGATGAAATGACCAGTCTTTTGCCGCTGGTGCGTTACCAAATGCGCCCGCCCAACTTTCAGGCAGCGCAGCCGCCAACTGCCAATCATTTTCTGCTTTTTGTTTTAACACAAACACTCCGGCAAAACCCGAATCCGCATGAGAGCCGTTTTCCTCGCCATTGGTAAAATCCAATTTACTGCCCGCAAACAGCAAATGCATCTGCTTACCTTGCGCGGTTTGGCGGGTTTCGCTTTTGATTTGACGTACGCAGTATTCACCGCCCAACTGCTTATCGCTTACACGATAACATTGGTATTCATTTGAATATTTTGGATAAAATTTTTGCACAATCTGCTGCGGCGTTTGTGCGTAAACTGCCGATACAGACAGCAGGCAAGCGATAGACAAAAATCCCTTTATCATCATAATCAACCTTAAAGCCGTAAAAACCGTGCGCGATTATAACGGGTTTTGCCCATAAACAGAATTTGCGCCCGCGTGCTTGTAAATCCAGCCTGTTTTCCCTATAATGCAACGTTTAACAGGCACGTAGCTCAGTTGGTTAGAGCACCACCTTGACATGGTGGGGGTCGTTGGTTCGATTCCAATCGTGCCTACCAAAAAGTTTATTGAATTTACAAGAAACCGTCTGCATTTAGCAGATGTGTGTTTAACCACCCAAAAAAACAACAAAGGTTTCGCGAATCTTTGTTGTTTATTTGTATGTAAGCTATTTTTAAGCAAACGATAACAATATCCTGATGGAGTTTTTATTATGATTAACATTACTTTGCCCGACGGCTCAATCCGCCAATACCCCGCCCCCGTTACCGTGGCGCAAATCGCCGCGTCTATCGGCACAGGTTTGGCGAAAGCCACGGTGGCGGGCAAAGTAAACGGCGTACTGGTGGATGCCTGCGACCCGATTCACAGCGATGCCACCGTACAAATCATTACCCCCAAAGACCCCGAAGGCGTGGACATTATCCGCCACTCTTGCGCCCACTTGGTCGGACATGCCGTCAAGCAGCTTTATCCCGATGCCAAAATGGTGATTGGCCCTGTGATTGAAGACGGTTTTTATTACGATATTGCTACTGATAAACCGTTTACCCCTGAAGATGTTGCCGCCATTGAAGCGCGTATGAAAGAGCTGATTGCGCAAGATTACGATGTGGTGAAAGTGATGACCCCGCGCGCGCAAACCATTGAAACCTTTAGCAGCCGTGGCGAAGAATACAAGTTGCGCCTGATTGACGATATGCCCGAAGTAGAAGCGATGGGCTTGTATCATCATCAGGAATATGTGGATATGTGCCGCGGTCCGCACGTTCCCAATACCCGTTTTCTCAAGCATTTTAAATTAACCAAATTAGCGGGCGCATACTGGCGCGGCGACAGCAATAATGAAATGCTGCAACGCATTTACGGCACGGCTTGGGCAAGCAAAGACGACCTGAAAGCCTATATCCAACGCATTGAAGAAGCAGAAAAACGCGACCACCGCAAATTAGGCAAACAACTGGATTTGTTCCACTTGCAAGACGAAGCCCCTGGTATGGTGTTTTGGCATCCACGCGGTTGGACGCTGTGGCAGATTATTGAGCAGTATATGCGCCGCCAGTTGGATGCGGCAGGCTACCGCGAAGTGAAAACCCCGCAAATTCTGGATAAGGCTTTTTGGGAAAAATCAGGGCATTGGGAAAACTATAAAGACAATATGTTTACCACCCAATCGGAAAAACGCGAATATGCCGTTAAGCCGATGAATTGCCCCGGACATGTGCAGATTTTCAATCACGGGCTGCGTTCCTACCGCGATTTGCCGATGCGTTTGGCAGAATTTGGTTCTTGCCACCGCAACGAGCCCAGCGGTGCGCTGCACGGTTTGATGCGTGTGCGCGGTTTTGTGCAGGACGATGCGCATATTTTCTGTACCGAAGAGCAAATTACCGCCGAAGCGCGTGATTTCAATGAATTGGTGATGAAGGTTTACCGCCAATTCGGTTTTGAAAACGTTAGTGTTAAGTTGTCCTTGCGCCCCGAAAAACGCGCAGGCAGCGATGAAATTTGGGACAAAGCGGAACAGGGTTTGCGTGATGCTTTGACCGCGTGCAATATTGAATGGGAAGAATTACCCGGTGAAGGCGCGTTTTACGGTCCGAAAGTGGAATACCATATTAAAGATGCTTTGGGACGTTCTTGGCAGTGCGGCACGATTCAGCTGGATTTTGTGCTGCCCGAACGCCTGAACGCCGAATATGTAACCGAAGACAACGGTCGCGCCCGTCCTGTGATGCTGCACCGCGCCATTCTCGGCTCGCTGGAACGCTTTATCGGTATTTTGATTGAAGAATATGCAGGTTCGTTCCCCTTGTGGCTGGCACCCGTACAAATGGTGGTGATGAATATTACCGAAAAACAAGCGGATTACTGCCGCGAAGTGACGGCTAAACTTCAGGCTGCGGGCTTCCGCGTGGAACTGGATTTGCGTAACGAGAAAATCGGCTACAAAATCCGTGACAACAGCCAATACCGCTATCCTTATCAAATTGTTGTCGGCGAAAAAGAAAAAGAAAACGGACAAGTGGCGGTGCGCCGCAAAGCCGAAGATTTAGGCAGTTTGAGCGTGGATGAATTTATCGCCAAATTGCAGGAAGAATTGGCACAATCGTTTGTTTGATTTTCAGGTTGTCTGAAAACACAAAATACTGACCCCGACACGTTCCCGCTTATCAACGTGTTGTTATCTTAAAACCTTTTATAGGAGCATTCATCATCGCACAAGAACGCGAAGCACGAATCAACGGCGAAATCACCGCCAAAGAAGTGCGTTTAATCAGTGGTACCGGCGAACAGCTGGGCGTGGTATCGGTCAAAGAAGCCTTGGCAATGGCGGGCGAACAGGACGTGGATTTGGTGGAAATTTCCCCCACCGCCAAGCCGCCCGTGTGCAAGCTGATGGATTACGGCAAGTTTAAATACGAGCAGTCCAAAAAACGCGACGAAGCCAAGAAAAAACAAAAACAGGTGCAAATCAAAGAAATCAAGTTCCGCCCCGGAACGGATGACGGCGATTACAACATCAAAATGCGCAATATCGTGCGCTTTTTGGAAGATGGCGACAAGGTAAAAGTTACCCTGCGTTTCCGTGGTCGCGAGATGGCGCACCAGCAGCTGGGTGCAAAATTGCTGGAACGGGTAAAAGAAGACCTGATTGAAGTCGGCACGGTGGAGCAGTTTCCGAAAATGGAAGGCCGTCAGATGGTGATGATGGTTGCACCCAAGAAAAAATAAGCCTATAATGGCGTGTTTGCCTGATAACGCTGCTGCGGGCAAATGTGTTTGATGTTGAAACAGCGGCATAAAAGCGTGGTATCGGGTTTTAAGTATTGCTTGGCAATCGCCTTATACCTTATCCAATATTTATGGAGTTTTCCCATGCCTAAAATGAAAACCAAGTCGGGCGCGAAAAAGCGCTTTAAAGTACTGGGTAACGGCGGTGTAAAACGCGCTCATGCGTTTAAGCGTCATATCCTGACCAAAAAAACCACCAAAACCAAACGCCAATTGCGCGGCACCACCATGGTGAACGAACGTGATTTGGCTTCTATTGCCAAAATGTTGCCCTACGCTTAAAGGAGTTTAGACTATGCCTCGCGTAAAACGCGGTGTTACCGCCCGTGCCCGTCATAAAAAAGTCATCGCTTTAGCCAAAGGCTATCGCGGTCGTCGTAAAAACGTCTATCGCGTTGCCAAGCAAGCGGTAATGAAAGCCGGTCAATACGCTTATCGTGACCGCCGCCAACGCAAACGCCAATTCCGTCAATTGTGGATTGCCCGTATCAATGCGGGTGCGCGTTTGAACGGTTTGTCTTACAGCAAATTTATGAACGGTCTGAAACGTGCTGCCATTGAGCTGGATCGCAAAGTATTGGCTGATTTGGCGGTATTTGACAAAGCGGCATTTGCACAATTGGTTGAAAAAGCCAAAGCTGCTTTGGCTGCATAAGATAAAAACAGCTTTTGGGCTTTGCCTGAAAAGTTGTCTGCAAACAGGAAATTCATTAGGGTTTCCTGTTTGTTTTTTTATTTATTGGGGTTGGCGATAAACGGATTGCCGTGGCGGTCGTAGCTGCGTATAACAGTGTGTGCAGGGCGTGCGTGCCATTGGTGCAGTTGTTCGCGGCGCAGGCGCATGGGGTCGGTGCGTTTGTTGCCGCCCATGCCGTAAAAATCTTGTACGGTATAATCGCGGGCGTGGGTGTGTAAAATGCGGCGGATGTAGCCGCCTTTTACGGGTGCATCAACCACTTCGCCGTTGGCATCAAAGTATAATTCGTTAAAGGGCAGAGGTTGAGAGGTGGCGCAAGCACTTAAACACAGTGCCAAGCAGTAAGCTGTGTGTTTCATATTGGGGAAAGGCTATCGGTGGATAGGGGAAACATTATATAATAAAGCAAAATAGGGTGCAGTATGGCAAAATTGTGGTGGAAACTTTTTGATATATCGTGATTTTTGATTTAAAATATCATTAAGCAGCCGTATAAATGGTGCTTGTTATACAATAACATATTGGTTTGAAATAATGGAAACGGTTTTTTTGCCTGATGAAGTCGCAGCAGTGCAGTTTGCCCGTGAATGGGCGGATTGTTTGACTGCGCCTTGTGTGGTGTATCTGTTGGGTGATTTGGGCGCGGGTAAAACCACTTTTGCGCGGGGTTTACTGCGTGGCATGGGTTATGATGGGGCAGTAAAAAGCCCGACTTATGCTTTGGTGGAAAGCTATGCTTTTCCTGATAAAACCGTTCATCATTTTGATTTATACCGTTTTTCGTCCCCTGATGAATGGGACGATGCGGGTTTGGGCGAATTGTTTGTGTCCGATAGTATTGGTTTAATCGAGTGGCCGCAGCAGGGGCGGGGTTTTGTGCCTGCGGCGGATTTGATTTTTGAATTTTCTGTGTGCGGGCAGGGGCGCAATTGCACCGTGTCGGCACAGAGCGAAACGGGTAAACGGAGTGTGGATTTATGGCAAAATTAAGCCGACGTTTGTTGTTGGGTGCTTCGGCAGGTGGTTTGTTGGTAATGGCATTGGGCAGCCGTGCGGCGGGCAACCGTTTTTTGGCGGTACGCATTGCTTCGGGCAGCGGCTACACCCGTGTCAGCTTGGAATCGGACGATAAAGTCCGTTATAAATATTTTATGCTGGAAAATCCCTACCGCTTGGTGGTGGATGTGGAAGATGCGGATTTAAACGCTGTTTTAAGCAATATGGCTGGCAAACTTCCGCCCAACGACCCGTATATCGCCAATATTCGCACCGCGCAAAAAGACAGCAAAACCGTGCGCATTGTGTTTGATTTGAAACGGCGCGTGTTGCCCAAAGTATTCGGTTTGCAGCCTGAAGGCAATGTCAAACACCGTTTGGTAGTGGATTTGTACCCCGTGGCGGGGACGGCTGCCAAAACGGGTAGCGACCCGATTCAGACATTTTGGCAAAACCGAAAGAAAAATCAAGAAGCTAAAGATTATGCAGAAAATACGCCAACCGTGAAGCGCGGACATCGTCCTTTGGTGATGTTAGACCCCGGACACGGCGGTAAAGACCCCGGTGCAACAGGGCGTTCCGGTTTGCGTGAAAAAGACGTGGTACTGCACATTGCCAAAGAAACCAAAAAACGTTTGGAATCGATGGGTTATCAGGTGGTTTTAACGCGCAATAACGATACGTTTATCCCTGTGTTGGCACGTCCGATGCTGGCACGGCGGGCAAAAGCCGATGTGTTTGTGTCGATTCATGCCGATTCCGTGCCGAATCCCGAACCACGCGGCGGCGGTGTGTATGTGCTGAACCAAAAAGGTGCCAGTGATGAAGCATCGCGTTTATTGGCGGAAAGCGAAAATGCAGCGGGCAGCGACATCGGCGGGGTGCAAATCAGCAACGCCAATAAAGATGTCAATCAGGTGCTGATGAATATGGTGCAAACGCAAACCATTAACGACAGCAAACGCTTGGCGCGATTGATGTTAAACCATTTGGCGAAGCACAACCGCACCAAAAACCAAGTCAATTTCGCCAATTTCGGCGTGTTGCGTGCGCCCGAAATCCCCGCCGTGCTGGTGGAAACCGCGTTTTTGTCCAATCCGCAAGATGAAGCCCTGTTAAGCAGCAGCGAATTCCGCCGCAAAATCGCCCATGCCATTGCCGAAGGCATACGCCAATATTTGGGCGCGGCGGTGTTGGCACGACGCTGATGCTGCTGTAAGGTGTTGAAAAGTCCCGTCCTGCACGGATTTTCCGTAGCAGGGCGGATATTTTTTAAAGTAAACAATGGATTGATATGAGTCCGCTTGATTATTGCCGCCGCAAAACCCGCGCCAGCGGTTCCAGTTTTTTAGCAGGATTTTTCTTTTTGCCTGCTGCCAAAAAAGACGCGCTGACCGTGTTATACGCGTTTTGCCGCGAATTGGATGATGCGGTGGACGATTGCAGTGATGGTCAGGTTGCCAAAACGGTATTAGCGTGGTGGCGGCAGGATTTGGATAAAGCCTTTGACGGCACAAGCACGCCCGAACATCCTGTTAATCAGGTACTTGCCGAAGTGGTCAAAGCGTTTTCCCTGCCCAAAGACGAGTTGGAAGACGTTATCAACGGCATGGAAATGGATTTGCATCATGTCCGTTATCACGATTTTAACGATTTGCAATATTATTGCTATCGCGTGGCGGGCGTGGTGGGACGTTTGATTGCACGGATTTTGGGTTTTTCTGATGCGCAAACCTTGGATTATGCGCAAACTTTGGGTTTGGCATTGCAGCTGACCAATATTATCCGCGATGTGGGCGAAGATGCACGTATGGGGCGGATTTATCTGCCGATGGCGGAATTACAGCAATTTAATGTCCCTGCACAAACGATTTTAAGCGCCACGCCTACCCCCGATTTTGCCAAGCTGATGGCGTTTCAGGTGGAACGTGCTGAACAAACCTATCGTAACGCATTGAATCTGCTGCCCGAGCAAGACCGAAAAAAACAAAAAGCAGGTTTGGTGATGGGGGGAATTTATTACGCGCTATTGCAGGAAATTAAATTGGACGGCGCACAGAATGTGTTGAAATATAAAATCAATATTCCCAAACCGCGTAAAATCCGTTTGGCGTTGAAATTTTGGCTGTTTGGATTCCGCCTATGAAACAAAGGCATAAAGTGGCGGTGGTGGGTGCAGGTTGGGCGGGGCTGGCGGCGGCGGTGCAGTTGGCGCGGCATGCTGAAGTGGTGTTGTTTGAAGCAGGGCGCGAAGCGGGCGGACGGGCGCGGACGGTGGCATCGCGCCACGGTTTTTCTTTTTTAGACAACGGACAACATTTGCTGTTGGGGGCGTATCGCAGTGTATTTGCGCTGTTGCAGCAGGCGGGCGCGGATGTGTCGGCGCATACGCAGCGCGGGGCAATGGATTGGCAGATGCACGGCGGTTTGTGTTTGCAAACAGCGGCTTTGCCTGCGCCGTGGCATTTGTTGTGGGGTGTATTGCGGGCGCGGGGCTGGTCTTGGCGGCAGAAAACGGCTTTGTTGCGGCAGATGGCGGCGTTGCAGGCGTATCAGCGCAGCAGTGCGCCCGACCAAACTGTGGGCGCGTGGCTGCAAGGGCAGGGCGCAGATGCCACGCTTTTGGCGCAGTTTTGGCAACCTTTGGTGTTGGCGGCTTTGAATACGCCTGTGGCAAGCGCGAGCCTGCGCGTGTTGGCGGATGTGTTGGCAGACGGGGTGTGGAACAGCAGGGACGGCAGCGATTTTTGTTTGCCAAAAACCGATTTGGGACAATGGTTTGTTGCACCTATGCTGCGTGATTTAGCGGCGCATGGCGGACATTTTGTGCCTTCGGTGCGTGTAGGGGGTTTGGCGCGTGAAAACGGGCGTTACCACATTCACGGGCAGGATTTTGATGCGGTGGTGGTGGCGGTTGCGCCGCATCAGGTGGCACGGGTATTGCCTGAAGCATGGTTTGCGCCACAGCAAGCGTGGTTTAAATCCTTGAAATATCATGCTATTGCCACTGTTTATCTGCGTTTTCGCGATAGGGTGATGTTGCCCGCGCCAATGTTGGGTTTGGCAGATGGAACGGCGCATTGGCTGATTGACCGTTATCCGCTAAATGGGGCGCATGAAATCGCGGCGGTGGTAAGCGTATCCGAACAATACGGCGACTATACGCCCGCGCAATGGCAAGAATCTATCTGTCAAGACCTGCGCCGCGTTTGCCCGAATCTTCCCGAACCTGAAGCCTGTCAGGTGATTACCGAAAAACGCGCCACCGTTGCCAGCGAAGCAGGTAGAACCTTGCCCGATGTATCGGTGTGGCGGGCGCACAAGCTGTATGTGGCGGGCGATTATCTGCATCCGCGTTATCCCGCTACTTTGGAAGCGGCGGTGCAAAGCGGCATGGCAGCGGCGCGACAATGTGTGGGAGATTTGATTTGAATCAAATGACTTTCGCCCTTGTCAGCTATAGTTAGGCGATTTTTAAAAAGCAAAAAACATAAGGAATATGTGATGACACAGGATTTGCAAGGACGCACCGTGCTGGTAACGGGCGCATCGCAGGGTTTGGGCGAACAGGTTGCCAAGGCTTGCGCCGCTGCGGGGGCTACCGTGATTTTAACGGCGCGTCACCAAAAAAAATTGGAAAAAGTATATGACGATATTGTGGCAACGGGCGCACCCGAACCGTTTGCCGTGTGTTTTGACCTGATGACTGCCGAAGAAAACGAGTTTGCGCGTTTGGCGGACACCATTGCCCAAGCCACAAATGGCAAATTAAACGGTGTGGTGCATTGCGCCAGCTATTTTTACGCGCTTTCGCCCTTGGATTTTCAAACGGTTGCCGAATGGGTAAACCAATATCGCATCAATACCGTTGCGCCGATGGGCTTGACCCGTGCTTTGCTGCCTTTGCTGAAAGCGGCAGACGATGCTTCGGTGGTGTTTGTGGGCGAAAGCCACAGCGAAACGCCGCAGGCGTATTGGGGCGGATTTGGTGCGTCTAAAGCGGCGTTAAATTATTTGTGCGGGGTGGCAGCGGACGAATGGGAACGTTTTGAACATTTACGCGCCAATGTGCTGGTACCGGGGCGCATCAACTCGCCGCAGCGTTTGCGTTCCCACCCTGGTGAAACGGCAAACGAGCGCAAAAACATGACGGATATTACCCCTGATTTTGTGTATTGGTTGGGACAGGGTAGTCGTGGTAGAAGCGGGGAAGTGGTTTATTTGTAAAGATTTCTAAAAAAGGGCGCATCGGTCAATCTGATGCGCCCTTTGGGTTAGCAGTTTTGGTTGCCGTAGGTTTCGCTGCGTAGTAATTCACGCACGGCGTGTTCCAATTCTGCCAGCGAACGGCGGGCATCGGCATCGTCTGTGCCTTGTGCGTCTAAATAGAATTTGACTTTCGGTTCTGTACCCGACGGGCGCACAATCAGGCGGTTGCCTGTGTCCAGTGTGTAAATCAGAATGTCGTTGGGATGGTCGCTTGCCAACAAATCTTGGCTGCGGACAACGGTTTGGCTGCCGATGTGTTGCAGGGGGTGCTGGCGTAGGGCATTCATCAGTGCGGCGGTGTCGCTGCTGCGAATGGAAATTTGGCTGCTGGCAAACGCGCCGAAACGGGCGGTAAATTCGGCGGCGTAGTCGGCAAGGGTTTTGCCTTGCTGTTTTAATGTGTTGACCAAATCCAAAAAGGCGAGGGCGGCGGAAATACCGTCCTTGTCGCGCACTTTGTCGGGGTCAACTAAATAGCCCAAGGCTTCTTCAAAACCAAACAGCAGGTTTCCTACTTTGGCAATGTATTTGAAACCTGTGAGGGTTTCGGCGTAATCCAGTCCGCATTCGGCGGCGATACGCGCCAGCGCGGGGGTGGATACCAGCGAACACGCCAGCGTGCCGCCGAGTCCTTGGGCTTGGGCGCGTTGTGCCATGTGCCACGCCAGCCAGCAGCCCACGGTATTGCCGTGCAGGGTGTGCCAATTGCCTTCGGCATCGGGCAGGGCAACCGCCAAACGGTCGGCATCGGGGTCGTTTGCCAAAATCAATTCGGCATCGGTGCGTTTGGCTAACTCAATGGCCAAATCCAATGCGCCTGCTTCTTCGGGATTGGGGAAACGCACGGTGGGGAAGCTGCCGTCGGGTTCGCACTGTTCGGCTACGAGGGTGGGCAGCGGCAGTTGCGCGGCATTTAGGGCTTGGAACAATACGTCTTTGCCCACGCCGTGCATGGCGGTGTAAACATAATTTAAGGGCGCGGGCGCAGCAGTAACAATTTTGGCGGTTTCGCGCACATATTCTTTAACGATTTCATCGTTTAATATGGCATAGGTGTCGCTGCGGGGCAAGTCGCGGATATTGCCTTGTGCGATGTGGTCAATGTGGGCGGCGATGTCGCGGTCGGCGGGGGAAACGATTTGTCCGCCGCCGTTGCTGCGTCCCAAATACACTTTATAGCCGTTGTCTTCAGGCGGATTGTGGCTGGCGGTGACCATCACGCCACCGCTTAAATTCAAACGTTTCAGCGCATACGCCAACACAGGCGTGGGCAAGGGACACGGCAGCAGCAGGGTGTTGATGCCTGCGCCCGCCATAATTTCCGCCGTATCTTGAGCGAATCGGGCGGAATTTTTGCGCCCGTCATAGCCGATAACCACACTGGGGTCAGTGTCAAACTGATGCAGATAGGCGGCAAACCCCGCCGCTGCCTGCGCCACCAACACGCGGTTCATGCCTTGAGGACCTGCCTGCAAACGCCCGCGCAAACCCGCCGTGCCAAACTGCAAACGTCCGTTAAACCGCGCTGCCAGCGTTTGCTGCGCTTCGGCTTCGCCTGCTTCGGCACGCCCGATTAAATCGGCCAGTTCCGCATGGGTTTCGGTGTCGTCGTCCTGTTCTGCCCAGAGGCAGGCGCGGTCCAGCAAATCAAGCAAATGATTGTTCATGATGGATTCCTCAATATCAAAATTCGGCAAGGTTTCAAACAGCTTGTTCCTGCCCGTCAACCGCCATAGTGTATCAGAAAAGCATCATTGCGGCAGCGTTTGTGCACGTCAATCCCTTTCTCTTTCTTTACAAAATTTTACTTGTTTAAGGGGGGCTATGTGGTAAAATCCGCAACAATTTAAATAACGCAACATTCCCGTTTAAAAAACGAGGAAAAGGAACATTATGAAAAAACCCTTGATTATTTTGAGTTTTGCTGCAGCAGTCAGCCCCGTATTAGATGCAAAAGTGTACAGTTGCGGTTCGGGCTGTTATTCCGACAAAGCCAAAGGTTCCAAGGGCTACGCCAATTTGGGTAAACAAATCGGCACTTATACCAGCATCAAACGTCAAGATTCGCTTGACAATGTGGCAGAAGCCAAACCTGCCGCGCCCGAAGTGGCGGTGCAGCACGCCCACGGCAACCGCGCCCGTGCCGCGCGTCCCGTGCCTGTGGCGGTTAAACGTCCTGTTGCACCGCGTCCCCTGCCTGCCGTAGCGGTGGCACGTCCCAAAGCGGTTCCCGTTGCCCGTGGCGGCGGTGGTCGCCGTACCATTTTGGAACAGGAATTGGCAAACGAACGCAATGCTTTGGCTGCCGCACAAAAAGCCTTGGCAGACGGTCGTGTGGTATCTGCAGGCAAAACCGATACTGCCCATCAGGGTCGTGTGCGCCAATTGGAAAGTGCCGTTTTGGACCGCCAACAAAATATTCAGGCATTGCAGCGCGAATTAAGCCGTATGTAAATGCCGCCAAAATATTTTATTCAAAACCGTATTGTGATGAAAAACAATACGGTTTTTTGTTTTATCCCCCGCCGAAAACACGGTAGAATGCCATTTTTTGGGAGCTTGCGCCGTGATTACCCCCCAACAGGCCCTGTTGCGCCTGATTGACAATAACGAATTGTTTTATGACGAAATGACCGATTTGATGCGTCAAATCATGCGCGGCGAAGTCGCCCCAGAACAGCTTGCCGCGCTGCTGACGGGCTTGCGCATCAAAGTGGAAACGGTATCGGAAATCACAGCGGCGGCGGCGGTGATGCGCGAATTTGCCTTGAGTGTGCCGGTAAGCGATACCGAAAACTTGGTGGATATTGTCGGTACGGGCGGTGACGGCGCAAAAACCTTTAATATTTCCACCACCGCCATGTTTGTGGCGGCGGCGGCGGGCGCAAAAGTGGCGAAACACGGCGGACGTTCGGTGTCGTCTTCCAGCGGCGCGGCGGAAGTGGTGGAAGCCATGGGCGCACCTTTGAGCTTGTCGCCGCAGCAAATTGCCCGCAGCATGGACGAATGTGGTGTGGGTTTTATGTTTGCGCCCAATCATCATTTGGCGATGCGCCACGTTGCGCCTGTGCGTAAATCATTGGGTTTTAGAACCATTTTTAATATTTTAGGACCTTTAACCAATCCCGCAGGGGCAAAAAACCAATTATTGGGCGTGTTCCACATTGATTTGTGCGGGATTTTGTCGCGGGTGTTACAGCAATTGGGTTCACAGCATGTGTTGGTGGTGCATGGCAGCGATGGTTTGGACGAAATTACGGTAACGGGTGATACCCATGTGGCAGAGTTGAAAGACGGTCGTATTCACGAATACACGGTTTGTCCTGAAGATTTTGGTTTGACACGTTATAAAAATTTGGACGGTTTACAGGTGGATAACGCTGCCGAATCGTTGGCGATGATGAATCGGGTGTTGGCGGGCAGCGAGCGTGGCGCGGCGCGGGATATTGTGTTGATGAACGCGGCGGCGGCATTGTATGCGGCAAATGTGGCAAGTGATTGGGCAGACGGCGTGGCACGGGCGCAAGCGGCTTTGGACAGCGGTGAAGCGCAGGCAAAACAGTTGGCGTTTGTGGATGGTTGCCGCCGATTGGCAGCGGAAAGCGCATAAAATAAAAAAACACGCAGCACAATCAATGTGCTGCGTGTTTTTTGAATCAGACGGGATTACAGCGGGGTTTGAATGGCATTACGCAGGGCGCGTGCATCGTTTACGCGGCTGGCAGAAGTGGATGAACCCAGCACCACAATCACCACAGGCTCTTTGCCCATTTGCGCCTGCAACACCATAGAACGTCCTGCTTCGCGGATGTAGCCTGTTTTTTGCAGGCTGATGTTCCACACGCCTTCGCGCACTAAAGCATTGGTGTTTTTATAAGTTTGGGTTTTGCCTGCGCTGGTGTACACAGAACCGTAGTTAGACGTGCTCAATTGGCGGATTTTGGGATAGCCGTTGGCGGCGCGTACCATCACGCTTAAATCGCGTGCGGTAGAAACATTGCGCGGGTCAAGACCTGTGGGTTCGAAAAAGCGGGTGCGGCTCATGCCCAAATTGCGGGCTTTGGCGTTCATGGCGGCAACAAATGCACTCATGCCCCCCGGATAGGTGCGTCCTAAAGCGTGAATGGCGCGGTTTTCGCTGCTCATCAAACCCAAATGCAGCAGTTCGCCACGGCTGAGAGTGGTGCCGATAGACAAACGGCTGCCTGTGCCTTTTAAGCGGTCGATTTCGGCAGCGGTAATGGTAATGGGTTCGTTCATGCTCAAATTGGCATCCAACACCACCATAGCGGCCATCAGCTTGGAAATCGAAGCGATGGAACGCACGCTGTCCATGTTTTTCTGATACAGGATTTTGCCGGTATTGGCGTTCATCACCAAGGCAGAACGCGCATTCAGCATCGGCACATAGGCGTAAGACGAAGGATTGCTGCTGTTAAAGGTTTCGGCAAACGGACGGCGGTTTTCAACGGCGGGCTGGAAGTTGTGGCTGACGGCGGGCTGTACCTGCACCACGTTTTCATAAGCTGCCTGTTGTTGCTGCTGCTGGCGCTGGCGTTCGGCAAACACGCGGATGGGGTCGTCGTCGGTTTCGGCAGCGTAAATGGTGGGGAAGTTTTGGTCCAAGAACTGTCCCAGCGGGTCTTCGCTGGCGTGGGCGGGGAAGCTTAATGTGCCTGCCAGTGCGGCAAACAGGGCGGTAGTGCGGATGCGGGAGTACGACATACAAATCCTCTCTTTACAAACTAAATAATACAATTACATTTTCATACGCAAGGCAGCGGCGAACTGTGCGCTGCCCCGTCAAACAAACAAGGGGTTACAAAGTATTGACCCATGTGCAAATCATACCATGTGCGCTGCTGTGATGCAGCAATGGTGCGGCTTTGACGGTTTTTTTCGTCTTTTTTGTTGCAATTAACGCAAACTGCTGCCGATTCCCGCCAAAATCACCAGCACAATGCCCGAGATTTCCCACACGCCCAAGCTTTCGCCCAAAAAACCTGCGCCGTATAGTGCAGAAAACACCACCGTTAAATACGACAGCGCGGCAACGGTAAATTTTTGTCCGACATGGTAAGCGCGGGTTAATGCCAACTGCCCCAAAGTGGCGACCACGCCAATGCCCAGCAGCAGCGGCAGTTTGTCCCACGTTAGCGGTGTCCAACCCGCAAAAAAAGTGGCAGCGAGGGCAGAGACCACGGCGGCAGTCAGCGAGAAATAAAACACAATGCGCCAAGCGGGTTCGCCCAACTGCGACAACTGGCGAACCTGTAAATAGGCATAACCTGCGCCCAAACCGCTGCCCAAACACAACAGCGCGTTCCAAAGTTGTCCTTCGGCTAACGATGGCTGCAACAACAGCACCACCCCGCCCAAACCCAGCGACAACGCCAACCACACGCGCAGCGGCGGACGTTCTTTCAGCAGCAGCACCGACAGCACCGCCAGAAAAAATGGCGACGTATAGTTTAGCGTAACCGCTGTTCCCAAAGGCAGGCGCAGTACGCCGTAAAAAAACAGCAGCAACGCGCCCGTTCCCGCCAATCCGCGCCACAAATGCGCTTTGGGGTGAGACGTACTCAAATCACGGCGCAGATACAGCGCGTGCGCCCCCAAAAACACCACGCCCGCCGTTACCCGCCAAAACACCAGCTCATAAGGGTTCATCTGCCAGCGCAGCCCTGCGGTTTTCACCCCCACGCCCATCAGGGTAAGAAAAAACGCCGCCACCACCATCCACGCCGAACCTAATTTGTCTTGCCGCATATTGTGTGCCAAAAACCTGCGCCGCTGCCGCTTGGGTGGGAACGTATCGGCAAAACTTTGCCATACAAGCGAAAAAAATCTGCCTGCTTGCCCGCTGCGCCGCTGCGCGAAATAAAAAAACCGAATTATACCGCTGTTGCTGCGCAAAAAAAGTTACAATGCGGCACGATTAACCATTTTGGGGTATGAACATGCAACGCTTCAGCCTGTGCGCCGCAGACGGCACGCATTTGGGCTTTTTGGTAACGGACGCGCCCACAAGAGGCGTTGCCGAAACGGGCGTATGTGCGTTTAAAGCAGCAGAAACGGCAGAGGATGTACACGCGGCGGCGCATGCGCGGCTGGCTTGGTTGGCGCAACACGCGCAATCTTGGCAATGGTCGGGCGATGCGGCGCGGGTGTGCGATGCGGCGGGCGATACGGTGGCACAGGTGCGCGGCGGCTATTTGCACAGCGGCGGTTTTGATTTTATCCTGAACGATTTAACAGGGGTGCTGTAAAATGGAAAGCCTGTATATTCTGATTCCCATCAGTATTTTGCTGGCGTTTGTGATGGCGTATTTTTTTTGGTGGTCGGGCAAAAGCGGTCAGTTTGACGATTTGGAAGGTCCGGCACACCGCATTATTATGGATGACGACACCCCCGCTGCGCCGCCTGAATCTGCCGATAAGGAAGCCCCATGTCAGAAAAGCGATTAAACCCGTTTGCTTTTGCGCGTACGCGCCGTTTTGCGCCGCTGTTCGGTACGCAGTTTTTGGGTGCGTTTAACGACAATCTGTTTAAAACCACGCTATTTGTGTTGATTGGGTTTTACGGATTGGGACAGGGCGGTTGGTTGCCTGCGCAGCAGCTGTTGAATGTGGGGGCATTGTTGTTTGTGCTGCCGTATTTTTTGTTTTCAGCACTGGCGGGACAGCTGGCTTCGCGTTGCGATAAGGCTTGGCTGGCGCGGTGGACGAAAGTGTTGGAAGTAGCGGTGATGGCGGTGGCGGCGGTGGGATTTGCCACGGGTTCGGTGTGGTTGCTGCTGTTGTGCTTGTTTGCGATGGGAACGCAGTCGGCGTTTTTCGGACCTGTCAAATACGCTGCTTTGCCCGAATATTTGGACGACAAAGAATTGGTAATGGGCAACGGGCTGATTGAATCGGGAACGTTTTTGGCGATTTTGTTCGGACAGATTTTCGGCACGCTGGTGGCAGACAGTGGCGCGGGCGTGTTGGCGGTAACGGTGTTGGCGGTGGCGGCAATGGGTTTGCTGTGCAGCCTAAAAATGCCGCGCCTGCCCGCACAAGAGCCACAAGCGCGGGTGGATTGGCATATTGTGCGCGGAACACGCGATTTATTGCGCGAAACCTTTGCCCGCCGCGATTTAACCACCGCCATTATCGGCATTTCGTGGTTTTGGTTTGTCGGCGCGGTTTATACCACGCAATTGCCTACTTTGGTGCGGGTGCATTTGGGCGGCAGCGACAGCGTGTTTAACTTAATGCTTGCCCTGTTTTCCATTGGTATTGCCGCAGGTTCGGTGGCGTGTGCCAAACTCAGTAAAGGACGTTTGCGCCTGAATTTGAGCATGGCGGGCGTGGCAGGTTTGGGCGTGGCGGGTGCGTTGTTGGCGTGGTGTGCGCCTGCGCCCGTGTTGGCAGAAAATGCCGTTTTAACGGGCGCGGGTGCGTTTTTATTACAGGCACAGGCTTATCCGATTATGTTGCTGGTGTTGGCAATCGGCGTGGCGGGCGGATTTTTTTCCGTACCTTTATATACTTGGCTGCAAACCGCTGGTGGACGTGAATTCTGCGCCCGTGCGGTGGCTGCCAATAATATTATCAACGGCTTGTTTATGGTGGCTTCTGCCATCTTTGGCGCACTGGTGCTGTGGCTGACGGACGATGTGCGCTGGCTTTACGGCATCACGGCTTTGGGCAACCTGCCTTTGTTGGCGTACTGCATCAAACGTCTGCCCGATTGATGCGCCTTCCCCCTTGAGAGCGGGCGCGTTTTCCCTTAAAATGCCTTGCTTTCCCGTCAAAGGATTTATCGGTTTGCCCTTGGGTAAACTTCTTTAGAAAGAAAGCACGTTTCACAACTTTTCCCTCATGTTGTGGCGCGTGCTTTTTTTCGGGCAAACCCGTCTTATTTTTCAGGTTTTCAGGAGTTGTTATGACCGTCCCCGCCTTGCTTGTGCTTGCCGATGGCAGTATTTTTCATGGAATTTCGGTAGGTTATCAGGGTACGGCTTCAGGCGAAGTCGTATTCAATACCGCCATGACTGGTTATCAGGAAATCCTGACAGACCCGTCTTATACCAAACAAATCGTTACCCTCACTTATCCGCATATTGGCAATACGGGTGCCAACCACGAAGACACTGAAAGTGCCGCCGTGTGTGCCGCAGGTTTGGTGATTCGTGATTTGCCGCTGTTGCACAGCAATTTCCGTGCCGAAGAAAGTTTGCAAGATTATTTGGTGCGTAACCAAACCGTTGCCATTGCCGATATCGACACCCGCCGTCTTACCCGCATTTTGCGCGACAAAGGCGCACAAGCGGGCGCGATTTTAACGGGCGAACACGCAACCATCGGCGCGGCGCAACAGCTGATTGCCGAATTCGGCAGCATGGCGGGCAAGGATTTGGCAAAAGATGTTTCCTGTACCGAGCCTTACGAATGGAGCGAAGGCGAATGGGCTTTGGGCGAAGGCTTTAGCCAACCCGACACGTCCTATCATGTGGTGGCGTATGATTTTGGTGTCAAAACCAATATTTTGCGGATGTTGGCGCAGCGCGGTTGCCGTTTAACCGTTGTTCCCGCGCAAACGTCTGCCGCCGATGTGTTGATGATGAACCCCGATGGCGTGTTTTTGTCCAACGGACCAGGCGACCCCGAGCCGTGCGACTATGCCATTGATGCAGTACGCCATTTGTTAAACAGCAAAAAGCCTGTGTTCGGCATTTGCTTGGGACACCAGCTTTTGGGCTTGGCGGCAGGCGGACAAACCGAAAAAATGCCGTTCGGACACCACGGTGCCAATCACCCCGTGCAAGATTTGGACAGTGGCAAAGTCTTGATTACCAGCCAAAACCACGGTTTCCAAGTGGCGGAAACGTCTTTGCCCGACAATGTGCGCGTAACCCACCGTTCCTTGTTTGACGGCACGGTGCAGGGCATTGAGCTGACCGACCGTCCCGCTTTCAGTTTTCAAGGACACCCCGAAGCCAGCCCCGGTCCGCACGATGTAGCTTATCTGTTTGATAAATTTATTGACCAAATCCGCGCCAACCGCGCCTGAAGCCGATATTTGCCATGAACGCCGATGCCCGCTACATGAGCCATCTGCTCGACTGCCTGCACCAACGCCGCGCCCCAGACGGCGGTTTGGCGTTTGCAGCGGTGTGGGGCAAGCTGGATTTGGACTACCGTCCCGACAGCCTGACCCGCATTGCCGCGTTTTTGCGCCGTGTGCATGCCAAGCAGGGCAACGATGCCTTCGGGCAATTGGAAAGCAGCCGTTCGGGGCAAAATTTTCTGCTGACCTTGGCGGCGTATTTGGCAGAATATGTGTCGCGGCACAGCGGTGCGGATTACGATTGGCAAGACGGCGAAGCGGTGTTTGATACCCACCGTTTCAAACCTTTGCCGCTGCTGCGCCGTTTGCTGGAAGGGCGCAACAACGGTTTTAATCTTGATGCGGTGGTGTGGCAACTGTTGTGCAGTGCGCCCGTGCCTGATGTACAGAAAATGGCAGCGTTTTTGCCCGACTGCTACCGCCGCCGCCGCAATCTGCCGAATGGATTGGCGTTTGCGGGCGTGCCTGCCGCCTTGTCGTGGCGTGGCAGCAAAGACGATTTGCCGCTGCTGGACGCAGAATTGGCGCGTTTGCATCACAGCGAAGGGCTGAATACCGATAATTTTCGTGAGCGTTTTGCAGGCGAAGCAGAGCGCAATTTCCTATTATTACTGGCGTTTTATTTGGGCGAGATTTTTAGCGGCGGCGATGCGCGTTGGTACGGTTTGCCTGCCGATGGCGATGCGCTGCTGGATTTGGCGGTGCTGGATTGGAACGGCAATGCCTTACCGCTGATGCGCCTGTTGGCAGATGCTTTGTGCGGTATCGGTATCCGTTTTAGCGAATGGGCAGCCAATCCGCCGCTGCCGCCCGACCCCAACGATGCCGCCCGCCGCGCCATTGATGCCGTGCGCCTTGCCGATACCGAAGCCTTACCCTTTGCTTTTGCAGAAGAATTGGCGGCGATAGAATGGGATTGCAGCCTCGACAGCCTGCATGCCCTTGATGCTTTGTTGGACGACATTCGCGGGCGCGTTCCCGATTTTGACATTTTTGTGCGCGAAGCTGCTGCATTGAATTTCCTGCACTTTTGCGCCTTTTATCTGGCGCGCGCCGCCGCCGAATATTCGCATAATACCCTGTATTTTCTCGATTACGAACAAGCCCGCGAACAAATTCCCGATTTGCCCCGCGATTGGTTCAGCCAATACGCTGCGCGTATCGGCGACAAAATTTACTTTCCATTCGGGCGCATCGCCTCGCGCATTTGGGACCATTCCCCCGAAGAAGGTTGCGCCGATTTCGCCCGTATGTTGCGCCGCAACGAACGCGGTTCGCTTTACCGCTGTCCGCCGCGCAAACGCATTGCCCCCGCCGCAGATTCCCCCGATTTGGCGCACAAAACCATACGTCAGGCAGGCTTTGCCGCCGCATACGCCCTGCATTGTCGTAGGGGTTTGCCCGAACAAGCCGTTTTCCCGCCCATGCTGCTGCTGCCCCACCCCGAAAAGCATTGGGATTTGCGCCAACTGATGTTTGATTCTGCCGATGAAGCGGTGGCGCACGGGCAAAGTATCTTGGCGCACAACCCCGACAATTTACCTTGTGCCGTATTGGTTTACGAAGGCTATGTCCATTTGCCGCGCGGACGTTTTGATGCCGTGATGCTGGACATCCGCAGCTATCGCGGCAACAAACCCCTGTCGGTACAAGCCGCCATACCCATGCGCCCTAATGCAGACGGCACATGGTCGGCAGGCACGCCCGTTTTTCACGGCAACGCCTTTGCCAACGAACACGAAGCCTTGGCAGCCGCTGCTCAACTTTATCGCGGCATGAGCGATTTTGAGCAAGGTCAAGCCGCCGAATCTAACCCCTTAACCACACAGAAAAAATGATTACTGTTTGTTTTATCCTGATTTTCGCTGTCAGACTGTACACCCTGTCCATTTCCAAACGCCACGAACAAGCCCTGCTGGCTGCGGGTGCGGTGGAACACGGCGCAGCCCATTCCAAACGTTTGGCAGCCGCGCACATTGCCTTTTATTTTGGCGCACTGATTGAATCCTATTTGCGCGGTGCATCGTTTGATGGCGTTTCTGCCTTTGGTTTGACGCTGGTGGTACTGTCGTTGGGCGTATTGTTTTATGTTATCCGTGAGTTGGGCGAAATTTGGACGGTAAAAATCTATATCCATCCGCAACACCAACTCAAACAATCGTGGCTGTTCCGCCATGTGCGCCACCCCAATTATTTTTTAAACATTATCCCCGAACTGATTGGCATCGCCTTTTTGTGCCATGCGTGGGCGACTTTATCGTTTGGTTTGCCCATCTACGGCGCGATTTTGGCGGTGCGGATTAAGCAGGAAGAAGCGGCGATGCGCCATTTGCGCGGGTAAATGGTATGTTGTTTGCACTATTCTTCAACCCAACCTACAATTTTTCGTGAATAAAGGAATTGTAGATGTTGAGTACGATAGTTATACATTATCAACAATGCTTTAATCAGTTAAATTGTTCTAAATCTTCTGTTTTGGGGGAAGCACCACATAAACCAATTTTATTATTGACGATAATTGAATTGGTAGAAACCAATCAATTAAACAGTAAATATATTTATCTTACGCCAACTTTAGAAAATACTTTTGAGAAAATTTGGTGCCAATATGTGCATACACAACATAGAATGAATTTGGCACAGCCTTTTTATCATATGCAAACCGAATCATTTTGGTATCTGTGTCGCAGTAAGTTAAGTGATAGCGACTTTTTTAATAAAAATAAAATGAAGAGTTTAAATGCATTAAAACGACAAGTTGATTATGCCAGTATAGATGAAGATTTATTTTTGTGTTTGCAAAATCAAACCAGTAGGGAAATTTTGCGAATGTTTGTAATAATGCGTTATTTTGATAGCAAAGGTGGGTTGGGTTGAAAACCCAACAGAATCAAACGAATCATAAGCTGTCGGGTTACGCTTGCTTTCTATATTTTATATGAGGATATGATCATGGTTAAATATTTTGAAGAAAACTCAAATCGTGTACGTCGTGCAGTACAAGCATGGCAAATTTTGGTTCATGCAGCAATGAACCGCCAAACTCATACTTACAAATCATTGTCTATTTTGATGTATGGTCATTATGCAGGTGGAACTTTGGGGAGTGTATTAGGCTATATTGCGTTTTATTGCAATGAAAATAATCTACCTCCTTTAACAGCATTGGTTGTGAATAGTGAAACTGGTGTACCTGGTGCTTTAATCCCAATTAGTTCCGATCTCAACCAAGTGCGAGAACAAGTTTATCAAACCGATTGGTATGCTATCTATCCACCAACAGAACAAGAATTGATAGAAACCCATGAACATCAAAAAATTAAATAATTAGATTGGGTTGTAAGCCTAACATTTAATTTACATTGATACTCAAAAAATGTTGGGTTTATAACCCAACCTGCAAGGAAAAACAAAATGCCCAAACGTACCGACCTAAAATCCATCTTAATTATCGGCGCAGGTCCGATTGTGATTGGACAAGCCTGCGAATTTGACTATTCGGGCGCACAGGCCTGTAAAGCCCTGCGCGAAGAAGGCTATAAAGTCATCTTGGTCAATTCCAACCCCGCCACCATTATGACCGACCCCGAAATGGCGGATGTGACCTACATCGAGCCGATTATGTGGCAAACGGTGGAAAAAATCATCGCCAAAGAACGCCCCGATGCCGTGCTGCCCACCATGGGCGGACAAACCGCCTTAAACTGCGCCTTGGATTTGGCGCGGAACGGCGTGTTGGCAAAGTATAACGTTGAGTTAATCGGCGCAACCGAAGACGCGATTGATAAGGCCGAAGACCGCGGTCGCTTTAAAGAGGCGATGGAAAAAATCGGTTTGCATTGCCCCAAATCGTTTGTGTGCCACACCATGAACGAGGCCCTTGCCGCGCAAGAGCAAGTGGGTTTTCCCACGCTGATTCGCCCGTCTTTTACCATGGGCGGTTCGGGTGGCGGCATCGCTTATAACCGCGATGAATTTTTAGCCATTTGCGAACGCGGTTTTGACGCTTCGCCCACGCACGAGCTGTTGATTGAACAGTCGGTACTCGGTTGGAAAGAGTACGAAATGGAAGTGGTGCGCGACAAAAACGACAACTGCATTATTATTTGTTCCATTGAGAATTTTGACCCGATGGGCGTGCATACGGGCGACAGCATTACCGTTGCCCCCGCGCAAACGCTCACCGACAAAGAATACCAAATTATGCGTAACGCATCTTTGGCGGTGTTGCGCGAAATCGGTGTGGATACAGGCGGTTCGAACGTGCAGTTTGCCGTCAATCCCGCCAACGGCGAAATGATTGTGATTGAAATGAATCCGCGCGTTTCCCGCTCGTCTGCGCTGGCGAGTAAGGCAACGGGTTTCCCGATTGCCAAAGTGGCGGCGAAACTGGCGGTGGGCTTTACGCTGGACGAGTTGCGCAACGACATCACGGGCGGACGCACGCCCGCATCGTTTGAGCCGAGCATTGATTATGTCGTGACCAAAATCCCGCGTTTTGCCTTTGAAAAATTCCCCGCTGCCGACGACCGTTTGACCACGCAAATGAAATCGGTGGGCGAAGTGATGGCGATGGGGCGCACCATTCAGGAATCCATGCAAAAAGCCCTGCGCGGTTTGGAAACGGGTTTGTGCGGCTTTAATCCGCGCAGCAGCGATGCCGACGAAATTCGCCGCGAATTGCGTAATCCGGGTCCTGAACGGATTTTGTATGTTGCCGATGCCTTCCGTGCAGGCTTTACGATTGCCGAAATTCACGAAATTTGCGCGATTGACCCATGGTTTTTGGCGCAGATTGAAGACATTGTTAAAGAAGAAGCCGCATTACTGCAATCCGATAAACGCCTGAACAACGGTCGCCCCATTCCCAGTTCATGGAAAGATTTTCCCGCCTTCGGTTTGGAAGATTTGGACTATCCGACTTTGCGCTGTTTGAAACGCAAAGGCTTTTCCGATAAACGGCTGGCACAATTAACAGGAGTACCTGAAAGTCGTATGCGCGAACACCGCTACGCTTTGAAATTGCATCCCGTTTACAAGCGCGTGGATTCCTGCGCCGCCGAATTTGCCAGCGACACCGCCTATCTGTATTCCACTTATGAAGAAGAATGCGAAGCGCGTCCGTCCAACAAACGCAAAGTGATGATTCTCGGCGGCGGACCCAACCGCATCGGGCAAGGCATTGAATTTGATTATTGTTGTGTGCATGCTGCGCTGGCGTTGCGCGAATCGGGTTTTGAAACCATTATGGTGAACTGCAATCCCGAAACCGTTTCCACCGATTTTGACACGTCCGACCGCCTGTATTTTGAACCGCTTACGTTAGAAGACGTGTTGGAAATCGTCCGCACCGAAAACCCGTGGGGCGTGATTGTGCATTACGGCGGACAAACGCCGCTGAAACTCGCCAATGCCTTGGTGGAAAACGGTGTGAACATTATCGGCACGTCGGCAGATTCCATTGATGCCGCCGAAGACCGCGAACGTTTCCAAAAAGTCTTGAACGACTTGGGTTTGCGCCAACCGCCCAACCGCACCGCGCGTAACGAAGAAGAAGCCCTGACTTTGGCAGAGGAAATCGGCTATCCCTTGGTGGTGCGCCCGTCTTACGTTTTGGGCGGACGTGCCATGCAGGTGGTGCATTCTGCCGAACAATTAAAGACTTATATGCGCGAAGCTGTACAGGTTTCCGAAGACAGCCCCGTGTTGTTGGACTTTTTCCTGAACAACGCCATTGAAGTAGATGTGGATTGCGTGTCGGACGGCAAAGAAGTCGTGATTGGCGGCATTATGCAACACGTTGAACAAGCAGGCATTCACTCGGGCGATTCAGGCTGTTCGCTGCCGCCGTATTCGCTTTCTGAAGCCATTCAGGACGAAATCCGCCGCCAAACCAAAGCGATGGCATACGCGCTGAACGTCGTTGGCTTGATGAACGTACAGTTTGCCGTGCAAGACGGCGTGGTGTATGTGCTGGAAGTCAACCCCCGCGCCTCGCGTACCGTTCCCTTTGTTTCCAAAGCCACTTCCGTGCCTTTGGCGAAAGTGGGTGCGCGCGCGATGGCAGGCATCAGCCTGAAAGAACAAGGCGTAGAAAAAGAAGTGATTCCCGATTTTTACGCCGTCAAAGAAGCCGTGTTCCCCTTTATCAAATTCCCCGGTGTGGACACCATTTTAGGACCGGAAATGCGTTCTACAGGCGAAGTGATGGGTGTGGCGGAAACTTTTGGCGAAGCCTACTTAAAAGCGCAACTGGGCGCGGGCGAGCGTATGCCTGCCACAGGCAAAGTGTTTATCGCCGTGCGTGATGAAGACAAGCATTTGATTGTGCCAACCGTTAAAAACTTCCTATCTTTGGGCTATGGTGTCTGCGCCACACGCGGCACGGCGGCGTATTTGGCGGAACAAGGCATTGTGGTGCAAACCGTGAATAAAGTGCGCGAAGGTCGTCCGCATATTGTTGATGCGATTAAAAACGGCGAAATTGCCTTGGTGGTCAATACTGTGGACAGCAATCCGCAAACCATCGCCGACAGCCACAGCATCCGCCGCAGCGCACTCACCCAGCGTGTGCCGCAGTACACCACCATTGCGGGTGGCGAAGCCATGAGCGAAGGCGTGAAGTCGCTGAACGATATTCATGTGTTCAGCATTCAAGAGCTGCATCAGCGTCTGGCGGCGCAAAAAACCGCTTAAACCTTTGAAACTGTAACACACGCCCCTGTTCAGTTGGCAGAATAGGGGCGTTTTGTGTGGGAGAATGCCACGCGGCGGCGCAAAACCCGTGCCGGAGTTTGGATATTGCAGACGGCGCAGGTATAATACTGCTGCCATACCCAAAATATTCCTGCCGCATTATTGTTTGATTGGCATGGTATTTGCTTGTAGTTTAAAGGATTTACGGGTTGGGCAATAGCGTGTCTCAAGCTGCCGTATTTGGGCAGGCGGGCGTTAAGCCTTTTTCAATCAGAGTGGTAGGCAGCAAAAGAATGGCTGCGTGTTACCAATCAAAAGGATATCATTATGGTTCGCAAGAAAAAATATTTTATGCTGAAGCCCTTGGCATTATTGCTGGGCATCATGGGCTTGGCGGGCTATGCGGCGGCAAATACTGCGGCAACGCCCGCGCCTGCCCCTGCAGATCCGACTGCAGGACCGTTTGCGCAAGTGCCGCTGCATATTATTCAAACCACCCAAACCAGCGGTGTGGGCGTAAAACCGAATGTGGTGCTGCAAATCGACAATTCCTATTCCATGTATGCTTCGCCTGAAGAAACCAGCCCCAATAGACACATTTTACAACCCCCGCGCTTATATACCGATTCCCGTTTGGAAATTACCAAACGGGCGTTGCGCCGCATTATGCAAAATCCCCAATACCGCGACGGCATCAATTGGCAGATGATTACCTTGTGGGACAAGGTAGTAGAAGAATATAAATATCCTTTTCCGGTAAGCAGTTCCACTTGGAACAGACCGCCGAGTACGGATTGGTGGCAAGACCATGCGCGGGCATTTTTGGCGGGGAATAAGCCGTTTGCCCGTCCGCCTGCCGAGCTGGACCAACTGATTGATAAGTTTGTCGCCACAGGCTATACCCCCACCACCGAGCGTTATTTTGATGCCATTTACCTGCTGCAAAAAGCCTTGGAACGCGATGATGCATGGCGTTGTCAAAAAAGCGCGGTGATTATTTTTTCAGACGGTAAGCCGAATACTGCCAATTATTTTGATGATAAAAAATCATTGCCGTCCGATTTGCTGCGCAGTCAGGCTGCACCTATGGCAAAAAACAGAAAAAGTGCTCGTGAACCGGCATTGTCGTTTTACCTGCACCCCGGCAACCAACATTATATGCGGATTAACCACGATACCAATAAAGGCACAGACGAGCCGATGATTAAATTTGCGTGGAAAGAACCGTTTATTTACAGCCATCCGAATATGCGTCTGTTTGTACGCCAATCATCGGATAATAATCCGCCTGCTTGGGGCTTGTTGTCTCCGTATGATTCCCTGCAGGGTGTGGAAACTTATGGTTATTCGTTTATTAACCAAGGTTCAAACTCTCCCCATTTGGGCGATTATAACTATTGGACACAGCGTGGTTATTCCTTGCGTTTCTTGGCAGAATCGGTGTATCTTAACGATTTGCGCAAAGTGGGTCAACATGCCAACCCCACTAAAAACGGTCGCCGTTTAAGAGACAGAGACCCTTCGGGCAAAAGCTATGATGCGCCGCCGTTTCATAAGCAAAATATTGAAACCTATACCATTGCTTTCGGTATTGACCGCACAAGAGAACCTTTGGGTTTTCCGTATTTGAAATATGCGGCAACGGGTACTTCACCCGATTACCAAAGCCGTAAGGTATTTGATGCGCGCAGTGAAGAAAGCCTGAATAAAGCCTTTGATACCATTTTGAGCGATATTGCCTCAAAAAGCCTGTTTACCCCGCCTGCTTCGTTTGCGGGTATTTCGCCCACCGTATCCAGCGATGAAGCCACGCGCAAAGTGCCGAATATGGCGGCAACCACGCATTTGAGCATGAAAACGGGCAGCAGCGAAATCTATTTTTACGAGGTGTTAAGCAGCGACCAAAACGGTACGAATGTTAATAAAAACCAGCATACCACACCCAGCTTCGGCAACCGCCGCGTGCTGATTAACAACGGCAGTATTACCACTTGGCTGAATCAGTTGGCGGCAAACAATGCCTTTTTCGGTATTCCCGACAACGGCAAAAATGCCAATGAATGGCAGCAGTCGATGATTCCGTGGATTATGCGTTCCAAAGCCGATGTATCGCTGGGCAGCACCAATAATGCGCTGAAATACCGCGACCGTGTGGATATTCATGACGGCGGTATGCGCCGTAATACGCGCAATATGGGTGATGTGGTGTATTCACCGATTTTGGCCTACGGTCCGAATGAAAACGGCCGTCAGAAATACCTGATGACGGCTGCCAACGACGGCATGGTGTATTTGTTCCGCAGCAATAACGACCGCAACCACCCCTATGATTTGAAACTGAACTATATCCCCGCCGCTATGGAACGCGAAAGCGAGCAAGACACCATGGCGAAACACTTTAAAGATATTGTTCACCCCGAATATGTTCAAAATTATCAGGTAGCACCGCACCGCTTTATGATTAACGGCGGCTTTGTGATGCGTACCATGGATAAGAACGGTCCGCAACAAGTCTTTATGGCGGGCAATATGGGTCAGGGCGGACGCGGTATGTATGCTTTGAATGTGGGTGGTCCCAGCCGTGCCGACGGTTCAAAAAATGTGGGTATTGATGCGCCCGAATCAGAATGGACAACTTCTGTGCCGTTGATGGAAACCCCCAAAGGCAATGCAAACCGCGAAATGGGTTATACCATTAATGCCCCGCAAATCGGACGGGTGGCGTTAAACCGTTCGGTAGTTAAAGATGGCGACGGCAAGGGTACGATGACCACGGATTTGCTGGATTTGCGTTATGCCATTTTTGTGAACAGCGGTGTGAGCAATCCGTTTAGCCGTGGCGACGGCACGCCCGGTAGCGACAATACCGAAAGTGCTTTGTATGTGTACAGCCCGTTTAATAATTTGAACGTGGGTGCCACCCCGCCGAAAGGTCAGAGCAATAAAAATCCCCATGCTTTACAACAGGGTGAGTTAATTAAGAAAATTGTTGTTTCCCCCAGCGATGGCAAAGGCGGTTTGGCGCAACCCACTTTGGTGGACATCAACTTTGACGGTGCGATTGACATTGTGTATGCAGGCGACTACAGCGGCGGCGTGTACCGTTTTGATTTGCGCGGCGACAAGAGCGAATGGAAGGCACAAAAAATCTTCCAAACCCTGAACGGTCAGCCCATTACCAGCGCACCTGCGGTGTTCCGTAACGAACAGAACAAATATATTGTGATTTTCGGCACGGGCAGCGATTTGTACCAAAAAGACTTGGACGACAAAAACGTACAGTCTATGTACGGTGTGTATGAAGATTTGACCGATTTCAATCCCACTGTGAAGTATCAGAGCGATTTGGTGCAACAAACCATTACCGAAAGTCATGCCAATATCAAAGGTAAAGATTATAATGTGCGCAAATTAAGCGATAACAGCCCCGACGACCCAAACATCAAAGGCTGGTATTTCAGCTTCCCTGCGGGCGAACGTGTGGTGGTGAAACCCAATGTATTGCTTAAGAGTGTGTTGTTCAGCACCCGCAGCTACCGTGTGAACCGTCAGGGTTCGGCAAATGCTGCCGGCACACAACCTGATTTGTGCGTGCAAACCAGCAGTTCGGAGACTTCGGAAGGCGAAAGCTGGGTAATGCAGGTAAAAGTGGACAACGGCGGTAATATCCCCAGCGGTAAAGATGCCAATGAAGTGTATGCTTATGCGGACTTTTTGGGTCAGTATGAAAAAGATGCCGACAACAAAAAATATGTTCGCCCCGATGAGCTGTTTGCGGGCTTCCGCAGCGAAGGCGGTATCGTGAACATGGCATTGCTGTTTGGTGTAAACAAAGACCCGAACGGTGTGGGCGGTATTCAAAGCTCTTACACCCGCGACGGCGATGCGGGCGATAACGGTATTGACCCGCCGCCTGATGCCGCAGGCGAAAATGCCAAGGGCTTTGATTTGTGTGTGGCAGAAGACGACAACAAACTGCTGTACAACAACACGGGCGACAGCAAGGGCTTGAGCGATAACTTTGTACCGATTCATGCGAATGTGTGTGCGTCTGCACAAAAAGGCATCGTGCGCCGTTTGAGCTGGCGTGAGTTGTTTTAATTATCTGATGTTGTGATAAAAAAACGGTTGCAGATTGTTCTGCAACCGTTTTGGTTTGTGTGGGTTTAACAGTTTAAACGTTGCCGCCGTTTGCCAAAGTGTCCTGCATGGGGGAAAAGGTGGCGGCAATCAGTTCGGGCAAGCAGCCTGCCACGGCGGTATCGGCACAGTAGCTGACTTCTTCAAACAGGCGCAGCAAATCCAAGCCTTCGCGAGCATCAATAATGCGGACAATCGCGCCTTTACGCGCTGCCAAATCCATTTTGATTTGTGGCGGGGGCAGTTCCAACGAAACCAAATGGCTGACAAAGGTTTGCTGTTCGGGGTGGCTGCTGACGCGCAAAATGCCGTTCAAACGGGTGTGCCAGCCCGCAAGGGGATGGTCGTAACCCACTACTGCCTGCATACCTGCGGCGGCGATTTGAATCAGGGCGGCGAACGCGCTTTCCTGTGTGCCGCCGTGCAGCCAGATGTGTTTGGGGCTGCGCCAAGTAAGGGTGTTTTCTTCGCCGCTGCTGTGCGCCAATTGGGATTGGGCGTGGCGCAGGTTGTGGATTTTGGCCTGTCCTGCCAAACCCGATAATTTAACGCGGGTGTCGTGGTCAAAGCCTGTTTCGCGTATCATTTTTTCGGCGGCATTGAGGGCTTGGGCATCGGCAAAGGCTTCGCGGCTGAGGGTGGGAATGCGCCAGCGTCCGTGTCCGAGCCTTTGCAGGTAAAAGCCTGCACCTGCTTTCGGTCCTGTGCCGGATAAACCATGTCCGCCAAAGGGTTGTACATCGGGAAAGGTGTCGGTGGTGCGGCGGTTGATGTAAATATTGCCTGCTTCAATGTTTTGGGAAATATCGTCGCTACGGCTGCGGATGCGGCTGTGAATGCCGCAGTTAAGGGCGTAACCTTTGCCGTTGATTTGGGCGATGGTTTGCTTGAGCTGGTCGGCATGGAAACGGCAAATGTGCAGCACGGGACCAAATACTTCGCGCTGGAAGTGGCTTAAATCCGCCAATTCAATAATGGTGGGCGGAATATAGGCATGATGGGACAGATGGTGGGGCAGGGGACTTTGGTGAACGTGCAGGGCGGTGGTTTTGGCTTGTTCTATATAAGCGCTGATGTTGTCGTGGGACTCTTGGTCAATAATCGGTCCGACTTCCACGGCGGCATCGGCGGGATTGCCGATAATCAGGTTGTCGGCGGCGGCGCGTAACTTGGCGATGACTTGGTCGGCGATGTCGTCTTGCACGCACAACAGGCGCAGGGCGGTGCTGTGTTGTCCTGCGCTGTCAAAGGCGGAATGCAGGACATCGCGGCACAGACGGTGAATGTCGGTGCTGCTGTCGGCAATCATCACGTTTTGTCCGCCGCTTTCGGCAACAAACACGGGCAAATCGCTGCGTTGTCCGAGGCTGTGGTTGATGAGCTTGGCGGTGGCGGTGCTGCCCGAAAACAACACGCCGCCGATGCGCGGGTCTTGCACCAATGCTGCGCCAATGTCTGCGCCGCCTGTTAAAAGCTGCAAAGCGGCTTTGGGAATGCCGCAGCTGTGCAGAATATTGACGGCGCGGTAGGCGGTAAGCGTGGTTTGTAGGGCAGGTTTGGCGATAACGGTGTTGCCCGCCGCCAGCGCAGCGGCGATTTGTCCGACAAACACTGCTAAAGGCGAATACCACGGACTGATGCACACCAGCGTGCCGACAGGGGCGCGGTCGGCGCACAAACGTTCGGCTTCGGCGGCGTAATAACGGCAGTAGTCCACCGCCAAACGCAGTTCGTCCAAAGCGGCGCGCGCGGTTTTGCCCGATTCGCGGATAATCAGGTTCAACATTTCGGGCAGGCAGTTTTCCAGTGTGTCGGCAAAGCGGCACAGTGCATCGGCGCGTTGCTGCACGGGCACGGCTGCCCAATGCGGTTCCACAATTTTTGCCGCACTCAACACATTATGCACTGCCGCTTCGCGTATTGGCGACACCGCACCGATGGCATCGTTGGCATCGGCGGGATTTTGCACAAAACGCGCTTCGTGGCGCGGCGTGTCCATTACCGTAACGGGTGCGGCTTGGAAACCGTCTTCGCTGGCGAGATTCATCAGTTCCTGCAAACGGTTTAACACCAAATCATCACTAAAATCAATCCCAATGGCGTTTAAACGGGTTTGACCGTACAAATAACGCGGCAAGGGCAGCGCGGGGTGGGTTTTGCCCTGCGTGCTAACCGCCGCATCCAGCGGATTGCGCGGCGAACGGATACCGTCTGCCGTTTCTTCCGTTTCGGGCAGCGTGTCTGCCAAATTTAAGGTAAAACGGTCGCACAAACGCCGCGCCGTGTAATCCGACCACTGCGCCGCCTCGCCCACAGGCAAATAAATACGACAGCGTCTGCCCAACTGCTTTTCGCCCGCCACATGGTCAAACAGCGTTTCGCCCAAACCGTGCAGGCATTGAAATTCCAATTCGCGTTCCTGTGCCATTTCGTGAATGGCAGCGACTGTGTCGGGATTGTGGGTGGCAAACTGCGGATACAGCGCGTCTTCTGCTGCCAACAGCAATTGGGCGCACGCCAGATACGATAAATCGGTGTGCGCTTTGCGCGTGTAAACGGGATAGCCGTTTAAACCTGCCGACTGCGCCGCCTGAATTTCCTGCGACCAATATCCGCCTTTGACCAAACGCACCATTAAGCGGGTTTGGTTTTTGCGGGCGCAATCCGCCAATAGCTCAATCACAGCAGGCGCACGTTTTTGATATGCCTGCAAGGTGATACCGATGCCGTGATAACCCGCCAACACCGTTTCTGCTGCCAAGGCTTCCACCAGCGACAGTGATAATTCCAAACGCGTGCTTTCTTCGGCTTCTATGCAAATGGAAATTTGATATTCTTTTGCCAGTAAAAACAGCGTTTTCAGTTTGGGTAGCAAATAATAATGCACCTGCTGGGCGCACAGGTGGCGGAAAAACGGACAAATCGCCGACAGTTTTAAGGACAGATTATGCGCGGTATAAACGCCCGTGCGCCGTGTAAGTGCGCCGATGGTATGCACCGCATCGGTGTAAATCTGATAATGGGCTTGGGCTTCGGCTTCGGAAGCCGCTTCGTTTAAGGGCAGGGCAAACGAAAAGGCATAGCCTGCTTTTTCGCGTTTTTTGAATTTTTTGGCGGCTTCTTCAATGGTGGCGGCTGCGGTAAAGTGGCGCGTGAGCATATTCACGCTTTGTACGGCTTTTTTGCTGCGGCTTTCCGCATCGGTGGGGACAGCTTCTTCGGTTTCGCGGTGTCCTGCCAGTTTTTGCAGCCACGAAACGGGTTCTTCTTCGGTATGGCGCAGGATTTTGTCCCAATCGCCTGCCGACAATTTGTCGCGCAACAATTCCTGACGGGTGGTTTCATCGGGCGTGCGCGGCAAGGCTTCCACCAGTTCCATCAGCGCACGACCTTCGGGCGATACGGGCGGACAGGCATCTGCCAACACCAAAGCAGGGGTTTCTGCCGCGCTTTGGCGTGATTTTTCCCGCAACGTATGCGCCAAATCGTCCGCAGCATCGCGCTGTTCGGGCGGGATGTGCAGTCCAGCAAACAAATCGGCAACCGATTGGGCTTCATCGCGGCGGTAAGCGGCGGTCACGGCGCGGCGCAGGGGGGAAGTGTGTTGCGGCAGAAATTGGAACATGAGTTTTAACCTATGAAGCAAATGCGGAACTACAAAGCGCAAATCTTATCCGAAATCAGGGGAAACGGGCAATTTGTTTGTCGGTTTGCGCCCGATTTTGCGGCATCATCGCCCCAATTCGGCAAAAAACACCATCAACAGCGGCGCAGTCAGATTCACCACAAAGCCGAAACTTACCGCCACAGGCACGGCTGCCAATCCGCCCGAATGCTGAATGGCAGGCAGGGTAAAGTCCATACTCGTTGCCCCGCCGATGCCCACCGCGCTGTTGGCAAAACGCGGCATCAGCAGCGGAATCACCGCCAATGCCAGCAGTTCGCGCAACAAATCGTTCAGCAGTGCCACGCTGCCCCATGCCGCGCCGTAGCTTTGCGTCATCATGATGCCCGACAGCGAATACCAGCCGTAGCCTGACGACAACGCCAGCCCCTGCCACAGCGACACCCCGTCAATCAGCAGCGCAAACAGCACCCCCGCCGCCGCGCACGACAGCATAAATACCGCGCTTAATTGTAGTCCGCGCGTATTCAGCAGCACCTGCCTCAGCGGAATCCCGCCGCCGCGCAACTGCACCCCCACCAAAAAAATCAACATCATCAGCGCGTAATGCCCTGCATCTTTGTGCGGCAGCAGCGCAGCGGGCAACAGCAATCCCAAGCCCAAACCCAATAGCACCGTACCGATTTGTTTTGCACCGTTGGCAAACGACACCTGTTGTTTGTCTGCCGTTTTGCCCGCAGGCTGCCACGGTTTGATGCGGTCAAACCACATCATCGCTGCCAAATTGCAGCTTGTCAGCAGCGCAAACAGCAGCAGCGCGTAAAACGCGATTCCGCCCAATTCGCGCCCCAAATTATCCGTTTGTGCCAAACCGATGCCAATCAGCAGCAAAATCACATACACGCACAAGGTCAGCAAACGGTCGGTCAGCCGCAGCGCGGGCGCAGGCAAACGAAAACAAAAACCGACAAACATCGGCAGCAGCACGGTCAGCACGGTTTGCAGATTGTCCATCATACACCACCCAAAAAAGGGAAAGAAAAGATAGTTGATGAAAATAAAAACGAGACAAGGCGGCAACGCCCGCCGTGTACAAATCGTACATCAGGGCGTTGGCAACGCCGTATCGTTGCGATTTTAATCAACGATAAAAAACGGCACGCCTTGCCTGATGCCAAGCGTGCCGCCAAAGGAAAAATCAAACAATCAGTTTGGAAATGGTTTTAAACGCAGGATGTTTGGCATCTTGCAGCAGTTGGAACAACACGCTTTCCACATTGCTGACAATTGCGCCTGCCGCCGTTGCTTGGCGCAAACCGTTTTTCTTATTGGCGGCGGTGCGCGAAGTCAGGCATTCTTGCGGCAGATACACATTTAAGCCCTGTGCGCGTAAATCCAGCACGGTTTGCAACATACAAATATGCGTTTCGCAACCCACGGCGATGATATTGGTTGCGCCGCTGTCGCGCACGGCGGCGGCAACGTCTTCCGTCCACGCCGAAAAGCGGGTTTTTTCAAACACGGGGGCGTTGTCGGCGGCGGTTTTGATGGGTTCTACCGTGTGTCCCAAGCCTTTGGGGTATTGTTCGGTGAGCAGCAACGGCACGTCAAGGGCGCGTAAACCTGTGATTAACTTCACGGTGTCGGCGATAAAGCGCTCGTTTTCGTGCAACACGGGCAACAGCCGTTCTTGAATGTCAATTACCAAAGCCAAGGTGTTGTTGGGGGTAAGCATGGTTTTTCTCCTAGCGGTGTTTTACTTCAAAACATTGATGAATTTTTTTGTTGCGGAAATCGTCGGGAACGGATTGGGCAGACACATCGCGGATGTGAAATTCGGCTGCCAGTTCGGGGGCAAGGCTGAAACTGCGTAAATTATTGGAAAAATACAAAGTGCCGTTGGATTCCAGCAGGCGCATGGTTTGGCGCACCAGCGGGATTTGGTCGCGCCCGATGTCTAAAATATCGTGCATTTTTTTGCTGTTGGAAAAGCTGGGCGGGTCTAACACAATCAGGTCAAAACGTTTGTTTTGGACGTTGGCCTGTTGCAAATACTGAAACACGTCGGCGCGGACGGTGCGGTGGGCTTGGGGATTGATGCCGTTTAGGGCAAAATTGCGTTGCGCCCATTCCAAATAGGTGTTGGACAAATCCACGCTTTCGCTGGAAACCGCGCCACCTGTGGCGGCATACACGCTGAAGCTGCCCGTGTAGGCAAATAAATTTAAAAAACGCTTGCCCGCCGCGCTGTCGCCCACGGTTTTGCGGGTGTTGCGGTGGTCGAGAAACAAGCCTGTGTCCAAGTATTTATCTAAATTCACCCAAAATTTGCGCCCGTTTTCGCTCACGATAAAATCTTCGCCCGTGCTGCCTGTTTTTTGGTATTGCTGCAAACCTTTCTGACGGCTGCGCTGTTTTAAATGAATGTTTTGCGCGGGAAATCCGCACACAAAGGCAACGGCTTCCACTGCGCCTTCCAGCCAGCGGCGGTGGTCGGCGGGCGACATCAGCCAGCCTGTGTCGTATTCCTGCACATGGGCGTGACCGCCGTAAATATCCACGGCAAAGGGAAATTGGGGAACGTCGCGGTCGTAGGCGCGCCATGCTTCCAGTTGCAGGCGTTTTGCCCATTTTAAGCGGTGTTTGATGTTTTTGCCCAAGCGGTTGGCAAACGGGGAAAAATCGGTCATGGCATTTGCTGCGGGGGATAACGGTGGCAGCATACCGCGCCCTTGCGGGTTTGTAAACACGGCAGCAGCAGCGGTTTTTGCACGGCGCATTTGTCAAATGCCCGCTGCACGGGTTAAGTTCGCACTTTTGCTTTTTTCATCAAAAATTCCTTTTCGGTTTGAAACCCTGCCGTTTACGGCGGTAAAATAAGTTTTTTTGTTTCGGCGGGGTGTAAGCCCGTCCGAATCAGGGCAACACATCGGGCTGTGCTTGATGTGCAGCCCTGTGTATTGAAACATTTTTGTGATAAGGAATACAGGTGAAAACCTACGCGCCCAAATTAAGCTTTGAATTTTTCCCCACGCGCACACCCGAAGGTCGCGCCAAACAGGTGGTAACGCGCAAGCAGTTAAGCCAGTTCCGCCCTGATTTTTTTTCGTGTACTTCAGGGGCAGGCGGCAGCACCCGTGAAGGCACGCTGCAAACGGTGCAGGATATTTTAAACGAAGGCACGCCCGCCGCGCCGCACCTGCCCTGCATTGGCATGGACGCAGGCGAAATCAAAGAATTGTTGCAGCAATACAAGCAAATGGGCGTGCGCCATTTGGTTGCCTTGCGCGGCGACATTCCATCGGGCATCGGTTCGGGCATGGGCGGTTTGCGCTATGCCAACGAATTGGTGGAATTGGTCAAAAACGAATTTGGCAACGATTTCCATATCGAAGTGGCAGCGTATCCCGAATACCATCCGCAGTCACGCAGTGCCGAAGACGACATCAACCATTTTGTGCGTAAGGTAAGAGCGGGCGCAGATTCGGCGATTACCCAGTATTTTTACAATGCCGATGCCTATTTCCGTTTTGTGGACGATGTGCAGGGGCGCGGCGTGGACATTCCCATCGTACCGGGGATTATGCCTGTGGCGAGTTTTTCCAAGCTGGCGCGGTTTTCCGATGCCTGCGGTGCGGAAATCCCGCGTTGGCTGCGTTTAAAATTGCAATCGTATGCCGATGATACGGCGGCGATTAAGGCATTGGCATTGGATGTGGTAACAGAAATGTGTGCCCGTTTGTTGCGAGAAGGTGCGCCGGGGCTACATTTTTACACACTGAATCAGGCGGGATTGTCGTCCACCATCTGCCAGCGTTTGGGCTATTGAGACTAGGGCGTGTCCCTATTGACTTATGCGGCGGTGTTTTTGGTATAAACCCGCGTCTGCCGCGTTAAAAATCCTTACAAGGTGTTCAACCTTGCGCGGATTTTTGCCTTGCATACACGGATTTCTACTCAACAAACCGCTTGGCAAAGCAAATAGGGACACGCCCTAGGACACGCCCTAGGCTGCCGCTGCCTGCTTACCGAATAAATAAATATAAAGGAAACAATATGCTGAATCCGTCTTCTTCTGAAACGCCCAATTTCAGCCAGCGTCAGAGTGTGGGGGCGCGTGATGAACAGCAAGATGTGGTGTGGAACCAAAATGTGTCGGACACGCTGCGGCTGTATGTGTTGGCAGACGGCATGGGCGGACACCGCAACGGCAGTTTGGCATCGCAAACGGCAGCACAGGCATTCGCCGCGCATATTGACAGCCACATCAGCGGCACGCACCCCGAATCGGCGTTAAAAGCCGCGCTGTATCAGGCAAATAACGCCTTGGCGCGGGTGATTAAGGCGCGTCCCGATACCGAGGGTATGGGGACGACTTTGGTGGCGGTGCTGCTGCACCTGCCCGATGGCGCGTACAGCTTTGTCAGCGTGGGCGACAGCCCTTTATATGTGTTTGAAAACGGGCGTTTGCGCCGCATCAATGAAAATCATGCCTTTGCGGCGGATTTGGAAAAGCTGGTGTCGGCAGGGCAGATGAGTCGTGAAGAAGCGGCGCAGCATCCTGCCCGTCATGCCATTACCAGCGCGGTGATGGGGAAAGACATTCCGCGTATTGACGTGCGTTCGGGCGTGTTGCCGCCTGATGCCTTGCTGCTGCTTGCCAGTGATGGTTTACAAACTTTGGACGATGCACCCGATGGCGACATTGCCGCGCTGCTGGCGCAACAGGGGCGCGATTTGGACGGCTGTACCCGAGCCTTGTTAGACGCGGTGGCGGCGCGTGGGCGCGAGGGTCAGGACAATACCAGCGTGATTTTGGTGCGCCGTTCCGAGCATGAAGCGCACACTGCGCCTGTCCGCAAAGTGGCGAATCCGACCACCTTAAACAGCCAACGCCGCCCCAGCGTGTTGAATCCCGACAGCGGGCTGATGTTGCCGCCGCCACAAAAGCCGAAATCTTCGGTGTTCGGCGTGGCGTTGTTGGCGGGCATGGCAGTAGCAGGGATAGCGGGTTTGCTGGTGTTGGCACTGTATTTCCGTCCGCCACCGCAGCAGCAACCCGAACAGGCAAAACCTGCTGCGTCCGCTGCGGCGGCATCGTCTGCCGTTTCTGCCCCTGTTTTGCCTACGCCTGACGCGTCCCCCGCAGCTTCCCGACCTGCTGCACCCGCATCCGCGCCCGCCGTTCCCGTTTTACCCGCATCCGCCGCATCATCGGAGTCTGCTTTATGACTGCTTACCGCCACGACGCACTTGCTGTCGGACACCTGCTGAACAACAATACCTACCGCATCGAGCGTGTACTCGGTTCGGGCGCGTTTGGAATTACCTATTTGGCGCAACACGTTTTGTTGGGTTCGCAACACGTTATCAAAGAGTATATTCCCGATACCGCCACCCGCCGCGCCGGCACAGATGAAGTCGTCGCCAAAAGCAACGGCGATGAAGAGCTGTTCCGCTGGGGTTTGGACAGTTTTTTTCACGAAGCGCAGCTTTTGCACCGTTTGAATCACCCCAATGTGGTGAAAGTAAACGATTTGTTTGAAGCCAACGGCACAGCGTATTTTGTGATGCCTTATTTGGGCAGTACCACCTTATTGGATTGGATTCAGGCGAACCCCAAGCCACAACGTGCCGATTTAGATAAGATTTTTGTGCCACTGCTGGAAGGTTTGAAATATATTCACGCACAGGATTTGCTGCACCGCGACATCAAACCCGCCAATATTCTGTTGGCGCAGGAAGGACAGCCGATTTTGATTGATTTCGGTTCGGCGAGAATGGCAGTGGGCGGGCGCAGCCGTCCGCTCACGCAAATTCTGACCCCCGGTTTTGCCCCTGTGGAACAATACAGCAACAAAGGTCCGTACACCCCCGCTTTGGATTTATACGGCTTGTCGGCGTGTTTGTATCAGGCGGTAACGGGCAATTTGCCTGAAGAGGCCGTCAATCGTTTGCAGCAAGACCCTTATCAGCCGTTGGCAAAAAGCGTGTATGCCAAACACTATCCCGCACATTGGTTGGCGGCGATTGACAAGGGCTTGAGTGTTCACGCTCGCGACCGTTTTCAAGATGCTTTTGAAATGCAAAAAGCTTTGATGGGGCAAGGCGCAACGGCAACAGCAGCACACACCCAAGTGCGCGAAGCTGCGCCCCCTACAGGGAAAAAACAACAGCAACAGTCGGTTCATGCTGTCCCGAATGCTGCACCGAAAACGGCATCGGCTGGGTGTATGGGCGGTTGTTTGGGCAGTGTGATGCGTTTCGGGCTGATTGGTGTGGCGGCAGCGGTGGCGGCTTACGGCTATTTTGTCGGTGCAAACAAACAAGCGGCGGAAAACGGCGAATCGGACAAACCCTATCAGGGCGAAATCCGCATTACTGTGGCAGGCAAGGGCGCAACCTTTAGCGGGCGCATTGAAAACGGCAAGGCCAACGACAGCAACGGCAAGCTGGTGTTTGATGACGGCACGGTGTGCGAGGGCAGCATCATCAACAACAAACGCGAAGGCACAGTGTTGTGCCGTTACCCCAAAGGCAGCGTGTACAACGGCACATGGAAAAACGACCAAAAACACGGCGAGGGCGAATACACCATGAATAAAGCCTCGCCCGCGCAGTCTTACCGCGGCGGCTATGTGCGTGGCAAACTGCACGGTCAGGGCGTGATTGTGTACAAAAACGGTGCGTCTTACGAAGGCGAGTTTGCCAACGACCGCATTATGGGCAAAGGCGCGATGACGGGCATGAAAGATGCGCCGATGTGCAAGGGCGAGTTTAATCAGGCGAAAAACACCGCCGTGTGCAGCTACCGCGAAGACGGTTTGACTTTCCGTTACACAGGCGGGTTTAAAAACGCGTTGTGGGAAGGCAAAGGCACGCTGGTGCGTTTAAACGGCAAAGTGGAAGCAGGGCGCAGCGAAGGCAGGTTTAAACAGGGCGAGCTGGTGGAAGAAACCCTGCGCCCCGTTCCCGCCGAAGAAACCGAAACCATTGAAACGGAAAACGAAGAAAACACAGCGTCTGCGTCTGCGCTGTAAGGGCAGACGGATAGCGAAAATCAAAAGGAAGAGCCTGTGAACAAGATTAAACTTTTTGCCTGTTGGCTGTTGCTGCTGTGGGTGCTGCCTGCACGGGCAGACGATTATCCTGACGTCCGCGCCGCGCAGCAATCGGTGTACCGCGTGTGGCTGGGTTTGCCCTTGCCGAAAGAATTTACCCTGCAAAGCGGTACGCAGTACCGTCCCGCGTTGGACAATAAAGGTTTTGCCGTTGCGCCGTTTGACGGTTTGCAGTTGCAAAGCAAATCGTCGGGCAAACTGCGCGAAGCGGGCGGCAGCGGGCTGATATTCCAATATGGGGCGCAACCTTATCTGTTGCTGGCAAGCGGTTCGGCTTATAGCGTGTCCAAGCAGGGGCATTTGCTAACCAATGCGGCAGTGGCTGCCGATGCCAGCGGTACAGAAGTGTTTTTTACCGATAAAGCGGGTATGCGCTACAACGGCGGCGACGGTAAAGTACGCGCTTTTGTGGTGATGGCGGTGTCGCCGAAATTGTCGCTGCTGCCTGCTGATACGGTGGCTGCCGACAGCCGCCGCGATTTGGCGGTGTTGGCGGTAAAAGACCCGCGTATGCTGCACGCCAAAGCCAAACCGATTGCCTTGGCAGACCCGCAATTTGTTGAGCGTGGCACGCCCGTGTTTGCCGTGGGCATGGAAGGCGTGTCTGACCAATTGGGCGCGAAACGCGGCGCGTTTGACGAACAGGGCTATTTGAATCCGTCTAACGAAACGGGTTTGCTGGAACGCCATGTCAAGAACGGCGCAGCCGATGCGTGGGAACACAGCGCGGCGGTGCAGGGCAGTATGCGCGGCGGACCTTTGTTAAACCGCTGCGGACAAGCTGTTGCCACGGCGCAAATCGGTAAAAACCAAGTTGCCGTTGCCAATAGCGAAGCCGCTGCGCTGTTACGCAAACAGCAAATTCCCTTTGAACAGGCAACGGGACGTTGCGGCGGCGCAGAAGCCGTTGCCGCCAATTGGCTGGACGCGATGATTGCTTTTGTGAAAACCGCTGCCGACAAACCGCACACGTTTATTCCGCTGCTGATTATCGGTGCGCTGGTGTTGGTGGCGTGTGTGGTGGCGTGGAAGCTGCTGTTCTGGGTGTTGCGCCGCAAACGCCGTTCTGCTGCGCGTGCGCCAGATATGCCGCAACATCAAGCCGTTCCCCCGCGCCCCGAACCCGCGCAAGCCACGCGCCGCGCCGCCGCGCCCTCGCCCAAAACGCACAAGGTCAATCCCGCCGCTGCGGGTGTGCCTGCGCGTTTGACCGTTCAAACAGGCGCATGGCAGCCGCTGACGGTGTATCCGCAGCAAAGCCTGCGTGTGGGGCGGGATACGGATTGCGATGCGGTGATTGCAGACGGACGGGTGTCGTCCCACCATTTGGATTTATACTTTGACGGCAACCAGTTGTTTGTGGAAGACGCGAACAGCACCAACGGCACGTTTATTAACGGCAAACGGACAAACGGGCGCACGCGCTTAAACCGTGGCGATGTGTTGCAGCTGACTTCTGATGCCGATGTTGCCGTATTTGTGTACGGCGACACCGCTGCTGCGCCTGTGGCACGTTTGCGCCCGCAAACAGCAGGTTTGCCCGAAGTGCTGTTGTTTGCAGAACAAAGCGTTCAAGTCGGACGTGCCGCCCACAATGATTTACAATTGTCGGATATGCAGGTGTCGGGTACGCACGCGCTGCTGCGTGTGGAAGCAGATGGCAGTCTGATGTTGTCAGACCAAGGCTCAACCAACGGCACGTTTGTGGACCATGTCCGCATTGACTCGCCCGTGCGCCTGCGTGTTGGGCAAAGCATCTTTTTCGGCAGTCCCGACAGCGCCTATGTGGTGGCGCAGCCCGATTAACCGTTTTGTGAGAATTGAATCATGTCGCTAACCCTGTGCGCCGCCGCCAAGCATTATTACGATGCTTCCGCTCATCCGCGCTGTCCTTATTGCCACGATGTGTCTGCTCCCGCAGCGGGAACGCGCACCGTAGCCGCGCCCAAAACCCATGTTGCCACTGCGCCGCCTGTGGCGGCTGCGGATACCGTTCGTCCCGCCGCAGCTGCTGCGCCGAAAACCCAAATTTTTTCTGCACCCGCCGCCGACCACGATTGGCCCGTAACAGGCTGGCTGGTGGTGTTGAACGGCGCAGGTCAAGGGCGCGATTTTCGTTTGATTGACGGCGAAAACCGCATCGGGCGCAGCCGCGATATGGAAGTGAGTTTGGATTTTGGCGAACACAGCGACCCGCACATCAGCCGCGACAGCCACGCGATTGTGGTGTACGATGCCCGCGCCAACGAATTTTTTGTGGAACGCGGGCGCAGCCGCAACCTGCCTTTGCTTAACGGTGCGACTTTACGCGGTACGCCCGTATTGAAAGCCCGCGACGTGTTGCAGGTGGGCGAAACGCAATTGCTGTTTATGCCCTTGTGTGGCAAGCATTTTGTGTGGGAAGATTAAACGGGGAAATTTTAGATGGACGAAATGGAAGCATTAACGCCTTTATCGCAAGCGCGTTTGTGGATTGTGAAAATCGGTTCAAGTTTGGTGACGGCAGGCGGGCGCGGCGTGGATTATGCCGCTTTGGGCGCGTGGGCGGAACAAATTGCCGCACTCAAGCGCAGCGGCGCAGATGTGGTGCTGGTGTCCAGCGGCGCGGTTGCCGAAGGTTTGAGCCGTTTGGGTTGGGACAAACGCCCGACCGCATTAAACCAACTGCAAGCCGCCGCCGCCGTAGGACAAATGGGTTTGGCGCAGGCATACGAACAGGCATTTGCCCCGCACGGCATTACCACTGCGCAAATTTTGCTCACCCACGACGACTTGCGCCACCGCACCCGTTACCTGAACGCCCGCAGCACCCTGCAAACGCTGTTGGCGCATCACATTGTCCCCGTTATCAACGAAAACGACACCGTTACCACCGATGAAATCAAATTGGGCGACAACGACACTTTAGGCGCATTGGTGGCAAACCTGTTGGATGCCGATGTGTTGGTGATTCTAACCGACCAACAAGGCTTGTACGACAGCGACCCGCGCCACAATCCCCAAGCGCGTTTTATCGGGCGCATCGCCGCCGACCACCCTGATTTGACTGCTATGGCAGGCGGTGCGGGAACGGGTGTTGGCACAGGCGGTATGTTTACCAAAGTATTGGCAGCCAAACGCGCCGCCCAAAGCGGGGCAAACACCGTGGTTGCCTCGGGACACGAAAGCGATGTACTGATGCGTCTGCGCCGTGATGAAGCCGTAGGCACGCTGTTTTACGGCACGGTATCGCGGGTAAATGCCCGTAAACAGTGGCTGTTGGGGCAATTGCGCGTGGCAGGCAGCGTAACCGTAGATGCAGGCGCAGAAAAAGCTTTATTGCAACAACATGGTAGCCTATTGCCTGTGGGTTGCCGTGTCGTATCGGGCAGCTTTGCGCGGGGCGAACCGATTGCCGTGTTGAACGCGCAAGGTCAGGAAATTGCCCGCGGTTTAAGCAATTACAGCCGCAGCGAAACCGAAAAAATCCTTGGCATCGCCAGCCGCGACATCGGCAGCCAACTCGGTTACGCCCACGAAGACGAGCTGATACACCGCGACAACCTTGCCCTAACCAACTGATTGCCTGAAAGAAAGGAAACCCGATTATGAATCCCCGCTTGGATTTGCTCAAACCCTATCCCTTTGCCCGTTTGCGTCAAGCCCTGCAAGGTATCAACCCGCCCGCAGGACTGCCCGTGATTCCCCTGCACATCGGCGAACCCAAACACCCCGCCCCCGCCGTGATTACCGATGCGCTTACCGCCCACCTGCACACCGTATCGCAATACCCCTTGGCACACGGTTTGCCCGAATTGCGCCAAGCCTGCGCCGATTGGTTGTCGCGCCGTTATAACGGCATTGTGCTTAATCCCGAAACGCAAATCCTGCCCGTATTGGGCAGCCGCGAAGCCCTGTTTGCTTTTGTGCAAACCGTATTAGACGGCAGCGAAAGCAAGTGTAAACCTGTAGTTGTGTGTCCCAATCCGTTCTATCAGATTTACGAAGGCGCAACCTTGTTGGCAGGCGGCGAAACCGTGTTTGCCAATGCCACCGCGCCGCGTTTCCTGCCCGATTGGAGCAGTGTGTCTGCCGAGCAATGGGAACGCTGTCGGCTGGTGTTTGTGTGTTCGCCCGATAATCCGTCAGGCAGCGTGTTCCGTTTGGAAGATTGGCGCACCCTGTTTGCCTTGCAGGACAAATATGGTTTTGTGATTGCTTCAGACGAATGTTATTCAGAAATTTATTTTGATGACGATGCGCCGATGGGCTGTTTGCAGGCAGCGGCAAAACTCAAACACAGCTGCCGCGATATCGTGATGTTTACCAGCCTGTCCAAACGTTCCAATGTGCCGGGCTTGCGTTCGGGTTTTGTGGCGGGCGATGCGCGTTTGTTGGAAAAATTTTTGCTGTACCGCACCTATCACGGCAGCGCCATGGGCTTGCCTGTGCAACACGCCAGCATTGCCGCGTGGCAGGACGAAGAGCATGTGATTGAAAACCGCCGTTTGTATGCCGAAAAATTCGCCCGTGTGCTGCCCGTGCTGCAACAGCGTTTTGATGTCAAAATGCCCGAAGCATCGTTTTATATCTGGTTGCCTGTGCCCGATGGCGACGATTTGGGTTTCGCCCAAGAGCTGTACGAACGCGCAGGCGTGCAGGTTTTACCGGGGCGTTTTTTCGCCCGCGATACCGCACAGGGCAATCCGGGGCGCGGTTTTGTGCGGATTGCTTTGGTGGACGAAGTCTCGCGCTGCGTGGAAGCGGCAGAACGCATGGTGGCACTGTAAACCTGCTGTATCTGATTTGTTGGCAGATTCAAAAAAGCGCGGCAGCTTTTGCCGCGTTTTCTGTTTGCTGCGATATTCTTTATAATGGCGGGGTATTCGGATTTGCCGTTTTGCCAATCGGCAACGGTGTTATAGTTAATGTGATTTATTTTTCATACAAGGCGGCGATGCCGCAGACAGTATGGATAATACGGCAAGGCAAGCCAACGCCGTATGAGAAATAAAGCATATTGACTATATCGGTTTATCAAAACTTCCTATCTAAAAAACTTGAAAGCATTTTGTGTTAAACGACATCATTCCGCTGCCCAAAAACACCTTGCGCCCCCCCGAAACCGTATTGGTCAATATCACCCCGCAGGAAACCCGCGTTGCCGTATTGCAGGACAACGAAATCTGCGAGCTGCACATCGAGCGCAACGGCGGACACGGTTTGGTGGGCAATATTTATTTGGGCGTGGTGCGGCGGGTGTTGCCGGGGATGCAGAGCGCGTTTGTGGATATTGGTTTGGAACGCGCCGCCTTTTTGCATATTGTGGATATTTTTGAACAAAGGCAAAACCCCGATGCTGCGCAACGCATTGAACACATGCTGTTTGAAGGGCAAACCCTGCTGGTGCAGGTGATTAAAGACCCGATTAACAGCAAAGGCGCACGCCTTTCCACCCAAATTTCACTGGCTGGGCGTTTTTTGGTGCATCTGCCGCAAGACGCACACATTGGCATTTCCCAGCGCATTGAAAACGAAGAAGAACGCCACAGTCTGCGTGAGCGTTTACAGGCATTGTTACCCGAAGGACACAGCGGCGGTTATATTATCCGCACCAGTGCCGAAACCGCCGATGATGGCGAACTGGCTGCTGATATCGCCTATTTGGGCAAGCTGTGGCAAAACATCAGCAAGCTGGCGCGTACCAGTCCGCCCGAAACCCTGTTATATTGCGATTTGCCTTTAAGTTTGCGCGTGTTGCGCGATATGTTTCACCCCGACACCAGCCGTCAGATTTTGGTGGATTCCAATCTCAACCACACCAATATGCGCGAGTTTGCCGATTTGTATGTTAGCGGCGCAGCTGACAAAATCCGCCTGTATCAGGGCGAACGTCCGCTGTTTGAAGCCTATGGCGTGGAAACGGAAATCCAAAACGCTTTAAAACCGCGCGTGAATTTAAATTTCGGCAGTTATCTGATTATTGAAGCCACCGAAGCCATGACCACCATAGACGTGAACACGGGCGGATTTGTGGGGGCGCGTAATTTTGACGAAACCATTTTCAAAACCAATCTGGAAGCTTGCCACGCCATTGCCCGCGAATTGCGCCTGCGTAATTTGGGCGGCATGATTATTGTGGATTTTATCGATATGGCACAACCCGCACACCGCGAAGCCGTGTTGCAGGAATTTGCCAAAGCCCTCAGTCTTGACCGCACCCGTGTTACCTTAAACGGTTTTACCAGCTTGGGTTTGGTGGAACTCACGCGCAAACGCACCCGCGAAAACCTCAATCAAATCCTGTGTGAGCCGTGTCCCGCTTGTCAAGGGCGCGGACATTTGAAAACCGCGCAAACCGTGTGTTACGAAATCCAGCGCGAAATCGTGCGCGAAAGCCGCCGTTTTGACACCAAACAATTCCGCGTGATTGCTTCGCCGCAAGTGATTGAATTGTTTTTAGATGAAGAATCGCAGTCTTTGGCGGGACTGATGGATTTTGTCGGCAAACCTGTGTTGCTGGAAGCAGACGGGCATTATCCGCAGGAACAATACGATATTGTATTGGTATAAGTTTTTTTGCTTTTTATTACAAGGAAATCCGAAATGAGTGTGTTAAACAGTTTGTTGGGCATGGCGGTGCTGTTGGGTATTGCTTTTGCCTTGTCGCGCCACCGCCGCGCCGTAAATTGGCGCACGGTGGGGGTGGCGTTTGCGCTGCAATTGGGCTTGGGCGCGTTTGTGCTGTATTCGCCGCAGGGTAGGGAGGTGCTGGCAAAGCTGTCGGAAGGCGTGGTGGCGGTCATGGACTACGGCAACAGCGGGATTGCGTTTTTGTTTGGCGGTTTGGTGGACGCTAAAATGTTTGAGCTGTTTGGCGGCGGCGGTTTTGTGTTTGCTTTCCGTGTGTTGCCGATGATTATCTTTTTCTCGGCTTTGATTTCGCTGCTGTATTATTTGGGCGTGATGACGTGGGTCATCCGTGTGATTGGCGGTGCGCTGCATCGGCTGTTGGGAACGTCGCGCCCCGAATCCATGTCGGCAGCGGCGAATATTTTTGTCGGCTTAACCGAAGCACCCTTGGTGATTAAGCCCTATCTGCCGCAGATGACACGCTCGGAATTGTTTGCGATTATGGCGGGCGGTTTGGCATCGATTGCGGGTTCGGTATTGGGCAGTTTGGTGGGCATGGGCGTACCCGCACATTATCTGATTGCCGCCTCGTTTATGGCTGCCCCCGGTGGATTGCTGTTTGCCAAACTGATTTACCCCGAAACCGAAACCCCCCAATACGACCCCACCGCCGCAGCCGTCTTTGCCGACAAAGACGAATCCCAACCCACCAATGTGATTGACGCCATTGCAGCGGGTGCGGATACGGGCATGAAAATCGCCTTGAGCGTGGCAGCCATGCTGATTGCCTTTGTCAGTATTGTGGCATTGTTAAACGGCATTATCGGCGGCGTGGGCGGCTGGTTTGGCGTAACAGGTTTGTCTTTAGAAAAAATTCTTGGCTGGCTGTTTTCGCCCTTGGCGTGGCTGATTGGCGCACCGTGGTCAGAAGCGCAAACCGCAGGTTCGTTTATCGGGCAAAAACTGGTAATTAACGAATTTGTTGCCTACAGCAATTTTACCGAACACCTGAAAGCAGGTGCAGACGCACTCTCGCCCAAAACCCAAGCCATTATTACTTTTGCCTTGTGCGGGTTTGCCAACTTCAGTTCCATCGCCATTTTGGTGGGCGGATTGTCGATTATGGCACCACAGCGGCGCGGCGAAATTGCCCGTTTGGGCGTATTGGCACTGGTGGCGGGTACGCTGTCCAACCTGATGAGTGCCACGATTGCGGGTCTATTTATCGGATTAGCCGCCTAATATATTTCAACACACAGGGCAGCACGCAATGTGTTGCCCTTATTTTCCCGCCGTAAACCGAAAAGGAATCTTGATGAAAGCCAAAATTTTATCCTTAATGGATTTGACTTCGCTCAACGAAGACGACACCCCCGAACGCATCCGCAGTCTGTGCGCCAAAGCCGTGCAACCCATCGGCAAAGTGGCTGCCGTGTGTGTTTATCCCCGTTTTGTGGCATTAGCCAAACAAGAATTGGCAGCGCATCCCGATATTGCCATTGCCACTGTGGTGAATTTCCCCAGCGGTCAGGAAAGCAGCGAACAAGTGCGGGCAGACACCCGTCAAGCCCTTGCCGATGGCGCAAACGAAATCGATTTGGTTTTCCCTTACCGCGACTTTGCCGCAGGCAAGCAACAAGCTGCTGCCGAATTAACCGCTGCCGTTGCCAAACTGTGCCGTGAAGCCAATGCCAAATTAAAAGTGATTTTGGAAACAGGCGAATTGGACGCAGTCACTGCCCGCGCCGCCGCCGATTGCGCCCTTGCCAACGGTGCGGATTTTCTGAAAACTTCTACAGGCAAAACCCCGCACGGTGCCAGCCCCGAAGCTGCTGAAATTCTGTTGGCAGCCATTGCCGAAGCAGACAAATCCAGCAGCGCAGGCATTAAATTATCGGGTGGAGTGCGTGATATTGCCGCTGCAGAAGGCTATATCCGCCAAGCCGAAGCCGCTTTCGGTGCAGATTGGGTCAATCCCGCGCATTTCCGCATTGGTGCATCGGCTTTATTAGATGCTTTGCTGGCAGCGTAAACCCTTCCCGCATTGACCGTATAGAGTAAAAATGCTATGGTAAACATCGGGCAGATTTGCCCGATTTTGTGTCTGTTTGAATCAGTCAAGGACATTATCATGAACATTAAAACTTTAACACAATTGCAGCAAATGGAAGCAGGCGCAGCATGTCAAAAAGCCACCATTGCCGCCTATAACCACTACATAGAAAACGGGCAGATAGACCATGCCTGTGAAATTGCCGATTGGGTGGTGGGCGATGCAGAGGAAAGTTTAGGTAGGAATACCGCTTTTTCTGCCGATTTTCAAATGCACTGCATCCGTTATCTGATTGATGCCTATTACCGCCAATATGCTGAAAGCGAGAACGGTTCTGAAGCAGAAGAACAGGCAGCCGAGCGTTTGCACATGGCTTTGTGGCGTTTGAAATGGGTAATTGAAGGTCTGCCCGAAGACACATCATGCAGTTTGGCAGATATTGAAGAAGCCAATCAATTTATGCAGCAAATTTACGGGCATTTTGAATTTGATTTGGCGGTGATGTATAAAATGCTGATGTATCAAAATGTGGATATGGGCAATGCTGCTGCTGCCAAACAATATTTTGCACAATGGCGCGAACACGCCGACAGCGATGATTTAATGGCAGATTGTGCAGCCTGCGAACAACATGCTTTGGTGGTGTATCATCATTTTATCGGGGAATACGAACAAGCCTTGAAATACGCCCAACCGATTTTATCGGGCAAAATGTCGTGTGGGAAAGTCCCGCACGAAACCTATGTTCCCGTTATCGACAGCTTAATCCGCTTAAAACGCCATCAGGAAGCCGAGCAGTATTTGGTACAGGCGCTGGATTTGCTGGAAAGCAATATAGAACCCCATATTCATATTTTGCCCCGATTGATTTGGTTGTGCAGTTTGTTGGGCTTGAGTGAACGGGTGGAGGAACTGTTTGAAGAATATGGGGATTTAATTGCCGCTTATAGCCAAAACAGCACGTTGGCGTATCTGCGTTATGTGATGGCGGCGGTAGCGGTTAATGATGAAGCCTTGCCCGAAGCGCAAAGGGTGGCAAAGGTTTTGGACGAACGCAACGGCAACAGCCATTATCAAACCCTGCTGGAACGGGCGTTTACGGCAACTGCGCTGCATTAGCGGTAAGATACTGATTGAAAACGCCTGCAAACTTTTGGGTTGGCAGGCGTTGTTGTTTAAATCATGGGTTTAGGGCTTATTTTTGCTGTTTGGCACCAAATGCGCCTGCAAAATCGCCGACTTCTTTGTTGCCTTTGCCTTCTTGGTGGAATGTGCCTGCCAGTTCTGCGGCATCTTTACCGTAAAACGCGCCACGGGTAATCACATTGCCCATCTTGCCGTTGAAGTGGCTGCCGTCAATTTTGCCATGCAGGAAAATATCGGGTTTGCTGTCAAATTTCAGGGTGCCATCTACGGTTTTTTTGTCAAAGTGAACGGTAAATTGGGACGTACCTGTTTGGTCGTTGCCTGTGCCAAGCAGTATGGCACGACCTTGATAAGTAACGGGATTGGCATGGGTGGGAATGGTGGTGCTGAGATTGCCTTGGGCAAAAATATAGGGTTGTCCATTGTTGGCACCGGGCAGGTATGCCAGCGAACCATAACGGGCGTGTGCCAAATGTGTGCCAATCAGTGCGTCAAACGGTGTTTTGTCTTTGCGCCACTCGGCAAAATCGGGGTCTTTACGGTTGGGGTCGGCGGCGGGCATCAATTGGATATTTTGACCGTGAACTTGCAGAAATTGCAGCTTATCGTGTTTGCCGTCAGCCAAAAAGCCTGTTGTTATGGTTTCGTTTTGATCGGCAGTCAGGTAGCTGCCTATGGTGCTTTGGCTGTTGGTATGGCTGTTGTTTTTGTTGCTATTTTGCTTGCTGTTGTCGTGAGCATGGTGGTGGCTGTCGCTTTTGCTGTTGCTATTCTTGATGATGTTGCGGATGGTGTTTTTGCCGTGCTGGTGTTCTGCGCTGCTGCCTGAACTGCCGCAAGCTGCCAATGCAATGCCTGTGGCGATAAGGGCAAGTGATTTTAAAAATTTCATTTGGAAACTACTTGTTGTCAAGAGATGTTGTATTAAGTTTGAGTAAAGATTGTAAGCGTTTTTGAGTTTTTTATCAAGCGTGTGTGGCGCATGATGGGCGTTTTTTGAAGCGAATTTTGAATTTTTAAATATAACTAATTATTTCAAAAAAAAAAAAATGGCTTGACTGAATGATTTTTTTTGCATAAGGTGCTGTGCTTGATTAAGCGATTGCTTTTGTTTGTTTTGTGCATCTGCACCTGCTGGCTGTGTGGTTTTTTCCGTGCAGCCTGAAACAGAAAGAACCTTTATGAAACCTACCATTGCCCTAGTCGGACGCCCCAATGTGGGCAAATCCACCCTGTTTAACCGTTTAACCCGCAGCAAAGACGCCCTTGTCCACGACCTGCCCGGCTTGACCCGCGACCGCCATTACGGACACGGGCGCGTGGGCAGCAAGCCTTATTTGGTGGTGGATACGGGCGGTTTTGAGCCTGTGGTGGACAGCGGCATTTTGCACGAAATGGCGCGGCAGACTTTGCAGGCGATTGACGAAGCCGATGCCGTTGTGTTCCTAACCGATGCGCGTACAGGCTTGACCCCGCAAGATAAAATTATCGCCGACCGTTTGCGCCAAAGTCCGCGCCCCGTGTTTTTGGCGGTAAACAAAGGCGAGGGCGGCAACCGTCCCGTTCTCGCGGCAGAGTTTTACGAACTGGCATTGGGCGAACCCTATGTGATTTCGGGCGCACACGGCGATGGCGTGTACGGTCTGATGGAAGATGTGTTGGCGCATTTTCCCGATGCTGAAGAAGAAGTGAGTGAGCCGAAACACCCCGTGTTTGCCGTCATTGGTCGTCCCAATGTGGGCAAATCCACTTTGGTTAATGCTGTGTTGGGCGAAGAGCGTGTGATTGCCTTTGATATGGCAGGCACCACCCGCGACAGCATTCATATTGATTTTGAACGCGACGGCAAACCGTTTACCATTATTGATACGGCGGGCGTGCGGCGGCGCGGCAAGGTATCGGAAGCGGTGGAAAAGTTTTCCGTAATCAAAGCGATGCAGGCGGTAGAAGCGGCGAATGTGGCGGTGCTGGTGTTGGACGCGCAGCAGGACATCGCCGACCAAGATGCCACTATTGCGGGATTTGCCTTGGAAGCAGGGCGCGCGCTGGTGGTGGCGGTCAACAAATGGGACGGCATCAGCGAAGAACGCCGCAACGACATCAAACGCGACATCGCCCGCAAGCTGTATTTTTTGGATTTTGCCAAATTCCACTATGTTTCCGCCTTGAAAGAAAAGGGCATTGACGGCTTGTTTGCCAGCATTCAGGCAGCCTACGATGCCGCGATGGTCAAAATGCCCACGCCGAAAATCACCCGCGTGTTGCAAACCGCCGTGGAACGCCAACAGCCGCCGCGTGCAGGTTTGGTGCGCCCGAAAATGCGTTACGCCCACCAAGGCGGCATGAATCCGCCCGTGATTGTGATTCACGGTAATTCGCTGCAACACATTTCCGACAGCTACACCCGCTATCTCACTCAAACCTTTAGAAAAGCCTTTAATTTACAAGGCACACCCTTGAGGATTCAATACAATGTTTCCGAAAACCCTTATGAAGAAACGGCAGAAAAAACCAAGAACCAACCCTTGCGGCGCGTGTCTTTAAGTAACCGCATTGCCAAGCGCGAAGGGCGCAAAGACGAGAAAGCGCGTAACAGCGGCGGTAAAAGCAAAAAACGGCAGGTGAGTGTGAAGAAAAAACAGGGCTAAAAGCAGCAAAACGGCGGAAAACCATTTCTTTCCGCCGTTTTGTCGCGGTACAATGCCAATTTTTGAGCGCATCATGACTGCCACTTTTGACCTTGCTACCCAATTACTTGCCCGCCCCTCGCTTACCCCCGATGATGCAGGTTGTCAAACCCTGCTTGCCGAGCGTTTGCAGGCAATCGGTTTTCAAGTAGAGCCTTTAAACTTTGGCGATACCCGTAATTTTTGGGCGCGACGCGGTACGGCTGCGCCCGTATTGTGTTTTGCAGGACACACTGATGTTGTGCCTGCGGGCGACGAAAGCCGTTGGACTTCGCCACCGTTTACCCCCACTGAGCGCAACGGACGTTTGTATGCCCGTGGTGCAGCGGATATGAAAACCGCCATTGCCTGTTTTGTTACCGCTTGCGAACGTTTTACCGCCGCGCAACCCGATTTTCAAGGCAGTTTGGCGTTGTTGATTACCTCAGACGAAGAAGGTGATGCGCTGGACGGTACGACCAAAGTTGTGGACGTACTCAAACAACGTGGCGAGCGCATTGATTACTGCATTGTCGGCGAACCCACCGCTGAGCGCGAATTGGGCGACACCCTGAAAAACGGACGGCGCGGCTCGCTGTCGGGTACGCTGACCGTACATGGCAAACAAGGGCATATCGCCTATCCCCACCTTGCCGAAAACCCCATTCACACCGTTGCGCCTGCTTTGGCAGAATTAACGTCTATTCAATGGGATAAGGGCAACGACTATTTTCCGCCTACAGGCTTTCAAATTTCCAATATCCACGGCGGCACGGGCGCAACCAACGTCATTCCTGCCACAGTGGAAATCAAATTTAATTTCCGTTTCAGCACCGAAAGCACCGCCGACAGCCTGAAACAGCGTGTTCACGCCGTTTTGGATAAATACGGCTTTCAGTATGATTTACAATGGACTTTGTCGGGCGAACCGTTTTTAACCGAAGCGGGCGTATTGACTGATGTTGCCCAAGCTGCCGTGCGCCAAGTTTGCGGCGTAGAAGCCAAACTGTCCACATCAGGCGGTACCTCAGACGGACGCTTTATCAAAGCCGTTGCCGATGAATTGATTGAATTGGGTTTTTGCAACGAAAGCATTCATCAGATTGATGAGAATATTCCCGTTAATGATATTGACAAGCTATCTGCCATATATGAAGTGATGATGGTGCAATTATTGGATAAACAGGCATCTTAATCAAATTGATATGGGTTGGGTTATGGCTTTGCCTAATCCAACCTACTCTTGCTCATTTAATACTTGTTCAATAGATATCTCCAGCCTGTCTATAAATAATACGATATTTTTATTCTCTAAATATGGAAAATGATTTACCAAAAATTCATCTGTAAATTTTATTGAATTAACAGATAAAATATTTTCTTTAAATGAACCATATAAATGGTAATTAAAATTATTGTTTATATTTTTAAAACCTATTGTATATTGTTCTGGTGTGTTATTTATATGATACTCGTCCAATATTTGATAAGTTAGTTCAACTAAATATTCTTTATTCAATTCTAATTGAAATGTTACACTGGAAATAAAACACAACAATTCAATTCCATTGATTATAAAAAATCCTAATTCTTCTATCTCTTCATCTAGTTTAACTAATTTGGCTTTATATTTAAACATATAAATTCCTTACTGCTACTTGTTTTGGGATTTTAACATACCCGTTCACTATAACAGTAGAGGTAGGTTGGGTTGAAGCGTAGCGTAAACCCAACATTTTTATTTTATTGGAAAAAGTTGGGTTATGGCTTTGCCTAACCCAACCTACCTAACTAATGTTATTCAATAAATAAGGTAATTAAGTTCAGTTTAAAGTCCTCTAAAAATTCAAAATGAATAAATTTATTATCAATCTTATATCTAATATAATGATATTCATCATATCCCAACCCAACATTATTTGTTGTGCAAATACGTTCAGGACTACCAAACAATGGGTTCATTGCATAAATAATATCTTCTTTTGAAGAGTTTGGACTTATTCCATTTATGAAATTGTTTTTAAGTTGGAAGCTATGAAATAAATTTTTTGGTTTTATATAAATAAATATTGCCTCTAAAATTCCATTTTGGTTAAAGGAAAATTGACATCCCCCTAAATAAAAAGAATAGATAACTTCTGGTTCAAGATAGCATACTTCTTCCCTGATAAATGGTGTATCAATGATAGAAATAAGCCTTGAAATCGCATTATCGCATTCTTGTAAACCAATACAGTTTAAGAAAGTTAAAATATTTCCTTCTGGTTTAAGCAACATTATTTAATTCCCCTTTTTCTGTTTAAATCAATTACTCTTCCTAAAGCATCATCTATTTGAGAAAGAGTAGGTTGGGTTGAAGCGTAGCGTAAACCCAACATTTTTATTGGAATATAAGTTGGGTTACGGCTTTGCCTAATCCAACCTACGCTTGCTTTAATTTTGCTGAATAATAATAAAGCTCATCAATTTCTTTTCTGCATGATTAAAATTGGTTTGTATTGAATTACCATCATTGTAAATGTAACTAATTCCAAATCAATAAGAGCAAAAGGGTTTAAATCGTTCCCTAATCTTGCTAATTAGGTAAAGAATTTGATCCACATCATTTTTATGATGATCCATATAAACGTCAGACATATATGAAATAAATTCTATATATTTATCAAACGATAAACTAGATGTTTCAACATAACCAATAAAACAGTAAACTTCATTAAATTGGTCTGGATAATCCCAATCATTATTTAGTGAATAGCTAGTTCCTTCGGACGAAAATATGCCATACCCCTCCGAAGCTAAACTTAATATCTCTATATAGTTTTTCTTATATCTTTCATCATTTGAATTGATTGCCGCTGAAATGATATAATATAAATCTCCAGCTCCATTTTTTTCAAAAAAATCTTCCAATCTCTTTGATAACCACATAGTTAGTCCCTGATAAATAAAAATTAGCAAGAGCAAAAGTAGGTTGGGTTGAAGCGTAGCGTAAACCCAACATTTTTATTGGAATATAAGTTGGGTTACGGCTTTGCCTAACCCAACCTACGCTTGCTTGTTATAGAATATCTATGTAATTTAACTTACCTTTAAAACATGAATTAATTTCTTCCAAAGAAATGATTGTCGTACTATCGGAATTATCATTTAATCCATGAGAAATAATTAAAGATAAACCATTTTCAAAATTTAATAGTACCCCTCTTTCATTAGGTAACTCCATTTTCTTCAAATTTTCTTTTTCTATTTCTTTAAGAATTGAAACACTTTTAATTTTTTGATTTAAAAATACACTCCAATGAGTAAAATCCTTAGCATCAAAAGGGATTAAATTTTTATCTTCTTCCTGTAGCCATTGAGTTGTTTGACCAATTTCATTTTTTTCCACCCATACTAAAACGCTATTCCTACTCGGGTCGCTGCTACCACCGAATATTAAGCCGTCTTCAAAATAAAGTAAAATAGGACCTAAACATAATGAGAAAAAATCTCTGGGTTCAAGCTCAAAAGTTTTAATTAAATATTCAATAGAATCATTGTTACAGCGTAACATTTTTATTAATTTTCTACCTATTAAACTATGTAATAAAGATTTTACATTACTAGGTAGAGATACGTCATAAATCGGAGTAATCATTTAGATAAATTCCTCTTCGCTTCTTGAATTAGTAAATCAATCATCTTTAGATTATTTGTTGATGGTTTTGTTTTTAGTAGCGGTAGGTTGGGTTGAAGCGTAGCGTAAACCCAACATTTTTATTTTATTGGAAAAAGTTGGGTTACGGCTTTGCCTAACCCAACCTACCTAACTATAGAGACCATAGAGATAGCGCCACATTACGCAATCATAAATACAGATACAATCGTAGCTTTTTATGGAGAATAAATTAAAATATAGTATTATTGATAATAATACCGAGTTCTTAATAGTTATTGGAGTGCTTTTGTTGGTAATATATGTGTGAATAGCGAGTATCACAATCAGTAAAAATAATAAAACATTTATATATCCTAATGTTGATACAACTGTATATATGTAGGACAATATGGTAACATCTGCGGTTATACCCCGATTAATAAAAAGAATTGAAAAGTAAACCAATGATGGTATGGTGAGTATTATATTTAATAACAAAATTTTACGCATAATTATTTAGCCTTTGCAATTTTTATATATATCCTTTGTGCCGCTGCTAATTGTTTATTCAATTTGGGTGCGGTTTTTTTATTTTGTTTTTGAATTTTGGCATATTCGTTCACTCACTATAACAGCCGTTCAATTGGCAGTACCGAGAGTACCCGCACCAGCCACCGTCGCCAAAAACTGGCTTCAGGCTCTTGGGTGTGGGTGTTGCCGTTTTGCGGGTCGTGCCAAACCAAATGCCCTTGGCGGTTAAGCGCGACACGGTAGGCGGTTTGTTCGGTTTCATCGTGTAAGCGGCGGTACATGGTTTGCGCGAGTTGGCGGTTGTGAATCACTAAACCCATTTCGGTATTGAGTTTTGCCGAGCGCGGGTCTAAATTTAATGAACCGACAAATACTCTTTTTTTATCAATAATAAAAGTTTTGGCGTGCAGGCTGGTGGCAGAGCTGCCTGTTAAGCCGCGGTCGCGCAGGGGGCGTTTTTTGCTTTTGCTTGGCGGGGACACAGGCACAACAGGCGTGGGATTGGGTTTGAATTCATATAGTTTGACACCTGCTTGTAACAGCGGTTCTCGGTAGCGGGCATAGCCTGAATGTACCGCCGCTACATCAGTCGCGCGTAGTGAATTGGTAAACACGGTAATGCCTACGCCTTGTCGGGCAAAATCGCTTAATAATTGTGTGCCTTTGGCGGTGGGGACAAAATAGGGACTGACCAGATACATATTCTGCGTGGGTGTGCCAAGTGCGCGGTGCAGCTCGGCAACAATATCGGTGCGGGCGCGGCGGTCTAGGGCTTTGGCGGGGTCATCGCTAACCAAGCGGGCTTGTGCGGGCAGTAGCGATACCGTTCCCTTTGCCAAGGCTTGTGCCAAGGGCATGCGCGCGTTTTGGGCGAGATAGCGTTGTTGGGCGGCGGTGGGTGTGGCTGGCGGGAAATCGGCGGCGGGCGCGGTACGCACAATCAGATGCAGCGGATAGGCAGAATCGCTTTGCCAATAGCGGTCAAAATCGGTGGATACCTGCCCGACAAGCTCGCCCGCTGCCAATACGTCTAAATCGGCAAACGCTTGTTCGTCCGAGCCGTGAAAATATTCGTCGCCGATATTGCGCCCGCCAATCACGGCAGCGCGGTTGTCGGCGGTGAGCGATTTGTTGTGCATGCGCCTGTTTAAACGGGGAAAGTCGCTTAAATAGCCGATAAAACGCCATTTTCGGTACAAAAACGGGTTAAACAGGCGCACTTGGATATTGGGGTGTGCGTCCAATGCGGCAAGCACGGCATCGTTGCCGTGGGTGTTGTTGTCGTCCAGCAGCAGGCGCACGCGCACGCCGCGTTCTGCTGCCTGATACAGGTATTGCAACAATAAGTTACCCGAAATATCGTTGCGCCAAATGTAATATTGCACGTCCAGCGCAATGCGGGCGTGTTGAATCAGTGCGGCGCGGGCAGTAAAGGCATCGTGGGGGTGGTCAAGAATATAAAGATAGGCATTGGGTGGTGCGGGGGCGCGTTTGGGCAGGCGCAACAGCGATTCCAGCTGCGGCGCACTGCGGACGGGAATGTGTACGGAAGGTTCGCGCAAAGACAAATCGGGCAGGCTGCGGCAGGCGTTTAACAGTAATAACGCCAGCAGCATCGCTGCCCGATGGTTCAATGGCAAGTAATCTTTACATAGGCGCAGATTCAATAAGCGCGTATGCCGAATGATTGTGAATCGATTCAAAGTTTTCGCTTTCCACGCTGAAACGGCGGATGCGGGCATCGTTTTGCAGTGCCAAGGCAATATCGCGCACCATGTCTTCCACAAATTTGGGGTTTTCGTAGGCGCGTTCGGTAACGAATTTTTCATCGGGGCGTTTTAACAAACCATAAAGCTGGCAGGAAGCCTGATTTTCCACCAAATCGATGATTTCTTCCACCGCCACTGCGCCGTCGCTTTCCAAAGAAACGGTAACGTGCGAACGCTGGTTGTGTGCGCCGTATTGGGAAATTTCTTTAGAGCAGGGGCATAAGCTGGTAACGGGAACGAGTACGCTCAAGCGGTGGCGGGTTTGCTCTTGGTTGATGTCGCAAGCCAGCGTAACCTGATAATCCATTAGGGATTTGATGCCCGAAACGGGCGCGGTTTTTTGGCGGAAAAAGGCAAACGCGGCTTCAATACTGCCCGAATGGGCGTGCAAACGCGCCAACATGCTTTCGGTAAGATTGTGCAGCGCGACAGGCGAAAGCGCGGCATCGTGTTCTTCCATCAGCGCCACAAAGCGCGACATGTGTGTGCCTTTTTGTTCAGCGGGCAGATAAACCGCCATTTTCAGTTTGGCGGTGGTGTGGACGATGCCCTGCGCCGATTCAATCCGCACGGGAAAATGCAAATCTTTGATGCCTACGCGGTTGATGGGCATATTGCGGGTGTCGGGGGTGCTTTGTATATCGGGAATAGAATGTGTCATGGTGTGTGTGTTTGGCTGAAAGCGCGAAAGTATAGCATTGTGTTTGCACGGTGGTATTGATTCTCGCTATATGTGAAGTAAGGGCAGGGCGGGTTATAATCAGCGCATGGATACAGCATTACAAACCTATCTGGTGGGCGGTGCGGTGCGCGATGCGCTGCTGGGACTGCCCGTACACGACCGCGATTGGGTGGTGGTGGGCGCAAGCCCCGACATCATGCGCCAACGTGGTTTTACCGCAGTGGGGCGCGATTTTCCCGTGTTTCTGCATCCCCACACGCATGAAGAATACGCCTTGGCGCGTACCGAACGCAAAATCGGGCGCGGTTACGCGGGGTTTAGTTTTGATACGGGACAACACGTTACGCTGGAACAGGATTTGTCGCGCCGCGATTTGACTATTAACGCCATGGCACAAGATGCAGACGGCAGACTGATAGACCCTTTCGGCGGCGCAGACGATTTGCGACAAGGCATTTTGCGCCATGTGGGTGCAGCGTTTGTAGAAGACCCCGTGCGGATTTTGCGGACAGCGCGGTTTGCGGCGCGTTACGGTTTTACCGTTGCCCCCGAAACCATGCAGCTGATGCGCGACATGGTGGCAAACGGCGAAGCCGATGCGCTGGTGGCAGAACGCGTTTGGCAGGAATGGGCTAAAGGGCTGATGGAAAACCATCCGCGCCGTATGTTGGCGGTGTTGCGCGAATGTGGGGCATTGTCCGTGCTGTTGCCCGAAGTAGATGCGCTGTTTGGTGTCGCGCAACGCAGCAGTTGTTATCCCGAAAACGACTGCGGCGAACACGCTTTGCAGACCTTACAACGTGCAGCGGATTTGGGTTTGAGTTTGCCCGAACGCTATGCCGCGCTGTTACACGGATTGGCTGCGGTAGATACCGTTAATCAGCGTTGGCGCGTACCGAAAGACTGCGCCCAATTGGCAGAACAAGTGTGCGCCTTGCACATGCGTTTGCATCAAGTGGGGCAAGTTGAGCAGACAACAGCATTATTAGATGTATTAAAACAAGCCGATGCGCTGCGTCGTCCGCAACGTTTTAAGCAGATGTTAAATGTTTGCCAAGCCATTTTTGCTCAAACGCCTTATCCGCAGCGGGCGCATGGCTTGGATTTATTGGCAGCGGCGCAGTCGGTAGATGCAGGCGCAATCGCCCAAGCCCAAGCAGGCAATCCGCAACATATTGCCGCTGCCATTGACCAAGCCCGCACCGCCGCCATGCACCCCGTCCAACGCGCTTATCAAGAGAAACATCATTATGATTGAAATCCGTCAATTAAACCTGCAACGTGGCGATAAAGTGTTGCTGCAACAAGCCGAACTCACTCTTGCCCCGCGCCGCCGTGTCGGTTTGGTGGGGCGCAACGGCACAGGTAAATCCAGCCTGTTTGCCCTGATTCGCGGCGAACTGGCTGCCGACAGCGGCGAAGTATCGTTACCGAAACACTGGCGCATCGCTGCTGTGGCGCAGGAAACCCCCGCGCTGGACATTCGCGCCTTGGATTATGTGTTGCAGGGTGATGGCGAACTGCAAACCCTGTTGCAAGGTTTGGCAGCGGCGGAACAGGCAGACGACGGCTTGAAAATGGCGGAATTCCACGCCAAGTTGGAAGAAGCCGATGCCTACACCGCCGAATCCCGCGCCGCCAAATTATTAAGCGGATTGGGTTTTTCGCAAGACGAACAGCAACAGCCCGTAAAAAGTTTTTCGGGTGGCTGGCGCATGCGTTTAAACCTTGCGCAAGCCTTGATGTGTCGCGCCGATTTGCTGCTATTGGACGAACCCACCAACCACTTGGATTTGGAAGCCGTATTGTGGCTGGAAAACTATCTTGTCGAATTGCCCAACACCCAAATCGTGATTTCCCACGACCGTGATTTTCTTAACGCCGTAACCGATTACACCGTGGAATTGTCGGGGCAGAAACTGCACGGCTACGGTGGCAATTACGATTACTATCTGCAAGAACGCGCCCAAAGGCTGGCGCAACAACAATCCGCCTACGCCAAACAACAGGCACACATCAAGCATTTACAATCGTTTATTGACCGTTTTAAAGCCAAAGCCACCAAAGCCGCCCAAGCGCAAAGCCGCATCAAGGCTTTAGAAAAACTGGAAAAAATTGCCCCTGCCCACATGGACAGCCAGTTTTATTTCAGTTTTTCCGCGCCCGAACACCTGCCCAATCCGCAATTGCGCTTGGAACGCGCCGATTTGGGCTATGCGGGAAAAACCGTTTTACATCAAGTGGATTTGTCGCTGGAAAACGGCGCACGTTACGGGCTGTTGGGCGTAAATGGTTCGGGTAAATCCACTTTTATCAAAGCTTTGTCTGGCGATTTGCTTCCGCAAAACGGCAGCATTATCCGCGCCGACAAGCTGTGTATCGGTTATTTCGCCCAGCACCAGTTAGAGCAGTTGCGTGGCGACCAAAGCCCCGTGTGGCACATCCGCCGCCTCAGCCCCGATGCCAAAGAGCAGGATATCCGTAACTTTCTGGGTGGATTTGATTTTGTTGGCGACATGGCACTTGCGCCGATTGAGCCGTTTTCGGGTGGCGAAAAAGCGCGTTTGGCATTGGCGCTGCTGGTGTGGCAAAAGCCCAATCTGCTGCTGTTGGACGAACCCACCAACCATTTGGATTTGGACATGCGCCACGCGCTGACCACGGCATTGCAGGGTTTTGAGGGCGCGTTGGTGCTGGTAAGCCACGACCGCAGTTTGTTGGAAGCGGTTACCGACCGTTTTTTACTGGTGCAGGACGGTAGGGTAACGGTGTTTGACGGCGATTTGGAAGACTACCGCCGTTACCGTTTGGCGCAGCAGCAGGCAGAAAACGCCCAAACCGCCGCGCCCGTTGCCAACAGCAACAACCGCAAAGCGGAAAAACGCCGCGAAGCGGAAATCCGCGCCGAACGCGCCCGTGTGTGCAAACCGATTGAGCGTGAAATCGCCCGTATTGAAGCGCAGATGGCGCAGGCGCAAACCCGTTTGCAGGCAGCAGAAAACTTTTTGGCAGACGAAAATGCCTATCTGCCCGAAAATAAAGCCGCTTTGCAGCAGGCATTGGCAGAAGCGGCGCAGGCAAAAAGCGAATTGGCGCAATGTGAAGAAGATTGGCTGGTGCAACAGGAAAGTTTGGAAGCGGCGCAGGCGCAGTTTGCTTAACATGCGGGTGGATTTCGGCTTGCCAAGCACCGTGTAGGGGCGTATAAACACGCCTGTTTTCCACAACCCGACTGTAAAAGGTGTTTACCATGTTTTTTGAGCACATCACCGCCGCCGCCGCCGACCCGATTTTGGGCTTGGGCGAAGCCTTTAAAGCCGACCCGCGCAGCCTGAAAGTGAATTTGGGCATCGGCGTGTACAAAGACGCGCAAGGACAAACCCCGATTCTGGCATCGGTGAAAACCGCCGAAACCCGTTTGCTGGCGCAGGAAGCAGACAAAAACTACCTGCCGATTGACGGCTTGGCGGCGTACAACACCGAAACCCAAAAACTGCTGTTTGGCGAAAACAGCCCCGTGCTGGCTGCCAAACGCGCCAAAACCGCACAAAGTTTGGGCGGAACGGGCGCGTTGCGGATTGCCGCCGAGTTTGTCAAAAACCAAACTTCCGCCAAAAACGTGTGGATTTCCGCCCCCAGCTGGCCCAACCACAACGCCATTTTTGCCGCCGCAGGCGTGTCCATTCGTGATTACCGCTACTACGACAAAGCCGCCAACGGCTTGGACTGGGACGGCATGATTGAAGATTTGGCGCAAGCGCAGGCAGGCGATGTTGTATTGTTACACGGCTGCTGCCATAACCCCACAGGCATTGACCCCACGCCCGAACAATGGCAACAACTGGCAAAAATGTCGGCAGAAAAAGGCTGGCTGCCGCTGTTTGACTTGGCGTATCAAGGCTTTGCCAACGGTGTAGATGAAGATGCCTACGGTTTGCGCGTGTTTGCCGAACACAATCCTGAATTGCTGGTTGCCAGTTCTTATTCTAAAAACTTCGGTTTGTACAGCGAGCGCGTGGGCGCGTTTACCTTGGTGGCTGCCGATGCCGAAACCGCAGAACGCGCCTTTACCCAAATCAAAGCCATTATCCGCACCCTGTATTCCAACCCCTCTGCCCACGGCGCGGCAACGGTGGCGCTGGTGTTGCAAGATGCCGAATTAAAAGCGCAATGGCTGGCAGAGCTGGCGCAAATGCGCGACCGCATCAAAACCATGCGCGGTCAAATGGTTGAGTTGTTAAAAGAATGCGGTGCAAACCGTGATTTCAGCTTTATCGTGCAACAAAACGGCATGTTCTCGTTTAGCGGTTTGTCGCCCGAGCAGGTGGACCGCTTGAAAGAAGAGTTTGCCATTTACGCCGTGCGTTCGGGACGCATCAATGTGGCGGGCATCACCGCCGACAATATCCGCTATTTGTGTGAAAGCATTGCCAAAGTGCTGTAAGGGTAAATGCGGTTGCGGCAGGCGTTTCCGTTTGCTGCAACCGCTGTGTTTGTAATGGTTTGTTTTTGCAAAAATTTGTTTGTATTTGTTTACAACCCGTTTCCATGTTTTGGTAATTTGTTGTTTAATTTCATGCCGTTTTTTGCCAAAAAAGACTGTTCAACACGCGCCAAAAAGGGTAAATTATGCCCTGCGGCAGTTTTACCCGTTTTTAGCGGAATCGGGGAAGTTGCCCGATTTTGATTTCAATAACTCTGCATTCTCTAACGAGAAGGAACACAACCATGCAAACAGAAAAAGAACTGCGGACGAAACGCCCCGTCTTTCTGGATTTGCAGATTTTGACCAAAAGTCTGCCCATTCCGGGGATTGTTTCGATTCTGCACCGCGTAACGGGCGTTGCCCTGTTTGTCCTGCTGCCCGTGTTGCTGGCATTGCTCGGCGGTTCGCTCAGCAGCGGCGATACTTTTGACGACTACAAAAGATGGGCAGATAATTTCCTGATTAAGCTGATTTTGTGGGGCGTATTGTGGGCGTTGATGCACCACCTGCTGGCAGGCGTACGCTTTTTGCTGTTGGACGCCCACATCGGCACCGATTTGCAAACCGCGCGTAAAACCGCACGCATGGTATTGATTGGCGGTGCTGTTTCTGCCTTTATTTTGGGGATTTTCTTATGGTAGACCGCAAACTGACCGGCGCACACTACGGTTTGCGCGATTGGGCGATGCAGCGCATCACTGCCGTGGTAATGCTGATTTACGCCGTGATTTTCTTCTTTTTTCTGCTGGGACTGCTCGGTGCGGACGATTACACCGAATGGAAGGCATTTTTTGACAAAACTTGGGTGAAAGTCTTTACCCAAACCACCTTTATCGCGTTGTTTTTACACGCTTGGGTGGGTATGCGCGACCTGTGGATGGACTATATCAAACCCTTCGGGCTGCGTTTGCTGCTGCAATCTGCCACCATCGTGTGGCTGGTGGGCTGCACCGTGTATTCGTTCTATGTGCTTTGGGGGTAAAACATGACTTTTCCAATCCGAAAATTTGATGCCGTGATTGTTGGCGGCGGCGGCGCGGGTTTGCGTGCCGCATTGCAATTGTCGCAGGCAGGTTTGAACACCGCCGTTTTGTCAAAAGTATTCCCCACCCGTTCGCACACCGTGGCGGCGCAGGGCGGTATTTCCGCTTCTTTGGGCAATGTTCAGGAAGACCGTTGGGACTGGCACATGTATGACACCGTAAAAGGTTCGGACTGGCTGGGTGACCAAGACGCGATTGAATTTATGTGCCGCCGCGCACCCGAAGCCGTGATTGAGCTGGAACACATGGGCATGCCGTTTGACCGCGTGGAAAGCGGCAAAATTTACCAGCGTCCCTTTGGCGGACACACCGCCGAACATGGCAAACGCGCCGTAGAACGTGCTTGTGCCGTGGCAGACCGTACCGGTCACGCCATGCTGCACACCCTGTATCAGCAAAACGTCCGCGCCAATACCCAATTCTTTGTGGAATGGACAGCGCTTGACCTGATTCGTGACGAAAACGGCGATGTGGTCGGCGTAACCGTAATGGAAATGGAAAGCGGCGACGTGTACATTTTCCACGCCAAAGCCGTATTGTTTGCCACAGGCGGCGCAGGACGTATTTACGCTTCTTCCACCAATGCCTTTATGAACACTGGCGACGGCTTGGGTATTTGCGCCCGTGCAGGTATCCCCTTGGAAGACATGGAATTTTGGCAATTTCACCCCACAGGCGTGGCAGGTGCGGGCGTGTTGATTACCGAAGGCGTGCGCGGCGAAGGCGGCATTTTGCTGAATGCTGATGGAGAGCGTTTTATGGAACGCTATGCCCCTACCGTAAAAGATTTGGCCTCACGCGATGTGGTTTCTCGCGCTATGGCGATGGAAATTTACGAAGGTCGCGGCTGCGGTCCGAAAAAAGACCACGTTTTGCTGAAAATTGACCACATCGGCGCAGAAAAAATCAAATCTAAACTGCCGGGTATCCGCGAGATTTCCATTCAGTTTGCTGGCATTGACCCGATTAAAGACCCGATTCCCGTTGTGCCGACCACCCACTATATGATGGGCGGTATTCCCACCAACTATTTGGGCGAAGTGGTTGTGCCTGAAGGCGATAATCCCGAAGTAGTGGTAAAAGGCTTGTATGCTGCTGGCGAATGCGCTTGCGCGTCCGTACACGGTGCCAACCGCTTGGGTACGAACTCATTGTTGGACTTGGTGGTATTCGGCAAATCCGCAGGCGACAGCATGATTGCCTTTATCAACGAACAAAGCGATTGGAAAAAGCTGCCTGAAAACGCAGGCGAATTTACCAAAGCCCGTCTTGACCGCTTGAATAACCAAAGTGGTGGCGAAAACGTTGATGCCCTGCGTAACGAATTGCAACGCACCGTACAGCTGCACGCAGGCGTGTTCCGTACCGATAAGATTCTGAAAGAAGGCGTGGACAAAGTTTTGGCATTGTACGAACGCGCCAAAAATACCGAAATTCAGGACAAGAGCCAAGTGTGGAACACTGCGCGTATTGAAGCCTTGGAGCTGGACAACCTGATGGAAGTCGCCAAAGCCACCCTGATTTCCGCCGAAGCGCGTAAGGAATCACGCGGTGCGCACGCATCGGACGACCACCCCGAGCGCGACGATGAAAACTGGATGAAACACACCCTGTTTTATTCGGCAGACAACCGTTTGGCTTATAAGCCCGTGCATACCAAGCCTTTGACAGTGGATTATATTGAGCCTGCCAAGCGCGTTTACTAAAAAATACAACGGCGCGTTTCACACACGGCGAAACGCGCCGCGCAAGGAACACAGCATATGGAAAAAGTACGTTTTCAAGTGTACCGCTACAATCCCGATGTGGATGCCAAGCCGTACATGAAAGACTATGAAATTGAAATCGAACCCACCGATGTGAAACTGCTGGACGCTTTGGTTAAAATCAAAGCCAAAGACGACAGCTTTTCATTCCGCCGTTCCTGCCGCGAAGGGATTTGCGGTTCGGACGGTATGAACATCAACGGCAAAAACGGCTTGGCGTGTCTGACCGATATCCGCAGCCTGCCGCAACCGATTGTGTTGCGTCCTTTGCCTGGTTTGCCCGTGATTCGCGACCTGATTGTGGACATGACCCAGTTTTTCAAGCAATATCATTCCATTAAGCCCTATGTGGTGAATGATACGCCTGTAGATAAAAACAAGGAACGCCTGCAATCTCAAGAAGACCGCGCCGAATTGGACGGCTTGTACGAATGTATTTTGTGCGCCTGCTGTTCTACCGCTTGCCCGTCTTTCTGGTGGAATCCCGACAAATTTGTCGGTCCTTCCGGCTTGCTGAACGCCTACCGCTTTATCGCCGACAGCCGCGACACCATTACCAACGAGCGTTTGGACAATTTGAACGACCCCTACCGTCTGTTCCGCTGCCACACCATTATGAACTGTGTGGACGTGTGTCCGAAGCATTTGAACCCCACCCGCGCCATCGGCAAAATCAAAGAGATTATGCTGAAGCGTATGGTGTAATACCTTTTTTATAAAGGAATCCTGCCTGAAAAAGCCATAGATAGTCAGGCTTTTTCAGGCTGTTTATCAATAAAAAATATAATCAGTATCATCAAAATTTGTGATACCTGTAACTACATGTAAAGAATATGGCACAATTTGACGATACCGCCAAACGGCGCATCCGTTTTTTAACCCGTCGCGGTCTGCTGGAATTGGATATTCTGCTGCAACGCTTTATGCAGCAGGGTTTTGAACAGTTAAGCGATGCAGAACTGGCTGTGTTTGTGGAAATTTTGGATTTGCCCGACCAAGAATTTTTGGCATTGGTGAATCAAAAACAAACCGAATGCCGCGAAGAATTTAAGCCTTTATTGGCAAAAATCAGGAATGCTTAAAGCAGTCCTACCCACCCACCCTCAAGTAAAACATTTCATTTAAGGAGCAAGAGATGTCAAAATCTGTAAAATTACAAGCCGAAGGTGTTGAAGCCGTTGAATTGCCGGTGCTGCAAGGTACGTTGGGCAACGATGTGGTGGATATCCGCGCTTTGAACAAAGCCACTGGCTTGTTTACTTTCGACCCCGGCTTTGTTTCCACAGCCAGTTGCGAATCCAAAATTACCTTTATTGATGGCGACAAAGGCTTGCTCTATTACCGCGGCTACCCCATTGAGCAGCTTGCCGAGCACAGCGATTATTTGGAGGTGTGCTACCTGCTGATTTACGGCGAACTGCCCACTGCCGAACAAAAAGCCGATTTTGTTAATACCGTTACCCGCCATACCATGGTGCATGAACAGCTGAACTGGTTCTTCCGCGGTTTCCGCCGCGATGCGCACCCGATGGCGATGATGGTGGGTGTGGTGGGCGCACTGTCTGCTTTCTATCAAGACAGCTTGGAAATTGCTGACCCCGAACACCGCAAAGTGGCGATTTACCGCCTGATTTCCAAAATCCCGACCATTGCTGCGATGTGTTACCGTTATTCCAACGGTTTGCCGTTCAACTATCCGCGCAATGATTTGTCCTACACCGCCAACTTTATGCACATGATGTTCGCCACCCCCTGTGAAGAATATGTGCCGAACCCCGTATTGGTGCGTGCGTTGGACCGCATCTTTACCCTGCACGCCGACCACGAGCAAAACGCTTCCACTTCTACCGTGCGTTTGGCAGGTTCTTCAGGTGCGAACCCGTTTGCCTGTATCGCTGCGGGTATTGCCAGCCTGTGGGGTCCGTCTCACGGCGGTGCCAATGAAGCGGTGTTGAATATGTTGGCTGAAATCGGCGACGTGTCCAAAGTGCCTGAATTTATGGAAGGCGTAAAAGCCAAGAAATACCGCTTGATGGGCTTTGGTCACCGCGTGTACAAAAACATGGACCCGCGTGCCGCCATCATGAAACAGACTTGCGATGAAGTGTTGAAAGAACTGGGCTTGGAAAACGACCCGCAGTTCAAACTGGCGATGGAATTGGAAAAAATCGCTTTGAACGACCCCTACTTCATTGAGAAGAAACTGTATCCGAATGTGGACTTCTACTCTGGCATCGTATTGTCTGCATTGGGTATTCCCGTGCCGATGTTTACTGTGATTTTTGCCTTGGCGCGTACCGTGGGCTGGATTTCGCACTGGAACGAAATGATTAGCGACCCCGGTCAAAAAATCGGTCGTCCGCGTCAGCTGTACACCGGTTCCGACCGCCGCGATTTTGTCGCTGTAGATAAGCGTTAATGCTTTGATAAGCTAAACTTTGTTTTCAGGCAGTTTGCCCTTTGCCATCGGCAGGGGCAGGCTGCCTGAAACGGCTTTTGGCGGCAGAAAATAAAAAATAGGCAGTCTTTCCCTTACCAATTTTGGTAAGAAAGGGTAGAATGCCCCCTGCCCGCAGATTTTCGGATTACAGGGCATTGGATTACCGTTTTAACGACGCTCGAAATGTAAAAGGCATCAGTCATGATGGATGAAAAACTCAATTTTTCTTATTTGTTCGGCTCGAACGCCCCTTATATTGAAGAATTGTACGAACAGTTCTTAAGCAACCCCGATTCGGTGGACGCACATTGGAAACAATATTTTACCGATTTGGCAGCCCAACCGGGCGCGGCAGTGCGCGATGTGGCGCACCGTCCGATTCAAGAATCTTTTGCCAATCTCGCCAAGCGGCGCAATATCGGCGCAGTGGCAGGCACTATTGATGAAAGCCTGCTGCACAAACAGATTGCCGTATTGCGCCTGATTTCTGCCTACCGCATTCAAGGTGCGGGCGCGGCGAAGATTGACCCCTTGGGCTTGAAACTGCCTAAAAATATTGAAGGTTTGTCGCCCGAAGCGCACGGTTTGACTGAAGCGGATATGGCGGTAAACTTCAGCTTGGGGCAGGGCGATTTTGCGGGTACGCAAAAAATGCCTTTGTCCGACATCATCAGCAAACTCAAGCAGACCTACTGCGGTCACATCGGCATTGAGTATATGTACATCGGCAACCGCGAAGAACGCCATTGGATTCGCAATTATTTCGAGCGCGATTTGTCCACTCCCCGTTTTGATGCCGAACAAAAACGCTATATTTTAAAACAAATTACCGCAGCCGAAACCATGGAACGCTATTTGCACACCAAATATGTGGGGCAAAAACGCTTTTCGGTAGAAGGCGGCGAAAGTGCCATTGCGGGCTTGAACTATCTGATTCAAAACGCGGGTAAAGACGGCGTAGAAGAAGTGGTAATCGGCATGGCGCACCGCGGACGTTTGAACGTACTGGTAAACACTTTGGGTAAAAAACCCGCTGATTTGTTTGCCGAATTTGAAGGTCGCGCCGAAGCCAAGCTGCCCAGCGGCGACGTGAAATACCACATGGGCTTCAGTTCCGACATCGCCACCCCGCACGGCGCAATGCACGTTACGCTGGCGTTTAACCCCTCGCACTTGGAAATTGTCAATCCTGTGGTGGAAGGCTCGGTACGCGCCAAGCAGCGCCGCCGCGGTCTGGACGGACGCGCCCAAGTGTTGCCCGTGCTGATTCACGGCGATTCCGCCTTTATCGGTTTGGGCGTAAACCAAGCCACCTTTAATATGTCGCGCACCCGTGGTTACACCACCGGCGGTACCGTACATATCGTGATTAACAACCAAATCGGCTTTACCACGTCCGACACCCGCGATACCCGTTCTACCGTTTACTGTACCGATATTGCCAAAATGGTGGAAGCGCCCGTATTCCATGTAAACGGTGACGACCCCGAAGCCGTGTGCTATGTGGTGCAAGCGGCTTTGGATTACCGCAAGCAGTTCCACAAAGATGTGGTGATTGATTTGGTGTGCTTCCGTAAGCTGGGTCATAACGAGGGCGACGACCCCACTTTGACCCAACCTTTGATGTACAAAACCATCGCCCAACACCCCGGCACCCGCGCCCTGTATGCCGACAAACTGATTAAAGAGGGCGTGGTGACCGCCCAAGAGGCAGACGGTTATGTACAGGCTTACCGCGATGCTTTAGACAAAGGCGAACACGTTGAACACACCCGCTTGAGCGATTACGAAAGCAAGCACCGTGTAGATTGGCGCAAATACCAAGGTCAGGATTGGCGCGAACACGTGGAAAGCGGTTTGTCTGCTTCCGATATTCAGCGTTTGACCGACAAATTTACCCAAGTGCCAGAAGGCTTTGGTTTGCATAATACCGCCAAACGTGTGATTGAACAGCGCAAAGCGATGGCAACAGGCGAACAGCCTTTTGACTGGGGCATGGCGGAAACCGTGGCGTATGCCAGCATGGTGACCAACGGCACAGGCGTGCGTATTTCGGGCGAAGACTCGGGACGCGGCACGTTCTCGCACCGTCACGCTGTGTTGCACGACACCAAGCGCGAACATCAGCAATCCGATAGCGGAACGTATATCCCGCTGCAACATATGTCGGACAACCAAGCCCGCTTTACCGTGATTGATTCCATCTTGAATGAAGAAGCGGTAATGGCTTACGAATACGGCTACGCTTGCTCTGCACCCGATAAGTTGTTGATTTGGGAAGCACAATTTGGCGATTTTGCCAACGGCGCACAGGTTGCCATTGACCAGTTTATTTCTTCGGGCGAAACCAAATGGGGTCGTTTGTGCGGTTTGACCACCATTCTGCCGCACGGTTATGACGGTCAAGGTCCTGAACACTCTTCCGCGCGTTTGGAACGCTGGCTGCAACTGTGTTCCGAACACAATATGCAGATTGTGATGCCGTCTGAAGCTTCGCAAATGTTCCATATTTTGCGCCGTCAGGTATTGCGTTCTTACCGTAAGCCCTTGGTTATCTTTATGTCTAAACGTTTGTTGCGCTTTAAAGATTCCATGAGCCCGATTGGTGCGTTCTTGGAAGGCACAACATTCCGCCCTGTGATTGGCGATACCGTACAACGCGCTGACAATAACAGCGTGCGCCGTGTGATTTTGTGTGCGGGTCAGGTATATTACGATTTGGCGAAAACCCGTGCCGAGCGTGGCTTGGAAAACGATGTGGCGATTGTGCGCGTGGAACAGCTTTATCCCTTCCCCTATGCCGAAGCCGAAGCGGAATTGGCGAAATATCCGCAAGCCACTGAAATCATGTGGGCACAGGAAGAGCCGAAAAATCAAGGTGCTTGGTATCAAACCCGTCACCGTTTGGAAGCCTTGGCAAAACGCGGTCAGCAAGTGATTTATGCAGGTCGTCCTGCCAGCGCATCGCCTGCGGTGGGCTATGCTGCCAAACACAATGCACAGTTGAAACAATTGCTGGAAGATGCGTTTGAATTCAGCGGTGTAGTAGCTGCAACAGAAAATGTGGTTGCGCCCGTTGCCCCTGCCGAACCGCAAATCCGCCCTGTGGCACAAGCGGCTGCGCCTGCTTTTGCCCCTGTGGCTGAAGAGCCTGAAGTCGCCGAAACACCCGTTGAAGCGGTGGAAGAAGCGCATGAGCCTGAAGCACACGAATCCGCCAAAGCGAAAAACAGTTTTTCCGATGGTAACTTTAACTTTGTTTTGAAAGCGAAAAAATGATTGTAGAAGTAAATGTTCCCGTTTTTGCCGAAAGTATTACCGAAGGTACTTTGGTGTCTTGGCACAAAAAAGTGGGCGAAAGCGTTGCCCGCGATGAAGTGCTGGTAGATATTGAAACCGATAAAGTGGTGTTGGAAGTGCCTGCACCACAAGCGGGTGTGTTGGTGGAAATTTTGGTGCAAGACGGCGAAGTGGTGGAAACCCAGCAGCTGTTGGCGAAAATTGACACCGCAGCACAGGCGGGTGCGGGTGCGCCTGCTGCTGCCGAACCGGTACAAGCGGCTGCTGCGCCCGCTGCCCCTGCTGCTGCGCCCGTGTTGCAACAGGCACAAGCTGGCGTTGCCATGCCTGCTGCGGCGAAATTGGCGGCAGAAAAAGGCATTGATGTGGGTGCGGTACAAGGCAGCGGTCGTGATGGTCGTGTGCTGAAAGAAGATGTGCAAAATTATCAAGCACCTGCTGCACAAGCAGCGGCTGCGCCTGCTGTATCTGCGCCTGCCGCGGCTCCCGTGCCTGCGGGCGAGCGTCCGCAACAGCGTGTGCCGATGAGCCGTCTGCGTGCGCGTGTGGCAGAACGTTTGCTGGCTTCGCAACGTGAAAACGCGATTTTGACGACGTTTAATGAAGTCAATATGAAGCCTGTGATGGATTTGCGCGCCAAATACAAAGAAAAATTTGAAAAAGAGCATGGCGTGAAGCTGGGCTTTATGTCCTTCTTTGTAAAAGCGGCGGTGGCTGCACTGAAAAAATACCCCGTTGTGAATGCTTCGGTAGATGGTAACGATATTGTTTACCACGGTTATTTTGACATCGGTATTGCCATTGGCAGCCCGCGCGGTTTGGTTGTGCCGATTTTGCGCGATGCCGACCAAATGAGCATTGCCGAAATTGAAAAAGCGATTGTGGATTATGCGGTTAAAGCCAAAGACGGTAAAATCGCTTTGGAAGATTTGACTGGCGGTACCTTCAGCATCACCAACGGCGGTACGTTTGGTTCCATGATGTCCACGCCGATTATCAATCCGCCGCAATCTGCCATTTTGGGCATGCACGCGACCAAAGAACGCGCTGTGGTGGAAAACGGTCAAGTTGTGGTACGTCCGATGATGTATCTGGCATTGTCTTACGACCACCGCATTATTGACGGTCGTGAAGCGGTGCTGACTTTGGTTGCGATTAAAGATGCGCTGGAAGACCCTGCACGTTTGCTGTTAGACCTGTAATCAGCTAGCAGTCTGAAATAGAAAACGCCCCGATATGGTTTATCGGGGCGTTTGTGTGTTTATGGTTTGGTGGGCGGTTTGGGCGGCATGGCTTCGGCGCACACGGGCGGTTTTTTGATGGTAGCGTAGTAGGCGCGACATTCTGCGCTATATTGTGCCTGCAAACCGCGATAATGCGGCGGGGTCATAATGGCTGCACCGTAAACGGGATATTTGCTGGGATAGTAGCGGTACATCTGACGCATCCAATCGGCAGCAGCTTGGTGTTCGCCTGCGCGGTAGGCAAGCAAACCCCATTTGTGGGCGTTGGCATAGGGGCGGTAACGCGCCGATTCACGCGCTGTTTGCGCCCATGCGGGAATGTGGTCGGCGGCGGTATCCACATGATTGAGCAAAGTCATATCAGCATAATAACGCAGCATCGGTTCGGTACGCGACAGATAGAGCAGGGTGGTGATGTTGGCGGCTTTTTCGGTGGCGGTGGTGGTTTTGGCGGCGGCTTGGCGCAGGTCTTGATAAACAAAACCCAAACGCACCACCCCCACCAGCATCATGGCTGCGCCGATGCCTACCGTCCATGTCATCCATTCGGGCAACGGACGTGTGGATTCAGGCGCGGGCATCAGTCCCACAAACAACATAAACGCGCTGAGAAAATACACATACCACAGCGGATATTCCACCAAGCTGTGTACCAGCGACACGGTTAGCAATGCCAACAGCAGCAGCGAAGCGGCACTGGCTTGGGAAAAAGCACGGCGCACGCATACCGCCAACCCGCCTAATACCAACAACGTCCCCACTATCCCCATTTCTGCCAACAAATTCAAAAAGCTGTTGTGGCTGTGGGTAAACAAGACATTGGTTTCATAAGGGCGGAAGCCTAGCGGATAAAAATCGGCATCCACCAAAAAACCTTGCAGGGCGTAACTGCCCCAGCCGTGTCCGAACCACGGTGCGCTTTGGAAAACCAGCCATGCTTTGCGCCATTCGTAGTCGCGCCCCGATTGTCCGAAACGGTGGTTGGCAAGGCGTTCAGCCGCGCTGTCCACGCCGCTGCTGTGTTGAAACAATTGCAACAGCGGTTCGGCGGCGAATTGGGCAAATGCCGTCCACAACAGCACCGCAGCAAAAACAACGGTCATGCGCGTGGCGTTGTTACCGTTCAGCCAACGCCACAACGGTAAGGCTGCGCCGATTGCCAAAAAATACGCCAATACAGCGCGTGAACCCGTCAGCCCCAAAGTCAGCCCCAAATAAGCCGTTACAGGCAACGCCAGCCACCACGCCATGCGCCGTGTCGTCCACAAATAAGCCGTTGCCAATACGCCCCACATCAAGTAATGCCCGAAATGGTTGCGTTGTCCCAATTGTCCTTCCACAATGCCTGAACGGTACATCAGCCAGCCTTTCCATGCAGCGGCTGCGCCCGTGTATTGCATCCAGCCCACGGTTGCTTGCAGGCAGCACGCCAGCACCAACACCCATGCCAGCACCGCCACGGCGCGTTCTTGCCCGATATGGCGAACCCAGCCGCGACACGCCCACACCCCCAGCGCGAGAATGGCAAACGACCACGCCGCCATATCGCTTAAGCCGATATAGCTCAAATCCATTACCCGCGCCTGTACCGCCCAAAATAATGCCATCAGCAGCAGCCACAGCGAAGCGGCAGGCGGGCGCACATCCAGTTTGCCTGATAATGCCGTTGCCAGTACCAGCACCAGCACCCCGCCCAAAGACAGGCTTTCTAAAAACAGGGCAGATTGCGGACCCGTGCGCCAAATTGACAAAAACGGCACTGCCACAACCAAAATCAAACCCACGCATAAGGGCAATAATCGCGTGGAAAACAAGGGAAATTTGGACATCATGATGATTTTTTCTGTTTAAATAAAGACAGATAACGCAGACACAAAACAAAAAACGCCACCGTCAGCACGGTTTGTGCGGCGGCGAAATACAGGCTTGCTGCAGGTGCGTCAAACAGGCGCATCACCCCTTCGGCAAAATACGCCAGCACCAGCATGGAACAATATTGATAGGTATAAATGCGTCCTTGCCAAATCCCGCGCACGGGCAGGCACAGCGGCAACAGTTTCAACAGCAGCAGCCAGCGTCCTGTGGCAAGCGGGGCAAACAAACCGTCCCACAACAGGGTCAGCATAATTAGGGCAAACCAGCACAGGGCAGCGGCGCGGTAGGGGGATTTCATCAAAAACTCCTTTTCGGTTTGAAACCCTGCCGTTTACGGCGGTAAAATCAGCGTTTGTTCGGGTTGGGCGTAATCCCGTCCGAATCAGGGCAACACATAGGGCTGTGCTTGATGTGTAGCCCTGTGTGTTGAAACAGGGTATTTTTTGAGAAAAACGGCAATCTGCCATTATAGCCCTGCTGCAGGGTTTCGTGTCGTCAGGCTGCAGCAGGGATTTTGGTTTTAATAAAATAATCAAGCCCCTAAAGATAGGGGCTGGTGTGGGTAAGGTGTGGGGATTAAGCCGCAAGGCTTTGCAGGGATTCCATGCGTATCATCACCACGGGCGCGGAAACGGATTCGTGGGCGTTGATGGCGGTAATCGCGGCTTGGATATTGCGTTCCACTGTGCTGTGGGTCAGAATCACGATTTCTGCCTGATTGTCGTCCAATACGGCTTTCTGAATCAGGGCTTCAATAGAAATGCCTTGCTCTGCCAACAGGTTGGCAATGCTGCCTAACACGCCTGCACGGTCGGCGGCGCGTACGCGCAAATAATAGCTGCTGGTAATGTCGTCCATTGACAAAATAGGTTGTTCGCGCACATTATCGGCACGGAACGCCAGATAAGGCACACGGTTGGCGGTGTCTGCACCAATCATGCGGCTGATGTCAATAATATCCGCCACCACCGCGCTGGCAGTGGGCAACGCGCCCGCGCCCGCACCGTAATACAGGGTTTCGCCCACCATATCGGCATCTACGCGCACGGCGTTCATCACGCCTTCCACATTCGCCAGCAAACGGCATTCAGGGATTAAAGTAGGGTGAACGCGCAACTCAATGCCTTGCGCCGAGCGGCGTGTGATGCCCAACAGCTTGATGCGGTAGCCCAATTCTTCGGCGTATTTGATGTCGCGGCTTTCCAAACGGCTGATGCCTTCCAGATAACACGCGCCAAAATTCACGGGTGTGCCGAATGCCAGCGCCGACATAATGGTGATTTTGTGTCCCGCATCGTGTCCTTCAATATCAAACGTGGGGTCGGCTTCGGCGTAACCCAATTCCTGTGCCAACTTCAGCGCATCGGCAAAACTTTGTCCTTTTTCACGCATTTGCGTAAGGATAAAATTGCTGGTGCCGTTGATAATGCCCGCAACGGATTGAATGCGGTTGGCAGACATGCCCTCGCGCAAAGCCTTAATAATCGGAATCCCGCCTGCGACTGCGGCTTCAAAATGCACCATCACATTTTTTTGAGCGGCGGCAGCAAAAATTTCATTACCGTATTCGGCAAGCAGTTTTTTATTGGCGGTAACCACATGTTTACCGTTTTCAATGGCTTGCAACACCAAATCTTTAGCCGTGTCGCTGCCGCCGAACAGTTCCACCACAATATCCACTTCGGGATGGCTGACCACTTCAAACGGGTCGGTGGTAAACAGCGCATCGGGGCAAACCTTAAACGCCTTGCCCACATTGCGCGTGGACACCATAAACACATTGACATTGCGTCCCAAACGGCGGGCGATTTCGGCAGCATTGTCGCGCAACACCTGCGCCGTTCCGCCGCCTACCGTACCCAAACCCAAAATTCCGATGTTGATTGTCTGCATATCAGTCCTTTAAATATTGAATTAAGTTATTTTTTATTGGGCGGCGTGTCGCGCAAAAACACCCATTCGTGTTCGGACGAAGCCGCTGCGTTAAACACATAGCCTTCCCAATCAAATCCTTTAAGCTGTTCCGCTTCTGTGGCTGCCGTGTGCGCCGCATAACGCACCATCAAACCACGGGCGCGTTTGGCGTAAAAACTCACCACTTTATACGCACCGTCTTTGCGTTCTTTAAACACGGGCGTGATGATGCGGGCGTTTAAACGCTGCGGCTGTACCGCTTTAAAATATTCGGCAGATGCCAGATTAATAACGGTTTTGTCGCTGCGTGGCTGCAATTCGCCGTTAAGCCAATCGGTAATCAACCCATCCCAAAAACGGTATAAATTCGCCCCGCGCCGATTGGCAAACGGCGTACCCATTTCCAAACGGTAGGGCGCAATCCAGTCCAATGGGCGCACAATACCGTATAAGCCCGATAAAATCCGTACATTTTCTTGAATATAATCGATTTCTTCGGCGCTGCGCCCGTAAGCGTCTATGCCTTCATAAACATCGCCGTTAAACAGATACAGCGCGGGTTTGGCATTGTCGCGGTGAAACGGGGTGTGCCAGCGGGCAAAACGCTCGGCATTGAGCAGGGCGATTTTGTCGGAAACGTGCATCAGCTCGGCAATTTGCTGCGGGGCAAGCGGACGCAGTTCTTCCATCAGTTCAGCGGCGTGTGCCAATAGCGGCGGCTGCGCGGCGTGTTCGGGAAATACATCGCGGTTTTCGTTCAGGTTTTTGGCAGGGGAAAGTAAAAAAAACATGGGTTTTCTCAATCAGGTTTTGGCTGGGGCGGCTTTGTGGGTTTTGGGCAGGGTAAAGTGTACTTTCAAACCGTTGGGGCGCACGTTTTCGGCATGCACTTTGCCGTGGTGCTGTTCGGCAATGTGTTTTGCCAATGCCAAACCCAAGCCCGTGCCTTGTTTGTTGGCGCTGCTGTCGGCGCGGTAAAACGCAGTAAAAATATGCGGCAGCTGTTCGGGTTTGATACCGGGACCGTTATCGGTGATTTCAATATGCAATTGGCGGCGGTCTTCGTGTACCGACACCTGAATGATGCTGCCTTCGGGGCTGTAATTCATGGCATTGCGTATCACATTGTCCAAAGCGCGGTACAAATAGCTTTCATTGGCGTGAATGCGGGCGTTTTCGTCTATGCCTTTCATGTTCAGGCGGATGGTATGACCGTGGGTTTCGGCAACACTTTGGCTGTCTTCTACAATCTGACGGATAAACGCCGCTAAAGGCAATTCTTCTTTTTCCATCGGGATATTGGCGGTTTCCAAGCGCGACAGTGTCAGCAGTTCGCCCACCAGCGTGTCCATGCGCCCCAATTCGTTTTCCAAACGCCCGATGTATTCTTCCTGTTTGTCGGGGCGAGCCTGCATTAGCCCGACAATCGCCTGAATCCGTGCCAAGGGGGAACGCATTTCGTGCGACACATGGTGCAGCAGATGGCGTTCTTTTTCCACCAGTTTTTGCAATTGGTCTGCCATTTTGTCAAACTGCACGCCCAAATTGGCAAGTTCGTCGCGGCGTTCGTGCAGCTGTTGCGACACGCGCGTATCCAACTCGCCCGATGCAAAACGGTTCATGCCCTGTTCCAAAATGCGGATGGGCTTGGTAATGTTGTTGGCGAGAATATACGCCAGCAGCAGTCCGATAATCAGCGTGGATGCCAAAATAATAAATTCGTGCCAAATGGGGGCGAGTTCCAAACCCGGAATCAGCAGCGGGCTGGGCATGCGTTCAATCTGCATACGGTCAAAATGGCGCACGAAAAACAGGTATTCTTCGCCAAAAGGGTCGTAAATCACGGAAGCCAGATTGGAATTGGGGTTTTTTAGGGCAAAACTGTAGGCGCGTTCAATTTCTTCGGCAGCGATGCGGCGGTTGAGAATATCGCGTTTGTCGTCGCCGGTAATCACAATCACATTTTGGGCGGCGGGATTGCCATGCCAACGTTCCAACAGCTCGCGCACCGCATCTTCGCCACTGTTTTGCAAGGCATTTTGTGCATTGCCCAACAAGCTGATTTCCATATTGCGGGTTTGCTTGAACTGGTTTTCCGCCAAGCGGTTTTGCACCACCCAAAAAGAAAAACTGGCCACAAAAATGGCGCAGATAATGACCATACAGAAAGTGGCGAAAATACGTTGGAACAGGCGCATGGCAAACGGCACAATAAGGAAAAAGGGGATTATAGCCGATTTTGTTACCGCCGCGCCCGTGCAAGTACAGGCACGGGCGCGGCGGCAAAATCAGGCAAACTGGCGCAATAGGGCATGGGTTAGGTTGATAAACTGGCGGTATTTGTCGGTTTTCATGATTTTTACCGTGTCCAAATCAATTTCAATCAGCGTGCCGCTTTTGTTGCCGTATAAAATCAGGTTGTCCACATGAAACATCGCCTGTCCCTGCACCACAATCGGCACGACAAACGCCTGAATCATTTCGCCACTGGCAATGTTTTGTAATACCACGCTTTTTTTGATATTGGGCGGTAAATCGCCGCTGACGTATTGAAACGGATTGGTGCGTGGGTCAATCACACCGTTGAAGCTGTAAATAAAAATCTGGTGCGCCATTTTGGGGTTGTTTTTTAGATACAGTTCCAACAGCATACCGCGCAAATCAACGGTGGTTTCCATAGGGTTTCCTTTTTTTAGGTGGCGTGTATGGGAATCACGCGGTTTGAGGCACGTTTTTTACCGCCTTCGCCGTAGTTTTCTTCAACATACTGCTGCACAATGGCTAAAAATTCCGCCGCCATATTGTTGCCTTTCAGCGTAACTTTGCGCTCGCCGTCCACATACACGGGGGCAACAGGGGTTTCGCCCGTCCCCGGCAGGCTGATGCCGATGTCGGCAAGTTTGCTTTCGCCCGGACCGTTGACCACACAGCCCATTACCGCCACATTCAGGCTTTCCACGCCCGGATACTGAATGCGCCAAACTGCCATCTGCTCGCGCAAATACTGCTGAATATCCCGCGCCAATTCCTGAAACACGGTGCTGGTGGTGCGCCCGCAACCAGGGCAGGCAGTGACCATTGGCGTAAACGAGCGCAAGCCCATGGTTTGTAAAATTTCTTGGGCAACAACGACTTCCTGTGTGCGCGGACTGCCCGGTTCGGGCGTGAGCGAAATGCGGATGGTGTCGCCGATGCCTTGTTGCAGCAGCACCGACAGCGCGGCGGTGGAAGCAACAATGCCCTTGCTGCCCATGCCCGCTTCAGTCAAACCCAAATGCAGCGGATAATCGCAACGTGCGCCCAAATCGCGGTACACTTCAATCAAATCCTGTACTGCGCTGACTTTGCAAGACAAAATAATTTTGTCTTCAGGCAGCCCCAAATCCACCGCTTTTTGTGCCGATTCCAAAGCGGACACAATCAGGGCTTCTTTCATCACTGCTTCGGGGCTTTTGGGATTGGCGGAAGCCAAGTTCGCGTCCATCATGCGTTTGGCAAGGCTTTGGTCAAGTGAGCCCCAGTTGACACCGATGCGGACGGCTTTACCGTGTTCGGCTGCGGTGCGAATCATATAGGCAAATTTTTCATCGCCTTTCGCGCCCTTGCCGACATTGCCCGGATTGATGCGGTATTTGGACAAGGCTTTGGCGCAGTCGGGAAACTCTGCCAGCAGGCGTTCGCCGTTAAAATGAAAATCGCCGACCAAGGGCGTATTGCAGCCCATATCGTCCAAACGGCGGCGGATTTTCGCCACTTGTGCCGCGGCTTCGGGGCTGTTTACGGTAATGCGTACCAGTTCCGAACCGGCATCGCTTAATTCTTTAACCTGCTGCGCGGTGGCGGCGGCATCGGCGGTGTCGGTGTTGGTCATGGACTGGACGACCACGGGTGCGTCCGAACCAACGGTTACATGGTCAATCTGCACTTGGCGCGTGCGGCGGCGGGTGTACTGCATGGCGCAATTCCTTGTGTGTTGCTTATTTTGCCGCTGAAGCCTGTGCTTCGCCTGCGGTAAACGCCACCGATTTGCCGTCGGTGCGTTTGGTGCTTAAATCAATTTTTTCGCCATTAAATTCGGCGGTTGCACCTGTAGCATAGCCCATTTTCACTTGGAAAGGCGCACCTTCTTTAAAACGGTATTCGCCATTGGCAGGCACAATTTTGTTAATCAGTTCTTTGCCTTGAGAATCGGTAACGGTAAGCATGGTGCGGTAGCGGTTGGTAATCAGCAACTCGCCCTGTGCGGAAGCAGGGGCATTTTCGGCAGCAGCAGAGGCTTCTGGCGGAACCAAAGCGGCGGAAGCGGTTTCCGCCTGCATGGGTTTAACCATCACATTGGCAGCGTTCAGGTTTTCGGCGGAATTGTCATCGGTGTCGGTGGGAATGGTGGACACGCTTTCTTGTTTTTCGTTTTCGCTATTGGATTTTTCCTGCCACAAATACACGCCTGCGCCAATGCCTGCCAGCAACAATAGCGCAAAAATCCATTTGGGAAAACCTTTATTGATTTTGGTGTTGGCGTAATTTAAGCCCGAAGCGGCGGCATCGCGGCGGTACAGGTTGGGTGGAGCAATGAGGTTCAGGCTGCGGGTAAGTTCGTTTTCGTCCATGTCCAAAAAACGCCCATAGCTGAGCAGAAAACCGCGAATATAAATCGGTTCGGGCAGGCTGTCGTACAAGCCGTTTTCCAAGGCTTCAATTTGGCGCACGGGCAGTTTCAGGCGTTCGGCAACATCGCCTACAGTCAGGTTTTTTTGTTCGCGCAAGCCGCGCAGACGGCTGCCCAATTCGGCGGTGGCTTCCACGCCTGCGGGCGACAGGTGGGGGGTGTGCAGATGGTTCATGGTTCCGGATTTCCTCGGGTAATGGTGTTCAGTTCGTCGGAATAGGGATAATGTTCGCGCAGGGTGGCTTCGTATTCATAGGATTTTTGCATGTCTTCTTCAGCACGGGCAATGCGCCAGCCCAGCAGCAAATCATCGGCATTCAGTATATCCACACGTTTTTGGTATTGCCTGAAAAAGTGGTCTGCTTCTTTGATGTTGTCGCGTGCCAACATCACTCTGGCGCGTTCTTTGAACACGGCAACAAAATTGGGGTTGATGTTGAGCGCCCGTTCAAAAAAACGGTCGGCTTCATCGTATTTGTGCAATTTGGCGTTGCAAATGCCTTTGTTTAAATTGGCGACTTCGGGCGCGGGATAGGTGGGGTCGGCAAGGGCTTTGTCAAAATGCGGCAGGGCTTCCAAAGGGTTGTTGCGGATACTGCACAAAAACCAACCGTAGTTATTGTTGATTTCCGCACCTGCGGGGCTGATTTTTAGGGCTTCTTTAAAGCTGGCTTCTGCTTTTTCATATACTTTTAAAAATTGGAAAATCTGGGCGCGGGTCAGCCATGCCATATCGTATTTGCGGTCGTTTTTCAAGGCTTCTTCAATGGTGGCGGTGGCGGAACGGTAGTCGCCCGTGTTCATGTATTCAATGGCAAGCTGGGTTTTGATACGCGCGGCTTCGGCGGTACGTTCCTTACCCGACAAGGGTTTGAATTTAGTCAGGTTCGCGCCTGAACCTTCGGTAACACAGCCTGCCGTACCCAATAGGCACAGGGCAAGCGTTAAGCTGAACAATGGTTTTTTCATTATTATTTTCCTTGTGTGGGGTGGCGGTATGTTCAGGCATTCGGACGTGCTGTGCCGTTATCCTGATAAATCTGCTGCCATTTTGCCTGACGTTTGGTTCTATCTTGTACTTGTCCTGCCAATTGCCCGCAGGCAGCGTCAATATCATCACCGCGTGTTTTACGCACGGTGGTTACCAAACCTGCTTCCGCCAAAATATCGCGGAAAGCGTGGATTTGTTCGCGTTTGGAACGCTGATAACCCGAATTGGGGAAAGGGTTAAACGGAATCAGGTTAAATTTGCACGGGGTGTCTTTGACCAAATCCACCAGCTCGCGGGCGTGTTGCAAACGGTCGTTTACACCGTCCAACATCACATATTCAAAGGTAACAAAATCGCGTGGGGCTTTTTCCAAATAGCGGTTGCAGGCTGCCATCAGGGTTTTGAGCGGATATTTTTTGTTCAGCGGCACGATTTCATCGCGCACGGCATCGTTGGATGCATGCAACGACACCGCCAATGCCACGGGCATATCTTCTTTTAATCTGTCCATTTGCGGCACCATGCCCGAAGTGGAAACGGTAACACGGCGGCGGCTCAAACCGTAGCCGTGGTCGTCCAACATAATGGATAAGGCGGTGACAACATTGTCGTAATTCGCCAAAGGTTCGCCCATGCCCATCATCACCACATTGGAAATCACACGTTCGTTTTTGGGGGTAACGCCCAAGGCTTTGTTTGCCCACCATAATTGTCCGATGATTTCGGCGGCGGACAGGTTGCGGTTAAAGCCTTGCCGTCCGGTGGAACAAAACGTACATTCCAAAGCGCAACCCACCTGCGAGGAAATACACAGCGTGCCGCGTTCGGCTTCGGGGATAAACACGGTTTCCACGCCGTTGCCCGTACCCACATCCAACAGCCATTTGCGCGTGCCGTCTTTGGATTCCTGCGCTGCCATCAGCGCGGGAATGCCCACGGTGGCGCAGCCGTTCAATTTGGTGCGCAGGGACTTTGCCAAATCGGTCATTTGGTCAAAGTTTTCCGCGCCGCCTTGGTGTATCCAGCGCATCACTTGGCGGGCGCGGAAAGGTTTTTCGCCCATTTGGGCAAAATGTTCGGTTAGGGCGGGCAGGTTGTAATTCAGCAGGTTGGTTTTCATAAAAACAGGGCGTTTCGGTTGGGTAGGGGCTTATTGCGCTTGAGGCCAATATTTTCTGTATAGGGCATCGTAAGTGCCGTCTTGACGGACTTTAATCAAACCGTCGTTCAGTATTTTCAGCAGTTGGGTATTGCCTTTTTTTACGGCAAACACATAATGTTTTTTCGGCAGTGAGGCATCGGTTAATACAAATAAATCGGGGTGTCGGGACCGGTATTCTTTGGCGTAGTGGTACATGACCGCGCTGCTGCCGACTGCGGCGGCGGATTGTTCTGTCAGCACGTCTTTTACGGCTTCCCAAGTGGTGGTGGTGCGCACGATATTGGCATCACCCGCGCTGTTAAACATGGGAATCAGGGTTTCGGCAATGGAATCTTTTTTCAAGGCGACGTTTTTGCCGCGTAAATCGCTGAAATGACGTGCGCCTGCGGCGTCTTTGTTGGCAAGCATGGCAAATTCGTATTCAAAATGCGGTTCGGTCATATCCATGCGCTCGGCGCGTTCTTTGGAATGGGTTACTGCGCCTGCCACAATATCGGCTTGATTATTGTTCAAAGTATCAAAAATGCCCTGCCAGCCGTGCAGCTCAAACGTTAATTTGATGTTTTGTTTTTCGGCAATGGCTTGTAAAAGCTCCAATTCAAAGCCGCTGATGTCTTGTCCGTTGCGTATCACCAGCGGGATATTAAGCATTTCGGTGGCAACGCGGTAGCTGGGTGTGATATCGGCGGGGGCGGCTTGTGCTGTTTTTTTCTTGTCGCCGCAAGCTGCCAGCAGGGTGCTGCACAACAGTACCGCTATCCATTTGTTCATCTTATTCCTTTTCGGTTTGAAACCCTGCCGTTTACGGCGGTAAAATCAGTTTTTGTTCGGGCGGGGGTGTTACCCCGTCCGAATCGGGGCGACACATCGGGCTGTGCTTGATGTGCAGTCCTGTGTGTTGAAATAAATATTACGGGGGCAGATGCAATGTCAATATGCGCCGCTGCGCCGCTTGGCAACCAGCGGCGCAGCGGTCGGGCGTTTAGCGGGTGCGCGGGCAAAGCTCGGTAGCGGCAAAGAAATAGGCGATTTCAATGGCGGCGTTTTCCAAGCTGTCGGAACCGTGTACGGCGTTTTCGTCAATCGATTCGGCAAAATCGGCGCGAATCGTGCCAGCTGCGGCGTCTTTGGGATTGGTTGCGCCCATAATTTCGCGGTTTTTGGCAACGGCGTTTTCGCCTTCCAATACCTGAATCATCACAGGACCGCTCATCATAAAGCTAACCAAATCATTGAAAAAAGGACGCTCTTTGTGTACGGCGTAAAAGCCTTCGGCTTCGCTGCGCGACAGGTGCTTCATTTTGGCGGCAACGATTTTCAAACCTTGCTCTTCAAAACGGCTGTAAATTTTACCGATAACGTTTTTGCCTACGGCATCGGGTTTGATGATGGAAATGGTGCGTTCAATGGCCATTTGGATTCCTTACAAATTACAAAGACGGCAGCAAAACTGCCGCAGTGGGTAAAAAACGGGCGTTTTGCCCGCGTTTGCCGTGAAAGCGGAAAACGGCGGGTATTTTAGCAAGTTTTAAGCGGTTTAAACAGGTGTGCGGCGGCGCATCAGCCCTGTCCCAAAAACAGGCGGTAGGCGATGTTGTCGGTTTGTTCTTCGTAGGTATAACCCAAACGCTGCAAAAAGCTTTCAAAAGCGTGATTGTCGCACGGCGGCACGTCAATGCCCACCAAAATGCGCCCGTAATCGGCACCGTGGTTGCGGTAATGAAACAGGCTGATGTTCCATTGCTCGTGCATGTGGTTGAGAAAACGCGCCAATGCACCAGGGCGTTCGGGGAACTCAAAGCTAATCACGCGCTCGTGGGCGACTTTGTGGGTGCGTCCGCCCACCATATAGCGCAGGTGGACTTTTGCCATTTCGTTGTCGCTCAAATCGGTGTTGTCCAACCCTGCGGCAGTCAGTTCGGCACTGATGCGGGCGTTGTCGCCGCTGCTGGCGGTTTGAATGCCGACAAAAATATGCGCGGTGTCGTCGTCGCCGTAACGGTAGTTGAATTCGGTGATGTTGCGCGAACCGAGAATATCAATAAAGTGGCGGAAGCTGCCGGGGCGTTCGGGAATGGCAACGGCAAAAATGGCTTCGTTGCCTTCGCCCAGTTCGCTGCGTTCGGAAACGTGGCGTAAACGGTGGAAATTCATGTTGGCGCCGCTGGTGACGGCAATCACGCTGTTGCCGTTGCCGCGCCCTTCGGCAAGGTATTTTTTCAAACCCGCCAACGCCAGTGCGCCCGAGGGTTCGCAAATGCTGCGGGTGTCGTCAAAAATATCTTTGAGTGCGCCGCACACGGTATCGGTATCCACGGTAATGATGCCGTCCAACAGGTCGCGGCACAGGCGGAAGGTTTCGTCGCCCACGCGCTTCACGGCGGTGCCGTCGGCAAACAATCCGACATCGGGCAGGGTAACGGGATATCCTGCTTCAATGGATTGCTTCATGGCGCAGGAATCTTCGGTTTGTACGCCGAATACTTGGATTTCGGGACGGATTTGTTTGATACACGCTGCCACGCCCGCTGCCAGTCCGCCGCCGCCAATGGCAACAAACACGGCATCAATGGGTTTGGCGTGCTGGCGCACGATTTCCATGCCTACCGTGCCTTGTCCTGCAATCACATCGGGGTCGTCAAACGGGGGGATATAGGTTTGTCCGCTTTGGGCAAGCAGTTGCATGGCGTGGTCGTAAGCATCGTTATAGGATACGCCGTGCAACACCACTTCCGCACCCAAGGCGCGTACGGCATCAATTTTGATTTGCGGGGTGGTTTCGGGCATCACAATGGTGGCGCGACAGCCCAGTTTTTGTGCCGACAGGGCAACGCCTTGAGCATGGTTGCCCGCGCTGGCGGCAATCACGCCTTTGGCAAGGGCGTGTTCGGGCAGTTTTGCCATTTTGTTGTACGCGCCGCGAATCTTAAAGGAAAACACGGGTTGCAGGTCTTCGCGTTTTAAAAACACGGGGGTGTCCAGCCGCCGCGACAGGTTGGCGGCGCGGGTGAGCGGGGTTTCGCGTGCCACGTCATACACGGCGGCGGTGGCGATGCGGGTTAGGTAGTCGGCATGGGGAAAGGGCTTGGCGGTCATGGGTGTACCTTTTGTTGAGCGTGGCGGATAAGACGGTAAAACGATGGTTTTTCTGCCAAAGTCAAGCAACTTGACAGGAAAACGCTAAAAAAGCCGTTACCTTAACGGCTGTGCGTGGGGAATGCAAGCCCTGCGCGGCTGTGGCGTTTGTTGCGCGAAAAACAACAGCACCCGCCCCGAAAATTGGGAAACGGCGGGTTGTCGGGTTATAATCGGCGGCTAACTGGCTTGCCTTTTGGCGGGCAACGAGGGTGTTTGGATGGAAATTACTGTATCGGTAACAAGGTGTTAGCCTGATGACCTTGCGCCATGCCACCCTCGGAATCATGATAACTGCACCATGCGGGTGTATTCCCGCAGGCAGCCGTCCTGCCGCCATCACCTCAATGGCGGGGTTTTAAACCAAAAAGGAATTTTGATGAAGTTTCCCCTTTTGCTGCTGGGCGTAAGCACCTTGCTGGTGTTGCCCGCGTCTGCCGACAATAAAAAAGATGCCTCTGCCCCGCAAGCGACTTCGGCTGTGCAGGCTTCTGCTGCGTCTGCGCCTGCCGCCGCTTCTGCCCCCGCCGCACCGTCTGCATCACTGAAAATTGACGTGGATTCGCCCCCCGAAATTGCTGCTGCCGCCTATTTGGTTAAAGACTTGCACAGCAATCAAGTATTGCTGTCCAAAAATGCCGACCAACCCATTGAACCCGCTTCACTCACCAAGCTGATGACGGCATATTTAACGTTCAAAGCTTTGGAAAGCGGCAAGCTGCAACCCGAACAAATGCTGAAAGTATCCGAAAAAGCGTGGAAAGCAGAAGGCTCGCGCATGTTTTTGGAAATCAAAAAGCCCGTGAGCGTGAGTGATTTGATTAAAGGGCTGATTGTTCAGTCGGGCAACGATGCCGCGATTACGCTGGCAGAAGCCTTGGGCGGTAGCGAAGAAGAATTTGCCAAACAAATGAACGCCGAAGCCAAACGCTTGGGCATGATGCACACCCACTTTGAAAACAGCACGGGTTTACCGGGCAAATCCCACCTGACCACCGTGCAGGATTTGATGACGCTAACCGCCGCCATTATCCGCGATTATCCGCAGTATTACCCGATTTACGGTATTAAAACCTTTACTTACAACAGCATTACCCAGCCCAACCGCAATCTGCTGCTTTACCGCGACCCCAGTGTGGACGGTTTGAAAACAGGGCATACCGCCAGCGCAGGTTACAACCTGATTGCTTCCAGCAAACGCAACGGGCGCAGGGTGGTATCGGTGGTGGTGGGTACGTCCAGCGAAGAAGCACGCGCCACCGAAAGCAGCAAACTGCTGAACTATGCCCTGCAAAACTTTGATACCCCGCAAATGTATCAAGCAGGGCAGAGCGTGGCACGGGTAAAAGTGTATAAAGGCGCGGAAAAAGAACTGGCTGTGGGTTTTCTCGACAATATTTACATTACCCTACCGCACCAAAACGCCGAACGCATCAAACCGGTATTGGAAACCCGCCAGCCCGTACTCGCCCCCATCCGCAAAGGCAGCGAAATGGGTACGCTGAAATTTATGGACGGCGATAAGGTATTGGCAGAAAAGAAAGTGGTCGCCTTAAACGATGTGTCGGAAGCAGGCTTTTTCGGCAGGTTGTGGGACGGCATCATGCTGTGGTTCCGCGATATTTTTTCAGATTAAACAGAAAGTAACATCATGTTTATTCATCCGCAGTTTGACCCTGTTGCCGTGGCGTTGGGACCTTTGGCAATCCGTTGGTATGCCTTGAGCTATATTGTTGGTTTTGTGTTGTTTGTGTGGTTGGGGCGCAAACGCATCCGCCAAGGCGTAGCGCCGTTAAATGCCACGCAGCTGGACGATTTGCTGACTTGGGGCGTGGCGGGCGTGATTTTGGGCGGACGTTTGGGCTATGTGCTGTTTTATCAGCGCGATGCGTATTTGGCAGACCCTTTGTCCATCTTAAAAATTTGGGAAGGCGGTATGTCGTTTCACGGCGGATTTTTGGGCGTGGTGCTGGCGATTTTGCTGTATGCGCGCAAACACCGTATTCCGTTTTTGAAATTATTGGATTTTGTTGCGCCTTTAGTGCCTTTGGGCTTGGCATCGGGGCGCATCGGCAATTTTATCAACGGCGAACTGTGGGGGCGCGTAACTGACCCGTCGCGTTTTTGGGCAACGGGTTTTCCGCAAGCTGCCTACGCCGACCAAGCACTCGCCGCTGCCAATTCCCAATATGCGGCTTGGTACGCGCAATTCGGTATGCTGCCGCGCCACCCGTCACAACTGTATCAATTTGCTTTGGAAGGGCTGTGCCTGTTTGTGCTGCTGTGGTGGTTTTCTAAAAAACCGCGTGCGGCGGGGCAGGTGTCGGCGCTGTTTTTGGCGGGCTACGGCGTGTTCCGTTTTATCGCCGAATTCGCCCGCCAGCCCGATGCCCATTTGGGCTTGTTGGGTGCGGGTTTGTCGATGGGGCAGTGGCTGAGTGTGCCGATGATGGTGTTGGGTGTGTTGATGTTTGTGTTGTCGGGCATGTATGCGGACAAGCCAAAAAACCTGTCTAAATAATGGGATAAAATCATGTCGGATTGTCCTTTGTGCTGTCCTGTAGGCGAAGAAGTTTTGTGGGAAACGCCGCAGTTGCGCGTGATTGCGGTACACGATGAAGCCAATGCGCCTGCGTTTTGCCGCGTGATTTGGCGTGAACACATTGCCGAAATGTCCGATTTGCCACCCGCCGACCGTGCCACGCTGATGGATGCGGTGTTTCGTGTGGAAACGGCGATGCGGCAGGTATTGCACCCTACCAAAATCAATTTGGCGAGTTTGGGTAATGTCGTACCGCATCTGCATTGGCATATTATTGCGCGTTTTGCCGATGATGCCTGTTTCCCCGCGCCTGTGTGGGCGCAAGCAGTACGCACCCACGGCACGCTTCCGCCTGACAACTGGGCGCAACAGGTTGCCGCTCTATTAAATCATTCTGAAACATAACAATAAAGGAATCATGATGAACATGCTTTTTTCGCGCCGCCGCCTGTTGCAAGGTGCAGCGGCAGCCGCGGGCAGCAGCCTGTTGGCAGCGTGTGGCAGCGGCGGTAAAACCGTTACTGTTCAACCGCGCCCGCAGCAGCCCAATTTCCCCCCCGCAGGCAGTGGTAAAAAACCTACCTCGTCCGTTAAAACCCCGCCGCAAGTGAGTAATGGCTTTGACAACAGTTTGCGCCTGTTTGCCAGTTCGGGCTATGCCGAAGACTCATCCCGCTTGGAAACAGGCTTAAACCGCTTGTTTCAAGCAGGATTTGCCGTCAGCAACCACCAAGCCGCTTACCGCCGTTTTCAACGTTTTGCGGGCAGCGATGCCGAGCGCATTGCCGATTTACAAAATGTTGCCAACGGACGCGCCCCCGTTCCCAAAGTGCTGATGGGCGTACGCGGCGGTTACGGCGCAGCGCGGCTGCTGCCGCATATTGATTGGGCAAGCCTTGCCGCCAAAATGCGCGACAAACAAACCTTATTGTTTGGATTCAGCGATGTAACTGCCATTCAAACCGCCTTGCTGGCACACGGTATGCCCAGCTTTGCCGGTCCCATGCTTTACAGCGAGTTTGCCAAAGCCGTGCCTTCGCCCTACACCATGGACAGCTTTATCCAAACCACCACATCCACCCATACCACTGTTACCGTTTCTGCCTTTCAAAGCAGTCCCGTACGTAATATGGAAGGCACATTGTGGGGCGGTAATTTAAGCGTATTGGCATCTTTGGCGGGAAGCCCTTATCTTCCTGACGTAAAAGGCGGGATTTTGTTTTTGGAAGACGTATCCGAGCAGCCCTACCGCATAGAACGCATGCTCTATACCCTGTTATTGTCGGGCATATTGAAAAAACAGCAAGCCATTGTGTTGGGCGATTTCCGCATGGGCAATATCCGCGACACCTACGACAGCAGCTACAACCTGACCGCCGTGGCGCAAACCGTTTCCCGTGCGGCGGGGATTCCTGTTTATACGGGTTTTCCGTTTGGGCATATCGCCAACAAAACCACTTTCCCCTTGGGCGCACACGCCCGTTTGCAAGGCATAGGCGGCGGTTATCAGATTAGCTTTAGCGGCTATCCCACCTTGAATCCCAATGCCCTGAATCTGGAAGCCCTGCGCCCGCCACCTGTGGGCTTGGAAACAGGCAATGAATGGGGTGAAAGCGAATTTTAATCAACTATCATAAAAACAATGCCATTCCCGATGATTGCGGAATGGCATTTTTGATTGTGGGATTAAACGGTTTGCGAATACTTGGCGGCGGTTTCGCGGTGGCGCAAATGGTAGTCAAATACCATAGCGATATTGCGGATTAAAAAACGTCCTTTGGCGCTCACGGTCAATCCTGTGTCGTGCAAATCCAGCAAGCCCGATTGTGCCAATCCGCGCAAATCTTTTAGTTCGGCGGCGAAATAGTCGGCAAAACTTGTGCCTGCTTCGTTTTCGTAATCGGCAAAATCCAGCGCGAAACGGCACATTAAATCTTGAATCAGGCGACGGCGCAGGACGTCGTCGCTGTTTAAGGCGTAACCGCGCAATACGGGCAAACGTCCTTCGTCTATCGCGGCGTAATATTGCGCCAAATCTTTTTCGTTTTGGCTGTAGGTATCGCCCACTTTGCCAATGGACGAAACACCCACTGCCACCAAATCGCAATCGGCGTGGGTGGAATAGCCTTGGAAATTGCGTTGCAAACGTCCTTCGCGCAGGGCAAGGGCAAGTTCGTCTTCGGGTTTGGCAAAGTGGTCCATGCCGATAAAGACATAGCCGCGTTCGTCCAGCAGCTGCACGGCGTATTGCAAAATATCCAGTTTTTCTTCGCTGGACGGTACAACGGCGGTATCAATGCGCCGCTGCGGTTTGAACACATGGGGCAGGTGGGCGTAGTGGTAAAGGGCGAGACGGTCGGGGTTCAGCGATAAAACGGTGTCGAGGGTGGGTTTGATGCTGTCGGTGCTTTGGTGGGGCAGTCCGTAAATCAAATCCACGCTGACGGATTTAAACCCTGCTTCACGCGCAGCTTCAATCACGTTGCGGGTTTCGTCCAAACTTTGAATGCGGTTGACGGCTTTTTGTACTTTGGGGTCAAAATCCTGAATGCCGACACTCATGCGGTTAAAGCCTAGCTTGCCCAAACGGTGGACGCTTTCGCGGCTGACTTTGCGCGGGTCAATTTCAATAGAATATTCGCCTTCGGGCATCAGGGTAAAGTGGCGGCGTATCATGTCGAATACGCGCTCAAGCTGTTCATCGCTTAAAAAGGTGGGCGTGCCGCCGCCAAAGTGCAGTTGTGCCAAGGGGTGTGCGCCGCCCAAATGGGGGGCGAGCAGGGCAAATTCGCGTTCCAAATAATCCAAATAGGCATCGGCGCGGCTTTTGTCTTTGGTGATGATTTTGTTGCAGCCGCAGTAGTAACAGATGGTGGTGCAAAAGGGAATGTGGATATACAGCGAAACGGGTTTGCTAGGGTGGGCGGCAAGCGTGTGGTGCAGGGTGTCACGGTATTGGCTTTCGCCAAAACCCTGATGAAAACGGTCGGCGGTGGGGTAGGATGTGTAGCGTGGTCCGCTGGCGGGCAGTGAAGCAATCAGTTTGCGGTCAAAATCAATGCGCGGGGCAGGGGTAATGGCAATGGTCGGCATGGTGGTTCGTGTTTTGTTCTAGGGCAAATTTTGTTAGAATAGGTTTATTTATATAACGCTGCTTTGATTTATGTCAATTGCAAAATTTGTGTTTTGCAATGATGTCAAATGCTCATACACACACGCTTCCTACGGTCTGTTATGTCCAAATCCCTATGCCAACCCAAAACCGAATGTGCGCATTGTTCCCTGCGCGAACTGTGCCTGCCTGCGGGATTAAGTCCCGACGAGTTCCGACAGGTAGATGATATGATGCGCCAAAGCCGCCGTTTGAAAAAAGGCGAATACCTGTTTCACGCGGGCGAGAAATTTTTATCGCTGTATGCGGTGCGTACGGGCTTTTTTAAAACTTCGGTAGGCACGCACGACGGGCGCGACCAAGTGACGGGCTTTTTTATGTCGGGCGAGCTGATGGGCATGGACGGGATTTATGCGTCCCGACACACTTGCGATGCGGTGGCGTTGGAAGACGGCGAAGTGTGCGAATTGCCGTTTGGCTGCTTGGAAGAACTGGGGCAGCGGCTGCCGCAGCTGCATACCCATGTGTTGCGCCTGATGAGCCGCGAGCTGATACGCGACCAAAATGTGATGCTGCTGTTGGGGAATATGCGCGCAGAAGAGCGTTTGGCGGCGTTTTTGCTGAATTTGTCGCAGCGGCTGCACCTGCGCGGTTTTGCTGCCAATGATTTTATTTTGCGGATGTCGCGTGAGGAAATCGGCAGTTATTTGGGCTTAAAGCTGGAAACGGTAAGCCGTACTTTGTCGCGTTTTAATCAAGACGGGCTGATTGCGGTGGAACACAAACACATTCGCTTGTTACAACCGCAGCGTTTGCAGGATATGGTGTCGGGGCAGCAGGAAAAACCCAGCAGCGGCTGCGGCGATTGTCCGTCCCGCCGTGTGTGAGACTGTGCCGATGTCGTCTCAACATTCTCAAGATTTTTCACAACGCCTGATTACTTGGCAGAAACAGCACGGCCGCCACGATTTGCCGTGGCAGGTGTCTGACCCTTACCGCGTGTGGCTGTCGGAAATCATGTTGCAGCAAACGCAAGTGGCGACTGTGCGCGATTATTATCCGCGTTTTGTGGCGGCGTTTCCCGATGTGGCGGCGTTGGCGGCGGCGGAACAAGATGCGGTGCTGGCGTTGTGGGCGGGATTGGGCTATTACAGCCGTGCCCGCAATTTGCACAAAGCCGCACAACAAATCATCAGCGATTTTAACGGCGGGTTTCCGCAACAGCGCAGCCAATTGGAACAATTGTGCGGGGTGGGGCGCAGCACGGCTGCGGCGATTGCGGCATTTGCTTTCCGCCAGCGCGAAACCATTTTAGACGGCAATGTGAAGCGCGTACTCTGTCGCGTTTTTGCTTTGGACGGCAATCCTGCCGATAAAGCCTTTGAAAAACAATTGTGGGCGGTGGCAGAAAATCTGTTGCCTGCGCGGGCAGACGACATGCCTGCTTACACGCAGGGTTTGATGGATTTGGGTGCGACCGTGTGCAAACGCAGCCGTCCCGATTGTGCGGTTTGCCCGATGGCGGACATCTGCCAAGCCAAAGCGCAAAACCGCACCGCCGAACTGCCGCGTAGAAAAACCGCCGCTGCCGTTGCGGAAATGCCGCTGTTTTGGTTGCAACTGCGTAACGCGCAGGGGAAAATCCTGCTGCACAAACGCCCGCAGCGGGGCATTTGGGCGGGTTTGTATTGCTTGCCTTGTTTTGATTCGGCAGACGAGATGCACCGTTTTGCGGAAAATGCGGGCGTGGCAGGGGCTGTGCGGACAGATACGCCGTTTAGCCACCGTTTAACCCACCGTTTGTTGCAGGTTCAGCCGTTTGCAGCAGATTTGCCTGATGATTCGGCTTTGTCTTGGGCAGACGGGGTGTGGGTCAATCCGCAGGATTTAAGGGATTATGCTTTGCCCAAGCCATTGATGCGTTATTTGGGCGAGGCGGTGCGGCAGGCGGATTTATTTGGTTAGAGTTGCTACAAATTAAATAGATACTCCCTCCCCCGTGCAAACGGGGGAGAGTTGGGGTGGGGGAATGTGCTATGAATCAAGCATTCCCCCACCCTAGGGCGTGTCATCATTTAATCCAAAGAAACGGCAGCAGCCAAACAAATTCCCCCAAAAAAAGCTGCTGCCGTTTTGTCATAACGGGTCGCAAGCGCACGGTATTGTTTCAAACGGGCAAAGAAATTCTCAATCAAATGCCGCCTGCGGTACAAAAACCTGTCGTACTCCCGCCGTTGCCTGCGGTTACACAAACTCGGAATCACAACCTGTCTGCCCGAATCAAGCAAGGGTTTGACCACCCTCGCGTGTGCATCATAGCCTTTATCCGCAATCAAAACCTTGGCTTTCAAATGGGGCAGCAGCCTGTCTGCCCCATCTAAATCCGAATACTGCCCTGCCGTCAAAACAATCCGCAACGGTCTGCCCGACCCGTCTGCCAATACATGTATCTTGGTACTCAATCCGCCCCTGCTGCGCCCGATGCACCGCCCCCTTTTTCCGCACCTGAACTGTGTTGGTGAGCGCGTATGATGGTGGAATCAATCATGGCATATTCGTTATCCGCATCTTGGCTCAGTACCTCAAGCACTTTTTCCCATACGCCGCTTTTACTCCAACGCATATGGCGCAGATGCACGACACGGAAATCTCCGAAGCGTTCGGGCAAATCCCGCCACGATATTCCCGCACGGTATCTGTACAATACCGCATCCACAAACAACCTGTTGTTTTTTGCCGTAACACCGACACAGCCTGCCCTGCCCGGCAGCAGGTCTTTTATCCGTTCCCATTGGCTGTCTGTCAGCGCATATCTTCTGTTCGTATTCATGACTTGAGATTATAGGCGAATATTAAATGATGACACACCCTAGCCCTCCCCCACTTTGGCGGGGGAGGGAGCAGCTTGAGGCGAAAAAAATCGTTTGAACTCCATTCTCTAGGCAAAAAATAGGCGGCAATCTGAATATCGGATTACCGCCTGTGCCATATCATCTGAATTTAAATCAGTTTCAAACGTTGCAGTTCCTCCTGCAAATCGGCGGCGAGCCAGCCGTTGCCCGATGCCAAACGCAGTAGGGCGGTGGCGGTTTCCACATTGCAATAACCACCGTTAATCGCGCCCGATGCGCGTAAACGGCTGCCTTGCGCGTACACGGCTGCTGCTTGACCTTCAGGCACTTGGCTGATGTTTAACACCAAACGGCTGGGGTTTTGCGAAGTAAACTGGTGAATCGCGTCCAATAAATCAATATCGGCGGGGGAATTGCCGTGTCCGTAACTCATCAGCACCGCGCCATTGAGCGGAAAGGTGCGCAGGGTGTGGGCGGCGGCTTTGATGCCGATGCCGGGGGTAAGCAGCAGGGCGGCCACGCGCTGACCCGAATCCAAACGGCGCGGCAGGTGATTAAAGGCAGGTGCGGGGCGTTCGGGCGACCATTCGCCAAAATGCGGGTTGGCAAAGCCGTCAGAACGGACGGTGCTGGTTTTGCTGCTGCCTACAGCGGGGAAGAGTTTGCCGTTAAACGCCAGCAACACTTCGTGTACATCATCGCGCAGCAGGGCAGAAACGGCGGTTTCCAAATTGCAGGGGGCATCGCTGCCGTCCGTACCAAACGGGATTTGTGCGCCTGTGAGTACCACGGGTTTGCCTTGGGTGTCCAAGCTGAGGGCAAGGACGTTGGCGGTATAGGCGAGTGTGTCGGTGCCGTGCAGCACCAGTACGCCGTCATAATCGGGCAGGGCGTTTTCCAGTATCGTCAGCCATTCTGCCCAGTGCTGCGGCGATACGGCGGAACTGTCAATCAGGGGGTTGCAGATGTGCCAGTGAAAATGGATTTGCTGCTGATAGGGCTGTAGGGCGGTGTGGACGATGGCGGTGTCGGGTTTCAGCCCGTCTGGGCTTTGGGTCATGCCGATGCTGCCGCCTGTGTAAAGCACAAAAATGTTTTTCACGGTTTGGATTCCTTGTTTTTATTTGAATTACAAATAGGGTCAGTCTGCCGCTGTCAGGATGGCAAACGCTTCGCGGTATTTTGCCAAGGTTTTGTCAATCACGTCTTGGGGAACGGTGGGGGCGGGGGGCTGTTTGTTCCAACCGCTTTGTTCCAGCCAGTCGCGCACAAACTGTTTGTCAAACGACGGCGGATTCGTGCCTGCCTGATAGCTGTTTACCGACCAAAAACGGCTGGAATCGGGGGTCAGCACTTCGTCCATCAGCGTTAATGTGCCATTTTCGTCCACACCAAATTCAAATTTGGTATCGCAGATAATAATGCCGCGTTGGGCTGCGTAGGCAGCGGCTTCGCGGTAAAGCTGTAGCGATTTGTCGCGCACCTGCTCTGCCAGCTCTGTACCGACAATGGCGCAGGCTTGGGCAAAATCAATGTTTTCATCGTGTTCGCCTGCTTCGGCTTTGGTAGAGGGGGTAAACAGCGGTTCGGGCAGTTTGTCGGCTTCGCGCAGATTGGCAGGTAAGGCAATGCCGCACACTGTGCCGTGTTGGCGGTATTCTTTCCAACCGCTGCCCGCCAAATAACCGCGCACCACCGCTTCAATTTTCACGGGCGTGAGGCGTTTGGCAACCACGGCGCGTTTTTCGATGGCGCGGGCTTCGGCTTCGGGCAACACGTCGTACACGCTTTGTCCGGTAAAGTGGTTGGGCATGATGTGTGCCAGTTTGTCAAACCAGAAATTGGAAATTTGAGTCAGGATTTCGCCTTTGCCAACAATGGGCGCGGGCAGAATTACGTCAAAAGCAGACAAACGGTCGCTGGCGACAATCAGCATGGTGTGTTCGTCAATTTCGTATAAATCGCGCACTTTGCCAGAATAGAGTTTGGGCAGGCTGATGGTGGTCATGGTGCTTCCTTGCGGCAGAGTCAAAAAATTATTTTACCGCGAATAAGAGCGGCTTTGAAGCGGGTTTGCGCCCGTAAAAAACGCCCGAACAGGATTCGGGCGCGGGATTTAAGCGTGTTGGGCGGCGATGTGCAGCAGCTGGGCGAGAATTTTTGGATTGGCAGCAAATGCTTCGCCTTTATCCAACCAATGTTCGTTGCCTTCGGCATCTGTCACAATGCCGCCTGCTTCCTGCACCAGCAACGCACCCGCAGCGGCTTGGCAGGGGTGCAGCTTAAAACGCACCAAACCATCGCGGCGACCCGCAGCCACGGCGCAGAAATCCAATACCGCTGCGCCTTCGCAACGCACACCGGCGGTACGCGCCGACAAACCGTTTAACAGGCTGTCGTTTTCGCGGTCAAAACCTGCTGCCACCAGTGCGTTGGTGGCTTCAATGCGGGCAGACACGCGCAAACGCCGTCCGTTCAGCCACGCGCCTTTGCCGCGTGAAGCGGTGTAAAGCTCGTTGCGTTCGGGGGAAAACACCAGCGCATCTTGCAAGATACCTTTGTGACGCAGGGCGATGGCAACGGCATAATGGGCGCTGCCGTGCAGGTAGTCGCTTTCGCCTTCCAGCGGGGCAATCAGCCATTCGTGACCTTTGCCCGTCAGTTCGCCGCCGTTGTCGGCACTGATGATGCGGTGGTCGGGATAGGCTTCGCACAGGATTTCGGTAATGGTGTGGGCGGCGTGGCTGCGGATTTCGGCGGCAAAGTCGTTAAAGGCTTTGCTGTCGGGTTTGAATTCCAGCAGGTTGTTGGCGGCGCGTAAGGTGTTGTCACCCGCACGGCGGGCGGCTTTAAACGCGGTATTGAGGGCGGGGCTGTGAAGTTGGCTCATGGCGGGCTTTCGGAACGGGTCAGACGCAAAGGGGCGGGATTATACGCGATTCAGGCAGGCTCTTCAAAACCCGCAATTTCCAAGCCAAAGCCCGTCAATCCGTTTAATGAAGAGGTTTTGCCCATCACGCGCATTTTTTTCACTTGCAAACCCGCTAAAATTTGTGCGCCGATGCCATAGGTTTTTTTGTCCCACTTTTTGATTTGAAAGCTGTTTTTCGGCAAAGTGCGTTCCAGCAGTGCGCTGCCGTCTTCGGTGCGGTGCAATAAAATCAACACCCCGCATTCGGCTTCCTGAATCCGTTCCAAAGCAGCGGGCAACTGCCAAGAATGGCTGGGGTCGGACATCAAAAAATCCATCGCGCTAAAAGGTTCGTGAACGCGCACCAGCGTTTCTTCGGCGTGAACGGGGTCGCCTTTGACCAATGCCAAATGGGTATCGCCATTCAGTTTATCCACATAAACATGCTGGCGGAATTCGCCCCACGGTGTGTCAATGCGGGTGTCGCCCATTTCTTCCAACAGGCTTTCGGTGCGGCTGCGGTATTCAATCAGGTCGGCAATCGTGCCGATTTTTAAACCATGTGTTTCGGCAAAACGCATCAGTTCGGGCATACGCGCCATCGTGCCGTCATCATTTAAAATTTCGCAAATCACGCCTGCGCCCGCCAAACCCGCCATCTGTGCCAAATCCACAGCGGCTTCGGTGTGTCCTGCGCGTACCAGCACGCCGCCTTTTTGGGCGCGTAAGGGGAAAATATGCCCTGGTTGAACAATGTGTTCGGGCTTAACCGCAGGCGAGACGGCGGTGCGGATGGTGTGGGCACGGTCGGCGGCGGAAATGCCCGTACTGATGCCGTCTGCCGCTTCAATCGACACGGTAAAATTGGTGCCGTATTGTGCGCCGTTGTGTTGGGTCATCATTGGCAGGCCCAGTTTGTCAATTAGCGCGTTTTCCATCGGCAAACACACCAAACCACGGGCGTGTTTAATCATAAAATTAATGGCTTCGGGTGTTACAAACTGCGCTGCCATCACCAAATCGCCTTCGTTTTCACGGTCTTCGGCATCGGTAATAATCACCATTTTGCCAGCGGCAATATCGGCAAGAATATCGGGAATGGGGGAAATATGCATAATAAATTGGGAGACAAGGTGGAATATCAGGGCGCGATTGTACGGCATTTGACGGTAGGCTTTCAAATGCCCGCGCCTGTGTATTTTGACTTTTTACCGTATAAAAGTTTATGATGCGCCTATTTTATATTGATAAAACAGAAACGGAGTAAGGATTATGAATCCGACCACTGTAGAACCGATTGTATTAAACGGTTATTACACCCTGATTGCCGCCACGCTGGTGTTGCTGTTGGGTAAATTTTTGGTATCGCGCATCAAGTTTTTGCGCGATTTTAATATTCCCGAACCTGTGGCGGGCGGTTTGCTGACCGCGCTGCTGGTAACGGTATTACACGCCGCTTTCGGCTTGGAATTTCAAATTGAAAAATCGCTGCAAGACGCCTTTATGCTGATTTTCTTTGCTTCTATCGGTTTGTCGGCAGATTTTTCGCGTTTGAAACAAGGCGGTTTGCCTTTGCTGGTGTTTTTGGCGCTGGTAAGCGGCTTTATCGTGGTGCAAAACGCTGTGGGCGTGGGCATGGCATCTGCCTTGGGACTGGACCCGCTGGTGGGCTTGATTACCGGCTCGATTACGCTGGTGGGCGGACACGGCACGGGCGCGACTTACGGCGATATCCTTACCAAACAATACGGCATTGTCGGCGCATCGGAAATGGCGATTGTGTCGGCAACATTCGGTTTGGTGGCGGGCGGTTTGATTGGCGGACCCGTGGCACGTCGTTTGGTGAATAATATGGGGCGCAAACCCGTACAGGAAACCACAGCTAAAAGCACATCTGCCGATGCACCGGGGCGTTATGACGACCAAACCTTTGAAAGCGCGCGCCATCAACGCTTAATTACCGCTGAATCGGCAGTGGAAACCATGGCACTGTTTGCCGCGTGTTTGGCATTTTCGGCAGTGATGAAAGGCATGTTTGCCGAACATGAAGTGTTGAAAAAATTGCCACAATTTGTGTGGGCTTTGGGTTTTGGCGTGGTGTTGCGCAACCTGCTGACCACCGTGTTTAAATTTGATATGTTTGACCGTGCCATTGACGTGTTCGGTAATGCTTCGTTAAGCCTGTTTTTGGCAATGGCGCTGATGAGCATGAAGCTGTGGCAGTTGTCGGGCATGGTGGGTGCGATGTCGGCAATTTTGGCGGTGCAAACGGTGGTAATGATTTTGTTTGCCTATTTTGTCACTTTCCGTGTGATGGGTAAAAACTACGATGCGGCGGTGCTGGCAGCGGGACATTGCGGTTTCGGTATGGGCGCAACGCCTACGGCGGTTGCCAATATGCAGTCTATTACCAATACTTTTGGCGCATCGCACAAGGCGTTTTTGATTGTGCCTTTGGTGGGCGCGTTCTTTATCGATTTTGTCAATTTTGCCTTAATCGGTGTGTTTATGGAAATGTTTGGTAAATAACGGCTGTTGTGCCGATGCCTGAAAACGCGGGGTGTGAACGGGAAAATCCGCACGCTCCGCGTATTTTTTGTTATGATTGATACACGTTTGTTCAGTATTCAGGAACCCGTGATGATGCCAAAGCGCACGATAGCGAAAACCGCTTCGTTTTTGGGTACGGCGCTGTTGTTGTGTGCCTGCCCCGCCGATTCCGACCGCGAACCGGCCGTTTCCAAAGAAGTCCGCGAACTGGCAGACTGCCGCCATCCTGCGGTGCTGCCCGATATCCGCGACAACCTGCGTCAAACCATGCGCCGCGAAGCGCAGCGTTTGGCAGAACAGGACAAACGCCGTTTTGTGGATGCCGATAAGGTAACGGCGGCTGCCGACCGTTTGCAGGTGCGTATGCAGTCGGTGCAGGCAGATTCCAAATTGTGTACCGCGCAAATCAGCGTGATTATTCCGCAAGCGGTACTGGACACCGCCGAGCGTTACGCGCCAATTTTGGAAAGTGCTGGTCCCGCTGAAATTATTTTAAACCGCACCGCCAACAACAACCTGCGTTTTGACGGACAAGCGGTGATGGCGCAGTTGGATTACCGCGTTAATCCCGACAACCGCCATTTTGCCGTTAATTACAGCGACGGTAATTTGAGTTTGTTGGGCAATGTGCTGACTGCTGCGCTGTTGTCTTATGGCGTTAAAGACATAATTATGGTAAACGGCAAAGCCGTGAACCGCGATGCCGCCTTGCGTAATATGGATTTTCCGAAAGTTCAAGCGGTGATTCGTCCGCACGAAGTGGAAACCTTACAACCCCCGCCACCTGCTGCCGTGCCTGCCGCGCCGCGTGTGTCTGACGATGCCGCGCCCGTTGAAACCGCCCCGCCGCCGCCCGTTGCCGAAGAAGAACCCGTCAGCCGCATCAGCGAAAGCCGCTTGCAGCAAGCCCGTTCCGACCACGAAAACGCCGACCGCGACATCAAAAACGCTTGGCACAATATTGACCCGCAGGTACAGCAAAACCTGATGGAAGACCAACGCGCTTGGGAAGACCGCAAAAACAGCAGCTGCCGCAAATCCGCCGCCAGAGGCGCAGACGAATCGGAAAGCCAATTTTTGCACATTCAATGCGATATCCGCGAAACACGGAAACGCATCAAAGAGTTAAACGAATACAGCATTCGTTAAACCATTCGCTTTTGCAGGCTTTGCCTTTGGGTTAAGTCTGCAAAATTTTTATTTTTCTTTTTTTAATAGAAACTGATGAATAAGACTTTTGAACCCGTATTCAAGCAGTTGGATACGGTGATTTTGGGTAAGCAGGCTCTGTTGAAACAACTGATTGCCTGCGTGCTGGCAGGCGGACACGTTTTGCTGGAAGACGTACCGGGTGTGGGCAAAACCACCTTGGCGAGTGCATTGGCGGGCGTGTTGGGGATTCCGCTGCGGCGGGTGCAGTTTACCAACGATATGTTGCCTGCTGATTTATTGGGCGTAAACGTGTTTCAGCCTGCCGATGCCGCGTTTAAATTTCACCCTGGTCCCGTGTTTACCCCCTTTGTGCTGGCAGACGAAATCAACCGCGCCCCTCCCAAAGTGCAATCTGCCCTGCTGGAAGCCATGGAAGAAGGGCAAGTGTCGGTAGATGGCAAAACCTACCGCCTGCCCAAGCCGTTTTTGGTGGTGGCGACACAAAACCCCAGCGAACAATTGGGCACATTCCCCCTGCCCGAATCGCAGCTTGACCGCTTTATGATGCGTTTGAGCATGGGTTATCCCGTGCAAGCTGCCGAAACACAGTTGTACCATCAGGGCGACCGCCGCCGTTTGTTACCTAAAATTCAAGCTGTTGCCTCGCCGCAGATTTTGTTGCAATGGCAGCAGCAAGCCGCCGCGCAAACCGTTTCCGAAGCCGTGGCAGCTTATGTGTACCGCTTGGTATCGGCAACGCGCCGTCCGGGGGTGTTTGCCTTGGGATTAAGCCCGCGTGCGGGTTTGGCGGTGATTAAAGCCGCCAAAGCATGGTCGCTGCTGGAAGGGCGCAATTTTGTTTTGCCCGAAGACGTAAAAGCCGTGTGGGTATCGGTCGCGAACCACCGTTTACAAACCCTGCACCGCCAAAATTCCGCCGATGCCTTGGCAGAGATGCTTGACCATGTTGCCGTCTAAAGCCGATTCACACGAAGTTTTGCTGTTGCACCCCGAAGGCGCGGTATCGCGCCGCCATTTGCGTTTGCGCCCGACCAAGCTGTGTGTGGGTTTGGCGGTGGTGTGCGCGGCAGTGTGGGTGGGCGCAGCCAATTATCAAGTAAACGTGGCGTATGCGGTCAGTTTTTGGCTGGCGGGATTTATCGGCGTGGCAGCGCTGATGACGGTGCGCCAATTGTCGGGTTTGACCTTATCGGCAGATTTTCAAGAAGAAGTGTTTGCGGGCGACCACGCCGCCGTGCGTTTACGCGCCCGTTCCACCGCCAAACGCCCACGCGTATTTTGGTGGCGCGGCGCAGGGGCAGGCGAAACCGCGCAATGGCAACGTGCCGATGTACACAGCGAAACCTATGAAACCCAGTGGGCAATCGCCGTGTCGCGGCGCGGACACTTTCCCGCCCCTTTGTTGCTGGAAATCGCCAGTACCGCCCCTTTCGGCTTGTTTTACATCCGTTTGCACGCCGAATGGCAAACCGATGCCGTCGTTTTTCCCGCACCCCTAGCGCACGATGTGCCTACTGCAGAACGCCCCGCCACCAGCGAAGATGCCCCCGTCCGCAGCGGTGGCAACGGCGACGATATTGCCTTTTTAAGCCAACATATTGACGGCGTATCTTTACAGCATGTGGCGTGGAAAAGCTATGCCAAAACAGGCGAATTAATGGATAAAGTGTTTGAAGCACCGCAGCCCGAAGCCGATAAGGAAACCTTTTCCTACCGCGATTATCCCGCAGGCACGCCCAAAGACAAGCTGGCATCGTGGCTGACCTACCGCGTATTGCAGGCAGAACAAGCAGGCAGACCCTACACGCTGGAGCTGCCCGATGGTGCTATTACCCCGCAAAACGGTCAGCGCGAAAAATGTTTGAATGCCTTGGCGTTTCTGTAGGATTGTGGCTCAATTAACCAAACATAAGCAATCAATGAATAACTTAATTCAAATGCTATTAAGCATTAAAAATCCTGCAAATCATTTTATTGAACGCCCTGAATTGATTCGGGGCTATACAGAAGATGAAATTAAGCAGATTGAACAAAAATATAACTTTCCTGTTCATGGTCAATTTAAAGAACTATTGATGACAATGGGTAAATGTTCTGGTGGTCTCTTGTTAAGTGATGATATATACATATATCGAGAGGGCTATGCAAACCATCATTTAGATGGTTATGTGAGAGATAGTATACAACACGATAAGGACTATGAATATTTTATGCAGTCCATTGGTAATGTTAATTTAACTGAAAAAAGATTCTTTATATTTGCAGGTATTAATGAACATATTGTTCAATATTTTATGTTTGCATCAGATGGTAATGACATAGTTTATGAATGGGATGAGAATGAAGAAACAGTAAAAGAATTTGGCACATTATTTGATTTTTTAAAATATTACCGAAAAATTACCACATCACAAATTACTGGGGAAGAAAACAATGATTTTAAAGAATTAACAACAGGCAAATTGTTATAGTGGCGTTTTATTAACAACCAAGTCAGCATAATGAAAATGGACAATTTAATTCAAATACTATTAAGCATTAAAAATTCTGCAAATCATTTCATTGAACGTCCTGAACTGATTCAGGGCTATACCGAAGATGAAATTAAGCAGATTGAACAAAAATATAACTTTCCTGTTCATGGTCAATTTAAAGAACTATTGATGACAATGGGTAAATGTTCTGGTGGGTTATTATTCGGAGATGATGTTTATCTATATAGAGATGCAATAGATACTTATTATTTCTCTAATATTTCAAACATGGAAATACAAGAAGACCCCGATTGCCAAGAATTTATTAAAAAAATGGGAAATATTAATCTAGTGGAAAAGAAATATTTTGTCCTTGCTGGTATCAATGAACATCGGTTTCAATATTTTATGCTTCTTGAAAATAAGAATAACATTATTTATGAATGGGATACAGATACCGATGAAGTGAAAGAATTTGGTACATTATTTGATTTTTTAAAATATTACCGTCAAATTACTATATGTCCTATTACTGGGGAAAACAATCATGTTTTTGAAAGCCTCACAACAGGCAGATTGTTATAATGGCGTTTTATTAAAAACCAAGGCAGCATAATGAAAATGGACAACTTAATTCAAATGCTATTAAGCATTAAAAATCCTGAAAATCATTTCATTGAACGTCCTGAACTGATTCAGGGCTATACCGAAGATGAAATTAAGCAGATTGAACAAAAATATAACTTTCCTGTTCATGGTCAATTTAAAGAACTATTGATGACAATGGGTAAATGTTCTGGTGGACTATTATTTGGGGAGGATATTTATATATATAAAAGTGGTGTGGAATATTATTTTGGAGAATCATCAAGGGTAGAATTAATTAATGACCAAGATTGCCAAGCATTTATTTGTGCTGTTGGTGATGTTGTTAAAAGAAAAATAATTACGGTGGCTGGAATAAATGAAAATATAGTTTCCTACTTTATGTTTGCATCAGATGATAATGATATGGTTTATGAATGGGATGAGAATGAAGAGACACTAAAAGAATTTGGTACATTATTTGATTTTTTAAAATATTATCGCCAAATTACTATATGTCCTATTACTGGGGAAAGTAATAATGATTTTAAGGAATTAACAACAGGTAGATTGTTATAATGGCGTTTTATTAACAAGCAAGGCACCGTAATTGAAACGGTGCCTTGGTTTTTATTTTTTGCCTGAAGACTGCTGCTTTTCCAGCTGCTGCAATTCGCGCAGGGAAGCGGCGGCGGTGGGGTGTCCGCGCATGGCGGCTTGCCCGAACCAGTATTTTGCTTGAAAAAGATTGCGTTCTACGCCCGTGCCGCTGGCATAACGCACGGCAAGATTGTTTTGTGCTTCGGGGTGTCCTTGCTTGGCGGCGAGTGTGTACCATTTGGCGGCTTGGGCGAAATCTTGTTTTGTGCCTTGTCCGCGTGCGTGCATCAGTCCTGCTTCAAACTGGGCTTCGGCAATGCCTTGGGCGGCGGCTTTGCTGTACCATTTTAGGGCTTGGGTGTTGTCGGCTTTTACGCCCAAACCGTCGCGGTAAAGCACGGCGATATTGTTTTGTGCTACGGCATCGCCACGGTCTGCCAAGGGCTTGAGCAGGAGGAAGGCGCGGCGGTAATCGCCTTTTTGTCCTGCTTGAACGGCTTGGCGGTACACGGTTTGGGTGTCGGCAGCGGGGGCGGCGGGCGCGGCGTGGGCGAATACCAGCGCGGCAGCGGCAAGCCACAGGGTGCGTTTCATGGCGGATTCCTTTTCTTGATGTTGAAAACAACAAACGGGTTTAATCGGCAGCGGCATCAACGGCGGTAGCGGGCAGGCTGTGCAGCGCATCGGGGCGCAACGACACTAAAAAGCCGCGTTTGCCGCCGTTGATGTAGATTTCGGGCAGTGCAAAAATGCTGTGTTGGGCATACACAGGCAAGGCGGCTTTGATACCGAACGGGCTGATTCCCCCCACCAGATAGCCTGTCCATTTGTTTGCCTGCTGCGGGGTGGCAGGTTCAAGGTGGCGCATACCCAGCAGCCGCGCCAGCTTGCGGGTGGATACCTGACGGTCGCCGTGCATCAGCATAATGCAGCCTTGTTTGGCTTCGTTTTGCAACACAATGGTTTTAATCACACAATGTTCGTCCACGCCCAAACACTGCGCCGAATGCGCGGTGCCGCCGTGTTCGCGGTAAGGGTAGGGGTGCGGGGTGAAATCAATTTGCTGTGTTCGCAAAAAGCGCACGGCAGGGGTAATGGGATAATCGGGCTTTGCCATGCCGTTATGCCCCGCTGTGTAGGGCGCGTACCGCTGCTTCGCGCTCGCCGTTTAAAATTAAGGGCAGGTGTTGCAGGGATTGCTCAATGGCGCGGTCTAACAGCTCGCGCTCGGCGGCAGAGGGTTTGTTTAACACATAGCCCGTTACCAAATTGCGGTCGCCGGGGTGTCCGATGCCCAAGCGCAAACGGTAAAAATCGGGCGTACCCAAACGCGCCTGTATGTCTTTCAAACCGTTGTGTCCGCCGTTGCCGCCGCCTTGTTTGAAACGGATGCGCCCGCAGGGAATGTCCAATTCATCGTGTACTGCCAAAATTTCATCGGGGGCGATTTTGTAAAACTGCGCCAACGCTGCCACTGCCTTGCCCGACAAATTCATATAGGTTTCGGGCTTGAGCAGGTAAATCTCGCGCCCTGCGGCACGCGCCCGCGCCATGTCGCCAAAAAATTTCTTTTCGTTGCGCCAGCTTACCTGCCATTGCTGCGCCAATTGGTCTAACAGCCAAAAGCCTGCGTTGTGGCGGGTGTCGCGGTATTCGTTGCCGGGGTTGCCCAAACCGACAATCATTCTGATGTTCATCAAAAATTCCTTAAATGGTTGAAAGCTATGCTTGGTGTTGCTTGGCTTGGGCGGCGCGTTTGCGCCGTGCCTGTTTGGGGTTGGCGATTAGGGCGCGATACACTTCAATGCGGTCGTGCGCCTGTAAAACGGTGTGGTCGTCTGCCCGCTTGCCGAAAATCCCCAGCGGTACGCCATTGGTGTCCAATTCGGGAAAATCCTGTGCTAAAGGGCTTTTGTGCAGGGCGTGGCGCACGGTTGTCCCCGCAGGCACGCGCAAACGGTACAACACCTGCTTTTCGGGGCAGGCGTAGGCAATTTCAATATCAATGTCAGCCATAACGTTTGTCCGCTTCTTTGACAAAGGCATCAACGAGTTTGCGGCAAATGCCGTCAAACACAGGACGGATTAAACGCGCCAGCAAGCCCGTTAATTCGTAATGTAGGGAAAATTCAATTTTACAGGCATCGTCGCCCACGGGGGTAAAACGCCACGTTCCGTGTAGGCTTTTAAACGGACCTTCCAACAGGTTCATGCGGATTTCGCTGTAAGGGGTGTTGGTGTTGCGGGTGGCAAACGATTGGCGCAAACCCATGTAGTCTATGTGCAAACGGGCTTGCAATTCGGTGTTGCTGCGGCTGATGACTTCGGTTTTGCCGTACCACGGCAGAAAATCGGGATAGTGTTCCACTTCGTCAACCAAGCGGTACATGTGTTCGGCGCTGTGCAAAACCAGCATCGATTTGTGAATGTGGGCGGCAGACATGGCGTTTAATCGGCAAAAATAAATATTATAACCGATGTTGTGCAGGGTGCGTTTTGGCGTGAGGCTTCGGGCTTTTTGTTATAATCGCCGATTTTGGCGGAAGGACGGCTATGGATGAGGCGGCGCGTTATCGGCAGGGTCTGTATTATTCGCTGTTATGCTATGTGATATGGGGCTTGTTTCCGATTTATTGGTATCCTTTAAACCAGTCTGCTATGCCTGCGGAACAGATTTTGGCGCAACGGGTGTTGTGGTCGGCGCTGTTTACCTTGGGACTGATGTTGTGGCTGAAACAGGGCAAGGCGGTAATCAATGCGTTGCGCCGTCCGAAACTGTTGGCGGTGTTTGTGCTGTCGGGGCTGCTGATTGGTTTGAACTGGCTGGTGTATTTGTGGGCGATTGTGAATAACCGTGTTTTGGAAGCCAGTTTGGGCTATTTTATCAATCCTTTGTTCAGTGTATTTTTGGGCAGGGTGGTGTTGAAAGAAGGCTTAAACCGTATTCAAATGATTGCGCTGGTGTTGGCGGGGGCAGGCATTGCGTGGCTTGCCGTGCCTGCGGGCAACGTGCCTTGGGTGGCGATACTGCTGACTGCCAGCTTTGGGCTGTATGGTTTAATCCGCAAACTCGCGCCCATGGACGCTTTACCTGGATTGTTTTTGGAAACGTGGTTGCTGCTGCCTGTGGCAGGTGCGTATCTGCTGTGGTGCGCCGTGCAGGGGCAATTGTTTGGTTTTGCCGAACTGAATCCGCTGCAAAACGCGGTACTGCTCGGTTCGGGCGCGGCAACCACCTTGCCTTTGCTGCTGTTTGCGGCGGGGGCAAAACGCATTTCCCTGTCGCTGTTGGGGGTGCTGCAATATATTTCGCCCACGCTGCAACTGCTGTCGGGGCTGCTGCTGTTTGGCGAACGTTTGGACGAGCAACGTTTGACGGGCTATGTGCTGGTGTGGCTGGCGGTGGGCGTGTTTTTGTGGGGGCTTCGGCGAGCGGCTTCCGTTCCGTCAAAATCATCTTGAGGAAAGAACCATGTATCTGATTGACCGTACCGCTGTGGTGCTGAAACCCACCGAAGTGTTTTTAAACTGGCTCAAAAGCTGCGACGACGACCTGCCCGATTTAACGCTGGCGCAGTTACGCGCCAATTGCAGCGTGTTTCTCGTGCCACAGTTTGACGAACCCGAACAGGCAGTAGCGTATTTTGATGAAAAATACCAATGGATTTTTGAAGCAGAATTAAGCTCTTGGGCGATTGAGCGTCCTTTGTGGCCCAAGCAGATGGATTTGCAGACGTTTTGGGAATTTTTTGATTTGGAAGTGCATGATACGGTAACGGATTTGGAAGAGGCGCAATGGCACGTTTCGCCCTTGCCCGATAATATGGCGTAAGCAGCGGTGCGCGGCTTGGAATTTGCTTTCCGTCCGTCCCAATGGCGGCGAATCGGTTGTATGTTGCTGTTTGCGCTGCTGATGGGCTGTTGTGTGTGGTATCTGCACGGCGGGGCGCGGGCATTGGTGCTGGTGTTATTATTGGCAACGGCGGCGTATGCGTGGCGCGAACCGTCTGTGGTGGTACGCAAACTGCGTATTGATGCTTACGGGCGGGTGTGGCTGTATGTGGCGGGCAGGCGCAAACCTTTGGCGGTAACGCTGGCATCAGGCAGCTTTATACACGTTTACGGCTGTTTTTTGTGTTGGCGCACCGAAAAAGGACGGCGCATTGACCAAATGGTCTTGCCCGATATGCTGTCGCGCGATGATTTCCGCAAACTGCGCGTGTGGGCGCGTTTCGGACAGGAAAAAATCCGCCCGCGCCGTCCGCAAGCGGATACGTCATCAGCGGGTTAATCTGCTATACTGGCACACTCGCCGTACAGCTGCGGCGGGGTAAAGATTTTTTGCTCTAAATATTGAGAACATCATTATGGCTTTAATTGTACAAAAATACGGCGGTACGTCTGTCGGTTCGGTAGAACGCATCAAAAACGTTGCCAAACGTGTTGCCAAAACCCGTGCCGAAGGGCATGACGTGGTGGTGGTGGTGTCGGCGATGAGCGGCGAAACCAACCGTTTGGTGGCATTGGCAAACGAAATGCAGGCGTTCCCCGACCCGCGTGAATTGGATGTGGTGCTGTCCACTGGTGAACAGGTTACCATCGGGCTGCTGGCAATGGCGTTGAAAGACATCGGCGTAGATGCCAAAAGCTACACGGGCTGGCAGGTGGCGGTGCAAACCGATACCGCACACAGCAAGGCTCGCATCGAGCAGATTGACGACAGCAAAATGCGCGCCGACCTGCAAGCGGGCAGGGTGGTGATTGTGGCGGGTTTCCAAGGCGTTACCGCCGATGGCGACATCAGCACTTTGGGGCGCGGCGGTTCGGACACTTCTGCTGTGGCATTGGCGGCAGCGTTAAAAGCAGACGAATGCCAGATTTACACCGATGTGGACGGCGTTTACACCACCGACCCGCGTGTCGTACCCGAAGCACGGCGCATGGACACCGTCAGCTTTGACGAAATGTTGGAATTGGCGAGTTTGGGCAGCAAAGTGCTGCAAATCCGCTCGGTGGAATTTGCGGGCAAATACAAAGTCCGTTTGCGCGTGCTCAGCAGCCTGCAGGAAGGCGGCGACGGCACGCTGATTACTTTTGAGGAAGACGAAAACATGGAACAAGCCATCGTATCAGGCATTGCCTTTGACAAAAACCAAGCCCGCATCAATGTGCGCGGTGTACCCGACAAGCCCGGCATCGCCTATCAGATTTTGGGCGCGGTTGCCGATGCCAATATTGATGTGGATATGATTATCCAAAATGTCGGCAACGAAGGCACGACTGATTTTTCCTTTACCGTACCGCGCGGCGACTACCAACCCACTTTGGATTTGCTCGGCAAACTCAAAGACACCATCGGCGCAGAAGAAGTCAGCGGCGACGACAGCGTGTGCAAAGTTTCCATTGTGGGCGTGGGTATGCGTTCGCATGTGGGCGTGGCATCGCGCATGTTCCGCGCCTTGGCTGCCGACAACATCAATATCCAAATGATTTCCACATCAGAAATCAAAATTTCGGTGCTGATTGACGAAAAATACATGGAATTGGCGACCCGTGTCTTGCACAAAGAGTTTGAATTGGATAAAGAAAAGGAAGCCTGATGTCCACCCCGCATATTTCCGCCCCCGCAGGCGCGTTTGCCGAAACCGTGCTGATGCCGGGCGACCCCTTACGCGCCCAATACATCGCCGAAACCTTTTTGGAAAACGCCGAACAAGTGACTGCCGTGCGTAATATGTACGGCTACACAGGCACTTATCAAGGCAAACGCCTGTCGGTGATGGGACACGGCATGGGCATTCCGTCTTGTTCCATTTACGCCAAAGAACTGATTACCGAATACGGTGTAAAAAACCTGATTCGCGTGGGTTCGTGCGGCGCGGTGCTGGACGATGTGCATGTGCGCGATGTGGTAATTGGCATGGGCGCGTGTACCGACAGCAAAGTGAACCGTATGCGTTTTAACGGACATGATTTTGCCGCGATTGCCGATTTCGGTTTAACACGGGCACTGGTGCAGTCGGCGCAGCAAAACGGCATTGCCGCCAAAGTGGGTAATCTGTTTTCGTCTGATTTGTTCTACCACCCCGACCGCAGCCTGACCGACACCCTGCGCCGTTATGGTATTCTCGGTGTGGAGATGGAAGCAGCGGGACTGTACGGCGTGGCAGCCGAATTCGGCGCGAAAGCCGCCTGTATCTGCACCGTTTCCGACCACATTGTTCGCGAAGAATACACCACGTCCGAAGAGCGTCAGCGCACCTTTAATGACATGATTACCATCGCTTTAGACGCTGCGAAAAACCTGTAAACCACACGGTTTATAGAAAATCAGGCTGTTTTACCCCGTGTAAAACAGCCTGTGTTATTATGCGTAATTTTTACCCCTGTTTCTAAACCGTTTGGAGTTACAGAATGTCCACACCCAAAGGCAAACCCCAAGCCCGTTTGCAAACCGAAATCCCCGAACAAGGCGTAGAACTGCTGCCGATTGAAGCAGAAAACCCCACGCCCGCTGCCGAAAATAGCGCTATCCTTACCGAAGAAATCCCCGAAGCAGCAGCCGTTAGCAATACACGCACCTCTTATGTGTCTGATGCGTTGCCCAGTGCTGCCGTGCCAACTGCTGCCCCCGCCGCAGTGAAAGCATCAAGCATTCCCGTAATGCCTTTTGGCGTGGCGGGCGGATTGCTGGCGTTGGGCGGATTTGCCCTAGCTGCCAAAGGCAGCGGCTCGGACAGCGGAAAATCCGACCAAGCCCCCAATAATTCTGCCAATCAAGGCAACGACAACGGCAGTAATCCCCCGCCTGCCGAGCCTGTTGCCAACCACATCCGCTTGGTGTATGGCAACGACAGCCAGCAAATCAAGCCCTTGGACAAATGGCAAGACAATGTATTGCATGCAGGCAAAAAGTTAACCGTAGCCGATGTGCCTGAAAACAATATTTTGGCGCAATACACCCAAAAACACGGCGCAAGCAAAGTGCAAAGCAATATCCGTCAAGCCTACCTGCCCGACAGCGACGGCGACGGTATTATTGACCACCATGACAGCAATCCTAATGTCTGGAATGTGTCTGACCGTGATTTGCGGATGTTTGCCACATTGGCATACGAAAAGCCCCAAGCCTTATCTAATATCTTTGATGAAAAAGATAGCTATAGTATTCAAAGCGTGGGCAGCGACCCAAAACGCTTTAACGGAGCAACCGACCCCAGAGAACTGGTTGAACATTGGCAGTTATTAAAAGCCTATAACGGTCATGATTTGTTTGGTACGGGCTTGGACTATGCCGTTTTCGGTAACGGCAAAACCGCCAACGGTTATCAGAATGTTGTGGTGGCATTTCGTGGCACAAGCAATGTTGCAGATATTACTGCCGATGCAAAATTGGCAGTAGGCGTAAGACCAAGCCAGGTATTTGAGCTTTCAGAAAAAGTAACGGCTGATTTAGCACGTTTTAATCCTGAGAAAGTTTATTCTACAGGACATTCTTTGGGTGGTTATTTGGCACAATATTTTGCCGCGCACAATATGAAAAATAATGAAGCATTTAAGCACAGTGCTTTATTTAATCCTGCCATTTTAAAAACAGGATTACAGTCCAGTTCGGATTTGAAAGAAGCCCGCCGTTTAACCGACCGTTGGCTGACCCGCGAAGCCGATTTAGACCACACCGATAAATCCGACCCCAAACAGATTACCAAAACCACGTCTTTTGTTATTACTGGCGAATGGTTAAGCGATGTTTTCGGTGCATATGACAGAACCACTTGGGTATCTGCCCAAGCCGGTAATCAGGAATCCAAACATGCGATGGCAAATTTTTATGCCGAAGACAGCGAAATCCGCCAACATTTCAGTTCGGGCTATCGCACCGATAAATACTATGAAAACCAAGATGATGACGGCGATGGCTTAAGCTATTCGCAGGAAAAACACCTTGGCTTGAATGTCGGCAAAAACGACAACCAAACCGATACCGACCGCGACGGTTTTTCAGATGCTTTGGAAGTAAAAGTCGGCAGCGACCGCTTTAATGCGGAAATTGATATTGATTTGCGCGATTACTACAACATCAAACCCAATGAAGAAGTGGTGCTTGCCATTGCAGGCAAAGAAACCGCAACAGGGGATTTGATTGAAGCCTTGGGCGTGGAATTGTCGGCGCAGGTGCAGGATAACCAATTGGTTTATACCCCGTCGGGTGCGCCGCCGCTGACTTTGGGCATCAATAACGCAGAATGGGCGCAATGGCTGGCGCATAACAAAATCATTATCAACGGTACACAGGGTGGCGACACTTTGGCGGGTGTGCAGGATAAAGCGGCGGTGCTGTACGGCGCGGCAGGCGATGATGTGTTGGCGGCGGGCAGCGGTTTGGATGTGATGGCAGGTGGGGCGGGCAACGACACCTTCCGTTTTTCGGCGGACAAACTCAACCGAGACGGCAGCGCGGACGTGATTAGCGATTTTTCGGCAGGCGATCGTTTGGATTTAAGCGGTATGCGTTCTTTGTTTGCCGACCACGGCGGCGGTTTTCAGTTTGGCGATATTCTGTTTGACAATACCAAACATTTGTTTGAAAAGAAATCTGCGCTGGTGTGGAATCAGAGCGAACAAACTTTGTCGTACAAAACCGCCGATTCCGACACTTTGCACGCCTTTGTGCGCTTTGATGATGAGCAGAATCTGGCAGCCGTACACGCTGCTTTGATTGGCTAAATCCAAAGAACATTACGCAGCCGCCAAATGGTTTGGCTGCGTGATTTTTTTGTCCGATACATCAATCAGGCAAACAGCGCAGGTTTATTGGGTTATAATAAAAGCTGTTTTATCTTTAACTTGCCGCGCCGTTTGTGGCTGCGGTTGCGTGTTTATGAGCCAAAAAATCCAAGCCGTTAAAGGCATGAATGATTTGCTTCCTGTAGAGCAAAAAGATTTTAAACTGACCGCTGCGTTTTGGCAGGCGTTTGAAAACACCGTGCAAAAATGGGCGAAACGCTACGGCTACCGTCAAATCCGCACCCCGATTGTGGAACAGACGGGGCTGTTTGTGCGTTCCATCGGCGAAGAAACCGATGTGGTCGGCAAAGAAATGTACACTTTTTCCGACAGCAACGACCGTTTGAGTTTGAGCCTGCGCCCCGAAGGCACAGCAAGCTGTTTACGCGCGGTGGTGGAACACAATTTAACCCACGAGTCGCCGCAAAAACTGTGGTATATGGGACCGATGTTCCGCCGCGAACGCCCGCAAAAAGGGCGTTACCGCCAGTTTCATCAGGTGGGCGTGGAAGCCTTGGGCTTTGATAATGTGCAGATTGATGCGGAAATCATTGCCATGTGTGCCGATTTGTGGCGCGAATTGGGGATTGCTGAATTTTTAACGCTGGAAATCAACTGTTTGGGCAACCGTGAAGAACGCGCCGCCCATCGCAGTGCTTTAGTGGCGTATCTGACCGAACACGAAGCGGCTTTAGACGAAGACAGCCGCCGCCGTCTGCACACCAATCCTTTGCGCGTGTTGGACACCAAAAATCCCGATTTACAAACCATTGCCAACCAAGCACCGCGTTTGGCGGATTATTTGGGCGAACAGTCGCGCGGGCATTATCAGCAGTTTAAAGCATTGCTGGACGGTTTGGGGATTGCCTATGTGGAAAACCACCGTTTGGTGCGCGGTTTGGATTATTATAATCACACGGTATTTGAATGGGTTACCGATAAATTGGGCGCACAGGCAACCGTGTGTGGCGGCGGACGTTATGACGGGTTGATGGCGGAATTGGGCGGAAAAGACACGCCGTCTATCGGTTTTGCCATGGGCGTGGAACGTCTGCTGCTGCTGGTGCGCGAATACGGAAGTTTACACGTTGATACTGCGCCCGATGTGTTTGTGATGCAGCAGGGCGAAGGCGCGGCGTTGCAAGCGATGAAATACGCAGCGTTGCTGCGCGAAGCGGGTTGGGACGTGTTGCAGTTTTCAGGCGGTGGAAAATTGCAAAAGCAGTTTAAACACGCCGATAAAAGCGGGGCGCGTTTTGCCCTGATTGTGGCGGAACAGGAATTGGCAGACGGCAGTGTTACCCTGAAAGATTTGCGCGGTAACAGCGGTCAGACCACCGTGTCTGCCGATGCGGTAATTTCTCAATTAGAACAATGGCAACAAAAGGATAATTAAAATGTCAGCACATCATGACGAACAACAGGATATTGAAAATGCCAAGTATTTTTGGCGCAACGGCGGTAAATGGCTGTTTGCTGCGCTGGTGGCGGGGGCATTGGGTTATTTGGGGCATGTGATATACCAAAACCATCAGCAAAACCGCAATGAAGAGGCTTCTTTAATGGCATTAAAAGCCCAGCAAAGCGGCGATGCGGCGCAGTTGGCAACGTTGCAGCAGCAGTTTGACGGCAGTGCCGCTGCCGCGCAAGCCACTTTAAACGCTGCACAGCAGGCGTTTGACAAAGGCAATTATGAGGAAGCAGCCAAAGCCTACCGTTGGGTGTTGGAACATCAAAAAAATGATGTTTTCCAAGCCGTTGCCGCGCAAAATTTGGCAAATGTGCTGGTGCAGCAAAAGCAGTACGAACAGGCTTTAAGCGTGTTGGCAACGCCTGTTGCGGCGGCGTTTGTGCCTTTGGCAGACGAGGGGCGCGGCGATGTGTATGCCGCGCAGGGCAAACAGGCGGAAGCCAAAACCGCTTATCAGGCTGCTTTGGACAAACTGCCGCAAGATGCGCCCAACCGTGAAGCCTTGCAATTAAAATTGGCACAGCTTTAAAACTATAGTTGATTAAAATCGCAACGATACGGCGTTGCCAACGCCCTGATGTACTACCCGTACACGGCGGGCGTTGTCGCCTTGTCTCGTTTTATTTTAATCAACTATATATGGTTGATTAAAATCCCCGATAAGTGATTTATCGGGGATAATTTAATGCTTGAATCTATCAGGCTTCGGGGCGCATTTGCGGGAACAGCACCACATCGCGAATGGTTTGTGCATCGGTCAGCAGCATGACCAAACGGTCAATGCCGATGCCGCAGCCGCCTGTGGGGGGCAAACCGTATTCCATGGCACGGATATAGTCGGCATCATAGTGCATGGCTTCATCATCGCCTGCGTCTTTTTGTGCCACTTGCGCTTTAAAACGCGCCGCTTGGTCTTCGGGGTCGTTTAACTCCGAATAGCCGTTTGCTAACTCGCGCCCGACTACAAACAATTCAAAACGCTCGGTCAGACCCGCCTGTGTATCGGAAGCGCGCGCCAAAGGCGACACTTCCACAGGGTAGTCCACAATAAAAGTGGGGTTCCACAATTTGCTTTCGGCGCAACCTTCAAATAATGCCAGTTGCAAACTGCCGATACCGGGGCTGGGTGGCAGGCTTTCGCCGTGTTTCACAATTTCCTGTTTCAGCCATTCGGGGTCGTTTAACTGCTCGTCCGTGTAATGCGGATTGTATTTTTTAATCGCCTGCAAAATGGTTAAACGTTCAAACGGGCTTTCCAAATCCACTTCCTTGCCGTTATAAGTCAGTTTCAGGCTGCCTGAAACCGCTTGGGCGGCGGCGCGAATCACGTTTTCCGTCATTTCCATCATGCGTTGGTAGCCGCAAAACGCCTCGTAAAACTCCATCATGGTAAATTCGGGATTGTGGCGCACGCTCATGCCTTCGTTGCGGAAATTGCGGTTGATTTCAAACACGCGCTCCAAACCGCCCACCACCAGCCGTTTTAAATACAATTCGGGCGCAATGCGCAGATACAGGGGCATATCCAAGGCATTGTGATGGGTCACAAACGGTTTTGCCGTTGCCCCGCCCGGAATCGGGTGCATCATCGGCGTTTCCACTTCCAAATAACGCTCGTCCACCATAAATTGACGGATGGCCTGCACAATTTGGCTGCGTTTGATAAAAATATCGCGGCTGTCGGCGTTGGCAATCAAATCCACATAACGCTGACGGTATTTGGTTTCTTGGTCGGACAAGCCTTTGTGTTTGTCGGGCAGCGGGCGCAGCGATTTGCTTAACAAGCGAATGTGCGCCACGCGCACGGTTAATTCGCCGTGATTGGTTTTAAACAGCGTGCCTTCCGCGCCGATAATGTCGCCCATATCCCAATGATTGAACGCGTCCAATACTTCTTGGCTCACGCCTTTATTGTTTAAATACAACTGGATTTGCCCGCTGACGTCTTGAATGGTGGCAAAACTCGCCTTACCCATTTGGCGTTTGAGCATCATGCGCCCCGCGATTTTCACGGGAATATTTTGCGGGTCCAGTTCGTCTTTGCTGATGTCGCCGTATTGCGCCTGCAAATCGCCCGCAAAGGCATCGCGGCGGAAATCATTCGGAAAGGCAATGCCTTGGCTGCGGATGGCGTTCAGTTTTTCGCGGCGGACGGCGATGATTTGGTTTTCGTCCAAAATCGTTTCTTCGGCGGCGGAATGCTGTGTTTCGCTCATGCTGAATCTTTCTTGAAAATAATCGTGTTTGATAAAACAAAACTTTAAATTGTACGCGTTTTGGCGGTTTTTTGAAAGAACTGCGCCTGCGCGGAATATGGCGTATGTTTGACCGATGTCAAAATTTTTGTGCAGCGCAAACGGGTGGTTTTGTGTATATTTGCCTGCCCGCCAACATCAAACCCAATGGGTGTGATTGTTTTTTGCTTTCAGCAGAAACAATGATTTGTGCGGGGACGTGAATCCGTACCAACACTGGCAGTGTGCGCTGCGGATTTGGTTACATTAAAAATCAAGGACAATAAATGACCGAAAAGAAAACCCAAACGATGTCTGTCAGGGTGTTGCAGATGCCCGAGCCGCAAGGGGCGAATCGGGCTGTGTCGCGGAAAAATTATTATGGCGAGGAATATCGGGTGTTTGTTACCGATTATGAAGCCGAATATCCCGACGGCTGCCTGATTACTTCGCGCACCGATTTGAACGGCATCATCACACACGCCAACGAGCCTTTTGTGGAATTGAGCGGCTGGACGCGCGAAGAGCTGATTGGCAGTCCGCATTGTGTGCTGCGCCATCCGGATATGCCCGAAGCTGTGTTCCGCGATTTGTGGGAAACGCTGCAGGCAGGCAAAAAATGGTACGGCTATGTGAAAAACCTGCGTAAAGACGGCGGCTGTTATTGGGTGTATGCCACCGTGATTCCCAATATCCGCAAAGGCGAAGTGCAGGGTTATACCTCGGTGCGCCGCAAACCCGCCCGCAGCAAAATTGAAGAAGTCAGCGCCCTGTATGCCGAAATGCTGGCGCAGGAACAAAACCATACCGCTGCAGCATAACACATATTTCAGGAGTTTCTGATGAATAAGCGTTACATCCAACGTGTGTTGGAAGATTTAAACCATTCCACCGCCGACATTACCGCTTCGGCACTGATTTCTACCGACGGTTTGGCAATTGCCGAAGCCTTGCGCCAAGGCACGGATATTGACCGTGTGGGCGGTGTGTCGGCGGCATTGCAGGCATTGGGCAACCGCGCCACCAAAGAATTAAGCTGCGGCAAACTGGACCAAATTATGGTAAAGGGCGACGACGGCTATATTTTGCTGGTTCGCGCCGGCGAAGAAGCGGTGCTGATGCTCACTGCCCGCGAAGATGCCAAATTGGGCATGATTTTGCTTAAAGCGCGTCAGGCAGTCAAAGAATTGGCGCAGCACGACTTGTCCAAAGCCTTCTAACGGGGGCGCGATATGTTGAATTTTCTGATTGCCCCCGATTTTCCGCCCGAAAACTTTTCCGGCTGGCACATTTTCAATACCCTGCTGCAAAAGCGCACCGGTTTGCGTATCCGCTTGCTTACCCCTGCCGATTCGCAGGAAGAAAGCCAAATGTATCAGCAAAACCGCGTGGATTTGGTGTATGCCAATCCCTTTCACGCTGCCGAGTTAATCCGCCGCGAAGGTTATCTGCCTGTGGTGCGCCCGATTGACTGCCCCGATGAAATGGTAATTGCCACCTATGCCGATGCGCCGTTTCAGCATTCGGACGAGCTGCCCGAACAATCGCGTATTTTGGTAACCGACAATGCCGATGTGCGTTTGGTGGGTTTGCGTTTGTTGGAATCGGCGGCTTTGTCGGAATACGATATCCGTTGGGAAAAAGCCGCTACTTTTCAGGCTGCTGCACGCCGTTTGATTGCGCGTGAAGCCGAGGCTGCATTTTTTCTGTCTTCTGCCTACCGCGCGTTTAACACCAGCACCCGCGAGCGTTTGCACGTACTGATGGAAAGCCGTTTGGACGACATCAGCCATGTGTTGGTGGTACACCCCGATTCGGCGGCGCACCGCCGTCCCCTGTGCGATGCCTTTACACAAATGCGCCGCGACAGGGCAGGCGAAATGGTGTTGGCAGATTTGGGGATTAGTCAAGGTTTTGAGCAGCTTGATGAAGAAGATGCGGAATTTATGATTGATTTGATGGATACTTTGCGCGACTAAACGGCGCAGGTTTTTTCAATGAAAACAACGGCAGCAGAAGTGGATGTTTCTGCTGCCGTTTGGTTATTGGAAACTGGCGATGATTGGTTGAATACGGGCAATATCGGTTTCTTTGCGGATAAGCGTAAACAGGGTTTCGGCTTCGGGATAGGCGGTTTTCATCATACCCAGCCATTGTTTTAAACGGGCGATGGCGTATTTGCCTTGGGCTTCGTGCTGTAGGCACAAATCAATAAACAACTGAATCCATGTGATAATTTCATTTTGGAATTGAGCTTCATCAATGGGAAGACCTTGTTCGTATCGCCAAATTTGTCGCGCCAAATCGGGACGCATTACTGCACCGCGCCCCAGCATAATGTGGGTGCAACCGCTGGTTTGGCGGATGGCGTGGTAGTCTTGCAGGGTAAACACGTCGCCGTTTGCCATCACGGGAATGCGGATATGTTGGCGGATGCGCGGCAGCCATGCCCAATCGGCAGGGGGACGGTAGCCTTGCGCTTTGGTGCGGGCGTGGACGGTGAGCAGCGATGCCCCGCCTGCTTCGGCGGCTTGGGCGTTTTCCAATGCCAAATCGGTGTGGTCGTAACCCAAACGCATTTTGGCGGTCAGTACAACCGTGTCGGGCAGGGCTTGGCGTACGCTGCGGACAATGCGGTACACTTTTTCGGGTTCTTTTAATAATACCGCACCGCCTTGATGTTTATTAACGGTGGGGGCAGGGCAGCCGAAATTTAAATCAATATGCCTTGCACCAAAACGCACAGCTTCACAGGCGTTTTGTGCCATCATGGCTTCGTCGCTGCCCAAAATCTGCACGGCGCACGGCACGCCTGCGGGGGTTAAGTTGGCGTGCGCCAGTTCGGGAACATGGCGCAGCCACGCAGCGCGTCCGTGTATGGTGTGGGTAATGCGGACAAATTCGCTCACGCAGCCGTGATAGCCGCCGATGCGGGTCAGCAAATCGCGCATGACGGGGTCGCATAAGCCTTGCATGGGCGCAAGCCAAATTTGTATTACTTCTTTTGAATCGGTTAATGGATTGTTTTCTGTTTGTTTTACTTCGGGAATCATTTTGTGCTTACCTGTGTGTTTTCGGGTACGGTGGCTGAAAACAGCCAAATATTGACGGTTCGGATTATCGCTGTTTGGGGTTTTATCACAAGGTGGGGTGGATATAAACCGTTACGGATTTTGTAGTTATATGTTTTCTTTCGCTAATCAATAAATTGTTAAATTGGTGTTTAAACTTCTTTACAAAAATTGTCAATTGGGCGGAAAAGTGCGGTAAGATAATTTGGTCTTTCCTGAACCATATGGCAAGACCAAAATATGACGGGAATATGCAAAAGTCTAAAATTTCCTAAATGTTTTATGCTGTTGTGTGATTCGGGATAATATGGCAAGGTTGGGGAACAGCTTTGTCTGACCCAATCTGATTTGGCTTTTTTAAACAGCAAAAATCAAACAGTAGAAAGGAATAAACCATGAAACGAGGTGTATGGGTATCAAGCCTTATCTTTCCAACAGTGGTACAGGCTGCGGCAACAGACGGGTGGAGGCAGCCGTTTTCGGTATTGGATTCGGGCGATACGGCTTGGGTGATGGTGTCGGCGATACTGGTGTTGTTTATGACGCTGCCGGGTTTGGCATTGTTTTATGGCGGCATGGTCAGGAAGAAAAATCTGTTGTCGACCATGATGCACAGCTTTTCGGCGGCGGCATTGGTCAGTGTGTTGTGGGCGGCGGTGGGCTATTCGCTGGCGTTTGTGCCGAATAATGCGCTGATTGGCGGTACGGGACGTTTGTTTTTGGCGGGCATGGGGGTGGATGCGGCGGCACAAACGGCAACCGTAATGCCCAACGCGCCGACAGTCCCGGAAACGGTGTTTATGTTTTTTCAGATGACGTTTGCGATTATCGGGGCGGCGATTATTTCAGGGGCGTTTGCCGAGCGGATGCGCTTTGGTGCGATGATGTGGTTTACGGGGGCGTGGTTTTTGCTGGTGTATGTGCCGGTGTGCCATTGGGTGTGGGGCGGCGGCTTTATGGCTAATGGCGGTGTATTGGATTATGCGGGCGGTACGGTGGTGCATGTGAATGCGGGCGTGGCGGGTTTGGTGGCGTGTTTGATGTTGGGACGGCGCGTGGGTTACGGGCGCGAAGCGATGCCGCCGCACAATATGGCGTTTACTTTGGTGGGCGCAGCGATGTTGTGGGTGGGCTGGTTCGGTTTTAACGGCGGTTCGGCGGTGGCGGCGAATGCGGCGGCGGGAATGGCGGTGGCAACCACGCAGATTGCAGCAGCAACAGGGGCGTTGGCATGGATGGTGTGTGAAAAAGTGGTCGGACACCGCCCGTCTGCTTTGGGTTTGGCTTCGGGCGCAGTGGCAGGCTTGGTGGGGATTACACCCGCAGCGGGTTTTGTAAATTTACAGGGAGCGTTTGCCATTGGCGCACTCACAGCGGCAGCGTGTTATCTTTCTGTCGCAGTGTTGAAACGCAAATTGGGTTATGACGACAGCTTGGACGCTTTCGGTATTCACGGTTTTGGCGGGATTGTCGGGGCATTGCTGACGGGGCTGTGTTTTGACAATTCGGTTTTCGGCGGTACGGCAGAACCGATGCGGCAATTGTGGATTCAGTTTAAAGATGTGGCGGTAACGGCGGTGTACAGCGGTGTGGTCAGTGCGGGCGTGCTGTGGCTGATTCAGCGTTTTGGCGGCGGTTTGCGGGTGGAATACGATGTCGAGCGTGAAGGCTTGGATTTGCATATTCACGGCGAACGTGTTGAATAACGTTCTTTTGCGGCTGCCTGTTTCTGTTTGACGGTTTGTTACCCTGTCAAACAGAAACAGGCAGCCAAATCAAATCATAGCGTACGCATCGCGTATGCCATTTTCTGCCTGATTTCCTTTTGCTTCTTTTGGGTTTGGAATTCCGCCGTTTGCAGCGGTAAAATAAAACTTTTTTCAGGCAGGGCGACACCCTGTCTGTGCGTTTAACCGAAAGACTGTAATGGATATTCACGCCCTGCTTGCCACCGAATTGGCTGCTTCCCCCGCTCAAATCACCGCCGCCGTTGCCTTGTTGGACGAAGGCGCAACCGTGCCTTTTATCGCCCGCTACCGCAAAGAAGCCACAGGCGGTTTGGACGACACACAATTACGCCAACTGTCTGAACGCCTGACTTATCTGCGCGAACTGCAAGAGCGCAAAACCACCGTGTTAAACAGCATCAGCGAGCAAGGCAAACTTACTGCCGAACTGCAAGCCGCCATTGAAGCCTGCGACAACAAAACCGCGTTGGAAGACCTGTATCTGCCCTACAAACCCAAACGCCGCACCAAAGCTCAAATCGCACGCGAACACGGTTTGCAGCCTTTGGCAGATGCCTTGCTGTCTGACCCCACGCGCCAGCCTGAAAGCGAAGCCGCCGCCTATCTGAACGAACACATTGCCGACACCAAAGCCGCTTTGGACGGCGCACGCGCCATTTTAATCGAGCAATTTGCCGAAGATGCCGAACTGGTCGGGCGTTTGCGCGAAAAACTGTGGCACGAAGCCGAAATCCGTGCCGAAGTGCTGGCAGGCAAAGAAGCTGAAGGCGAAAAATTCCGCGATTATTTTGACCACCGCGAAGCCCTGTGCCGCATGCCCGGCCACCGTGCCTTGGCGGTGCTGCGCGGACGCAATGAAGGCGTGTTGCGCGTATTTTTAAGCTATCAGGACGACCACGCCCTCGCCGCCGAAGATGCCTATGCCGACACCGTTGCCGCCCATTTCGGCATTGCCGAGCGCGGACGTGCCGCCGATGCGTGGTTGCGCGACACCGTGCGGCTGGCGTGGCGCGGCAAACTGTTTGTTTCCTTGGAAACCGAAGCCCTGTCTGCCTTAAAAGAACAGGCGGATGCCGATGCCATTACCGTTTTTGCCAAAAACCTCAAAGACCTGCTGCTTGCCGCCCCCGCAGGACGTTTGCCCACTTTGGGTCTTGACCCTGGTTTCCGCACAGGCATCAAAACCGCCGTCGTGGACGACACAGGCAAATTATTGGACACCGCCGTTGTCTATCTGCACCAACAGGAAAACGCCCTGAACACCTTGGCGCGTTTGGTTAAACAACATCACATCAAACTGATTGCCATCGGCAACGGCACCGCCAGCCGCGAAACCGACAAACTCGCCGCCGAACTGTTGCACAGGCTGCCTGAAAGCGGCTTGCACAAAATCACCGTATCCGAAGCGGGCGCGTCTGTCTATTCCGCTTCCGAGCTTGCCGCCGCCGAGTTTCCCGATTTGGACGTGAGCCTGCGCGGTGCCGTTTCCATCGCCCGCCGCCTGCAAGACCCGCTTGCCGAACTGGTGAAAATTGACCCCAAATCCATCGGTGTCGGGCAGTATCAACACGATGTCAATCAAAGCCGTTTGGCAAAATCGCTGGATGCCGTGGTGGAAGACTGCGTCAACGCCGTGGGTGTGGACGTAAACACCGCTTCTGCGCCCTTGCTGGCACGGATTTCAGGTTTAAACAACACTTTAGCCAAAAACATCGTTGCTTATCGCGATGCCAACGGCGCATTTGCCAACCGAAATGCCCTGCTTAAAGTCCCCCGTTTGGGCGAAAAAACCTTTGAACAGGCAGCAGGTTTTCTGCGTATTAACGGCGGCAGCGAACCTTTGGACGCCTCTGCCGTCCACCCCGAAGCCTATCCCGTGGTTGCCAAAATGCTGGCGCAGCAAAAACTGACCGCCGCCGAACTGATTGGCAACCGCGACCAAATCCGCCAAATTAAAGCCACCGATTTTATTGACGAACGTTTTGGTTTGCCCACCATCAGCGATATTTTGGCAGAGCTGGAAAAACCGGGGCGCGACCCACGCGGCGAATTTAAAACCGCCGCTTTTGCCGAAGGCATTAACGAAATCAGCGATTTGCAGGTAGGCATGATTTTGGAAGGCGTGGTGTCCAATGTCGCCAATTTCGGCGCATTTGTCGATATCGGCGTGCATCAGGACGGCTTGGTGCATATTTCCGCACTGGCGGATAAATTTGTGCAAGATCCGCGCGAAGTGGTGAAAGCGGGCGACGTGGTAAAAGTGAAAGTGCTGGAAGTAGATGCCCCGCGCAAACGCATTGCCCTGTCTATGCGCCTGAACGACGATGCCCCCGCCAAAAGCCAAAACACACAGCCTGAAAAACGCCGCGCCCCGCGCCCAGACAAACGCGAAACCGCCCCGCGCAATTCCGCTATGGCAGATGCGTTTGCCAAGTTGAAGAGGTAAAATAGAGACTGCTTTAAAACTTTTTGTACTTTATATTCAATTTTATAACTTTAACGTAATAAAAATTATGGCAAAAAAAGAAGTCAAAACCGATTTATGGGTTTATGAATTATTGAAAGAAGCTGGTATTTCATTAGACCCACAAGGCAGTTCCATTAAAGAATTGGATGACGCACTCAAAACTGCGTCCAAATCAGGCAAAGGTAATACAGGTTTTCCTGAATATTGTGGTGTGGTACAAGATTTCGTGATTGTGATTGAAGACAAAGCGGATATTGCCAAACACATTCAACGCAATACCGAACAACTGATTTGCCAAGAAAAGAAAAGCATTACCGATTTTGCGGTTAATGGTGCTTTGCATTATGGCATTCATTTGGCGAAAAAAACCAGTTATAACAAAGTGATTGCGATTGGTGTGTCAGGTGATGACAAACGCCACAAAATTTCACCCTTGTTTATCAATGAGCGGGGTGAATACAAAGAGTTGGAAGATGTTGAGACATTTACGCTTTTTAATGAGAAAAACATCAAAGGATATTACACCAAATACATTTTGAAAGAACAAACGGACGAAGAGAGAACCACCGCTGAAATTTTAAAAGATGCCAAAGCCTTGCATGAAGATTTACGCAATTATGGCAGCATTCAAGATAAAGACAAACCATTGATTGTTTCTGGTATTTTGTTGGCATTGCGCGAAATTGATTTTCAAAATTTCAGTTTAGATTTGTTGAATGGAGATGATGTCAAAACCGATGGGCAGAAAATTTGTGAAGCGATTGCCAGCAATTTGCAACGCGCTCAAGTTCAACCCGAAGTCAAAAAAGACAAATTGCTCAGTCAATTTTTGGTAATTAAAGATACCAAAGCGATTAACGAAGTCAATCCTACTTTGGGTAAAACGCCTTTGAAACATTACGCCCAATTTATTTATGAGCATATTTATAAAAACATCAAAAACATTCAATCGTCAGAAGACTATTTAGGGCGGTTTTATGGCGAATTTATGTCGTATTCAGGTGGCGATGGGCAAACGCTTGGTATTATACTAACTCCACGTCATGTTGTTGAGTTATTTTGTGAATTGATTGATCTAAAGCCGAGTGATAAGGTTTTTGACCCTTGCTGCGGTACGGCAGGTTTTTTGATTGCAGCCATGCACCATATGTTGGAAAAAACCGATAAAGATGTGGAAAAACGCCGTATTCGCAAAGAAAACTTACACGGCATTGAATTACAACCGTATATGTTTACCATTGCTACCACCAATATGATTTTGCGTGGCGATGGTAAAAGTAATTTAGAGCAAGAAGATTTTTTAAAACAAAATCCTGCACAATTACAGCTAAAAGGCTGCAATATCGGCATGATGAATCCGCCGTATTCGCAAGGCTCAACAAACAATCCAAATTTATATGAAATGGCTTTTACCGAACGTTTGCTGGATTCTTTGACGGCAGACGGCAAAGCAATTGTGATTGTGCCACAATCATCAATGACAGGAAAAACCAAAGAGGAACAATCTATTAAAGAAAATATTTTGAAAAAACACACGTTGGAAGGTGTGATTACGTTGAATAAAAATACTTTTTACGGTGTAGGAACCAACCCTTGTATCGCCATTTTCACCACTGGCATCGCGCATGATAAAGACAAAATGGTCAAATTTATCAATTTTGAAAATGACGGTTTTGAAGTGCAAAAACACATTGGTTTGGTGGAAACGGTTAGTGCAAAAGACAAAAAAGAACATTTATTGGACGTTTGGCATGGCAGGCTGTCTGCGGAAAGCAAATTCTGCGTGGAAACCACGATTGAAGCCGATGATGAATGGCTGCATTCGTTTTACTATTTCAATGATGAAATTCCAACGGAAGCGGATTTTGAACAAGTGATTGCCGATTATTTGACTTTTGAAGTCAATATGATAACACATGGTCGTGGGTATTTATTTGGATTGGGGAAAGATGATGAGTGAGTTGAGGACACATTCAGGCAACTTGAAAGAAATTGAATGGCGTGAATTTTTTATTTCCGATATTTTTACCAAAATTCAACGTGGGAAGCGATTAACCAAAGGCAATCAACAAGCTGGTGAAATGCCATATGTTTCATCAACTGCGAGTAACAATGGCGTGGATAATTTCATTGGTAATTCGTTAGGTGTCCGCATTTTTGAGAATTGTTTGACATTGGCAAACAGTGGCAGTGTTGGCTCAACTTTTTTTCATCATTATCGATTCGTTGCCAGCGACCATGTTACTGCTTTGCAAATGGAACAGCCTAATAAATATGTTTATCTATTTCTTTCAACTTTACTTAAACGGTTGGAAGAAAAATATTCATTTAATCGTGAAATCAATGATAAACGGATTCAGCGAGAGAAAATCTTATTGCCAGTTAATTCAGAAGGAAAACCCGATTGGCAATTTATGGAAAATTTTATGCGCCAAATTGAGCAAAATAAAATTCACACTCTATTAAAATATTATAATTCATTGAATTATATTGAAAATTTCGTGCAGGGGGGGGTAGCGTTTTGCAAAACTCAAATTAAGTGGGCGGTTTTTGCGATTGAAGAGGTTTGCGAGATTTTGTCAGGTGTTCGGCTAACCAAACAGGATATGATTATTGGTAATATGCCATTTGTTGGTGCAAGCGACAGCAATAATGGCATTACTGCTTTTGTTGCCAATCAAAACAGCAGTTTGGATAAAAATGTTTTGGGTGTGAATTACAATGGTAGCGTGGTGGAAAATTTTTATCATCCGTATGAATGTTTGTTTTCCGATGATGTGAAACGCTTGAAAATCAAATCTGAAAATGCGGATAAATATGCTTATTTGTTTTTAAAAGCGGCGATTTTGCAACAAAAATCCAAATATCAATATGGCTATAAATTCAATGCCACACGAATGTCGCGTCAAAAAATCATGCTGCCTGAAAATGGAAATGGGCAACCTGATTGGGTGTATATGTCGCAGTATATGGAACAAATTAAACTACGACAAATTATGCATTATTTGACATGTCTCAAGCTATCTGTAAAACGAAAGTGTCAAACATGCAATTAAGTGAACAGCACTGCGATTTACTCAGCCAACCCTTCTATCAATTTGTGCAATTAAAACAATATTGCCCCGAACAAATCGAACCGTTAAAAGCGGCTTATAAAGCGGCGTGGCAGGATTGGCGCGAAACGGTCAATGCAGCGGCGCAGGTTTTGGGTGCGCCGTTTGCGCCGCCGCATATTGAACGCTGGTGTAACGGCTGGCAGGTACGCGCTCATTTTTTTGCCTTTCTCAAATATGCACATTATCAGGATTCGGCGGCGATTTTATCGCTGTTGCTCAACCGCCGCCGTTTAACCGTCAGTTTGGATTGGCACGCCCACCGCGCCGACCGTTCCGCCTACACTTTGGCGGATTACCAAAACGGTTTTATTGCGTTGGACAAAAAGCGTTTTGCCGATTTTGAGTTTTGGCGCGACAGCGAGGGCGAGTATGCCGATTACATCACGGTAAACCAGTTGCCTGAAAACGGTTTGCCCTTGCGTGATCAGCAAGACTTTTACTGTATCGGCAAACACATCGCCAAAGAAAATTTGGCGGATACCAATGCGGTTGTGTGGATAGCGGACACGGTGCGGGATTTGTTGCCTTTATACGAAGCCTGCCATATTCAAACGGATAAATAATGAACAGTGAAAATATTGCCATTGAACCCCACCCGCTGCCGCCGTTTGCGCCGCCGCATACCAAATTGCTGATGCTCGGCAGTTTTCCGCCACCGCGCGGGCGTTGGAAAATGGATTTTTATTATCCCAATTTTCAAAACGATATGTGGCGGATTTTCGGGCTGGTGTTTTTTGGCGATAAGGATTATTTTGTGGATACGGCTGCCAAAACGTTTCGCGAACAGGCAATCCGTGCGTTTTTAAATCAAGCGGGCATTGCGGTGGGCGATGCGGCGGCGCAAGTGCGCCGTTTGCGCGGTAATGCTTCCGACCGTTTTTTGGAAGTGGTGCAGGCAGTGGATTTATCCGAGCTGCTGACACGGCTGCCGCAGTGTCAAACTGTGGCGTTTACCGGCGATAAGGCGGCGCAAATCCTGCTGCCGCAGTTGGGCGCAGGGGCGAAATTGCCAACTATTGCTGCGCCCGTTACCGCCTGCTGTGCGGGGCGTGAGCTGACTTTATACCGTCTGCCTTCTTCATCACGCGCCTATCCTTTGCCTTTGCTGCAAAAGGCGCAAGCCTACCGCAAAGTTATGGCAGCGGCATCGCTGCCGTTGTATATCAATTTACGTTAAAATTCTTTACAATAACGGTATGACTGTGCATTAGGAAACTGTCTGTATGGGTAAAAAACTGGTTGTGGCAATGTCCACTTCGTGTTTGGATTATCACCCTTATCAACACAATATCCGTATTTTGCGTTTAAATATTGAATTGGGCAACAGGCGTTATATTGACGGTTTGAGCCTGAAAAACGGTGATTTTCAGAACTGGATGTTGGAAAATCCGCAGGCATTGGCGAAAACCTCGCCGCCGAGCCGTTTGGAAATTACCAAATTTTTCTTAAAAATTATGGATGAAGGCTATCGGGAAGTGCTGTTTGTGGGCATGTCGGAAGCCTTGAGCAAAACCTGCGCCCGTGTGCGCGAAATTATTCCGCTGTTTGAAGGAAAAATGATTATCCGTGTGTTTGACAGCCGCAGCGGAACGTTTATTGAGGGCATGATGGCATTGGAAGCAGACCGTTGTTTTAAAAAGGGTCTGTCTATGGAACAAACTTTGTCGCGCTTGGATGAGCTGCGCAGCGACTGCCAAGTGATGTTCGGGGTGTCGGATTTGAGCTATCTGCTGTATAACGGGCGTTTGTCGCGGGTGTCGGGCTTTGTTGCCAATCTGTTGCGCTTAAAACCGCTGATTCATATCAACCGCAGGGGCGAGGCGGAAGTGGCGGAACGGATTATGACGACGGCGCGGGCAATGCGGGTGTTGTCCGACCGTGTGGCGCGGGTGTTGGAACACGGCAGTTATTCGGTGTTTACGCTGTATTCGGGCGATTTGGAACTGCACCGCGATTTGGAAGATATTTTGGAATCGCGTAATCAGTTGCGCCATCTGCCGTCTTATCCCATCAGCCCTGTGGTGGCGGCGCATATCGGTCCGCATGCGTTTGGGGTGGGCTTGATTCGCGCCCCCGTGCATGAAACGGCAAAAAACGCTGCCTGACAGACACGCTGCGGCAAACGCAGTATAATCGCTGCTGACTGCTTTTTTGAAATGTTTTCATGATTTATACTTTATTTGCCACTTGCCCGCGCGGTTTGGAAGGCGTGTTGGCGCAAGAATTAAGCGCAATCGGCTGTACGGCGGTTCGGGCGACAGATGGCGGGGTGTCGTGTGTGGGCGGTTTGGCGGAAGTGTACCGCGCCAATTTGCACAGCCGCACCGCTTCACGTGTGTTATTGGAACTGGCGCGGGGCAAGTACCGCAGCGAACAGGATATTTATGGCTTGGCGCAGCGTTGTGCGTGGACACAATGGTTTGATGTGCAACAGCGTTTTAAAATCCATATCGAGGGCAAACGTTCGCCGTTAAAAAGCCTGAACTTTGCTGCTTTAAAAGTAAAAGACGCGGTGTGCGATGTGTTCCGTGCGGAAACGGGCGCACGTCCGAGCGTGAGCAAAGAGCAACCTGATGTGCGTATTCATGTGTTTGCGGGCGAGCGTGAAGCGGTGCTGCTGTTGGACACCAGCGGCGAGGCATTGTTTAAACGCGGTTATCGCCGCGAGCAGGGCGATGCGCCTTTGCGTGAGAATTTGGCGGCGGGACTGCTGGTGTTGGCGGGATATAACGGTACGCAGCCGTTTCAAGACCCGTTTTGCGGCAGCGGCACAATTGCCATTGAAGCGGCTTGGCTGGCACAAAATCGCGCCCCCGGATTGATGCGTGGTTTTGCGTTTGAGCATTTAAAGGGCTTTGATGCGGGGCTGTGGCAGCAGGTGCGTGATGAAGCGCGTGCTGCGGTGCGCGATGTGCCTGTTGCGCCGATTGCTGCGTCCGACCACGACCGCGCCATGATTGCCGCTGCGCGTAGCAATGCGGCGGCGGCAGGGGTGGCAGATGTGATTGCGTTTTCCTGTCAAGACGTATGCGATACGCGCCCGCCTGCCGAGGCGGGCATTCTGCTGTCTAATCCGCCTTACGGCGTGCGTTTGGCGGAAGTACAGGCTTTGCACGCGCTGTATCCGCAGTTGGGTAGCTGGCTGAAACAGCATTATGCAGGTTGGATGGCGGCACTGCTCAGCAGCGACCGCGAAATGACCAAGCTGATGCGCTTGTCGCCCAAACGCAAAATCCCTGTGTTTAACGGCAATTTGGATTGCCGTTTGTATCTGCTTGAAATGGTGGCGGGCGCAAACCGCCGCAAAGCGTCTGAAAACCTGTAACCATGACCCGAATCGAATACATCGCCCGCGAACTCACTGCCCGCAAACAAACCGTTACCACTGCTGAATCCTGCACGGGTGGGCTGTTGGCGGCGGAACTGACCTCGCAAGCGGGCAGTTCTGCCTTTTTCCAACGCGGTTTTGTCACTTATTCCAACCAAGCCAAAACCGAACAGCTCAATGTGATGCCCGCCACTTTGCGCCATTACGGTGCAGTCAGCGAAGAAACCGTGCGTGAAATGGCATTGGGCGCACTGGTGGCGACCCGCAACGATTATGCCTTGGCGATAACGGGCATTGCTGGACCGGACGGCGGCAGCGAAGCCAAACCCGTAGGAACAGTGTGGTTCGGGTTTGCCACCAAACAGCGTATTTGGGCGAAACAATACCGTTTTGACGGCGACCGCCGCCAAATCCGCACCCAAGCCGTGCAATACGCGCTGGCGATGTTGGAACACTATTTAAAAACATCCGCATGAAGCCCTTACGCCTACCGCCGCGCTTGATGCGCTTGTTTTTACTGCCTGTGCGTTATCTGCGTTTTTTCAAACGCCGCCTGTTACGCGCCGTGGGCTACCGCGGGCGTACCGCGTGGGTCAGTTCCCCGCACTGCTTGGCAGCCTTTACCGATGCCCTGCACCCCGAACAGCCCGAACGCATCACCGTAATTGAACAGGCATTAAAAAAATCGCCGCTGTGGGCGCGTTTGCAAAAAACCGATGCCCCCGAAGTATCGGACATCCAATTGGCGCGGGTGCACAGCCGCCGTTATTTGGCGGATTTGGAAAACCGTTTGCCCACGGATAACGGCGTGGTTAAAATCAATGAAGACACCTATTTGGCTCACAATACCTTAAACGCAGCCCGTTACGCAGCGGGTGCGGTGGTCAAAGCCGTAGATATGGTCATGCGCAAACACGCCAAGAACGCCTTTTGTGCCGTGCGTCCACCGGGGCATCACGCCGCTGCCGACCAAGCATCGGGTTTTTGTTTTATCAATAATATTGCCGTAGGCGTGATGCACGCCGTTGCCGAATACCGTCTTAAACGCATTGCCGTGATTGATTTTGACCTGCACCACGGCGACGGCACAGAAAATATTTTTGCGGGCGACCCGCGTGTGTTGATGCTGTCGTCTTTTGAATTTCCGCTTTATCCCTTTAACGGCAGCGAAACCGATGCCGTGCGCGGCGACCGCCACCATATTTTCAATTATCCGTTACAGGCAGGTGACGGCAGTGCCGCGTTCCGTTATTTGGTGCGGGCGCAATGGTTGCCGAAACTGGCTTCGTTTAATCCGCAGATGATTTTCTTGTCGGCGGGATTTGACGCACACCGTGATGATGACATCGGACATTTGTGTTTGACCGAAGCCGATTTTGCTTGGCTAACCCGAAAAATTGTGTTGATTGCCGAACGTCACGCGCAGGGGCGTATTGTGTCGGTGCTGGAAGGGGGCTATTACCTGCCGTCGTTAGCGGCTTCGGCGAAAGCCCATATCGGCGCGTTGATACAGGCGCGGGGTTTTAAAAAATGGTTGTAAATCAATGTCCGCCTGTTGAGCGCGAAAACAATTGAATCACCACCACCCCGCCGATAATCATTGCCATGCCTGCCAAGGCGGGAAAATCAGGTTTTTGTCCCCAAAACGCCCAGCCGATTAAAGCCGTCAGCACAATGCCCGAGCCCGACCAAATGGCATAAGTAATGCCTACGGGCAAGGTGCGGAATACCAGCGACACCAGATAAAACGCCACCGCGAATGCCACCAACGCGCCCAATGTGGGCGCGATGCGGGTAAAGCCGTTGCTGTATTTCAATAAGCTGGTACCGCATACTTCCGCAGCAATCGCACACGCCAGCAGTATCCAGTGATTCATGGTGTGTTCCTTAAGTCTTCCAAGCGCGTTCCCGCCAAATGGTCGTATAAAAACTGCCGTTGCGGATGAAACAGCGCAAATCCCCACGGCAAAATCCACCACAGCAGCGCGGTAAAAAACGCCATGCGCGGGGCAACGCCCATGTGTTTAAAAGCGATATACGCCATCAGCGGAATAAAAATCAAAAAGATACTCGCCCAAGCAAAACGCAGGCGCAAACGTGCCAAGCTGGGGCGTGCGCCGTCTGCCGCGCTTAAACCAATGCGCCACACCCGCATCGGCAGCGTTTGCGATTCGCGCCGCCAATTCAGTCTGAAATACAGCCACCATCCGCCCAACAGCAATACGGCTTGTATCACGGGCATAAAGGGCAATAAGGCGGGCAAACGGTGTTGCGCGAGGGTTTGCAGCACGGCGGCGGGCAACAGTGCCACCATACCGACTGCGCCCACCAGCAAAGATTCGTAACTGAGGGCAAACAGGCGGCGGCGCAGCGGCGCAGGACGGAAATCGGAACGGTTGTCGGACATTATTGGGGCGGGTGTGGGTAAAAACGGGGATTATACCCAGCCTGTGCCGTCTATAGTCAATATGCTTTATTTCTCATACGGCGTTGGCTCGCCTTGCCGTATTACCCATACTGTCTGCGGCATCGCCGCCTTGTATGAAAAATAAATCACATTAACTATATAAAAATAATCCGATTAAATCGTTTAAAAAACGTCTGCCTAAAGCGGTGGCGCGGAAATAACGCGGGTCGCTGTCGAGCAGACCTTTTTGTTGGGCTTGGGCGATGGCGCGGGCGATACGGGCAGGGGAAACGCCTGTGCGTTCGGGCAACCACGCGGCAGGCACGCCGTCCTGCAGGCGCAGCGCGTTCATCATAAATTCGCCCGCCAAATCCTGAACGGGAATATCGCGGCGCACAATCGCATCGGCGGGATTACCGTGCATGGCGCGTAAATAGTCGTTGGGGTGACGGCTGCGGACGGTGCGTTCGATGCGCTGCGGATAGGAAATTTTGCCATGTGCGCCCGCGCCGATGCCGATGTAGTCGCCAAACTGCCAATAATTCAGATTGTGGCGGGCGCGTTGGCTGGTGTGTTTGGCAAACGCGCTGGTTTCGTAAGCCTGAAAACCGTTTTGGGTGAGGGTGTGATGAACGGCATCTTCAATGTCTTGCGCGGCATCATCTACAGGCAAACCTGATGGCGGACGGTGGGCGAAAGCGGTATTGGGTTCTAAAGTGAGGTGGTAGGCACTGATGTGCGACACGCCCAAATCGCAAGCGGTTTGTACATCATGTTGTGCTTGTGTGGGGGTTTGCTGGGGTAGGGCATACATTAAATCAATGTTTACCCGTTCAAAAATCTGGGTGGCAGTGTGCAGCGCGGCGCGGGCTTCATCGGCGTTGTGAATGCGCCCAAGGGTGTGCAGTTTGTCGTTGTCAAAACTTTGCACGCCGACGGATAAGCGGTTGATGCCTGCTTCTTTAAAACCTTGAAAACGCTCGCGTTCAAATGTACCGGGGTTGGCTTCTAAAGTGATTTCGGCTTCGGGATTGAGTTTGACCAGCGCACGGATGCCGCTGAGTAAGGTGTTAATCGATTCGGCACTGAATACGCTGGGCGTGCCGCCGCCGATAAACACGGTTTCCACGCTGCGCCCCCAAATATTGGGTAATTCTTGTTGTAAATCAATCAATAGGGCGTTGATATAGTGTGTTTCGTCTAACACGGCGGGCAAGCGGTGCGAATTAAAATCGCAATAGGGACATTTTTGTACGCACCACGGAATATGGACGTATAGGGACAAGGGCGGCAGCGCGGGCAGGGAAGCGGCGGATAGGGGCATAATGGATGTTCCGATAAAAAATAACGGCATCGGCGGCGCACCGATGCCGTTGTCAGCAGAATGATTTATTTAAAGAAATCGCCCATACCGGGGGGCAAACCTTGGGTAAATTGCGACATCCGCGCAGAAGTGGCGGCTTCGGCTTTATCGTGGGCTTCATTGAGCGCGGCAAGCACCAAATCTTCCAACATTTCTGCATCGTCTGCGGCTTCGGCAATCAGGTCGGGGCTGATGTGTACGGCGCGGACAGCGTGGTTACAGGTGGCGGTAATGCGAACCAAGCCGTTGCCCGCTTCGCCCACCACTTCGGTTTGTGCCAATTCGGCTTGGGCTTTTTTGATGTTGTCCTGCATTCTTTGCGCCTGCTGCATCAGGCCGCCGAGTCCGGCTTTTCCAAACATGGGGATATTCCTTTTGTGTGATTCAATAAACGGCTGCCTGTGCAGACAGCGTGAAAAAAGGCGGATTATAGCGCGTTTTGCGGCAGCGGTAGGGATTGCGTGTAGTGGGTGTGGTAAAAATGCCGTTAAACAAAATCTGCCATTGCTGCCAAAAAACATTCCGCCAAATACAAAATTTCCCCGTTCGGATTACCAAACCACGACCGCCGCGCCAGCACACTGCCTGAAAGTGCTATGCTGTATTGCATCGGGCTGCGTGTCCATTGGCAAGCCTTATCGCCAAATAAAATTTCCCCCAAAGGGCGGCTGCCGCAATGCAATACGGTTTGCCACGCCGAACCGATGGCGCAGGCGCTGTAGGCGCGTACCACCGCCGTGCCGTTTAAGCGCAAATCCACTTCGCGGATAAAGGCTTGTGTGTTGGGTAAACAGTCCTGCAAACAGGCAGGCACGTCCGCCACGCCCAAATAACGCAAATCCACATCAAACGCCGCCCCCGTGGCGCGTAGGGCTTGGGTCAGCGATTGCTGCGTTGCCAAGCGGTAGAGTGCGCTGTCGGGGGCGGCGGGGCAGTTTTCCTGCCAAATTAGGGCAGGATTCATGCGATTTGGGTTTGATGTTCGTCGCCATTGCGGGTGCGGATTTCGCCCAAGCGGTACACGGTTTCGCCCAATTCGCTTAACAGGGCGGCAACGGCATCCGCCACTTCGGCAGACACCACCAGCGTCATGCCGATGCCGCAGTTAAAGGTGCGGTACATTTCCTGCGTGTCCACATTGCCTGCCTGTTGCAGCCATTGGAACAGCTTGGGCATCTGCCATGCGGAAGCCTTGATTTGAGCAACGCAGTTTTCAGGCAGCACGCGCGGCAGGTTTTCGGTGATGCCGCCGCCCGTGATGTGTGCCATACCTTTGATTTCGTATTGTTTTAAGACTTGTAAAATCGGTTTCACATACAAGCGTGTCGGCGCAATAATGGCTTCGCGCAGGGTTTTGCCGCCGTCAAACGGAGCGTCCAAATCGGGTTTGTCCCGCGCCAAAATTTTGCGAATCAATGAATAACCGTTGGAATGGGCGCCGTTGGATGCCAAGCCCAGCACCACATCGCCTGTGGCAATGCTGCGCCCGTTAATCACTTGGTCTTTTTCCACCACGCCCACGGCAAAGCCCGCCAAATCGTATTCGCCTTCGGGGTACATTCCGGGCATTTCGGCGGTTTCGCCGCCAATCAGGGCGCAACCCGATTGTTCGCAGCCTTCGGCAATGCCTTTAATCACATCGGTGGCGCGCGCCACATCCAGCTTGCCGCAGGCGAAATAATCTAGGAAAAACAAAGGTTCTGCACCTTGAACCAAAATATCGTTTACGCTCATCGCCACCAAATCAATGCCAACGGTGTCGTGTTTGTCCCATTCAAACGCCAGCTTGAGTTTCGTCCCCACGCCGTCCGTGCCGCTGACCAACACGGGATTGCGGTATTTGCGGCTGATTTCCACCAGTGCGCCAAATCCGCCCAAATCGCCCAATACTTCGGGGCGCAGGGTGCGTTTGGCAAAAGGCTTGATGTTTTCAACCAGTTGGTCGCCGGCGGCGATGTCCACGCCGGCATCGCGGTAGCTGAGGGATTGGCTCATAATGGGCTTTCCTGAAAAAGACATGGGTAGCAAAGCTGCCTAAACGTGCGGAAAAACCACATATTCAGGCAGCAGAAAAACGGCGTATATTATACGGAAAGGCGGGGATTTTGTCTAAATCCGCTTCGCCAAATCCGCTGCTTTACCGATGTAAAGCGCGGGCGTGAGTGCCAGCAATTCCTGTTTGGCTTCGGCGGGAATCGCCAAAGTTTCAATAAATTGGCGCAAGGATTCGGGCGTGATGCCGTCTTTACCGCGTGTCAGGGCTTTTAACTGTTCATAAGCCTGCGGCACGGCGTAGCGGCGCATCACGGTTTGAATCGGCTCGGCAAGCAGTTCCCAAGTGGCATCCAAATCGGCGGCAAGCGCGGCGGGATTGGCTTCCAGCTTGTTCAGACCGCGCAGATGCGCCACCCAGCCCAGCAGGGTGTAACCCGCCGCCACGCCCATATTGCGCAACACGGTGCTGTCGGTCAAATCACGCTGCCAGCGTGAAACGGGTAGTTTTTCCGCCAAAAAGCCGAGTAGGGCATTAGCAACGCCCAGATTACCTTCGGAATTTTCAAAATCAATCGGATTGACTTTGTGCGGCATGGTAGATGAACCGACTTCGCCTTCTTTCACTTTTTGCTTGAAATAGCCCAGCGAAATATAACCCCACACATCGCGGTTGAAATCAATCAAAATGGTGTTGATGCGGGAGAGAACTTGGAATAATTCCGCCATATAATCATGTGGTTCAATCTGAATGGTGTAGGGATTGAAGGTCAAGCCCAAAGCCTGTTCCACAAAGTTGCGGCAATGGTTTTCCCAATCAAAATCAGGATACGCGCTTAAATGGGCGTTGTAGTTGCCGACTGCGCCGTTGATTTTGCCCAAGCATTCTTGGTTTTGCAACTGTTTGATTTGACGTTGCAAACGGTAAAGCACATTGGCGATTTCTTTGCCCAGCGTGGTGGGGGTGGCGGGCTGACCGTGGGTGCGGCTCATCATCGGCACGTCTGCCAAAGCGTGTGCCATTTCGCGCAACTTGGCGCAGATTTCGTCCAACTTCGGCAGCAGCACTTCATCGCGGGCTTGGCGCAACATCAGCGCGTGCGACAGGTTGTTGATGTCTTCGCTGGTGCAGGCAAAATGGATAAATTCGGCGGCGGCGGCGATTTCGGCATGGTCGGCAAAACGTTGTTTCAACCAATATTCAATGGCTTTGACATCGTGGTTGGTGGTGGCTTCAATGGCTTTGACGGCAGCGGCATCGTTTAAGTCAAAATCGCGCATCACCGCGTCAATTTCGCTGACGGTGGCGGCGGAAAACGGCGGCACTTCGGCGATTTGCGGCGCGGCGGCAAGGGTTTTAAGCCATTCCAGTTCCACGCGCACGCGGGCTTTCATCAGCCCGTATTCGGAAAACACGGGGCGCAGCGGTTCGGCGGCGGCGGCATAGCGGCCGTCTAGGGGGGAAAGGGCAAAAATGGGGTCAATCATGGGTAATACTTTATTATGTGGTTAGGTAAATCAATGGTTTATTTGTGGGTTTCGCCAAACCATTTTTGGTAAATGCGTTCGTAGCTGCCATCGGCTTTGATTTTTGCCAAGCCGCTGTTGAGTTTGCCTTGCAATTCGCTATTGCCTAATTTGACGGCGAAAGCCAGTTGTTCTTTAACGGCTTTGGGGTCGCGTATCAGTTCCAAACCGTATTGCGAACCGTATTGTTTGGTGTAGTACTGCATCACGCCGAAGTCGCCCACTGCACCGTCGGTTTGGGCGGTCATGGTGCGGCTTACGCTCATCCAAGTGGTCGGAATATCCACCACTTGCCCGTAGCCTTTTTGGTATTGCTGGACAATCTGTTCCTGTACCGTGCCTTTTTTGGCGGCGATTTTTTTACCGATAATATCGTTAAAGCTCTTGATATTGCTGTTTTTATGCACCAGCAGCACCGATTCGGTTTCAAAATGCGGGTTGGCAAACAGCATTTTGCTTTTACGCGCATCGGTTACGGTAATGCCTGCGCTGATAATATCGGCTTTGCCCTGTTGTAAGGCATCAAACAGTTCTGCCCACAAATAGGGGGTGTAGTGCAAGGAAAATCCTTCTTTTTTGCCGATGGCTTCCAATATTTCGTATTCAAAACCGCTGGCTTGGTCGCCGCCGTGCATGATAAACGGCGGATGCGACTGCTCAATAAACACGCGGTATTGCGTTTTGGGCGCGGGGGCATCGGCAGCGGGCGCGTCTTCAGGCGAACAGCCCTGCAAACAGGGCAGCAACAAAAAAACAGACAACAGGCGTTTCATCAGGATTCCTTTTTGGTTTGAAACCCCGCCGTTCACGGCGGTAAAATAAGCCTTTTTTATTCGGGCGGGGACAACCCCGTCCGAATCGGGGCAACACATAGGGCTGTGCTTGATGTGCAGCCCTGTGTGTTGAAACGGCAAGTAACAGGGAAATACCGATTATCGCGCCAAATGGAGCTGTGTGAATGTTGTCGCAGCAGTTTGGTGGTAAATTGTGTTTTTATGTTGTGTAGTTGCAACAAAACGGCTGGTGTAGTCGCTTATTCGATTGACAAACGGTCCAAGCGGTAGCGCATGCTGCGGAAGCTGATGCCCAATACTTTGGCGGCTTGGGTGCGGTTGTAGCGGGTGTGCGTGAGTGCCAATTGCAAAATCTGGCGTTCCACATCGTCCAAATAGTCTTGCAATTGGGTGTGCCCCATCTGAAAACCGGGTAAGCCTGTGCTTTCGGCAGGTTCTTCCACCAGCAGGTGTTCGCTGCCGAGGCTCATCGGTTCGCTGTGGATTTGTAAATCTTCCACGTCAATCACATTATCGGCGGCAAGGGCAACGGCACGTTCCAAAATATTTTCCAGCTCGCGGAAATTGCCCGGATAGTTGTAGTGCAACAGGGCATCGCGGGCGGCGGCAGTCATTTTGATGCCTTGTCCGCCGTGGTGTTTTTTCAGCAGGTAAACAATCAGTTGTTCTAAATCTTCATGCATTTCGCGCAGCGGCGGCATGTGCAGCGACACCACGTTTAAGCGGTAGAACAAGTCTTGGCGGAAGCTGCCGTCCTGCACCAGCGCGGCAAGGTTTTTGTGGGTGGCGGAAATAATGCGCACATCAACTTTGACTTCTTGGGCATCGCCGATGCGGCGCACGGCTTTTTCCTGAATGGCACGTAACAGCTTGACCTGCATGGCTAAAGGCAAATCCGCCACTTCGTCTAAAAACAGCGTGCCGCCGTGGGCGTGTTGGAAAAAGCCCAAACGGTCTTGGTCTGCGCCCGTAAAACTGCCTTTTTTGTAGCCGAAAAATTCGCTTTCCATCAGGTTTTCGGGAATCGCGCCGCAGTTTACCGCGATAAAGGGCTTGTCGCGGCGGGCGGAAAGCTCGTGAATACTGCGCGCAGCCTGTTCTTTGCCCGAACCGCTTTCGCCTGAAATATACACGGGCACTTGGGTTTGCGACAGTTTGCGGATGAGGCGGCGGGCTTCTTCAATCTGCTGCGATTTGCCGAGAATGCGCGGAATATCGTGTTCGTGTTTGAGTCCGTGCAGGGCGGGCGCGGCGGGTTCGGTAAACACGTCAATACGGCTTTGCTCGGAAAACGCGGGTGTTTCGGGTGCGGGGCGCACGGGGGGAGGTGTAACGGGTGCGGGCGCGGCTGGCGCGGCTTCGGCAGGACGCTGCGGCGGTGTGAGCGGACGGTTGCTTTCGTCCTGTACTTTTACGGCAGATTTTACCAAAGTCCGCAGCTGTGCCAGCGTGATGGGTTTTTGCAGGTAGTCAAACGCGCCGATTTTTAAGGCTTGCACGGCTTGGTCGGCATTGCCGAAAGCGGTAATCACCGCCACGGGGGTGTCGTGTCCGCCGTTCATAATGTGTTCCACCACTTCCAAGCCCGAACCGTCGGGCATGCGCATATCGGTGAGCACCAGCGAATAGCGGTTTTCGTCCAGTTTTTTCTTGGCAATGGTCACACCTTCGGCGGTGTCCACGTCCAAACCCATTTTCATCAGGGTCATTTCCATCAAGTCGCGGATATCGGCTTCATCGTCCACCACCAGCACGGGGCGGTTAAGGCTGTTTCGGGTCATGATTCGGCTTTCGGTAAAATCAGTTCAAAGGCTTTTTTGTCGGGCAGGTAGCGCAAATCGCCTTTATTGGCGTGTGCCAGCTCGCGGGCAATATACAGCCCCAAGCCCGTACCTTCTGCTTGTGTGGTGTAAAACGGTTCAAATAAATGTTGGATGATATTGTCGGGCACGCCGCCGCCATCGTCAAATACCCGCAGCGAAAAATTGCCGTTTTTGTGCGGATACACGGTAAGCGTAACCGAATGTTTGCGTTTGCTGCCGTGCCGCCACGCATTGTTGCACAAATTCCATAGGATTTGCTGCAGGTGCATGGCATCAAAAATTACGGCGGTATTTTTAACAATACTCACGGCAATGCCGTTGGCGGCTTCGGGACGGGTGAGCAGGAATTCCTGATAAAAATTATTCCAAAACTCTTCAAAAATAATGGTCTGACGGTTAATGCGGTCGCGCTTGTTCAGGCTGGACACTTCTTCAATCATCTTGTCGATACGGGCAATGTTTTTATCGATGATGCCGCATAATTTGGCAGTCATCGGGTCGGGACGTTCTTCGTTGTCGTTGTTTTCAATCATCAGCCCGTTGGCTTGGCGCACGGCGGAAAGCGGATTGCGGATTTCGTGGGCAAAATTGGCGGTAAGCAGCCCCAGCGATGCCAGTTTGACCGATTGCGCTTCCAGCTGGCGTTCTTTTTCGGCACGGATAAACAAAATCAGCAGTTCTGTGTTTTCCTGAATCACAGGAACGGCGCGCACGTTCATGTCGCGCTCGTTAATCATCAAACCAGTTTCAAACAATTGCTTGCTGTTGCCCTGCCAGCGGCGGATGACATCACGCAAAAACGGGGCGCGGCTGTTTGCCTTGATATTGGAAAAATACTGCAGGGTTTGGCGGTTGTGCAGCCACACGCGGCAATCGGCGTCCACCACCAGCACCGCTTCCTGCATACGGTTCAATACCACCTTATTGAGTGCGCTGATGCGTTCAAACGCCGTGCGGTGTTTTTTAACCGATTCGCCTGCGCGTGATAAAAACGATGCCGAATAAGACGTCAGCAGCGACACCAGATAACAGCCCGCAATCAGCAAAATATTGCCTGTAATGCTATTGAAATAACTGGGTGCTTCCGAAGAAAACGGCCATTCGCGCCAAATCAGAAACAGCAACAGCAAAATCGCCGCATAACCCGCATACAGCATGGGATAACGCCCGTAACTGAGCAGGCACGAAATCGCCAAAAACGGCAAAATCAAAATCGCAAAGCCCGAATTCACCCCGCCCAAAAGGTGTGTCAGCAGTACCATCATGGTAATATCGGCAACGGCAGAAGCACTGGGCGTTTCACTGTGCTTCTGCTTTTGCCAATTGGGTTGGATGATGCAGAAAATGGTCATAATACCGTAAGTCCACAGCCAAACATGCATGCCGTTGGAATTCAGGTAGGTAAAGACGGGCGACAAATGGTTATTTTGGATTTCAAACAATTCGCTTAACTGCTGCGAAAAAGCAGTAAACATCATCAATGTAAAAAAAATGGTGATGCGGGCGATATTGGTAAAACCGATGATGCGGTCAATTTGTTCTTCCCAATCACGCGCCTGCCAAGGGCGCTGCTGTACGGATTCGCTCATAGGGTTGGTTCCGATTGATGGGCAATGGCGGCGTACACAGCATAGGGCGTACCGCTGATGTTCAACAGCTTGCCTTTACGCCCGCGCTTGCCCGCAATATCCGCCACGCGCAAGGTTTCGCGGCTGATGCCCCCGCGTTTGCCTGCGGTTTCCAAAACATATTCGGCAGACGACACCACCGCACACAATGCCAAATGGTCGTCTGCATCCAAGGCGGTCAGCTGCAAACCGCGTCCTTTTGCCATTTCTTTCAAATCGCGCAGCGGAAAGGCACTCAAACGCTTGTTTGCGCTGGCAAGCACCACATGGCTGGTTGGGTCGGCTTGCGCGGAACGGTACACGCGCACGGGCGGCAGCACTGTCTCGCCGCTTTCCAAACGCATGATTTCCTTACCTGCTTTTACCCGCGACACCATATCGCCCAACGTGCAGATAAAACCGTATCCCCCCGAATGGGCGAGTAAATAACGGTCTTCGGGCGCACCTGCCAGCAGACACAACACCGCCGCGCCTGTTTGCAAAGCAATTAAAGAAGCCAATGGCACACCGTCGCCGCGCCCGCGCGGAATATCTGCCGCATCCACCGTATAACTGCGCCCCAGCGTGTCCAGCACCACCACGGGGCGCACGCTGCGGATTTCCAAAACCTGCTGCAAGGCATCGCCTTCTTTAAACGCCGTTTGCGACACATCCAAACCGTGTCCCGCACGGCTGCGAATCCAGCCTTGTTGCGACACAATCAGTGTCAGCGGTTCATCGGCAGTGGTTTGGGTAAGGGTGGCGCGTTCGGCAGCTTGCAGCAGCGTGCGCCGTTCATCGCCAAAGCGTTTGGCATCGGCTTGAATTTCTTTAATAATCAGTTTTTTCTTATCCGATTCGCTGGCAAGCAGATTTTGCAAACTTTCCGCTTCTTCACGCAGTTTGTCCAATTCTTGTTCTAACTTGATGCCTTCCAAACGTGCCAATTGGCGCAAACGGATTTCCAAAATATCTTCTGCCTGAATGTCGCTTAAGGCAAAACGCGCCATCAGCTCGCCTTTGGGTTCGTCTGATTCGCGGATTAAGGCAATCACTTCATCTAAATGCAGAAAAACGGTGTGTCGCCCTTCCAAAATATGTACCCGTTTTTCCACCTGCGCCAAACGGTGCGCCAAACGGCGGGTAACGGTTTGGGTGCGGAAATCCAGCCATTCCTGCAAAATGGTTTTCAGGTTTTTTTGTGCGGGACGGTTGTCTGCGCCCATCATCACCAAATTGACCGATACATTGCCTTCCAGCGAGGTTTGCGCCATCAGGGTGTTCATCAGTGCTTCGGGCTGAATGCGGGAAGATTTGGGTTCAAAAACCAAACGCACGGGCTGTTCGCTGTCGCTTTCGTCGCGCACGCGTTCCAGCAAATCCAACATCAGTTTTTTGGTATTGACTTGTTCTTGCGAAAGCTGTTTTTTGCCTGCTTTGGGTTTGGGATTGGTTTGCTCTTCAATTTCGGCAAGGATTTTTTGGGCGTTGGTTTGCGGGGGCAGTTCATATACGATGATGCGCCATTGTCCGCGTGCCAGCTGTTCTACACGGTAGCGGGCGCGGACGCGGATGCTGCCTTTGCCGCTGTCGTACAGGCGTTGCAAATCGGCGGGGGCGGTGATGATGTGTCCGCCACCCGCAAAATCGGGGGCAGGCAGATAGGCAGTGAGCGCAGCGGTGTCCAGTTCGGGATTTTTCAGCAGGGCAACGGCTGCGGCTGCGGTTTCGTTGAGATTGTGAGAAGGGATTTCGGTTGCCATGCCCACGGCAATGCCCGATGCGCCATTGAGCAGCAGCATGGGCAAACGGGCAGGCAGACAGTCAGGCTCGCGGAATGCGCCGTCATAATTGGGAATAAAATCGGCAGTGCCTTGGTCCAGTTCGTCTAACAGCAGTTCCGCCAAGGGCGTGAGACGGGCTTCGGTGTAACGCATTGCCGCTGCGCCGTCGCCGTCACGCGAACCAAAATTGCCGATGCCGTCAATCAGCGGATAACGCAGGGTAAAATCCTGTGCCATGCGCACCATGGCATCGTAGGCGGAAGCGTCGCCGTGGGGGTGGTATTTACCAAGAATTTCGCCCACCACCCGCGCCGATTTAACGGGCTTGGCGGCGTGGGTCAGCCCCATGTCTTTCATGGCAAACAAAATGCGCCGCTGTACGGGCTTTTGTCCGTCGCGCACATCGGGCAGGGCGCGTCCTTTGACCACGCTCATGGCGTATTCAAGATAGGCGCGTTGGGCATATTCGGCAAGGGCTAGGTGGTCGGCGTGTTCGGTCATGGCGCAACTGGGTAAAATGGCTTATTGTAAACCAAATCGGCAGTTGCGCGAATCCTTATTCTGGGAATGGCTGGGTGTGTGCTTGGATAAGACCACACACCACTTCCACTTCGCTTGTGGCGGCGTGGCAGCAGCAGGGCAATACCTCGCCCGCCGCCACAAACGCCATCGGCATTTCCGAGTACACCACTTCGCCCGACACCAGCCGCAGCCGACACGACCCGCAATAACCGCTGCGGCATTGGTATTCTACCGCGTGTCCCGTGCGTTCCAAGCCTTCTAACAGCGTTTCGCCCTCGCGCAACACAAATTCCGTATCGGCGGTGCGTACCCGCGCCATCATAGCTCAAAGTCGCCCAAATCTTCCGCGTTTACTTTCGCATCAATTTGACCGATTAAATAAGACGAAATTTCCACTTCCTGCGGCGCAACCTGCACATTGTCGGACGACAGCCACGCATTAATCCACGGAATCGGATTTTGGTTTGCCCCCGGAAACGCCTGCGGCAAGCCCACTGCGCCCATTCGTAAATTGGTAATATACTCAATATATTGACTGAGAATATCTTTGTTCAGACCAATCATTGAGCCATCTTTAAACAGGTATTCTGCCCATTCTTTTTCCTGCTGCGCCGCTTTTTTAAACAATTCAAAACTTTCGTTTTGCAATTCGGCGGCGATTTCTGCCATTTCGGGGTCGTCTGCGCCGTTACGCATCAGGTTCAACATATGTTGGGTAGAAGTCAGGTGCAAGGCTTCATCACGCGCAATCAGCTTGATAATCTTGGCATTGCCTTCCATCAACTCGCGTTCGGCAAAGGCAAACGAGCAGGCAAACGACACATAAAAACGAATGGCTTCCAACACATTCACGCACATCAGGCACACATACAGTTTTTTCTTTAATTCGCGCAGCGAAACGGTAATGCTTTTGCCGTTTACCGTGTGTTTGCCTTCGCCCAACAGATTGTAATATTGGGTGTATTCAATCAAATCATCGTAATAGCAGGCAATGTCTTCGGCGCGGGCGATGATGTATTCGTTTTGCACAATATCGTCAAACACAATGGACGGGTCGTTAACAATATTGCGGATAATGTGGGTGTAGCTGCGTGAGTGAATGGTTTCGGAAAAAGACCATGTTTCAATCCATGTTTCCAGCTCGGGAATGGACACCAAGGGCAGTAAAGCAACATTGGGACTGCGCCCTTGAATGGAATCTAATAAGGTTTGGTATTTTAAATTGCTGATAAAAATGTGTTTTTCGTGGTCGGGCAGATTGGCGTAGTCAATACGGTCGCGGGAAACGTCAATCTCTTCGGGACGCCAAAAGAAAGACAGTTGTTTTTCAATTAGTTTTTCAAAAATTTCGTATTTTTGTTGGTCGTAACGCGCCACATTAACGGATTGTCCGAAAAACATGGGTTCGTTCAGGGCGTTGTTGGCTTCTTTGCTGAAGGTGCTGTAGTGCATGGTGAGGTGTTCGCAAGACATGGTGTTTCCAATTTAAAGCGGGTAAAAAAATCGGGGGCTATTTTACGCCAATTGCGGGGGAAGTGTAGAACGCAAAAAAACGACCGCAGCGGCGGTCGCAAAGGGATTTTTTTGTGTTTCAAGCACTCACGATATGGGCTTTATGCTGGGGATTAAGGATGACAATATTGGCATTATTCGGGCAACACCAGCACGGCTTCGGCTTCTACCAGTGCGCCTTTGGGCAGCGAGGCAACGCCAACGGCAGCGCGGGCAGGGTAGGGCTGGGCGAAATATTGTGCCATGACTTCGTTAAAGGTGGCGAAGTGGGACAGGTCGGTAAGATAGGCGTTGATTTTGACAATGTCGTCCAAACTGCCGCCTGCGGCTTGACACATGGCACGCAGGTTTTTGAAAACTTGGTGGGTTTGTGCGGCAAAATCGTTGTCGGAAACGAGTTGCATGGTGGTGGGGTCAAGCGGGATTTGTCCGCTTAAATACACGGTGTTGCCGCTGCGGACGGCTTGGCTGTATGCGCCGATGGCGGCGGGGGCTTGGTCGGTGTGGATAATGGTTTTGGACATGATGTGCCTTTCGCAAGGTGGAGAAAAGGGTATTATAGCGGTTGCAGCGGAGCGGGGGAAAGGTTGTGAACGGTAAGGCATGGTGTGTTTAAGAAATTGGCTTTATCGGGGCAATACGGATAGGGATATTGTTTGACGGGATAAAAGCGCCGATAATTTGTATTTTTCTGTTTTGAGTGTGCCGCCATGACTGTTTCTGCCCCACCGCCACCCGCGCCCACCACGCAAACGCATCAGGCTTTGCAGTTTGCTTATGATTTTTTTAACCGCAGCCTGTTTCACGGACAACTGCCGCCGTGTTTGATTTCGCTGCAACGCAAGGCGAAAACGCAGGGTTATTTTTCGTTCCGCCGCTTTATTGACGACAACGGGCGTTATACCGATGAAATCGCGCTCAATCCTGAATTTTTCGGCGTGTTGCCTGTGTTGGATACGCTTTCTACACTGGTGCATGAAATGTGCCATTTGTGGCAGCAGCATTTTGGCAAACCGGGGCGGCGCGGTTATCACAATAAAGAATGGGCAGACAAAATGGAAGCCATCGGGCTGATGCCTTCCGACACCCACAAACCAGGTGGCAAGCGCACGGGCGAGCACATGGGCGACTATATTATTGAAGACGGGCTGTTTATGCAGGCAGCGCGGAATCTGCTGCGTACCGAGTTTTCGATACATTGGTATGACGTGTATCCGCCCTATTCGGCATCGTTTGGTCAGGCGATGACGCACACGCAATATTTGAATATTGACGGCGATTTAAAACGTCCGCCTGCCTTGGCAGTGGAAAAGGGGATGCGCCCGATGTATCAATTGCCACAACAGCCTTATCATCTGGTGCGCGAACAGCCTTTGGCATTGCTGACGGGACAGCCTTCGCCCTATCACACGCCCGCGCCGCCGCCTGCTGCCCCGCCTGCGCCTGTGGATTTACCTGAAGTGTTGGACCCCGCTGCGGTGCGCCGTTTGCTGTACGCACAAGACGGCGCAGCCAGCGAAAACCGCAGCAACCGTTTGAAATACCAATGCCCGTCTTGCCTGAATGCAGTGTGGGGCAAACCCAAACTCAATATTATTTGCGGCGATTGTTCGGTGCATTTTGAAGTGTGTTCGTAAGGCAATTTGTCGGCATTTCGCCACAACTACCCAGCATGGCAGACACAGGCGCAACGGCGCGGACGGGTTTTGTTATAATTTGGCGGTTTGATGACCTGTTTTTTATTCTGAATTTTTATTTATGAAACACATTCACATTATCGGCATTGGCGGTACGTTTATGGGCGGGCTGGCGGCATTGGCACAGGCAGCGGGCTTCCGCGTGAGCGGCTGCGACGGCAAACTCTATCCGCCGATGAGCACCCAGTTGGCACAATTGGGCATTGACGTTCATGAAGGCTACGATGCCGAACAGCTTTCTTTATTTCCTGCCGATGTGTATGTGATTGGTAATGTTGCCAAACGCGGCATGGCGGTGGTGGAAGCGATATTAAATCAAAACCTGCCTTACACTTCCGGACCGCAATGGTTGGCAGAAAATATTTTACAAGGCAAACAAGTGTTTGCTGTAGCAGGTACGCACGGTAAAACCACCACGGCATCCATGTTGGCGTGGGTGCTGGAGTGCAGCGGACACGCAGCGGGTTTTCTGATTGGCGGCATTCCGCAAAATTTTGGTATTTCTGCCCGTTTGTCCGCAAACCATTCGCCTTATTTTGTAATGGAAGCAGACGAATACGACACCGCGTTTTTTGACAAACGTTCCAAATTTGTCCATTACCGTCCGCGTGTGGCGGTGCTGAACAATCTGGAATACGACCACGCCGATATTTTCCCCGATTTAAACGCCATTCAAACCCAGTTTCACCACTTGGTGCGTACCGTACCCGCGCAGGGGCTGATTGTTGCCAACGCGCGCGAAACCGCGCTTGCCGACACCCTGCAACGCGGTTGCTGGTCGCCCGTTGTGCCGTTTGGTGACAGCACGGGTTGGCACGGCGGCACAGCGGATGCCGACGGTGCGTTTGACGTGTATTACCAAGGGCAGAAACAAGGGCGCATCACATGGGATTTAAGCGGCGAACACAACCGCTTAAACGCGCTTGCCGCCATTGCCGCTGCCGCGCATATTGGTGTGGACGCTGCGGCTGCCTGTGCCGCGCTCAGCCGTTTTGAAAACGTGAAACGGCGCATGGAAATCAAAGGGCGCGTGGCGGATATTACCGTGTATGATGATTTCGCCCATCATCCCACCGCCATTGCCACCACCGTGGCGGGTTTGCGCCACAAAATCGGCGCGGCGCGTTTGCTTGCCGTGCTGGAACCGCGTTCCAACACCATGAAATTAGGCACGATGAAAGCTGCTTTGCCCGAAAGCCTGCGCGATGCTGACCATGTGTTCTGCTACGGCGGCGGTGTGGATTGGGATGTGGCAGACGCGCTTGCCCCTTTGGGCGACAAACTCAGTTGCGACAGCGATTTTGACCGTTTTGTCGCCCAAATCGCCGCGCACGCACAGGCAGGCGACCATATTTTGGTGATGAGTAATGGCGGTTTTGGCGGCATTCACGGCAAATTGTTGGACGCATTGGCGCAACGTTTTATAGTTGATTAAAATCGCAACGATACCGCGAACGCCCTGATGTACTGCCCGTACACGGCGGGCGTTTCCGCCTTGTCTCGTTTTTATTTTCATCAACTATAGCAGTTAAATCATGAATAGCTTTCCCCGCGCTTTTGCGATATTGGGCGCAACCGCCACAGGCAAAACCGCGCTTGCCCTGCATATTGCCAAGCACTTCCCCTGCGAAATCATCAGTTTGGACAGTGCGCTGGTGTACCGCGACATGGACATCGGTACCGCCAAGCCCACGCCCGCCGAACGTGCTGCTGTTCCACATCATCTGATTGATATTATTAGCCCTTTACAAAGCTATAGCGCAGCAGAATTTGTGGACGACTGCACCCGTTTGGTGGCGGAAATCCGCGCCCGCGGGCGTATTCCGCTGATTGTTGGCGGTACAATGATGTATTTTCAGGCATTAACGCAAGGGCTGAATGCCTTGCCTGCCGCTGATGCCGCTGTCCGCGCCGAGTTGCAAACCTTAAAACAACAACACGGACTGCCTTTTTTATACCATCAATTGCAAGAAATTGACCCCGAAACCGCTGCCCGCCTAAAGCCTGCCGACAGCCAACGCATTGAACGTGCTTTAGAAGTGTGGCGACTGACGGGCAAGCCATTAAGCCAGCATCTTGCCGAGCAGCAACACACGCCTGCCGTGCAGCTGCATACGCTGGTGTTGATGCCAAACGACCGCGCCGAGTTGCACTGCCGCATTGCTCTGCGTTTTGAACAAATGTTGGCGCAAGGCTTTGTCAATGAAGTGGAAAATCTGAAAGCGCGTTATCCTGAATTGCACGGCGGATTGCCCGCGCTGCGCTGCACGGGCTATCGGCAGGTATGGGATTTCTTAAACGGCGCAAGCACTTATCCGCAGTTTGTGGAACAGGGCATCGCCGCCACACGCCAGCTTGCCAAACGCCAGCTGACATGGCTGCGCCGTTTGCCTGCCGATACTGTGGCAGACCCGTTTGCGCTGTCATCCGCGCAGTTGGCAGATGTGGCGTTGTCTGCCTTGCAAACATTTGAAAAGCAATTATAAAAAAACAACCGCCGCTGTGTTTGGTAACAGCGGCGATTTTTAAAAATATATAGTTGATAAAAATAAAAACGAGACAAGGCGATAACGCCTGCCGTGTACGAGTAGTACATCAGGGTGTTGGCAACGCCGTATCGTTGCGATTTTAATCAACTATATTTATTTGGCGGCGTGCGAAACACAACCCAATGTTACCGCATTTAATTTATCGTTAAACGCCGCTTCGGGGCGCATGATTTGGCTGATGATTTTATCGGGCTTGCCACCTGCTTTTTTGCTGACTGCACGCGCCTGTTCTTCAGTAGCGAACGGTCCTGACCACACATCTTTTTCAGGCGGAATATCAGCATAATACACCGTTTGTTCGGCGGGGCTGTAGCGGCGCAACGCTTGTTTGATTTTGCTGAAATCGTCTTGAATCACCAAATACGGCGTTTGCCAACCCAAAAGCTCGTTGCGGCTTTCGGTTTCTACACGCACCGCCAACATGGACACGGGCATGCCGTGGTAAGCGGCTTTGTGCAGCGGCATCAGATAGTGCATATCCGACCAGCCTTCGCCCGTGTCCAACTGCACTTTTACCGCGCCCAAAGTGTCGTCAAACGGCGCGGGCAGGGTAGGCTTGAAACGCAGCGAATCTTTTTCCACACAGGCTTTATCGATTTCGCCGCTGTCGTTGACACATGATTCAAAAGGAAAATCAAATTTCATTGCCAAGCGGTTGATGGCGGAATCGGGGCGGCACATTTCGTCTGCCAGCGCCGACCAATCCACTGCATCGTCTGCCACCTGTGCCGCCGATGCCGCAGACGGCGCATCTGCATCTTTTATCGGCGGATTTTTCCACATAAAAAACAATGAAGTCAGCACCACGCCGCCGAAAAACGCGCCAATGTGAGAATAATACGGGCGTAAGGTTTGGTGTAGGCGCAGGGCAAGCGGTTTCACTTTTACGGCAATTGCTTTGCCTTTGGCGGCGAGTGGTGCAAGTTTTTCTTTCAATTTCATTGTGATGCCCCTTTAGCTTGAGTAGCCAGCGTGTTCAGACACTGTTTGTCGCGTGCGGTAAACGCGGCTTCGCCACCCAATAACGCCAATTGCTGCGGCGCGTCCAATTTGGCAAACGAACGGATTTGTTCCGCACTTAATTTTTGCAAAGGCTCGTCCCACATGCAGCGGCAGTATTCGCCCACCAATTTGCCCTCGCTGTCTTGCAGTTTGCGCGACTGCAATTGCTGCTGCCAATGCGGGGCAAACGGTACGTTTTTGATGCAGCTGTCGATAATGGCGGCTTTGGCGCGGGGTTTGCTCATGCCGCATTGGCTCAAAAAGAACAAGCCCGCAAACAGCAGTGCGATGACCCGCAGCCAAATCATGATGGTGCGGTATCGGCGTGAGGGTTGCGGTGTTTCGTTTGGGGTGGTTTCGGTCATGCGGAAATCGGGTGGAAACAGAATGGGCGCATCTTACACATTACATTGGCAATTGTACAGATTGCCAGCCAAACAAAAAGGCTTGAATCGGGACTTCAAGCCTGTATATGTGTATGAATAATTTCTAGTTTTTAACAAACAGATAACCCAAGCCGCGCACGGTTTGAATCAATGAAGGGTCGCCCAGTTTGTGACGGATGCTGGAAATATGCACGTCAATGCTGCGGTCAAATTTGGCAAGTTTGCGGTCAAGGGCTTCCAGCGACAGGGTTTCTTTGCTGACAACTTGTCCCGCGTGGCGCATCAGGGCTTCCAGCAGGTTAAATTCGGTGCTGGTTAATTCCAAAGGGGTGTCGCCGATGGCGGCTTGGCGTTTGGCGGGATACAGGGTTACGTTGCTGACCGACAGGCTGTTGGCGGTGCTGCCGTTGTCGCTGCCTTGTTGGGCGCGGCGCAAAATGGCGTTGATACGCGCCAGTAGTTCGCGGGGGGTGCAGGGCTTGGGAACATAGTCGTCCGCGCCCATTTCCAAGCCGATAATGCGGTCAATGTCGTCGCCTTTGGCAGTCAGCATGATAATGGGGATTTTGCTTTGGGCGCGGACGGTTTTGAGAACGTCCAAGCCGCTCATTTTCGGCATCATCGAATCCAAAATCACCACATCGTAGCCGTTGCCGCCGAGAATTTCCTTCACGCCGCTTTCGCCGTCGGGCATGCGGTTCACTTCCAAACCTTCGGCGGTCAGGTATTCGGCGAGCAGTTCGGTTAGGGTATCGTCGTCATCGACCAATAATACGCGGCTCATGATTGTTCCTTATGTGACGGATGAGGGTTCAAAACGCGGTATCTTAACAGTTATAGGCGTTTATTCCTAGCGTGGCGGGCGGGGCTTTTGCGTGTTTTTGCAAAAGGCGGATTGTCTTAACAATTGGGTTTTAGCGGTAGCCGTCCAGCACATCGCCCGAAAACGGTGTCCAAATCACGGCGGTTAAGCCGCTTTTTTTCAACACATTATTGGTCCAGCTATTGCAGGTGTTGAATAGATGATAACGCCCGTTTGCTTCGTAAAACAGGTCTTTATCGCCATAACCTGCGGCGGCAAACACGGCTTCGCCGTTGGGCGAAAGCGGCAGCGACGCACGGATTTGCTCAACAATACGGGCGTATTCGGCGGCACTGACGTGTATGGAAACGGTGCGCCGCTTGTCGGTAATCAGTGCAGACGGATAATAGGAAACGTGCATCACGCTCTGCCCCGTGCCGCTCAAGGCTTCCAAGGCAGTCAGCGCGTCCAAATCGCCCCAAGTGCGGGTGTGCAGGAAAAAACGGCGGCTGCCCCAACCAATGCCAATGTATTCGGCTAATTCGGCGTGCAACGGGTCTGCCAAACGCTGCGGCGGAAACACGGTGTGCCAGTCGTGTCCGTTTTGGCGCACGGGCAACACAATATCGCTGTGTACGCCGTTGTCCACCAAAAAGATTTCAATATCGCCCATATCGGGCGAACGGCTGGCGTGAACGGGCAAGTTGCCCAGCAGCAGGGCGGCGGCAAAATACAAGCCGACACACCAGCACAGGGCAAGCAGAGTGATTTTCAGCGCGCGCATGGCAATAATCAGGGCTTAAGCTTGGCTTTGACGCGCCTGCCATTCGGCGGGGGTGGCAGCGGTGCTGATGGACAGGGCATGCAGTTCGTTGCTTGCCAATTGCGCCGCCAAACCGTCTTTAATCAGGCGGTGACGCGCCAAGCGGTTTTTGCCTTCAAAAGCAGACGAAACAATCACGGCAAAAAAATGGTGTCCGTCGCCTTCCACTTCAATGTGTTCGCAGGCAATCAGTTGTTCAATCATGGCTTTGACTTGTTCGGGGTGCAGCATGGGTGTTCCTTAATATCGGGGTTTATTTTTTCAAGATGTATTTTCGTACGGCGGCATTGTGTTCTTCAAGCGAATGACTGAAATAACTCTTGCCACTGTTGTCCATTTTGGCAACAAAATACAGGTATTTGGCATCGCTGGGGTGAGCGGCGGCGTGCAAGGCGTCTTTACCAGGGAGGGCGATGGGGGTAGGCGTGAGTCCGCTGCGGGTATAGGTGTTGTAGGGGGTGTCGCGCTGCAAATCGGCGCGGCGGATATTGCCTTTGTAATCGTCGCCCATGCCGTAAATCACGGTGGGGTCGGTTTGCAGGCGCATACCAATGTTCAAGCGGTTGCGGAACACGGCGGCAACGTGGTTGCGGTCGTCGGGGTGTCCCGTTTCTTTTTCCACAATGCTTGCCATAATCAGCAGTTCGTAAGGATTTTTATAGGGCAGGTCTTTTTCGCGCCCCTGCCATGCCTGTTGTAAACGGTTTTGCATGGTGCGATAAGCGCTGCGGTAAATTTGTAAATCACTACTGCCTTGGTCGGCTTCATAGCTGTCGGGGAAAAATAATCCTTCGGGGTGCTTGTAGGCGATGTTGGGGTCGATGGCTTTGAGCAGTTTTTCATCGCTCCAACCTAGGGTGTCGTGCTGCAAATCGGGATTGGCATCCATGATTTTACGCATTTGGGCAAAGCGCATGCCTTCAATAATTTTGACTTTGGTGGTTTGTGGGCGTTGTTGCAGCAGTTGTGCCAGCTGCCATGTGGAAACATTGTTTGGAATTTTGTAATTGCCCGCGTGCAGGCGTTGGCTCAAACCTTGAAAACGGGCAGCAAAGGCAAATGCCAAGCGGTTGTGAATAATATGGTTGTCTGCCAAGCGGGACGATACGGCAGATATGCCTTGCCCTTTTTCAATTTTAAGCACGAAAACGCCGTTATTGCTTTTGGGGACGAAGAGGGCGGTGGCAAACAGTGCGGCGGCAACAATGCCGAGTAATGTACCTAATAAGATGATTTTTTTCATCAATATTCCTTTGGGTTAACATGTCGCCATTGGCGGCGACAAGATAAGGTTTGGGCTATGCGGTGCTGCGGAACAGCTCCGTGTTTGAATATCCTGCACGGCGGGTGCAGAAAAGTGTTTTTACGGCATATTTTTTAGAAACTGTAATTAAGTTTTTAAAAATCAGTTGGTTATATTAAAATTTAAACGCGGACACAAGTGTGGCGCGTTTGCATCGTTTTGGTGGGGGCAGGCGGATTTTATTGGCAGCGCTCAGGCAGGCAACAGTATAATCGCCAACGGGCGGACTTTGCTGCCGCGTGTGCGGCGCAGCCGAATAAAACCCGCAGTATAAAGGATATGCCCGTTCGGAACAAATGGCGCGGCGCATTCCCGATATAGGGCGGACAAGGGCATAGCAAACTTGAGAAAAGCCTGAAGTTTGATTATGATGGCGGCTGATTATTTTTTAACTCGAGATGAAGGCAGATTCGATTATGTTTCATTCCCAATTTTCCTGCGCGATGACGGTTACTGCCGCTCTGGTCTTGAGCGCGTGCGCCGCCCAGCATCAGGCACCCGCGCCCGTAGTAGCCGGCGGTTTTGACGGCGCGGTCGGCGGCGTGGCGTATAATCCCTATACTACCGTTGATTACTCCGCTACTACTCCCGTTCCCCCCCCTGTTGCAGGTTCTAATCCTTACGGTGCTGCCCCCTATGTGCCTTCTGGCAGCGCGGCGGTTCCGTCTAATATTTACAATCCTGCTGTTGCCCCCCTGCCGCAGATTCCCGGTTTGAAAGGCGTAAACAGCGTTGGGCAGACCGTGGGCAACGTAAACGGTCATTACATCGGCAACTATGCCCCTGTTGACCCCAATGCCAGCACTCACCGCGTCAGCGCGGGCGACACCGTGTACAATATTGCCAAACGCTACAACATCAGCCAAGACAGCCTGCGCGCGTGGAACAATATGCACGACAACACCATCAGTATCGGGCAAGTGTTGCGTGTCAAAGCCCCCGGCAGCAAACCTGCTCCTGCTGTTAAGTCTGCACCTGCCATCAACCCCGTTTTCACTCCCCCGCCCGTACCCAAAAAATCATCCGTGCCCGATATTCCCTCTTCACAAATCGTGTGGACCTCGCCCGTCAGCAGCGGCAGCATCATCCGCTCGTTTGGCGGCGAAAACAAAGGCATTGACGTAGCAGGCACGCGCGGTCAGCCCGTCTTGGCCGCCGCAGACGGACAAGTCGTGTACAGTGGTACTAACTTACGCGGTTACGGCAACTTGGTGATTATCCAACACAATGCCGTTTACTTAACCGCTTACGGACACAACGATGCACTGCTGGTGCGCGAAGGTCAATATGTCCGCCGTGGTCAGCAAATCGCCCGCATGGGCAGCAGCGATTCCAGCAGCGGTGTCAAACTGCATTTTGAAGTGCGCGAAAACGGCAATCCCGTTAATCCCGCCCGTTTTGTGAAATTCTAAACGGCACAGCTAACCCGATTTCAGGATATCCCGCAGCGGCATATCCTGATTTTTTTGGAAGAAAAACCATGATTATCGTGATGTGCGCCGATGCGGACGAACAAGACATCAGCCAAGTGGTATCGGCAATCCGCAGCAAAGGTTTGCGCGAACACATTTCGCGCGGCGACGAATGCACCATTATCGGCGCGTTGGGCGACGAGCGCGTTTTTGATACCGCGCAAATGGAAGCCCTGCCCAAAGTACAAAAAGCCATTCGTGTGGTACACGATTGGCGTTTGGTCAGCCGAGAAGCACAGGCGCACGATACCGTTTTAACCGTGCGCGGCATTCGTTTTGGCGGTGGAAACAAACAGCAGGTACACAGCGGCGGCGATGCAAGCAGCAGCGCATCTGCCGTGTACCTTGACCCGTTTTTTGTTTCTGCCAACCCCTATGCTGCCGATTCTGAAGCCGTTTTTTCCTTGCCCGACTGCAAGCGCCACATTGAAGCCTGCCATCAGGCAGAAAAAGCCGTGTGGGTACGCATCCGCGATGGCAGACATATTGAAACCGCTTTATCCGCGCAGGCAGATGTTTTGTGTTTGGGGGGCGAAATGATGGACAACCGCAGCCTGTTACAAGAATTGGGCAGCTTAAACACCCCTGTGGTGGTGTACAAAAACAAGCATCACACCGTACGCGATTGGCTGTTGGCAGCCGAACAGGTGGTAATGTGCGGCAACCGTCATGTATTATTGGGCGAAGCTGGCACATTAAGTTTGCATGGCGAACCGCTGCGTTTGGATGCAGATGCGATTGCCAAAGCCAAGAAACTCAGCCATTTACCGATTGTGGCAGACGTTTCCCGATTGGCGCACCGTTATATGGACACGGACACTTTACAGGCGCTGGCATGGGCAGCGGGCGCAGATGTGGTGGTGGTGTAAACGTTTCAATACACAGGGCAACACATAAAGCATCGTTCTATGTGTTGCCCTGATTGGTACGGGCTTGCGTTTCGCCCGAATAAAAAGCAATCTTAATGAAATTTAAGCAGATTTCTTGCTCTGCGCCAACGCCAACAAATATTGGTCGTCAATATCCCCTGTTAAATAACAGCCGCTAAAGCAGGAATTATCAAAGCCTTCAATCGCGGGATTGAGTTGGCGAACCACGCGTTCCAAATCGTCCAGATTTTGGAAAATACAGATATCTGCGCTGATTTCGCGGGCAATTTCTTCGGCAGTGCGCCCGTTGGCAATCAGCTCTTCGCGGGTAGGCATATCAATACCGTAAACATTGGGATAGCGCACTTCGGGGGCGGCGGAAGCAAAAAAGATTTTTTTCGCGCCCGATGCGCGTACCATTTCCACAATTTCGCGGCTGGTGGTGCCGCGCACAATGGAATCATCAACCAACAGTACGTTTTTACCTTCAAACTCGCTGGGAATGGGGTTGAGCTTTTGGCGGACGGATTTTTTGCGCGTTGCCTGCCCCGGCATAATAAAGGTGCGCCCGATGTAGCGGTTTTTAATCAGTCCTTCGCGGTAGGGCTTGCCCAAGTGGTGCGCCAGCTCCATGGCGATGGGACGGCTGGTGTCGGGAATGGGCATCACCACGTCAATTTCGCTGATGTCCATGCTTTGTTTGACTTTTTCTGCCAGTGCCACGCCCATATCAGCGCGCGCCTGATGCACGGCTACGCCGTCTAACACGGCATCGGGACGGGCAAAATAAACGTATTCAAACAAACAGGGCATCAAACGGGCGTTGGGGGCGCATTGGCGGGTGTGTAATTGTCCGTCAAGGGTAACGAACACGGCTTCACCAGGGGCGATGTCGCGCAAGAATTCAAACGACAGGGTGCTGAATACCACGTTTTCTGAAGCAACGGCATAGGCGGTTTTGCCGTTTTGTTCGGCTTTGCCTAATGCTAGGGGACGGATGCCGTTGGGGTCGCGGAAAGCCAGCAAGCCATAACCTGCAATCATGGCAACAACGGCATACGCACCGCGTACCTGTGCTTGCACTTGGGCAACGGCATGGAAAATATCGTCAATTTTCAGGTGGAAAGGGGTATCGCTGTGGCTGACTTGCTGGCGCAGTTCGTGGGCGAAAACATTGAGAAAAACTTCGGAATCGGATTGGGTATTGACGTGGCGCAGGTATTGGCGGTACACGGTGTCGTGCAGTTGCGCGGTGTTGGTCAGGTTGCCGTTGTGGGCAAACACAATGCCAAACGGCGAACCTGCGTAAAAGGGCTGGGCTTCGGCTGAACTTTTGGCGTCGCCAGAGGTGGGGTAGCGCACATGGGCGATACCGGCATTGCCGAGCAGGTTACGCATATTGCGGGTGCGGAACACTTCGCGCACCATGCCTTTGTCTTTGTGAATGTGAAAACGGTTGTTTTCAAGGGTAACGATGCCTGCGGCATCCTGACCGCGGTGCTGTAAGACTTGCAGACCGTCATACAGTAATTGGTTTACGGGTTCGTGTGCTACTAATCCGAATACGCCACACATAAGGGTAAGACTCCGTGGGAAGGGTAAATCAGGGTTGAAGTTTTTCAACTTCGGGGGGGCGCCTGCGGGGTTTGCGCGGGGGCGGTTCGCTGCTGCCGTTGACATCGCGGGCGGGAAAGTGGACTTGGTCGGCAAACACTTCGGGCAGCATGGGGGTTGCGCCTTTGACGAGGTTTTCAAAAAATTCGGAAGTGTGGGCGTCGCGCCAGTCGTCTGAATAGGGCAAATTGCTGAATGAGCAGACAAAAACTGCCAAGCAGACAAATAAAATGCCTTTGAGTATGCCCAACAGCCCGCCAAGCATGCGGTTGACATTGGTGAGTTTGGCTTTGCTGATGGCAGAATGTAGGGCAAAACGCACAAAGTGCTGCAACAGCCGTGCGCCGACAAACACAATCACAAACGAACAGACCACTGCCATTTGGCGCGGCTGCATGGTGGGCAGCACGGCATCGGCAACTGATGAAGCCAGCATTCTGGCGAGTATCAGCGACACAATCCAGCCGAAAAAATTGAACAGTTCGTCAATCAGTCCGCGCGAGGTGGCAATCAGCAAACATACGGTAATGGTGCCGACGGCAAGCAGGTCAAAAAGGGTAAACATTATTTGCCGACCACTACGCCGTTCATGCCTTTGTCTTTGATGCGTTCAAGGGCATTTTTGGCTTCGTTTTGATTGGCAAACGTGCCGGTACGCACGCGGTAAACCGTGCCTTTGGCGGTTTGCACTTCTTCAATGCGCGAGCTGTAGTTGATGCCTTTGAGCTGCTGCTGCACGCGCAGGGCGTGGTTTTTGTCGGCAAACGCGCCTGCCTGAATGGTGACACGGCGGTTACCTGAAGCGGGGGCTTCGGCGGTTTTGTCGCTGCTGCGTTTGGCTTCGGTTTTGGCTTTGTCGTTGGCAGCGGTTTTGTTTTGTTTTTCCAGCTTGGCGCGTTCGGCGGCGCGTTGTTTGTCGGCAGCGGTTTGGGCTTCACGGGCTTTGGCGGCGGCGGCGTTTTCTTTGGCATTGCGCTCGGCGGCGGCTTTGTCGCTTAAGGCTTGGGCTTTTTTGCGGCGTTGTTCTTCTTCGCGCTCTTTGCTGCGTTCGGCGGCGGTGTTGCGTTTGGGGTCTTTTTTGGCATCGGCAACAAGGGTTTTGTCGCTGTTTTCTTTGCCTTTGGGGTCTTTATTCTCTTTGGCGGCTTGTTCGGCGCGTTCGGCTTCTTGTTTACGCTGCTGTGCCAAACGTTGGGCTTTGGCGCGTTGCTGACGGGCTTCTAAAGCGGCTTTTTCTTCGGGCGACAGGGGCGCGGCGGCTTGAATTTTTTTGCTTAAACGGATGGGGTCGTTTTTGCTGTCGTCAATATTGTGCAGGGGCGCGGCGGCAGAAGCTTTGTTGTCGGGATAGAGGATTTCGGCGGTTACGCGGTTTTCGGCGGTTTGCGCTTCGGGAGCAAGTGCGGGGGTAACGGGGGCGTTGTTTTGTTGCGAAGCGGCGGCAAACAGCCCGCCGGCAATCAGCACCAATGCGCCTGCACCCACCAAACGGCGGCGGTTTTTGCGTTTGAAGGATTCGTATTCTTCTACAATGTAATCACTGCTGCGGTCGGGCTGCGGGGCGGCGGCGGGCGTGGTTTCGGCATCAATAATGCCGTCGTCCTGCCCGTTATTCTGATGGTTGTCGGGCATGGGGGCATTGGGGTGGGCGGCGGTTACATCGTATTCTTGTTCGTCGTCGCCGGATGGTGTGCGGTGCATCGGTCTCATCAATTTTCCTTTTGGGTGGGCGCGGAAAACGCCGTCAGTCTGTGTTGAATCGGTGGCGGGCTAATGACACACGGCGGCGGCTTCCGCAACGGTGTGGAACGAGCCGAATACAACGATTCTATCATTTTCCGCCGCGCCTGATAAGGCGGCACGGCAGGCAGTGGCAATATCGGGGAAGCTGGTGTGGCAAATTATGCCCTGCGCGTTCATTTTGGCGACCAATTCGGGCAAACCGATGGCACGGGGGACGTTGAGCGGGGCGATATACCACTCGTCAAACTGGTCTTTCAAAATATCCAACACCGTATCAATGTCTTTATCGGCAAGCATGGCAAATACCGCGATGCGGCGGGCAGCGTAGGGCAGGGCAATCAGATTTTGGCGCAGGGCGCGTGCCGCGTGCGGATTGTGTGCCACATCCAACACCACCAGCGGTCGCCCTGGTAATACCTGAAAACGCCCTGGATTTTCCGCCGTCAGCAAACCGCGCTTGATGGCGCCGATGTCCACGGGCAAACGCTCGTTTAAACATTCTACCGCTGCCAAAGCACAAGCGGCGTTGCGGATTTGGCAGCTGCCGCGCAGCGCGGGCGTGGGCAAGGCATGGCGTTTGCGCGGTGCCAATCCTGTTCCCGCAGGCGCAAAACGGAACGACCATTGCAGGCTGTCCAACACGCTGTGGTCAAAATCCTGTTTGGCTAAAATCAGTTGTGCGCCAATGTCGCGGGCATGGGCTTTCAAACGGGCGGGCGGCGGCGTGTGTCCGCATACGGCGGGTTTGCCTGTGCGGAAAATGCCTGCTTTTTCAAAAGCGATGTCTTCAATATTGTCGCCCAAATACGCCTGATGGTCCAAATCCACCGCCGTGACCACCGCGCAATCGGCATCAAACACATTTACCGCGTCCAAGCGTCCGCCCAAACCCACTTCCAAAATCATCACATCAACCTGTTCGCGGATAAAAATATCCACCGCTGCCAAGGTATTGAATTCAAAATAGGTAAGCGATACATCGCCCCGCGCCGCTTCAATGCGTTCAAACGCCGCCACAATGGTGCTGTCGGACACGGGACGGCAGTTTACCGCGATGCGCTCGTTAAAACGCAGCAGGTGCGGGCTGGTAAGCGTGCCCGTTTTGTAACCCGCTTCGCGGTAGATTTTGGACAAAAACGCACACACCGAACCTTTGCCGTTGGTGCCTGCCACCGCAATTACGGGGCAATGCGGGTGCAAGTGCATGGCATCACGCACTTGCGCGATGCGTTCCAAGCCCATATCAATCAAACCTTTGCTGTGAGCGGTTTCCAGATGGGCAAGCCATTGTTCCAAAGTATTCGGGCGGGTCATGATGCGGATTCCTTTCGTTGGGCGTAATGTAATGATTGATTTATAACGGTTTCAGGCTGCCTGAAACGGTAAAATTGCATCAGACAGCCTGTGTTTGTTTTACTGCTTAAAACGTGTTTAAGATTGTTTTTCGGCAGGTTTGTTGTCGGTGTTTGCCGCTTTTACAGCAGCTTCGGCGTTTTGTGCTGCAGCATCAGCGTTTTCAGTAACAGCCGTTGTAGCAGCCGTTTCAGCGGGTGTTTCCGCAACGGTTTCATCTGCTTTAGCCGCAACTTCGGTATTTTCGGCAGCAGTTTGTTCGTTCTGTCCGTTTTCAGCCAAAGGCTTGGCGGTTTCGCCAATCAGCAGTTCTTTGCCTTCACGCAAACGCTTGATATTGTCTTTGTGGCGGTACAGTACCAACGCAGCAATCAGCATCAGCGCCCAACCCATTTTCGGGTGGTGCGGTTCAATAATAAAGAACAGGAACGGCGCACACGCTGCCGCCACCAGTGCTGCCAGCGATGATTTTTTGTATTTAAACGCAATCACCAGCCAAATCGCCAACGCAAATAAAGTTGTCCAAAACGACATGCCCAAAATCACGCCCAGCGCAGTGGCAACGCCTTTTCCGCCTTTAAATTCAAAGAACATCGGGTACATATGCCCTAAAACCACGGCAATCGCCGCCACTGCCACAATGCCGTCGCCCACGCTGTCAAACATGGCGCGGAAAGCATAGGCAATCCATACTGCCAGCAAGCCCTTGAGCGCATCGCCCGCCAAAGTGTAGGCAGCGGCATCTTTGCGTCCGCTGCGCAACATATTGCTGGCGCCGGGATTGCCTGAGCCGTAGGTGCGCGGGTCGTCCATGCCAAACCAGCGCGATACGATAATGGCGCTGGATAGCGAACCCAAGGCATACGCCGCCGCAGCCACCAAGGGAATCAACAAAAAACTCATAACATTCACTCCAAAGTTTTGGTTTACAATAGCAGACTGCTATTTTAACGGAACTTAACGCGATGGACAAAATTTTCCTGCACGGTATGCGTGTCAGCACCTTAATCGGTGTGTACGATTGGGAACGCCAGCACAAGCAAGAACTTGTTTTTGATTTGGATATTGGCGTATCGGCGCGTTCGGTACAGCATGACGATATTGCACGAACCGTGCATTACGGGCTGGTGTGCGAGCGTTTGCGGCAGGATTTGGCGGCGCGTGATTTCCTACTGCTGGAAAGTTTGGCGGAACACACGGCGCAATTTTTGTTTGCGGCGTTTGAACCTGTGCAGTGGCTGCGTATCCGTATTATTAAGCCCGGTATTTTGCCAGCTGTGCGCGAAGTAGGGGTGGAAATTGAACGCAACCGCGTTTAAATGTGGCAAATAAAAAACAGCGCATGGGAAAAATGCGCTGTTTTTGGTTTTTGATGATGAGTTTAAAGTTTTTCGCCAGCTTCTTGAGCCATGTAAGTGACCACGGCTTTAACTTGTTCGTCAGTTAATTGGGCTGCACCGCCTTTGGGGGGCATTACACCGCCTTTGGGGTTGGTAAAGCCTTCAATAGCGTGTTTGAACAAAACTTCTTTGCCCTGTTTGATGCGGGGCAGCCAATCGCTTTTATTACCCAGCTTGGGGGCGAAAGGAATAGCGGAAGTCGCACCGTGGCAGGCAGAACAGGAAATTTGGAAAATATCCTGCGCAGCAGCCATATCGGTTTGTGGGGCTGCGGTATCAGATTCAGAGGTAGCATCGGAAGCCGCTGCGCCTTCTGCTTTAACAGGCGGTTCGGTAAAGTTCGCGCCGCTTTGGTTCGCCATATAGGCAACGGCACGCGCCACTTCATCATCGGTCAAGCTGGTGTCGCCGCCTTTGGCTGGCATATCGCCCTGACCTTTAAAACCGTTTACTGCATTGCTGACCAAAGTGGTAAAACCTTTGGCAATGCGCGGTGCCCATTCGCCGTTATTACCCAGTTTGGGAGAGAAAGCAACGGTTTTGTCTGCGCCGTGGCACTGAATACACACTTTGTCAAAAACCTGCTTGCCGGTGCGCTGACCGGGGGGCGTACCATCGCCCATGGTAATCTGTCCGCTGGGCATAATGCGGGTTTGAGTAGCCTCTTTGCCCATTTTGGCAATATCGGAAACAAAGTAACCGCCAGTGGCTAATTTAACCAGTAAAAACAATACGGAAACTAAAATTACCAAGCCGCTGACGGCGGTAAACAGGGCAGAACCCCGTTGTTTGTGTTGGGAAGAAGTCATTTGGAACGTCCTTGCCGTTTGGTATGGGGTGGTTTGTGTTTTGTGTTGCGTGGATTAACACGAACTTGCAGAATTATACTGAAATTGGCGAGGCTTTCCAATTGTAAAATTTGGTTTGCATCAAAAAATGTGCGGAATGGGGAAATGGGCAACAGGGTTGAACAACCCTGTTATTTTGTGTTTTGCAATGTGAAAAGAAAGAAGGCATGGAGCAAAAATGGCGGGAGAAACCGTTTGGCGAGAAACGTGTAAAAATACGTAGGAAAGAAAAATAATAAGCAGTTAAACAGGCTGCCTGAAAACCCAAACTTCGGTTTTTCAGGCAGCCTGTTTTGATTTACACGTTAAACACTTATACGTTTACTTTTTCAGCCACTTCGTTGTAGCTGTCAATTTCGTTAAAGTTCATGTAGCGGTAAATTTGTTCGCCTTGCTCGTTGATGATGCCGATATTGGCTTGGTATTCTTCCACGGTGGGGATTTTGCCCAGTTTGGAGCAAATCGCCGCTAATTCCGCCGAACCCAAGAACACATTGGTGTTTTTACCCAAGCGGTTGGGGAAGTTGCGGGTGGAAGTGGACATCACGGTTGCGCCTTCGCGTACTTGGGCTTGGTTACCCATACACAACGAACAACCCGGCATTTCCATACGCGCACCCGCACGTCCCAACACGCCGTAGTGTCCTTCATCGGAAAGCTGTTTGGCGTCCATTTTGGTGGGGGGCGCAATCCACAGGCGCACAGGGGTGTCGGTTTTGCCTTCCAGCAGCTTGGATGCGGCGCGGAAGTGTCCGATATTGGTCATGCACGAACCGATAAATACTTCGTCAATCACGGTGCCGGAACGCTCGGACATAAAGCATACGTCGTCGGGGTCGTTGGGGCATGCGATAATCGGTTCTTTGATGTCGTCCATATTGATTTCAATCACGGCGGCGTACTCGGCATCGGCATCGGCTTCCAGCAGTTGCGGATTCGCCAGCCATGCTTCCATGGCTTTGATGCGGCGTTCCAGCGTGCGGGCATCGGCGTAATTGTCGGCAATCATGTTTTTCATCAACACGATATTGGACTTCATGTATTCAATAATCGGCTCTTGGTTCAGCTTAACGGTACAGCCTGCGGCAGAACGTTCGGCAGAAGCATCAGACAGCTCAAATGCTTGTTCCACTTTCAAATCGGGCAAGCCTTCAATTTCCAAAATGCGACCCGAGAAGATGTTTTTCTTACCTGCTTTGGCAACGGTCAGCAAGCCTTGTTTGATGGCGTACAGGGGAATGGCGTTCACCAAGTCGCGCAGGGTTACACCTGGTTGCAGGCTGCCTGAAAAGCGCACCAGCACGGATTCGGGCATATCCAAGGGCATCACGCCTGTGGCAGCGGCAAACGCCACCAAGCCTGAACCTGCGGGGAAGGAAATACCCAAGGGGAAACGGGTGTGCGAGTCGCCGCCTGTGCCGACGGTATCGGGCAACAACAGACGGTTCAGCCACGAGTGAATCACGCCGTCACCAGGGCGCAGCGACACGCCGCCGCGTGTAGCGATAAATTCGGGCAGTTCTTTGTGGGTTTTGACGTCCACAGGCTTGGGATAAGCGGCGGTGTGGCAGAAGGACTGCATCACCAAATCGGCAGAAAAGCCCAAGCACGCCAAGTCTTTCAACTCGTCGCGGGTCATCGGACCGGTGGTGTCTTGCGAGCCGACTGTGGTCATGCGCGGTTCGCAGTAAGTGCCGGGGCGCACGCCTTGACCTTCAGGCAGACCGCAGGCGCGACCCACCATTTTTTGTGCCAGCGTAAAGCCTGCTTTGCTTTCGGCGGGGGCTTGCGGCAAACGGAATACTTCAGAAGCAGGCAAGCCCAAGGCTTCACGCGCTTTGGCGGTTAAGCCGCGACCGATAATCAGGTTAATACGACCGCCTGCCTGAACTTCGTCCAGCAACACTTGCGATTTCAATTCAAATTCGGCAACGGTTTCGCCGTTTTTCACGATTTTGCCTTCATAGGGCAAAATATCCACCACGTCGCCCATTTTCAGCGCGGAAACATCCACTTCAATCGGCAATGCGCCTGAATCTTCTTGGGTGTTGAAGAAAATCGGGGCGATTTTTCCGCCCAAGCACACGCCGCCGTAGCGTTTGTTCGGCACATAGGGAATGTCCAAACCCGTATGCCAAATCACGGAATTGGTTGCAGATTTGCGCGAAGAACCCGTACCGACTACGTCGCCCACATAAGCCACGGGGTGACCTTTGGCTTTCAGTTCTTCCAACAGCTTAATCGGACCGATTTCGCCTGCTTTATCAGGCACAATGCCGTCACGCGGGTTTTTCAGCATCGCCAGCGCGTGCAGGGGAATGTCGGGGCGCGACCACGCATCGGGCGCGGGCGACAAATCATCGGTATTGGTTTCGCCGTCCACTTTAAACACGGTAACGGTGATTTTTTCGGGCACTTTTTCGCGGCTGGTAAACCATTCGGCATCCGCCCATGATTGCAACACGGCTTGGGCGTGGGCGTTGCCTTTTTCGGCTTTTTCCTGCACGTCGTGGAAAGCGTCAAACATCAGCAGGGTGTGTTTCAGACCTTCGGCGGCAACGGGGGCAAGCTGTTCGTTGTCCAGCAGTTCAATCAGCGGATGGATGTTGTAACCGCCGAGCATGGTACCCAGCAGTTTGGCGGCAAATTCGGGCGATACCAAGGGGCTTTGCACCGAACCTTCGGCAACGGCTGCCAAAAATGAGGCTTTCACTTTGGAAGCATCGTCCACACCGGGGGGGATGCGGTTGGCCAGTAAATCAACTAAAAATTCGCCTTCGCCTGCGGGCGGGTTTTTCAGCAGTTCCACCAGTTCGGCAGTTTGCTGCGCGGTAAGCGGCAGGGCGGGAATACCGAGGGCTTCGCGCTCGGCGGCGGCTTTGCGGTACGCTTCTAACATTTTCCGGTTCCTTGTTTGACAAAGTGTTTTTCTTTTTGGGGAAAGGCAGTTATGTGATTTATGCCCCATAAGGGAAATCAAGCACTCACTGCAACCGAAATCGGCTGTGTGCCGACGGTTAAGCCCAATCATAACCTAATTTTACAAAATGCGGAATAAGCGGCGGGAAAATGGTGGCGGCGGGGTTTGACGGAATTGGTTTTTTCGGCAGGCAAACGGGCAACGGCGGATTACATTTTAAAAAAAAACAAAAACCGATACCCAAGGGCATCGGTTGCGGAAAGTGTCCGTTTAAGAACGGGCAAAGGTATTGCACTGCTCAATATCGCCGCTGTTCAACCCACGTTGAAACCACGCTTTGCGCTGGGCAGACGTGCCGTGGGTGTAAGTGTGCGGTACGGTATAGCCTTGGGCGCGGTGCTGCAAACGGTCGTCGCCCACCGCTTCGGCAGCGTTAAACGCTTCTTCCAAGTCGCCCGCTTCAAACAAACCGTCTTTTTCGGCGTAATGCGCCCAAATGCCCGCATAACAATCCGCCTGCAATTCCAGTTTAACCGACAAAGCATTGGCTTCACGTTTGCTGACAACCTGTTGTGCTTTGTGTACTTCACTAATCGTGCCAAGTACCGTTTGAACATGGTGTCCCACTTCGTGCGCCAACACATAGGCAAACGCCGCATCGCCTTCCGCGCCCAATTCGTTTTTCATGGTGTTGTAAAACGACAGGTCAATATACAGTTTTTGGTCGGCGGGGCAGTAAAACGGACCTGCTGAAGCGTGTCCCGCGCCACAGGCGGTACGGGTTGCGCCCGAATACAGGCGCATGGTGGGCATTTGGTAGTGCGCCCCGTGGCGGCGGAAATAGTCGCTCCACACTTTTTCAGTTTCGCGCAACACCACCGAACTGAATTTCGCCAATTCCTCTTCTTGTTGTGAGTATTTTCTCGGTGCGCTTTGTTCTTGAATAGACATGGGCGCACCACCACCCACCAGCCCGCTTAAATCCACACCGTAATACGCGCCCACCAGCATCACAATCAAACCGATAATGCCCATGCCGCCGCGTCCGCCACCGCCCCCGCCGCCGCTGCGCCCGCGATGGTCTTCTACATTCTGACTGCCTTCTCTATCCTGCCAACGCATAATCTGTTCCTTTATTTTGATTTGTCAAATAACAAGAATAAGGCGAATGCGCTGTTTGTTCAAGTTTGGAAACTGAAAAACAGGCATTCGCCACGATGTGAAACGGTGTTATTCCACCACGATTTTGGGAAAACGGCTGCTGAAGTCGCGGCGTTTGTCGGATACGGCGGCAGCCACATCAAACGCAGCGCGGCGGTACAACGCGGCGATTTCGGGGCGTTGCCGGTGTAGTGTGGCACTCGCACCCGTGTCCATGGCTTCGCGCAGCGGTAAACTAAGCGGCAGTTGCCCCAATAGCGGCACGCCCAATGTTTCCGCCAAATGCTTGCCGCCATCACTGCCAAATAGGGCTTCGCGGCAACCGCATTGCGAACAGATATGCACCGACATATTTTCCAGCACGCCCAATACGGGAATATGCACTTTTTCAAACATATCCACGGCTTTGCGGGCATCCAGCAAGGCAATATCCTGCGGCGTGGTCACGACTACCGCGCCCGTGACGGGGATTTTTTGCGACAAGGTTAATTGAATGTCACCCGTACCGGGGGGCAAGTCCACCAGCAGGTAATCCACATCGTCCCATTCGCTCTGGAACAGCAGTTGTTGCAGGGCTTGCGACACCATTGGTCCGCGCCACACCACGGCTTGATTGGGGTCAATCAAAAAACCGATGGACATCACTTGTATGCCTTGCGCGTTACGCACGGGGATAAAGCGTTGGTTTTGCTGCTGCGGCTGCTGTTGCGTCACGCCCAACATGGTGGGCTGGCTGGGACCGTATAAATCGGCATCCAACACGCCCACTTTCGCGCCCATATCGTGCAGGGCTTGGGCGAGGTTGGCGGTGGTGGTGGATTTGCCCACGCCGCCTTTGCCCGAAGCCACAGCAATAATGTTTTTTACGCCTTTTACCGTGGCAAGATTGGCTTGCACCTGATGGCTGACAATCTGCGTTTCCAGCTGTACTTCGGCGTTATCCTGCCCCAAAGCGGCGCGTACCTGTGCGGTCAGCACATCGGCAAGATGGGCAACGGGAAAACCGAAATGCAGCACCACGCGGCAATGATTGCCGTGCTGTTTGTAAGCGGCAACGGCTTTTTCACTGCCCAGCGTGCGCCCGCTGTCGCCAATGGCAACCGCGTCTAATGCGGCGGGGTGGCTCATGCCGCGTTGCTGCCCAACAGGGCTTGCAGTTCGCCTGCTTCAAACATTTCGGTCATGATGTCGCTGCCGCCTTGAAATTCGCCATTAACATACAGCTGCGGAATGGTGGGCCAATCGGAAAATACTTTAATGCCTTGGCGGATGGCATCGTCTTCCAATACGTTTACGGTAACAAAATCCTGACAGCCTGCGGCTTGCAAAATTTGTACGGCACGGGCAGAAAAACCGCATTGCGGAAACTGTTTGCTGCCTTTCATAAACAAAACCACGCGGTTTTCGCTAACGAGTTGGCGGATGTGTTCTTGAACGTCCATTTGAAAATTCCTTAAAAAGTTGTGTGTGAAAAGTGGGCGATTATAACGATAATCGGCGTGGGGTGTTTAGTTAATTCACGCATTCAGGCGCAAGCGAATCCACAAAAGGGCGCAATAATTCGGGCTTTTGCTGCAAAACGGCGTGTCCTGCCAAATCGGGATACAAAGCCTCGTGTAAACGTGCCGAGCGTTGGCGATGCAGCGCTTCGGCAGAAGGCAGGTGCGACCAATGCCACGCTTCGTCTTCGTGTCCGCCGCTGCGCTGTCCTTGGGCGCGTCCGTCATACACTTGGCAAAAGCTGTAACGGTGGGCGTTTTGCCGCAGCCATTGCCAAACTTTCTGCCCTTCGGGGCTGTGCCAATAGGCGGTTTCCACGCTGTTAAAATCCACGTCTGTACCCCAATGGTGACGGCTAAACCCCGGTACGGCAGAAAATTGCGTCAATTTTTCTACTCGTGCCGTTTCGTCAGGGATTTCACGGGCGTATTGTTGCCATTTCTTGTCCCAAATATTTTTTTGATGCCAATACGAACGGAAACCCGATACCACTTTGAGGGGAATGTTGTCGCGCTGCGCCGCTGCCATCAGTGCGCTTAAATCTTCCAAGGCATCGCGGTGGACGAAAGTGGCTTTGTTGGCAAGGGCATCGGGCAGGCGTACCAAATGGGTGCTTTGTGAAGGCAGAATGCGCCCGTCTAAAATTTCGGCGGGTATCGGTGCTTCGGCGGGGCGCGGTTTGGGTGCTGGTGGCGGCGCAGGAACAGACGGCGCAGCGGGCGGAACGGCATCGCGGCTGTTTTCAAACCCACTTCGCAACCACAGCCCAATGCCTAGCGCAATCAGCAAAACCATTAACACCATTACTGCCACCGTCACACGGCGGCGCATTCGCCCGTTTATCCTACGCACACCAACCACCTGTTAGCCAAAAGCGCGATTATAACCGTCTGCCGCCGTCGCGTATCGCGTATGATTCCCAAATTCGGCGAAAAATGGCAAAATAGCCTTTCTTATATCAAGTATCAAGCCACAATCAATAAAAGGAAAAAGGAATCCTGATGAAAAAACATTTAGCGGTGCTGGTGTTCGGTTCGTTGCTGTTGAGCGCCTGCGCCGGCACCAGCCAAAGTAAAATTGACAAAGATGCCCGTTTAACCCAAGACTGGACGGCAGACAGCGTCTATTCCGAAGCCCGCAAAGAATTGGACGCAGGCAATTACAGCCGCGCCGTTTCCCTGTTTGAAGTGCTGCGTTCGCGCCAGCCCGAAGGACGTTATGTGGAACAGGCACTGATGGAAGAAGCCTACGCCCATTACAAAAACGAAGAACCTGTAAAAGCCTTGGCAGCTTTGGCGCGATTTGAACGACACTTTCCCGCCAGTGCCAATATGGATTACGCCTTGTATTTGCGCGGTTTGGTGCAATTTGCCGAAGATACCTCTTTTTTAAACAAACTTTCCGCACAAGATTGGTCTGACCGCGACCCCGAAGCCAACCGCAAAGCCTTTCAAACTTTTGAAACGCTGGTGAAACGCTTTCCCAACAGCAAATACGCTAACGATGCCCGCAAACGCATGAAACGGCTGGTAGAAGCCTTGGGCGGACACGAAATCGCCATTGCCCGTTATTACGCCAAACGCGGCGCGTATCTGGCTGCCAACAACCGCGCCCAAAGCATTCTCAAACAATACCAAAACACTTCTTATCCCGAAGAAGCCTTGGCGATTATGATTTTTACCTACAACAAAATGAACAAACCGCAATTGGCAGACGACAGCCGCCGCGTCTTGGAAAAAAGTTTCCCGCAAAGCGCCTACCTGCAAAAAGGGTGGGTGGCAGACGATATGCCGTGGTGGCGTTATTGGAAATAGAAGGATAACATCATGAAACAAATCAAAATCCCCGCCGTGTATTACCGTGGCGGCACATCCAAAGGCGTATTTTTTAAGCTGGGCGATTTGCCCGCAGCGGCGCAAAGTGCAGGCAAGGTACGCGACCAAATCCTGTTGCGCGTGCTGGGCAGTCCCGACCCCTACGGCAAGCAGATTGACGGCTTGGGCAACGCCAGTTCTTCTACCAGCAAGGCGGTGATTTTGGATAAATCGTCCAAACCTGACCACGATGTGGATTATCTGTTTGGGCAAGTGTCTGTGGATAAACCGTTTGTGGATTGGAGCGGCAACTGCGGCAATTTAACCGCTGCGGTGGGTGCGTTTGCCATTTCGCAAGGCTTGGTGGATAAAGCAAAAATTCCCGATAACGGCGTTTGTACGGTGCGGATTTGGCAGGCGAATATCGGTAAAACCATTGTCGCTAAAATCCCCATCACAGACGGCGAAGTACAGGAATGCGGTGATTTTGAATTGGACGGTGTTACCTTTCCCGCTGCCGAAGTGGAAATTGCCTTTCTTGACCCCGCAGACGGCGAAGGTGATATGTTTCCCACAGGCAATGTGGTGGACGAATTGGACATTCCCGAATGGGGACGTTTACGCGCCACGCTGATTAATTCGGGGATTCCCACGATTTTTGTGAATGCGGCGGATTTGGGCTACAGCGGTACGGAGTTGCAGGACGACATCAATGCTCATCCTGCGGAATTGGCAAAATTGGAAACCATCCGCGCTTATGGGGCGTTGAAAATGGGTTTGATTAACGATGTGTCGGAAGCGGCAAACCGCGCCCATACGCCCAAAATTGCTTGGGTAGCCCCGCCGCAGGATTATGTGTCGTCTGCGGGCAAAACGGTGGCGGCGGCAGACGTGGATTTGCTGGTGCGGGCAATGAGCATGGGCAAGCTGCATCATGCCATGATGGGGACGGCTTCGGTGGCGATTGCCACGGCGGCGGCGGTGTCGGGAACACTGGTGCATGCGGCGGCGGGCGGCGGTACGCGCGAATCGGTGCGTTTCGGTCATCCTTCGGGAACGCTGCGCGTGGGCGCGGCGGCGCAGCAGGGCGCAGACGGCAGATGGCGGGCGGCAAAAGCGGTGATGAGCCGCAGCGCACGGGTGATTATGGAAGGTTGGGTGCGTGTGCCTGAAGATTGTTTGCAGGAAGTATAGTTGATTAAAATTGCAACGATAAGGCGTTGCCAATGCCCTGATGTACTGCGCGTACACGGCGGGCGTTGTCGTCTTATCTCGTTTTTATTTTCATCAACTATAAGATTAAGGTGTTGAGATAAAAAATTCCCCCGAATCAGATGGTTCGGGGGAATTTTTTATCACTGATTGGCAATCATGCGGATTTGGTTGAGATAGGCTTCGTTGCGGCGGCGCAGTTTGGCAGCTTCTTCGGCGGTGGCGATTTGAAAATAAATGCGGCTGCCAAAGCGCACTTGTGCCAGCCTTCCCAAATCGGCTTGGGCGATGCAGGCGATTTTGGGATAGCCGCCTGTGGTTTGGGTGTCTGCCATCAGCACGATGGGTTGTCCGTTGGGGGGAACTTGTACCGTGCCGAATTGTACGGCGTGGGACGGCATTTCTTCGTGCTGGGCGCGTTCCAGCACGCCGCCGCCGAAACGGTAGCCCATGCGGTTGCTGTTGCTTTGCAGCGTCCATGCGTTTTGCCAAAAGCGGTAATGGGCTTTGCGGGTAAAGTGGCTGTATTCAGACGAAATCACGGCATGAATGCGGTGGGTAAACCCGATGGGGGCGATGCCGATGCGCGATTGCGGGGTGGGTTGGCTGCTGCCTAGGGGCAGAATGTCGCCCGCTTGCAAGGCGCGACCGTGCCATCCGCCAAACTGTGCTTTGGCATCGGTGCTGCGCGAGCCCAACACTTCTTCTACGGCGAATCCGCCACGTATGCACACATAACCATACATGCCTTGCACGGCGCGAATCAGGCGCAGGGTTTGCCCTTTACGCACGGGATAACGCCAATAGGAATGCACGGCTGCGCCGTCTAATTCGGCTTGATAGAGTGCGCCCGTGATGCAAAAGCTGCTGTCGCACTCAAAACGCAGGGTTAGTCCGCCCAGTGCAGTTTCAATGGCGGCGGCGGATTCGGGGTTGCCGAGTAAAATATTGCCTGCGCGTAGGGCAAGCGTATCCATTGCGCCCGCATGACCGATACCGTGGCGGCGCAGTCCGTGTCGTCCGAGGTCTTGCAGGGTGGAAAAGGCGGGGGTGTCGAGAACGGTAATCATGGCGGGAAAATCAGAGGGTCAGGGAAGCAAGGGTAAACGACACGGTGTCGCCCGCTGCCAGCAGGGCAGGCGGTTCGGCATCGGCACGAAACAGCGGCAGTTCGGTGCGCCCGATAATCTGCCACCCCCCCGGTGAGGCAAAGGGATAAATCCCCGTTTGGCTGCCACCGATGCCCACCGAACCCGCTGCTACCTGTGTGCGCGGCACATCACGGCGTGGGGTGTGCAGGTGTTCGGGCAAGCCGCCCAAATAGGGAAACCCCGGTTGAAAACCCATCATAAACACCGTGTAAACGGGTTGGGTGTGGCGTGCCACCACTTCGGCGGGTGTGATGCCGTGATAGGTTGCCACCGCCGCCAAATCTTCCCCGTATTCGCCGCCGTAATGCACGGGAATCTCAATGTGTTTGCCTTGAAAATCGGTTGCTGCGGTGTGAGACCACTGTTCGCGCAACACATCGGCGAGCGCGTGTAAATCCGCATCGGGGTGGGCGAATACGGTAACATTATTCATGCCGACAATGCTTTCGGCAACATCAGACAAACGGGCAGCGGCATCGGCAAATGCCCACCATTTGCGTTGGGCAGACAAATCCGCCACATCATCGTGGCAGCACAATAGGGCGTTTTCGCTGACGGGGGTGATTGTGAGCATGGTTTTGTTAAGGTTTGTGTGTTTTTGTAAGCTGCGTTTATAAAATGTTAGGGGGTTTTTGTCAATTCCCCAATCGGCAGAGCAATAAAAGGCGGACACCGCTGTTGTTCGCCTTGTTGCGTTTTTTTGTTACCAATTAAAGTGCCGCACCCACACTGCGGGCAATCCGCAAACCTTCTTCTTTGCTTAAATACACAGGCAAGTCGGGTCTGTCGCGGCAGACGATTTCGCCCTGTTGAAACAACACCAATTCATTTTGTGCCAACTGAGTCCACGTTTCGTTGTCGGTAAGCGGCAGCGTGGCAATCACCGCCACACGGTCTTTGGGCGTGGTCACTTCGGTAAAGTCAATCGACACTTCCGCATCCGATAAATTCGCCTTGCCAAACGGCGCTTGGCGCACAATATAAAACAACAGCGTGCTGGTGTGGGCAAACAGCATTTCGCCGTTAGACAACATCATATTAAACAAACCGTGGGCGCGGATTTCGCCAACCAAATCGCGCACAGCAGCAAACAAAACATCGCGTTCGGGCTGCTCGGTAAAACGTTGGCGCAGTTGTTCCAAAATATAGCAAAACGCTCGTTCCGAATCGGTATTGCCCACGGGGGTAAAATACTCGCCCTGTGGTGGAACAAAACCGTTTAAATGTCCGTTGTGGGCGAACAGCCAGTAGCGTCCCCACAATTCGCGACGGAAAGGGTGGGTGTTTTCCAATAACACTTGCCCTTGCGTGGCTTTGCGGATGTGGGCAATCACGTTTTCGGATTTGATTTGGTATTGGCGTATCAGCTCGGCAACGGGCGAATGGGCGCTGGGGCGGTTGTCGAGAAACAGGCGCAAGCCGCGTCCTTCAAAAAAACCGATGCCGAAGCCGTCCGTGTGGTGGTCGGTCAGTCCGCCGCGTTTGCTAAAGCCTTCAAACGAAAACACGATATCAGTAGGGGTATTGCAGTTCATTCCCAGCAGTTGGCACATAACACTATCCTTTTGATGATTCGGGGCTTATTCGTCGTCGTTGTTTTGACCGCCGATGGGATTGCCCTGTTCGTCCCAACTTTGCTCGGACACCAACACGCCTTCCACATACACGCGCTCGGAACGTTTGTTGCCGTTGTTGTGCCATGCCATGCTCATGCCCGTGCGTTTGCCGTCTGTGACATGAAATTCGGCGGTCAGGTTGCCATTGGCGTTCCAAGTGATGATATTGACGGGTTCGCCGTGGCGCATTTCAATTTCCTGCTGTTTGCCGCCGTTGGGGTACCACGCCCGCGACGTGCCGTGTTCCACATTGTTTTCAAAATACTTTTCGCTGCGTTTGCTGCCGTTGCGGTACCACATGGTGCCTTTGCCTTCAATTTTGCCTTCGCGGTACACCAGCTCTTCGGATTTGTTGCCGTTGTCGTGCCAGCGCGTCCAAGTGCCGTCCGGCTGCCCGTTTTTAAACGATGCGGTGAGTTTTTTGCTGCCGTTGGGATAGTGTTGGACGATATTGCCGTTGTCGGGGTGGGTGCTTTGCGCCCAAACGCTGCCGCAGCACAAAATGGCAGCGGCGGTCAGAAACGTTTTTGCGAACATGATTTCGGAAAAATAGAAAATAAGGGTATGAAAAAAAGCAAGATGATAACACAGCTGCTGCGTGGTTTAAAGTTTACTGTTTGAATTAACTGGAAAAAAGCCAAAAATGCCTGCGCAGGGGCGAAAAGGGCGAAAAAATGTGGCGTTTTCGCTATAATGTTTGGCAGTTTTTTAATCTTGCCAACACGGTGAAAACGCAGCAGCGTTCGCCCGTGCCGGCAAAAAGGAATGTGAATGAAATTTATTGACGAAGCCAAAATCGATGTGGCGGCGGGGCGCGGCGGCAACGGTGCAGTCAGCTTCCGCCGTGAAAAATTTGTCCCGCGCGGCGGACCAGACGGCGGCGACGGCGGCAAGGGCGGCAGCGTGTATGCGGTGGCAGACGAAAACGTCAATACCTTGGTGGAATACCGTTTTGTCAAACGCTATCAGGCAAAAAACGGCGAAAAAGGACACGGTTCTGACCGCTACGGCGCAGGCGCAGACGATATTGAGTTAAAAATGCCTGTTGGTACGCTGATACGCGATGCCGACACGGGCGAAACCGTTGCCGATTTAACCACACACGGACAGCGCGTGTGCTTGGCGCGTGGCGGGCGCGGCGGTTTGGGTAATATCCATTTTAAATCATCGGTCAATCGCGCCCCCAAGCAAGCCACTCCCGGTGAAGAAGGCGAAGTGCGTACCCTGTTGTTAGAATTGAAAGTCTTGGCAGATGTGGGCTTGTTGGGTATGCCTAATGCGGGCAAATCTACCCTGATTCGCGCCGTTTCCGCCGCCCGCCCGAAAGTGGCGGATTATCCGTTTACCACCTTGCACCCCAATTTGGGCGTGGTGCGCTTGGACGACAACAACAGCTTTGTGATGGCGGATATTCCGGGATTGATTGAAGGTGCAGCCGAAGGAGCGGGCTTGGGACACCGCTTTTTGCGCCATTTGTCGCGCACGGGTTTGCTGCTGCACGTTGTTGATTTGGCACCGTTTGACGAAAGCACCGACCCTGCCGCCGAAGCCTTGGCGATTGTGGGCGAATTGGAAAAATACAGCGCGGATTTGGCAGACAAACCGCGTTGGCTGGTGTTGAACAAAACCGATATGTTGGACGAAGACGAATTGGAAGCGCGTACCGCCGAATTTTTACAGCGCACAGGCTGGGCGTTTCCGCCGCCTGACGACCGTTTCGGTTTTGACCTGAACGCCCCGCGCCTGTTCCGCATCAGTGCCTTGGCGCATCAGGGTACGCAGGATTTGGTACACAGCATCAGCCTGTATTTGGCGGAAAGCAAAAAATTGGCAGCGCAACAGCAGGCAGAACCCGTTGCGCCCGTGCCAACCGATACTTCGGTTTTGCAAGCCGAATAAATCGCCGTTAAAAAACCACGCCCCTTGTTCTCAACACAAGGGGCGTTTTGATTGTAGATTATTTTTTGCGTTTTGCCAACTGCCAAGCCGTCATCAGTACCGCCGCAGCAATGCGCTTTTTCTTACCCACGGGCAATGCCCCGATAATGGCACGGCTGACGGGCGAGCGGCGCACGGCAGCAACGGTTTGCGCCAATTGCGCGGCACGTTGCAGGGTGTCGGCGGCTTTTTGAGCCTGTTGGCGCACCGAAGACTGCGGTGGCGGCGAAGTATCAATATGGCGGCGCAATTGGCTGCAACGGGCTTCTATTTCTTCACGTTTGTCCATAATGTTATTTTCCTTGTGGTGGTGCAACAGCAGGTTTCTCTGATGCTTCAACAATCTCGGCATCGTGGCTATCGGGGCGCAACTGGCGTTGCAGCAGACGTAAATCGCCACCGATGGCGTTTAAAGTGTGCGTGGTTTGAGCCGCGCATTGTCGCCACAAAGCAGGTACGCGCCGCAGCAGCCACGCGCCTGCCAACAGCGTCAGTACGCCCAAGCTGCCGAATACCCACACTTTGGCTTGTGCAGGCAGCCAAACATATAAGGCAATCATCAGCGCAGTCAGTGCTACCATCAGCAAAACTGCTGCTGCTGCTACCATGATGGCAATTTTAACCATCTGCGCCATTTGTCCGCGCAAATCCCAGCGCAGCAGGCGCAAACGCAGCCACAGTAATTCGCTGCCTTGCGCCAACAGCCATTTAGTGCGCTGCCAATCGTGTCGGATACCCATTATTTGCGCCGCTTCTTGAATAATGTGCCCATCAGCAAACCGAATAAGGCGGCAATGCCTACCGCGTGATAGGGTTTTTCTTTAATCAAACGGTCGGCGCGTTGCGCGTGCGGCTGCAACTGCTTTTGCGCTTCTTGTTTTAAAGCATTTAATTTGTTGCACCAATCGCCTTGTTGTTTGGCAGACTGCTGCTGTGTTTGCACGGGAACGGGCAGGGTGTTGGGTTGGGAATCGGGTTTCATGTTTTTACTCTCGTTGTGGTTGATGATGGGTGTGTGAACAAATGATATGGGGTTATGAACAGGCTTTGCAAGGCATGATTGCGGACAGACTGCGTTTTTTTCTGCAAAGGTTGTGCAAATTTTTGTATTGTCAATTGGGGGAATACGCAGTATAAAGCCGTTTACAAGCAAATTGGAGACACGCTTATGAGCGAAACTTTATTAAAAATGAAACCTGCCGAAGCGCTAACGATTGCGGTGGCGATTGTGGCGGTGATGGGCTTTACCATGATTGGTTTGGGCTGGGTACCGCATTTGTCGATTATTTTGGTGATGTGCGGGTTGTTGGCTTACGGCGCGTTTAAACGCCAAAGTTTTGCCGATATGCAGGAACAGATGGCAAAAGGGGTGGTGTCGGGCATTGGCGCGATTTACCTGTTTTTCTTTATCGGGCTGCTGGTGTCGGCGCTGATGATGTCGGGGGCGATTCCCACGCTGATGTATTATGGTTTTGACTGGTTGTCGCCGCAGTTTTTTTATTTGTCGGCGTTTGTGCTGTGTTCGGTGATTGGTGTGTCTTTGGGCAGCGGTTTCACCACTTGTGCCACGGCGGGGGTGGCGTTTATGGGCATGGCATCGGCATTTGATGCCAATCCTGCGGTGGTGGCGGGTGCGGTGGTGTCGGGGGCGTTGTTTGGCGACAAAATGTCGCCGCTGTCGGACACCACGGGTATCGCCGCTTCCATTGTGGGGATTGATTTGTTTGAACACATCAAAAACATGATGTACACCACCGTTCCCGCATGGCTGCTGACGGCGTTGTTGTTTTGGCTGATGGCGGGACAAACGGTACAGGCGGATTTAGCGGAAACGGCGGCGTTGCAGCAAAAATTGCTGGACAGCGGTTTGGTGCATACTTATGCACTGATTCCGTTTGCGGTGCTGCTGGTGTTGGCAGTGCGTAAGGTAAACGCCGTTTACACCATTATCGCCACGATTTTTACGGCGGTGGCGATTACCTTTATTCACAGCAATCCGAGCATGGCGCAATTGGGCGGCTGGTTTTTTGGCGGTTACAAACCCGCTGAAGGCGTGGATTTGGGCGCGGTAGGCAAGCTGGTGTCGCGCGGCGGCATGGAAAGCATGTTTTTTACGCAAACCATTGTGATTTTGGCATTGAGTTTGGGGGGATTGTTGCACGGTTTGGGGATTTTGCCTGCTTTGTTGGCGGGTATTGCCCATTTGCTGACAGGCGTGGGACGTGCTACTGCCACCGCTGCTGCCACTGCCTTTGGTATCAATGTGTTAATCGGCGAACAATATTTAAGCCTGCTGCTGACAGGTAATACCTTTAAACCTTTGTATCAAAAACTAAACCTGCACCCGCGCAATTTGGCGCGTACCATTGAAGATGCGGGAACGGTTATCAATCCTTTGGTGCCTTGGGGCGTGTATGGTGCGTTTTTGGCGGGAATTTTGGGTGTGCCTGTGATTGACTATGTGCCTTATGCGTTTTTCTGCTATTTAAGTCTGATTTTAACGCTGGCTTACGGCTTTACGGGGTTTACCATCAGCCGCAGCGATGAAGCAGGCAAGGAACACTAAAAACCATGCCCGCCGTTTTTGGCGGGCATGGTTTTTGAGCAATAGACTTTAGTTTTTTAAAGCCTGAACAGGCGCGGGAATGCGTCCGCCGCGATTGACAAATACTTCGCACGAACCTGATTTCACAGGCATAATCGGCGCGTAACCGAGCAAACCGCCAAATTCCACGCTTTCGCCCACGTCTTTGCCCGTAACGGGAATAATACGCACGGCGGTGGTTTTGCCGTTAATCATGCCGATGGCGGCTTCGTCAGCAATAATGCCTGCGATGGTGGAAGCGGGCGTGTGTCCGGGAACGGCAATCATGTCCAAACCCACCGAGCAAACTGCAGTCATCGCTTCCAATTTGTCTAAAGTGAGTATGCCTGCTTCGGCAGCGGCAATCATGCCTTCGTCTTCAGAAACGGGAATAAACGCACCGCTTAAACCGCCCACCGTGCTGCTTGCCATCATGCCGCCTTTTTTAACTGCATCGTTGAGCAATGCCAACGCCGCCGTGGTGCCGTGCGTACCGCAGACACTCAAGCCCATCGCTTCCAAAATCCGCGCCACGCTGTCGCCCACCGCAGGGGTTGGCGCGAGCGACAAGTCCAAAATGCTAAACGGAATATTCAGCCGTTTTGCCGCTTCGTGTCCGATTAACTCGCCCACACGCGTGATTTTAAACGCCGTTTTTTTCACGATTTCGGCGATTTCGGTTAAATCTTCCGCATTACGTCCCGCCAAGGCGGCTTGAACCACTCCCGGTCCCGACACGCCCACATTCAGCATCACATCGCCTTCGCCCGCACCGTGAAACGCGCCCGCCATAAACGGATTGTCGTTTACCGCATTGCAAAACACCACGATTTTGGCACAGCCGAAACCTTCGGGCGTGGCTTCGGCAGTGCGTTTGATGGTTTCGCCCATCAGTTTTACCGCATCCATATTGATGCCTGCGCGGGTGCTGCCGATGTTTACCGAAGCACACACAATATCCGTTTGCGCCATCGCTTCAGGCAAGGAATCAATCAACACCTTGCCCGATGGGGTTAAACCCTTTTGCGCCAGCGTGGAAAATCCGCCGATAAACGACACACCGATGGCTTTCGCAGCCTTATCCAGCGTTTGCGCGATGGAAACATAGCTGTTTGCCCCTGTTGCCGCCGCGATTTGCGCGATGGGCGTAACCGAAATGCGCTGATTCACAATCGGCACGCCGTATTTTGCCGACAAATCGTGTGCCGTTTGCACCAAATTTGCCCCTGTGCGGGTGATTTTGTCGTAAATTTTCTGATTTAAGGTGTGAATATCGCTGCTGATGCAGTCGTGTAAATCAATGCCGATGGTAAGCGTACGCACATCAAAATTTTGGTCGGCAACCATTTTCACGGTTTCCAAAATTTCAGCCGATTGAAAACTCATCTTGTTCCTTAAAAGTGGAATTAAATACGGTGCATGGCATCAAACAAAGCCTCATTCTGCATGCGGATATCCAATTGCAGTTCTTGGCTTTTTTGTGCAAACAAATCCAACATCGCTTGGCGCGGCTGCGGGCATTGCGCCGTATCCACCAAAATAATCATGGTAAAAAAATCGTCCATCAGCTGCTGGCTGATATTTAAAATATTTAAGCGGTGTTCCGCCAAAATTTTAGACACATCATACACAATCCCGACACGGTCTTTGCCGATAACGGTAATTACGGAACGCGACACAGGGTTTCCTTTCTGTTTATTTAACCAGTTTTAAGTTTTTCTTTTTCTTGGGTTTGGCAGGTGCAGATTCGGCAGCGTCTTTCGGCTGCCATTCTTCCACCTCAAAGCCCATGCCTTCGCCCGTTTCCTTGGCGAAAATTCCCATCACATGCCCTGTGGGAATCCAAATTTCCTGCGATTCGCCCTGAAAACGCGCATGAAAACTAATCCATTCCGCATCAATCTGCAAATCTTTGGTTGCCGCCGCGCTGATGCTCAACACAATCTGATTGTCCTGTACAAACTGCATCGGCACGCGCGTGTGTTCGTTTACCCAAACGGCAATATGCGGCGTGTAGCCATTGTCGTAACACCACTCGTACAGGGCGCGTAACAAATAAGGCTTGGTAGAAAGTGATTTGGTTTCAGACATATCAGCCCTTTCATTAGCGGCGCATGGCTTTTTCGGCGGGGGTAAGCGCATCAATAAACGCAGGGCGTTGGAAAATACGCTCGGCAGATTTCAAAATCGGCGCAGCGGATTTGCCCAACTTAATTTCATAATGGTTCAAACGCCACAATAAGGGCGCAAGTGCCACATCAATCATGGAAAAATCGTCGCCCAATACATATTTGTTTTTGGTAAACGCGGGTGCAATCATGGTTAAACCATTGGCGATGGCTTCACGGGCTTTGCTTTGTTCTTTGCTGGTGGCGGCAGGGTTTTCCAAGGTTTGCACATGCACAAACAGCTCTTTTTCCAAACGGTGCAACACCAAACGCCCGCGCCCGCGCATCACGGGGTCGCCCGGCATCAGCTGCGGGTGGGGGAAACGCTCGTCAATGTATTCGTTGATAATATTGGATTCAAACAGGATTAAATCGCGTTCTACCAGCACGGGAACTTGATTGTAGGGGTTCATCATAGCAAGGTCTTCGGGCTTGTTGAACACATCTACATCTTTGATTTCAAAGTCCATGCCTTTTTCATATAAAACAAAGCGGCAGCGGTGGCTAAACGGGCAGGTAATACCTGAATACAGGGTCATCATAATCGGGATTCCTATAAAGGTGTTTGAAAACTAAAGGGAAATAATAGCAAAATCGGCGCGTTTTTGCTAGAAAAACGCGCCAAGTGATTTATTTAATTAGGAAAGTTTTGTTTACGCTCGTGATGTTAAGCGCTATTTTTAAAATCCTAAATTAGCTTGTTCAGATGATTTTAATATAGCTGTCTCCTGTTTAAGGGATTGTTTCAGCCAATTATGAAATGATGATGGTTGCTCAGGAGAAATAATAATGGCATTCGGACTATCTTCTTTGATAATTTGTCTATTTAAATCAAACATTGGATGGGAAGTATATTTTTCATGGTACATGACTGCACGGGGCAAATTGTATTCCTTGGCTTTTGCCAAAGCATGGCGAGCTCCACTGTCAATTTTAGAGTTATTAGGATCTTTACTGTCGGGTGAATAACTGGCTGCCAAAACTGTACAGTCACTAAATAATGCTTGTAAACGGTCGCGCTCAATGTAATATTTACTTTGTGTGCGGAAATCTAATGCAGGCTTGTAATATTCGCTAATGACCAATCCACCTTGTTCAACAATTTCGTTTGCTAATTGAATATGCTGTTTGGGAAGAATTTGATTAAGTGGGCTGGGTAAGATAGCAATAGTTTTACCTCCAGATAGCAATGCCTGATGGTGAGCGATACCGTCACAACCTAATGCCAATCCACTAACGATATTGGCACCATCATGAACGAAAGAATCTACCATTTGACGTTCATCTTGTTCAATTTGTTTATCAGGTGTGAGTACACCAATTACCGCTAGATTGGTATGGTGTTTGCTTAAAAGTTCTAAATTTCCTTTATAAAATATGACAATAGGCTGATTGCTGTCTTTTACGTTTCCTCGAACAATAGGAAAGTCACTATCACCTAATGCAGTAACACCATCACAGTTCATGCCTAAGTTTTCTATTTGTTGGCAAATGTCATTGTATCTTTGGCGAAAAATATGTTCATTTACAGGTTCATTTACCTTTTTTTCTAACAATTCACAGATTTCTACGGAATGTTTAAGGTGTTTTAGGTTATTAAATGCCCATGCATTACCAATATTCTTAAAAGTTAATGCGGTTAAGATATTAATTGCATTTTCAGAAATATGAGTCATTTTTTTAATCCAATTGATTTGTTTAATTTATTTATTGAGAAATTCGCGTAGTAGTTGTAGACAATATTGATTATATTGCTTGTCTAGGGGGTTTATGTCTGAATTTGATTCATTTGCTTGGTAAGTGGCATAGCCTTTATAAACAGTTCTGGCGATGGCGAAAAATGTAACATTTTGTGCTCCACAATCCAGTAAGGCTTGGATGGCATCTTCATCTACATTAATTGTTTTTGTGTAAATATCATCAATCAGCAAAATATTTTTCCCTTTTATCTCTGGTGATAAGGTGCAAGTATTTTTTGTAATACCAGGATAGGGGTCAGAACCATTGCCTGCATCATTGGGTAAATGGGTGGTACGGGTATCAGTATGGCGCACAATATAATTTGTGCCGTCAATGATATTAGGGTAATGTTGTTGTAGTTTTAAAATAATATGTTGGATAGTTAATCGAAATAGAAGCTGGCTTGGGGCATAGCTGTCTAGACTTTTTGCACGGGGCACGACACAAATTGCTATAGATTGCTGTTTGGATAGGGATAAAATTTCTAGAACTTCATCAGTTAAAGTGGATGCAAGCTGGTTGACTGCTGACTTTAATTGGGATTCCGATAGATTTTTAAAGGTATTTTTTAGAGTTACCAAATAATCAGGATTGTTAGGTTGTTTGTATTTAATGTAGTCGCAACGGTAATATGCTTGAATATTCTGTTGTAAATATTCGTTTGCCTCAATGGTGAATGATTGCAATGTCATGGTATTAAATCCTTGGGAAAGTTACAAAAAATAGTTGAGAGGTAGGAATATTGCATTGGGATGCATATTGCAACTCATTTAAATTGTCGTCAAAAATTACAACTTGATTCGGATTCAAACGCAATTTTCTTATCATGAAGGGATATTTTGCTTGTGATTTGTCACAAAAATAAGTGGCTTTAAATAAGTTGTTAAGTTGCAAATGGGTGAGAATTTGTCGGGCGCGTTGTTCTAAACTGTGACTGATTAGATAAACGGGTATATGTGAATGAACAATATGGATAAAGTTAGTCAGATCTGTATTAACCGTAATTTGAGACAGGAAGTTTGGAAAAACTTTCTGTTTATATGTGATGATTTGGTTTGATTGCTTGGGATAGTTTATTTTGATGGTTTCAGCAGTAATGCGTTTTACTGTTAAGGGGGAAGAGTTTGGATAATAGTGGAATATGGCTTCTTGATAAGCTAAATTATTGGCAGTATCGCTTGATACTAATGTTCCATCCATATCCACAAAAATGATAGGATTATTGGGAAGTGTCAAATCAGATTGCAGATTGCAGATTGCAGATTGCAGATTATACTTTCCATTTTATCTTTTTTTAAGATTATCTAAATTTCTTCTAATACTAACATGCTTTGATGGTTGTGACAACATTAATATGTGGTAATATATAAAATATAGCTGTTTGAAATTGGTAAAACCTATTTCAAACAGCTGTTTATTTTTAAATGGTCGCTTTATTGTTCCATCTGCACTGCTTGAATCGCGGTCAGGGCGATGGTGTAAACAATATCTTCCACCAATGCGCCGCGCGACAGGTCGTTTACGGGCTTGCGCAAGCCTTGCAGCATGGGTCCCACACTCAAGACATTGGCGTTGCGCTGTACCGCTTTATAAGTGCAGTTGCCCGTGTTCAGGTCGGGGAAGACAAACACGGTGGCCTTGCCTGCCACGGGGCTGTTCGGGGCTTTGGATTTGGCAACGCTTTCCACCACGGCGGCATCGTATTGCAAAGGTCCGTCTACCGCCAAATCGGGGCGTTTTTCTTTCACCAATTTAGTGGCTTCAGCAACGGCATCCACGTCTGCGCCTGCGCCTGATGTGCCTGTGGAATAGGAAATCATGGCAACACGCGGTTCAATACCAAAGGCTTTGGCGGAATCAGCAGACTGAATGGCGATTTCGGCAAGCTGTTCGGGGGTGGGGTTGGGATTCACGGCGCAGTCGCCATAGACGACGGTTTGCCCTGGCAGCAACATAAAGAAAACGCTGGACACAATGCTGGCACCGGGGGCGGTTTTAATCAGTTGTAGGGCGGGGCGGATGGTGTTGGCGGTGGTGTGTACCGCGCCCGATACCAAGCCGTCCACGTCGTTTTGCGCCATCATCATGGTGCCGAGAACTACGGTGTCTTTCAGTTGCTCACGTGCCTGTTCGGGGGTTAAGCCTTTGGATTTGCGCAGTTCGCACATCGGTTCAACGTATTGTTCGGCAATGCTTTCGGGGTCAATAATTTCCAAGCTGTCGGGCAGTTTGATACCCAGTTCTTCGGCAACGGCGTGGACGGCGGCGCGGCTGGACAGCAGCACGCAACGGGCAATGCCTTTGTCGTGGCAGATGGCGGCGGCGCGGACGGTGCGCGGTTCTGCGCCTTCAGGCAGCACGATGCGTTTGTTGGCTTTGCGTGCGGCTTCCATCATATTGAAACGGAATTGCGCGGGCGACACGCGGTCGTGGCTGTCGTGAATCAGGCTGTCGGTGTTTTGCAGTTGCGCGGCAGAACCCAAATAGGGCAGTTTGCACAGTTCGGCAACTTTGGGGTTATCCGCCACCACGCCCGCAAAACGAACGGGGGCATGGGCAAATAATTGCCGGGCTGCCTGAACGCGGGCGGCGGTTTCGGCAGACGAGCCGCCTGATGTTGCCAACAGCACGATTTGCGCGTTAAACGAAGTCGCCAGTTCAACGTTTTGTGATGACAACAGCAGGTTGTCGGCATCGGGGTCAATGCCTTGAATCACCAAATGTTGTGCGCCTGAAGCAGCGGCTTCGCCAATCAGCAGGTCAAACCAGTCGTCGTTTTTGCCTGCTGCCAGCAGTTCGGCGGCGCGGTCGGCTTGGGCAAGCGGATTGAACACGGCGGCATCGGGCAGGGATTTTGCCAATGCGGCGGCAACGGCGGCGGTGTTCGCATGGCGGCCGGTGGGGACGATAATCAGTTTCGCCATCAGGGAGTTCCTTTGCTAAAAAATGGAGACGGAATAGGCGGCAGGCAAAGCCTGCACAGCCTGTGAGAAGTGTGCCACGATATGGCAGCGGCGGCAAGCGCGTTTACGGTGCATCGGCAAAGCAGGCAGCGGGCGCACGGCAAAAACGCTCAATCTGTTGCAGCAATTCGGCGCGACTGTGCGGATGTAAACGCAATTCGTGTTCAATAAAACCCCATTCATCGTTGATTTGCATTAGCGTGAGTACAAAACCAGCACGTTCGGGCGTGTAAACGGCATCGAAAATAAAGCGGGCATCGGCAGACGCGCCGCGCATTAACTGCGGATGAAGGTAATCTGCCAAATTATCGGCGCAAGGTTCGTCTGCGGGCAAATGCGATTCGGTGTGCCAAATGAGATTATCGGGCATGGCTTAAACGGTATAAAAACGTGCGTTCGCGGTGGCGGGCGAATGCCAGTGGGTCGTTGCGGTCGGCGGATTTGGGGTGGACGGGGTGGGTGTGTTCGGTGGCAATCAGGCGCAAACCTGCTTGTTCAAACCATTGCGGCAGCGCATCGGCAGCGCGTAAACCCAAATGTTCAGCCAAATCCGACAGTATCAGCCAAACTTCGCCGCTGGGATTCAAATGCTGCGGCGCAGCGTGCAAAAATGCCCGCAACATGGCGTGGTCAGGGTCGTATAAAGCGGTTTCTATGGTAGAGGTGGGCTGTGCGGGCAACCACGGCGGATTGCACACAATCAAATCGGCACGCGCTGCGGGAAACAAATCCTGTTCCAACACATCAATTTGTGCGCCCAAACCAAAACGCTGCACATTGGCACGGGCGCAGGCAAGGGCGCGGCGGTTGGTGTCGGTGGCGGTGATGTGCGCGATGCCGCGTTGAGCCAGCAGCAGCGCAATCACACCGCTGCCCGTACCGATGTCAAATGCCTGCCGACAAGACGGCGGCAAGGGCGCGTGTTGCAGCAAATGCAAATATTCGCCACGCACAGGCGAAAACACCCCAAACGGCACATGCACCCGTCCGCCCAAGGCAGGCAAATCAACGCCTTGTTGATGCCATTGATACGCGCCCATCATGCCCAACAGCAGGTTAAACGGCATAAGAAAATGTTTATCCGCCCATTCCGCATCCAAAGCATCGGCAAGCGCGGCGGACACATCGGGGGCGCGTGGTAGCCGCAGGGCAAAATCGGGGTGGATTTCCAGCAGCAGCATATTGATGTCGCGGCTTTGTTGCGATTGGCGCAAACGGTGGCGGTGAAACCACTCGCGCGGGTTGTCGGGAAAGGTGTGTTGTGGTGCAGTCGGACAGCGCAGCCGTTTTTTAACCGCATCTAACAGGGTTTTGCCCTGATAAAAATCGCCCTGCCACACGGTGGCGCAGCTTTGGCGGGCGTGTTGCAGCAGCTCGGCGGCGGAAGCAGCGCTACACAGGCGGGCGCGTTGCGGTGGGCGGTGACGGTTTTCGCTGTAATAGGGCAGGGCAAGCCCGTTGTTCAGCGTGAGAACGGTGTTATGCTTCATTATCGTTAGGGTCGCGGCGGAAAGGGCGTTTGAGTAGAATGCGGACAGCGCCGTCATTATTGGGATGCGGTTCGGTATAAGCCAAGACATCAGGATGTTGCATCAGCCAGCGGCGCACCAGCGATTTTAAAATCGGCGTATAACCGCGCGAACCCAAACCGCTGCCGTGAATGATTTCGCCACACACGCCGCGTTTTTGCACAAAGCGGATAAATTCGTTTAATACCTGCTGGGCTTCTTCTTGGGTGTAGCCGTGCAAATCCACATCCGCCACCACCTGCCAATGCCCTGCCTGCAAACGTTTGATGTCGTTTGCACCTTGCCCGTTTTTGCTGAAGCTGGCGGGGATATCAATGTGTGCGCCGCCTTCGCCAATATAGAAATTTTGATTGTCGTCCTGCTGGTGTGGGTCGTGGCGGCGCGGTTTGATGGGGCTGCGGTCGGGGGGCGGATAGTATTGGTTATGGTGTTTTAAGGGGGTAACGTCTGCCATTAAGGTGGCAAAATCAGGCTCTTGTACCTGCTGCTGGGCGCGGGCTTGGCGTTCGGCTTGGCGGCGTTGTTCCGCATCGGCTTGTGCCTGTTGGTGCAGGGCTTTGAGTTGGTCGTGAAAAGTCATAAAGCGGATTGGAAAAAATCGGTTAAAACGTGTCGGTAGTGTGTGCGGTGATGCGGATGGCTGAGGGCGTCAATGTGTTCGCCGTTTGGCACAATAATCAGCTTTTTCGGCGCACGAGCAGCGGCAAATAGGGCGTGGGCATGTTTCACGTGAATCACGCTGTCGGCATCGCCATGTATCAGCAGCAGCGGTATTGGCGAAATGCTGGCAATGTGGCGGTCGGCGCTGTAACGGTTATTCATCAACAACCCCGCGCCTGTGATTTTGTCGTTGGCAATGGCGGCGTAATTGGCAAAGGTGGCTTCAATCGCCACAGCGCGAATGCCTTGTTTGTTGCCCGCGCCCACGGCGGCAATGGCATTGGTGCCGCCCAAACTCTGCCCGAACACCAATAGTTTATTGGCGTCAAGGTCGCGGCGGCTGCGGATATAGTCCAAAGCGGCATGGGTGTCGTCAAACAAACCGCGCACATCGGGCTTGCCTTCGCTGCGCCCGTAGCCGCGATAATCAAAAGCAAAGACATTGTAGCCCTGTGCAGGCAGCCACGACACAAAATCCCAATGGGCGCTCAGGTTTTGTGCGTTGCCGTGAACGTGAATCACCGTGCCTTTGGCTGTGCCTGTGGCAGGGGCAAAACGCCCGTGCAGTTTGGTGCCGTCTTTGCTGTGAAAAAACACATCCTGCCATGTTTGTATGGTGTGCTCAGGACGTGTGTAGTCGTGACGGTCGGGGTGGTAAAAAGCCTGTTGTGCGCACGAGGGCAACACCGCTAGGGCAAGACCTGCCACCAGTATTCCACTCCAAAACAGACGATTTTTTTTCATGCGCTCTGTTCCTTGCCCGACTGCTTCGCTTCCAGCCATTCCCAGCGTTCCAAACACTCCAGCAATTCCATTTCAATTGCTTCAGCACGGTTTTGCAGTAGGGCAGCGGCTTCGTAATCTTTAAACACTTCGGGGTCGGACAAGCGCGTATTCAGTTCCGCCTGTTCGCTTTCCAAGGCGGCGATGCGTTCGGGCAGCCCATCCAATTCGCGCTGTTCTTTAAACGACAATTTAACGGCGCGGTTTTTCGGTTTGGCGGATTTTTCGGGTTTATCGGTGGCAGCGGTTTTATCCTTGCTGTGCTGTAAAACCTGTTCACGGCTTTTCGCATCCAAATAATCCTGATAACCGCCGATGTACTCGCGCAAACCGCCTTTGCCGTCAAACACAATGCTTTGTGTCACGACATTATCCAAAAACATCCGGTCGTGGCTGACTAAAAACACCGTGCCAGCGTAATCGCGCAACAGTTCTTCCAACAATTCCTGCGTATCAATATCCAAATCGTTGGTCGGTTCGTCCAGCACCAAAATATTGGCGGGACGGGTAAACAGTTTGGCTAGTAACAAGCGGTTGCGCTCGCCGCCCGACAGCGACGACACGGGGCTGTGCGCCCGCGCAGGGTGAAACAGGAAATCTTCCAAATAGCCCATAATATGGCGTTTTTTGCCACCGATTTCCACATAATCGTTGCCCTGCCCCAAAGTGTAAAACACAGTATCGTTTTCGTTCAGCGCACTGCGGAACTGGTCAAAATACGCCACTTCCTGTTTGCTGCCGATGCGGATGCGCCCGAAAGTGGGTTGCAACTCGCCCAAAATCAGTTTTAAAAAGGTGGTTTTGCCCACGCCGTTGGCACCGATTAAACCGATTTTGTCGCCGCGTTGAATCACGGCGGAAAATTTGTCCATAATGATTTTGTCGCCGTAGGCAAACGAGGCGTGTTCCAGTTCGGCGACGATTTTTCCGCTTTTTTCGCCTGCATCCAGCTTAAAGCTGACTTGCCCCTGACGTTCGCGGCGGGCGGCACGTTGGCGGCGCAGTTCCTCCAAACGGCGTACGCGCCCTTCATTGCGGGTGCGCCGTGCTTCAATGCCTTTGCGTATCCATGCTTCTTCTTGGGCGTGGAATTTGTCAAACAGGCGGTTGTGTTCGGCTTCTACGGCTAATTCTTGCGCTTTCTTTTCGCTGTATTGGGCGAAATTGCCTGAATAGGAACGCAGTTTGCCACGGTCCAGTTCCACAATGCGGGTAACGGTGTTGTCCAAAAAGCGGCGGTCGTGGGTAATCAGCACCAAGCTGCCGCCAAATTGCGCCAACAGGTTTTCCAGCCAGATAATGGCATCAATATCCAAATGGTTGGTGGGTTCGTCCAATAATAAAATATCAGGCTTTTGCACCCATGCTTGTGCCAACGCCAGCCGTTTTTTTTGTCCGCCGCTTAAATTGGACACGGTTTCGTGTTCGGGCAAACCCAACTCGGCGATGGTTTGACGGATGGCGGCATCAAACTGCCAGCCGTCTTGTACCTCAATTTGGTTGTGTAATTCGTTGAGTTGTTTGATAAGGGCTTCACTGTCGCCCTGCTGCGCCAGCTCGCGCGACACTTGATGATAACGGCGCAACACATCGCGCAGTGCGCCCAAGCCTTCGGATACGGCGTCAAACACGCTGGTGTCGGGGTCAAACGTGCTTTCCTGCGGTACATACACGGTTTTTAAACCGTTTTGCAGAATTAGTTGTCCGTCGTCCAGCTTTTGTACGCCCGCCAGTATTTTCAGCAGCGAGGATTTGCCTGCGCCATTGCGCCCGATTAAGCCGATTTTTTCGCCTGCTTCCAGTTGTAAGGCGGTGTCGTCCAGCAGTGGAACGTGTCCGACCGCAAACGAGGCGTGTTCTAGGGAAAGAATGGTACTCATGTTTTGATTGACAGAAAAATGGGTTTAACGGGGCGGCAGCGGTGCGCCTGCGGGGTGTTTGTAACGGTTGTAGGCAAACAGGTATTGGGCGGGCGATTGCCGTATCAGGTGTTCTATATTGCGGTTGAGCCACAAGGCATCGGCGGCGGCATCGCCCACGGGTGCGCCCTGCGGCGGCACAATATGCAGCACAAAGCCTTGTCCCTGCGGTAGGCGTTCGCCGTAAAACAGCAACACGCGCACTTTAGGCAATTGCGCCAATCGTGCCGCTAAAGTGGCGGTATAGGCGGGACGGTGAAAAAAATCCGCCCACACGCCGCCGCCTTCGTGCGGGTCGGGAACGTGGTCGGGCAACACCACCACGGCTTCGCCGCCGCGCAGGGCTTTGATGATTTGTTTCACGCCTTGTGTGGTGGCAGGTGCGGTGCGCCCTTTGCCGCGTTGTCGCCCTTGCTGCATGATTTGGTTTAAAGCGGCGGATTTGGGCGGTTTATACAACGCGGTCAGCGGAAACGGCAAACGTTCACTCAAACAACGCCCCGCCAAATCATAACTGCCCAAATGCGGGGTTAGCAGCAGTAAACCTTCGCCTGCGGCTTGGGCAGCGTCCAAATGTTCCTGTCCGTGGCTACGCACAAATAAGGCGCTAATCTGTTCGGGTGGCAGGCAAAACGCCAAGGGCAGTTCCATTGCCCCTTTAGCCGTTTCCACCAATACCGCACGCACCGCCGCCGCATCGGCAGGCAAACGGGCAAGGCGCAAATGTTGGCGGATGCGCCTGCGGGTGGCGGGTAACAGATAATACGCCAATACCCCCAATCCCGCACCGATGCGGTGCAGCAGCGGCAGCGGCAAACGCGCCACCCAATTAAACACACGGGCAAGCATAAGCATACCAAAAACCTTTATTTTAGCACACGCGCCCGCCGCCGCTGCGTTTGGCGATTGAAACCGCCGCGCAAAAGGCGCACAATCGCCCTTTTTGCCCTCATTCACAGGAGAAAAATGCCATGTCCCGCCCCCTGCATCCGCAAACCCTTGCCATTCGCGGCGGTAAAAGCCAAACCGAATACAATGAACACCATCAAGCCCTGTTTTTAAGCAGCAGTTTTATGTTTGACACCGCTGCTGATGGTGCAGCCCTGTTTGCCAAAACCAAAGCGGGTTACACCTATTCGCGCACCGCCAATCCCACCGTGGCAGCGTTTCAACAGCGCGTTGCCGCTTTGGAACACGCCGAAGCCGCCATTGCCACCACCACAGGCATGGCAGCCATTCAGGCTGCGCTGCTGACCTTTTTAAGTGCGGGCGACCACTTAATCAGCAGCCAAAGCCTGTTTGGCACCACCGCAGGGCTGTTAAGCGGACACATTGCCCGCTTTGGGATTGAGATTAGCTTTGTTCCGCAAACCGATTTGCAAGCGTGGCGCGATGCTGTGCGCCCTAATACCAAAATGCTGTTTTTGGAAACCCCGTCCAATCCCTTGGGCGAAGTAGCAGATTTATCTGCTTTGGCGCAGATTGCCCGTGAAGCAGGCGCATTGTTGGCAGTGGATAATTGTTTCTGCTCGCCCGCCATTCAACGCCCCTTGGATTTGGGCGCGGATTTGTCGGTGCAATCTGCCACCAAAGCCATAGACGGACAAGGGCGCGTATTGGGCGGCGTGGTGTGCGGCAAAGCCGATTTGGTGCAACAAATCGCCTTATACGTCAATTCAGCGGGTTTAAGCCTGTCGCCGTTTAATGCGTGGCAATTATTGGGCGGATTGGAAACGTTAGCCTTGCGCGTGGAAAAACAATCGCAACACGCGCTGGCGTTGGCAAACTGGTTGAAAACGCAGCCGCAAGTTCAAAAGGTCTATTACGCAGGTTTGCCCGAACACCCGCAGGCAGATTTGGTTGCCAAGCAGCAAGCATCGGGTGGCATGGTGCTGGCGTTTGAAGTGGCAGGCGGACAAGATGCCGCATGGCGCGTGATTGACCGTGTCAAACTGTTTTCCAAAACCGCCAATTTCGGCGATGTGCGTTCCACCATCACCCACCCGTGGACAACCACCCACGGGCGCATGAGCGCGGAAGACAAACACGCCGCAGGCATTAGCGAAGGGCTGTTGCGCCTGTCGGCAGGTTTGGAATACATTGACGATTTGATTGATGATTTGGCGCAGGCGTTGGCGTAATGCCGATTAAGTGAAAAAAAGGGGTGCACGCACACCTATGTGCGCCCTGTTGAGTAATTATTTCAAGAAACAGAAAGGATAAGAAAATGTCAGAAGCCGAATTTGCCGCGTGGGCATTAAAAATCTGCTTGGGCGTGCTGATTGTATTTTTATTTTTTATTATCTGGGATTTGGGTAAAAAGGCACAAGTAGGCAAGCTGGGCATGTTTATTTTGTTTTTGGTGCTGGGCTTGGGCATTGCGGGATTTTTATTTAAAAACGTATTGGTGCGCCTGTTGATGTAAGCGGTTTTGTTTCCCCGCAAAGTGTGGGAAAATCCGCCCCCAAACCATTTAACAGGACGCACACCATGCTCGACCGCCACGGCTACCGCCCCAATGTGGGTATTATTTTATTAAACGAAAACAATCAGGTGTTTTGGGGCAAGCGCGTGCGCGAGCAGTCTTGGCAGTTTCCGCAAGGGGGGATTAAACCCGGTGAAAGCCCCGAAACGGCGATGTACCGCGAGCTGACAGAAGAAACGGGTTTGCTGCCGCAGCATGTGAAAGTGTTGGGGCGCACCCGCGATTGGCTGCGCTATGATGTGCCGAATCATTGGGTAAGGCGCGAGTGGCGCGGCAGTTATCGCGGGCAAAAGCAGATTTGGTTTTTGCTGCGACTGGTGGGGCGTGAGAGCGATATTTATTTGAATGCCGACCCCAGCCCCGAATTTGATGGCTGGTGTTGGCACGAATATTGGGCACCTGTTGATGAAGTGATTGACTTTAAAAGAAACGTGTATGAACGAGCTCTAACCGAGCTGGCAGGATTCGTCCGCAATTTGGAAAGCATGGGCGAATATCGCGGGCGTATTTTGGAAGAGCGCAAACAGCGAAAGGCTTAATTTTTAATCAGGATGATTCAGATGAATATTAAAAAATTACTTTTTCCAATTGTTTTAATTGGTACATGGAATATTTCATATGCTGAAAAGGTAACCCAATCACCTTTAGAAAAAGTTTTATCTATGTATTCAAGTAAAGAAAATATAGATACTTATTACAGTATCCCTAATATTGAATGGGGTAATAAGGTAAATAGGACACCCAATAGATTTTTTAGTTTAGGCAAGTTAAATCTGGAAGTAATGGGGCAATCTGAAATTAGTGTGTCAGGTAATGGAAATCAGGTTAATGATATAGAGTTATCTAATAATAGACCCAGTAAAAAATTTAAAATTATTTTAGAAAAGAATTTGAAATCCTATCAAATTTTTGAATTACCTAAATGTCATCAAGGTGAAAATAGTCAATTTTTTTATGTGGTGGGTAAAAATAAAGTACCCATTTATGTAATGGCAATAGCAAATTTTACAGAAGAACCTTATATGTCGCCGCTATATACTCAATTTGAATTTTCTTTGCAAAAGCCTAGTGAATGTAAATAAATTTCAAATCAGCCCACCACCAATGGGGTTTAATAACGCGGCATGGCGGGGTCAATTTCTTGCGCCCATGCGTCAATGCCGCCGCTTAAATTATAGAGCTGTTCAAAGCCTGCGTTTTCTAAATAGCGGGCAACGTTTAAGCTGCGGATGCCGTGATGACAATACACCACAATCGGCACGTCGTCAGGCAGTTCGTTGTGGCACAGGGGAATGCGGTTCATGGCAATATGAGTATGATGGGGCAGGGCGCACAGGGCGACTTCTTCGTCTTCGCGCACGTCCAGCAATACGGTATCGGGCTGTTGTTGCAGCAAATCTTGCAGCTGCTGCGGGCTGATGGCTTGAATGCTCATATATAATGGCTCACAAAACAAAAAATGCGCCGTGTCGGAACAGCACGGCGCATTCAATATTAGAATTTAAAACGGCTGCCGTTGGCGGGAACGGCTTTGGCATCCAAGCCGGTTACCAAGGTGTCAAACAATACGGTTTGGCTGAATTCGTCGCCGTGGCGGGTAATCAGCAGACAGTGTTGCACGGGGGCTTTGCCTGCGACTACTACCATGCGTCCGCCGTCGTTTAAGCGGGCTTTCAGGTTTTCGGGAACAACGGGCAAACCGCCGCCGATATATACGGCATCGTAGCGGTTGTGGCTGTGTTGTTCGGCAAAACCGTCGCCGTGTTCGTAGCGGATATTGTGAAAATCCAAGCGGTCCAATACGGCTTTGGCGGTTTGCAATTGGGTGTTGTCGGTGTCAAAGGTTTGCACTTGCGCGGCAAGGCTTGCCAATAGGGCGGTGGCGTAGCCCGAACCTGTGCCGACTTCCAATACTTGGTCGGTTTTTTTCAATGCCAAACCCTGCACCATGCGGGCGATGATTTTGGGTTCTAACATATAGCCGCCGTTGGGCAGCACCAGCGGCATATCGGCATAGGCGTAGCCGCGTTGGTTTTCCATCACAAAGGCTTCGCGGGGGATGTCGCTGACGGCGTCCAATACGTCAAAATCCAGCACATTCCACGGGCGGATTTGCTGTTCGACCATATTGAAACGGGCTTGTTCAAAGTCCATATTCTGCTCCAAAATTGGGTTGGCGGATTGAAAACGCAAAATTATAGCGGATTAACCCAGTTGCGGGAACAGTTCGCGCAGCCCCGCCACAATAATTTCCACCGATACGGCTGCCAGCAGCATACCCATCACGCGGTTGAGTACGGTTAGCCCTGTTTCGCCCAAAATATCGCTGACTTTGGTGGCGGCAAGCAGGGTAAGGTAACACAGCAGCGCAATCACGCCCCCTGCGATAATCACGGCGGCGATGTCCCAATAGCTTTTGGCGGTGGCGGTGTAAATAACTACGGTGGAAATTCCGCCCGGACCAATCATCATGGGAATTGCCAAAGGCACAACGGCAATCGCACCGATATTCACGGCGGGTTGGCGGGCAATGGTGATTTCGCTGGCATCGTCGGTGCCGATATCGGGCTTGGCGGGATTGTTGCCGCTGCTCATCATGGAAATGGCGATTAAAAATACCAAAATCCCGCCACCCACGCGAAACGCGCCTGTACTGATGCCTAATAGGCTTAACAACCCCCCGCCCACCAAGGCAAACACGGCAATGGTCACAAATACGCTAAAAGAAGCGATTTGCGCGGCGCGGGTGCGTTCGCGTTTGCTGTAATTATGGGTTAAATCCAAAAAAATCGGCAGTGCGCTAAACGGATTAACCAGCACCACCAATGCCAGAAAAATTTTGGCGATTTCCAGCTCCAAAGACACGGCGTTCTCCTGTATAACGATAAGCAACGCGAAAATTTTGACGAAATCAAATGGGTTGAAACCCAAGCTGTCATCTTACCGAATTTTGCTGCGCCTGAAAACGGATTTGCGCGGACGATGGGGCAAGTGCGGTATAATTAGGCGTTTCGGCAGCAGGCAATCTGCCGTTGCCCGATTTTTGCAACTCTGTAAAAGGTAGAACATCATGAGCTTAATTGAATTAACTGTCCCCGATATCGGCGGACACGAAAATGTAGACATTATCGCCGTGGAAATCAAAGCAGGCGACACGGTAAACGTGGAAGACACGCTGATTACCTTGGAAACCGACAAAGCCACCATGGACGTACCCGCTACCGCCGCAGGCGTGGTGAAAGAAGTGCGCGTACAAGTGGGCGGTAAAATTTCCGAAGGCGGCGTAATTGCCGTGATTGAAGCGGCTGCCGCACAAGAAGCCGCACCGCAGCCCGTTCAGGCAGCCCCCGAACAAACCGAAACTGCCGCCCCTGCGCCGCAAGCCGCCGCGTTTAACGGCAATGCCGATGCCGAATACGACGTGGTGGTGTTGGGTGGCGGGCCGGGCGGTTATTCCGCCGCGTTTGCCGCTGCCGACCAAGGTTTAAAAACCGCCATTATCGAGCAATACGCCACTTTGGGCGGCGTGTGTTTGAACGTTGGCTGTATTCCGTCTAAAGCCCTGCTGCACAACGCTGCCGTAATTGATGAAGTCAAACATTTGGCCGCCAACGGCATCAAATACCCCGCGCCCGAAATTGATATGGATATGTTGCGCGGCTACAAAGAAAAAGTCATCGGCAAACTCACAGGCGGTTTGGCGGGCATGGCAAAAGCGCGTAAGGTGGACATTATCCGCGGACGCGGCGAATTTGTTTCCGCCAACCATATTCAGGTTGCCCTGACCGAATCCACCCAATACGAACAAGCCAGCGAAACGGGCGAACACAAAACCGTTGCCTTTAAAAACGCCATTATCGCCGTCGGCAGCCGCGTGGTAAACCTGCCGTTTATTCCGCAAGACCCGCGCATTGTAGACAGCACAGGCGCATTGGAACTGCGTCAAGTGCCTGAAAAAATGCTGATTATCGGCGGCGGCATTATCGGCTTGGAAATGGGTACGGTGTACAGCACCTTGGGCGCACGTCTGGACGTGGTGGAAATGATGGACGGACTGATGCAGGGCGCAGACCGCGATTTGGTAAAAGTGTGGGAAAAAATGAACGCCCATCGCTTTGACAACATCATGACCGAAACCAAAACCGTTGCCGTAGAAGCCAAAGCAGACGGCATTTATGTGACGTTTGAAGGCAAAAAAGCCCCTGCCGAGCCGCAACGTTACGATTTGGTGCTGGTGGCGGCTGGACGTGCGCCCAACGGCAAATTGTGCGGCGCGGAAAAAGCAGGTGTGGCGGTTACCGAGCGCGGCTTTATTGAAGTCGATAAACAACAGCGCACCAACGTCCCCCATATTTACGCCATCGGCGATGTGGTCGGACAACCGATGTTGGCGCACAAAGCCGTTCACGAAGGACACGTTGCCGCCGAAAACTGTGCGGGACACAAAGCCTTTTTTGATGCGCGTGTGATTCCGGGTGTGGCGTACACCGACCCCGAAGTGGCTTGGGTGGGCGTTACCGAAGAAATCGCCAAACGCGACGGCATCGCCATTGCCAAATCCGTGTTCCCATGGGCGGCCAGCGGTCGCGCCATTGCCAATGGTCGTGACGAAGGCTTTACCAAGCTGATTTTTGATGCGGAAACAGGTCGCGTGATTGGCGGCGGCATTGTCGGCACGCACGCAGGCGATATGATTGGCGAAATCTGCTTGGCGATTGAAATGGGCTGCGATGCCGAAGACATCGGCAAAACCATTCACCCGCACCCCACTTTGGGCGAAAGCATCGGCATGAGCGCAGAAGTGGCATTGGGCGTGTGTACCGATTTGCCGCCGCAGCGCAAAAAGAAATAATCCTGTCTTAAATGGATAAAAACCAGCCTGTTTTTTTATTGAAAACAGGCTGTTGTTTTTTTAGTCAATTTTTTCGTAACGCACCGCCAAAACCTCAATTTCTTCGTGCTGTTCGGGGGTACGCAGCCACACGCTGTCGCCCTCACGGGCTTTAATCAGGGCGCGCGCCAAAGGCGAACGCCACGAAATTTTATGGCGCGGGGTGTCAATTTCGTCCTCGCCCACAATCCGTACCGTCTGTTCGCTGCCATCACCGCGTAAAATATCCACCGTGGCAGCAAAAAAGATTTGGTCGGTGTATTCGCGGGTTTCGGGGTCAATTACTTCCGCGCTTTCTAAACGCTTGGTTAAAAAACGAATGCGGCGGTCAATTTCACGCATCCGCCGTTTGCCGTACAAATAATCGCCGTTTTCGCTGCGGTCGCCATTACTGGCAGCCCAATTGACAATTTGCACGATTTCGGGGCGTTCTTTGTGTACCAGTTGATACAATTCGTCTTTTAATGCTTGCCAGCCTTGCGGGGTAATATAGTTTTTGGGAATATCGCTCATGATGTGCGTGGGAAAAAACCTTTATTTTAACAAAGACCGCTGCAAACAGGGCAATCATGGCGGCGGGAAAATGCAAACGGCTGCCAATTGCCGCGTTTGGCATCATAGCAATGCAAAACATTGGCAGCGGGCAGTTGCCCCAATAATAGATTTAAGGCTGCCGCTGCCTGCGCCGTGCCGATGACACCCACCAACGGCGAAAACACACCAAAAGTGGCGCAAGCCTGTTCAGTGGCGACTTCTTCGCCGAATAAGCAGGCATAACAGCCCTGCTGCGGGCGAAACACCGCCAGTTGTCCACCAAAACCCACTGCTGCCCCCGATACCAAAGGCACGTCCGCTGCCACCGCCGCAGCGTTTACCGCGTGGCGGGTAGCGAAATTATCGCTGCAATCCAGCACCACATCACAGCGCGGCAGCAGTTTCGCCAAATCTTCTGCTGTTAAACGTGTAGCATGGCATTCAATATGGCAATCGCGGTTGCGGGCGCGTAAAAAGTCCCTTATGGCTTCGGCTTTATTGCGCCCGATGTCGGCTTCGCTAAAACAGATTTGCCGCTGCAAATTGGTATCATCTACTTCGTCGTGGTCAGCGATAATCAATGTACCGACACCCGCCGCCGCCAAATAGGGCAGGGCAGCATTGCCTAATCCGCCACAGCCTACCACCAATACTGTGGCATTTAAAAGCTTCTGTTGTCCCTCAATGCCAATTTCGTCCAATAAAATATGGCGGCTGTAACGCAATAACTGACGGTCGTCCATGTTTATTTTCCTGTTTGATGAAAAAAGGGCGTACCCTGTGCAGATACGCCCCTTATTTTACCGTTCCAAATGCAAAAACTGCATATGCCGTTCGTACTGGTTCAGAATATCGATAATAATCTGCTCGGTGGTATAGCCCACCAAATCATAATCCTGACTGCCTTCTTGTAAAAACACTTCGGCGCGGTAGTATTTTTCGGCATCGGCGGCGATATTGCCCGATTGTCCCAAAGCAAAAATCGGTTTAACCGCTTCCACCAAACGCACTTCATACACAAAGTCCACTTCGCCATTGTGTTGCACACTTAAAGTAACCGTGTATTGTTCCGACACGGGCGAGACTTCGGTTTGCAAACCTTTTTGCTGCAATTCGCTTGCCACTTCCAGCATGGCAGGGTGTAACTGCCTGTTCATAAACCGTTGCGCAGTTTCGGCAGTGGGAAAATCCACCAAACGGTGCAAACGGTTGCGCCAATTGCGCCCGTCGTCCAACACCATGGCTTTATCCACCTGATTGGCTTTGCGTTTATTGCCTTCCTGCCGTAAACACAGCCACAGCGATGCCATATACATCAGCAGCACCAGCGAAAACGGCAAGCCTGCCACCACCGATACCGATTGCAGCGAAGAAAATCCGCCTGCCAGCAACAAGCCCAAAGTCACCAAACCCGTTGCCGCTGCCCAAAACAGGCGCAACCACACAGGTGCATCTGCCCCGCTGCTTAAACTGCGCGAACTTAAATTTGCCAACACCAATGCGCCCGAATCGGCAGAGGTAACAAAGAAAATCAAACCGATTAACACCGACAAGCCCGACCAAAACGCTGCCCAAGGATAATGTTCAAACAGCGCAAACATTCCCATCGCAGGGTTTTCCAATGCCGTTTTGCCCAATTGCGCTGCGCCGTGATTGGCAACCAAATCAATGCCGCTGTTTCCAAAAATAGAAAACCACGCAAAAATAAAGCCCAAGGGAATAAACATCACGCCAAACACAAACTCGCGCAAGGTACGCCCGCGTGAAATCCGCGCGATAAACAAGCCCACAAACGGCGCCCATGCCACCCACCAAGCCCAGAAAAACACCGTCCAAAACGATTTCCATTCTGCGCCTGCATTGCCTTGATAGGCATAGACCTGAAAGGTTTTACCCAATACATTTTGGAAATAATCGCCAATGTTTTCGGTAAAAGCGTTGAGCAAAAACACGGTGGGACCCATAATCAATAAGGCAAGCAGCAAAAAAGTTGCGCCCAACATATTGATTTCCGACAAACGGCGCACGCCTTTTTCCACGCCCGACATAGCACTGATGCCAGCCGCAGCCGTTACCGCCAAAATAATCGCTGCTTGTACGCCTTTGCTGGTGTCAATACCAAACACATGGCTTAAACCTGCGTTTGCCTGCAATACGCCAATACCCAAGCTGGTGGCAATCCCCAACAGCGTACACACCACGCCAAAAGTATCTACGGTATTGCCTAACCAGCCTTCCGTGCGTTTTTTACCAAACAAAGGTACTAAAGCACTACGCAGGGACAAAGGCATATTTTTACGGTAGGCAAAATATGCCAACGCCATGCCAATCAGCGCGTAAATACCCCAGCCGTGCAAACCCCAATGCAAAAAGGTTTGTACAAAAGCAGCGCGAGCCGCTTCGGGCGTACTGCCTGTTCCCATATTGGGCGTTAAATAATGGGTAAGCGGTTCGGATACACCGAAAAACAGCAAATCAATGCCGATGCCTGCCGAAAACAACATCGCTGCCCATGCCAAAAAGGGAAAATCGGGCTTGTCTTGGTCTTGCCCCAGCTTGATGTCGCCATAGCGGGAAATCCCCACAAACAGCGCAAACACGGTATAAACCGCCACCACCAGCATGTAATACCAACCAAAACGGTCGGAAACCCAGCGCAGCGAGTTACCCAGAATATTTTCACTGAAAGCGGGAAAAGCCGTGGTCAGCACAATCAGCAAAATACTGATGACTGAAGCGGCGGTAAACACGGTTTTGTTCAGCATAAAGCTGGTGTTTTTATCCGCAGCAGAAGAGGGCGGACTGTTCATATTTCGATTCCTTTTGATGTGTGTATCAGTTCTATTTGCTTATGCAGAACGCTGTGGCGTACCGCGTACAGGCGCACCGTTCGCCACATAATAATCGGCGTTTGATTTTGGCAAGGGTGCACGTCCGCGAATCTTATCGGCAATTTTTTCTGCCAACATAATAGTGGTGGCGTTTAAGTTGCCTGTAATAATATTCGGCATAATGGAAGCATCTACCACACGCAGCGCTTCAATTCCGTGAACACGCCCTTGTCCATCTACCACGGCGTTATTGTCTTCGCCCATGGCGCAGGTGCAAGATGGGTGATAAGCGGTTTCTGCATGGTTACGGACATATTCGTCCAACTGCTCATCGCTTTGCACCGATTCTAATGGCGTAATCACATTGCCACGGTAGCGGTCTAAAGCAGGTTGGTTCATGATTTCGCGGGTAATGCGGATAGCAGCGCGGAATTCTTCCCAATCTTGTTCGTGGCTCATGTAGTTGAACAAAATGCTGGGGTGTTCGGCGGGATTGCGCGATTGAATTTTAATGCGCCCGCGACTGGGGGAACGCATAGAACCCACGTGCGCTTGAAAACTGTGGGCTTTGCTGGCGTTGCGTCCGTCATAACGTACAGCGATGGGTAAAAAGTGATACTGAATATTGGGCCATTCAAATTTTTCATGGCTGCGGATAAATCCCCCACCTTCAAAATGATTGGTCGCACCCAAACCTGTGCCGTTAAACAGCCATTCCGCACCGATAGCGGGTTTATTCCACCAATTGGTGGCAGGGGAAATAGACACAGGCTCTTTGCATTCATACTGCATATACAGTTCCAAATGGTCTTGCAAATTATTGCCCACGCCTTGCAAATCCAATACTTCGTTAATGCCTGCTTCTTTTAACCAAGCGCCCGGACCGACACCGCTGCGCTGTAAAATCTGCGGGGAAGCAATCGCGCCTGCACACAACAATACTTCTTTATTAGCATTGACAGTATGGGTTTGCCCCTTATGTTGAAAACGCACACCACGGGCGCGTTTACCGTCAAACAGAATAACATCGGTTAATGCGCCAGTCAGAATGGTTAAGCGGGAACGGTGTTTTGCCATATCCAAATAACCACGCGCAGTAGAGCTACGCCGTCCGTTGGGGGTTACAAAACGGTCCATCGGACCAAAGCCTTCTTGTTGATAACCGTTTAAATCCACTGTGCGCGGATAACCTGCTTGCACGCCCGCTTCAATCATCGCTTCAAACAGCGGATTAACATTGGGTTTGGCAGTGGTAACGTGAATCGGACCTTCACTGCCGTGATAAGCATTTTCGCCTGCATCACGATGCTCTGCTTTTTTGAAATAGGGTAAGCAGTCCAAGTACGTCCAATCTTCCAAACCTTGGATTTTTGCCCAGTGGTCAAAATCCAAAGCATTGCCGCGAATGTAGCACATACCGTTAATTAAAGACGAACCGCCCAAACCTTTACCGCGTCCGCAATCCATACGGCGGTTGTTCATATACGGTTCAGGGTCAGTTTTGTAGCCCCAGTTATAGGTTGTACCCTGCAAAGGCATGGCTAACGCAGCAGGCATTTGTGTACGAAAATCCAAACGATAGTCAGGCAAACCTGCTTCCAGCAGTAAAACGCTGGTGTTTTCATCTTCGCTTAAACGCGCAGCCAACACATTGCCTGCACTGCCTGCACCGATAATAATGTAGTCATAATGAGATTGATTCATAGGAAAAATCCTTTTTTGAATAAGTTTCTTAAGTTTACGGTAATAAATATAAACCCAAACAGGCATCAGCATCAGTATTGCGCCCAATCCGCCAACCATCACAATCAAAACAGTCATACCCACGCAGGACAACAGCAGCTCTATGGCAACCATTCCCAGCCAATCAGCACCACTACCCGCAAGGGCATCACGTTCAGATGTTTTAAGCAAACGATAGTGACCAGTAAAGATACGGTACAGCACAAAGATTAGGGCAAGCAGTGCATATAAGCCCGCACATAGGGCAATCAGCGTATCAGAACCCCAAATACACACCGCCACTAAAATGCTAATTGCACTCCAAACAATTAAAGCGCGTTTTAGTTGCAGACGATTTGGCGAATGGGTTTGATTCATTTTTTAAATTCTCAAAATACAGACTGATACCCACCAAGTTCCACCAAAACAGACTTGGTTTGCGTGTAGTGCATCAAGGTTTGTACACCGTTTTCACGTCCGATGCCCGATTGTTTGTAGCCACCCACAGGCATTTGCGCAGGCGATTCCCCCCAAGCATTAATCCAACAAATTCCTGCTTGCAATTTGCCAATGATACGGTGGGCGCGAGTTAAATCAGGTGTTACCACCCCTGCTGCCAAACCATATTCCGTTTGATTGGAACGGGCAATCACTTCTTCTTCGCTGGTGTAGCTCAAAATACACATTACCGGACCAAAAATTTCTTCACGGCAAACTGTCATTTCATCAGTACAATCCGTAAACACCGTAGGCGCAACATACGCCCCGTCAGCCCATTCCCCGTTCAAACGTTCCCCACCAATCAATAATTTCGCGCCTTCCTGTTTACCTTTTTCAATATAATTCAACACTTTTTGCATATGCGCAAAACCTGCCAACGGACCAAAGTTGGTTTCTTCATCTAAAGGATTGCCGATACGGATACGTGCAACACGTTCCAATACCTTATTTTCAAAAGTAGCTTTTAAAGATTGTGGGATAAATACCCGTGTACCATTGGTACAAACTTGCCCCGAACTATAAAAATTCGCCATCAGCGCAATATCTGCTGCCAAATCCAAATCAGCGTCTTCGCAGATAATCAGTGGCGATTTTCCACCTAATTCCATAGTAACTTCTTTTAAGGACGATGCAGCAGCTTGCGCCATCACTTTTTTGCCTGTCGCCACACCACCTGTAAACGACACTTTCGCAATTTCCGCATGATTGCTTAACATCTTGCCCACACGCCAATCGCCTTGCACCACATTAAACACTCCGTTTGGCAAACCTGCTTCAGTAAAAATTTCCGCTAATTTCAGTGCGCCTGTCGGGGTTAATTCACTGGGCTTAAAAATCATGGCATTACCTGCAGCCAAAGCAGGTGCGGCTTTCCACATGGCAATTTGAATCGGATAATTCCACGCACCAATTCCCGCGACAATGCCCAAAGGTTCTTGACGGGTATAAGCAAATGCTGTTTCGCGCAACGGGATTTGACGACCTTCAATCGCTTGAGCCAAACCTGCATAATATTCAATGACATCAGCACCTGTTACAATATCCACATACAAGGTTTCTGACAAAGGTTTGCCTGTATCTAAAGTTTCAATGATTGCCAATTCACGATTGCGTTCACGTAAAATATCAACGGCTTTTAATAAAATACGGCTACGCTCAACAGCAGTCATCGCAGCCCAAACAATTTGTCCTTTACGCGCAGCAGCAATTGCAGCTTTCACTTCAGCCGAATTACTTTGCTGTACTTTTGCCAGCACTTTGCCATTGGCGGGATTAATATTATCAAACGTTTCTGCGTCAGTACGAGCAGCAACATAAGCACCATCAATATAAGCACATAACAGGGTAGGGGACATCATTTATTCCTTGAAAAAGCAAATTAAAAAATACAATTAACATGTATTTGCAGGAATGTCAAATATGCGCTTAACGTGATTTTCGTTATAATAAGCCTTAATCAAGCATTTATTAAGCAGAAAGAAAACAATGCATTTACAAGAAACCAAAATTGACGGTCAATTGATTTTTGAAGGAAGTTTTATTAATATTCATCAAGATACTGTCAAATTACCCAATGGAAAACACAGTCAAAGAGTATGGATTAGCCATCCGGGAGCAGCTTGCGTATTGGCAATTACACCCGAGCAACAAGTTGTATTAGTACGACAATGGCGTTACGCCACCCAACAAGCATTATTAGAAGTGCCTGCAGGAAAATTAGATGCAGGTGAAGACCCTGAGGTATGCGCTTTACGAGAATTGGCAGAGGAAACCCCTTTTACTGCTGAAAGAGTAGAAAAATTGACACAATTTTATACAGCCCCTGGATTTTGCAATGAAATCATGTATGTTTACCGTGCCATTGACGTTAACAAAAACAGTCAATTAAGTGCTGATGAAGATGAATTCACTGAAACCATTTTATTAAACATTGATGAAACCCGAAAAGCCATTGCCAATGGCGAGATTCAAGATGCAAAAACCTTAATTGCTTTGAATTTTTGGTTATCCGAACATTTATGAGTGCTTACATCGGACGTTTTGCGCCCAGTCCCACAGGACATTTACATATCGGTTCATTATTAGCAGCTTTTGCCTCTTATGTAGATGCAAAAGCACATAATGGTCGTTGGCTAGTACGCATAGAAGACCTTGACCCACCAAGGGAAATAGCAGGTGCAGCGGATAATATATTGCGCACATTAGAAGCATTTGGTTTTCAAAGGGACAATGAAATCGTCTATCAAAGCAAACGCCATTATTTATATGAAAACGCTTTAGAAATATTAAAAAAACAAAATCTTATCTATTCATGTTTTTGCAGTCGCAAAAAATGGCAACAAAATGCCAAGCAAGGTATAGATGGTTGGATTTACAACGGACATTGTTCATATATACAACAAACAATCAGTAATAAAACACCTGCATGGCGTTTGCGGGTAAATAATCAAATAATTGGTTTTCAAGATAGAATTATCGGATTTTATTCTCAAAATCTAGCTAAAGAAATTGGTGATTTTGTTTTATTACGGGCAGACGGATTTTGGGCATATCAATTGGCGGTGGTAGTAGATGATGCAGAACAGGGCATTACACATATTGTTAGGGGACAAGATTTATTGGTTTCCACACCACGGCAAATATTTTTGCAACAATGCTTAAATTTTCCACAAATACAATATGCTCATTTACCTTTATTAACCAATGCTGATGGACAAAAATGGTCTAAACAAACATTAGCACCTGCATTAGATTTAACACAACAAGAAAAATTATTAAGACAAGTATCTCATTATTTGGGTATTCCACAAGCACCATCAGTATCACGTCCTCAAGATTTATTGGAATGGGCAATCCAACACTGGAAAATTCAAAATATTCCCAAACAAGCGATTTGTAGTGAAAAATAAAAACCTTACTTATAATAAGTAAGGTTTTTCTCTAGAAAATAAGGTTTTAGCGTTTGTCGTAAGCCTGTTGCAATTTTTCACGCATTGGGGTTAAATCAATTCCCGCTAAATCTGCAGCACGCAGCAAACTGTTTACTTCTACACCCCGTTTGGCTTGATTTAAGGCCCACATTAAAGCAGAGCGAGTTCCAGAGCGACAATATGCCAAAATAGGGGCAGGGGATTGCGCAATCGTTTCTTGAAATTCACGCAATTGTTCATCAGTAATGGTATCTGCGGTAACAGGCAGATAAACAATATTTTCTACACCTGCAGTTTCAAGCCATTGTTTAACAGTTTCAAAATCAGGTTGTCCTTCTTCTTCACTGTCGGGGCGATTGCAAATAACGGTTTTAATATCATAAAACTGTGCCGCTTGCTTGGCACTGCGTTCATTTAACTGACGTGAAACATACAAATAATCGGCAATTTTATCCATACAACAATACTCCTCAAAAAGGTCAATTATATACACACTTTTACCAAGTTTGTAGCCAAACTTATACAGAATTGTCCTTTTTAATCGCTAACAAAGTCCTCACCCAAACGGCGCAATACTTCTTCTTTACCGATTAAGGCTAAAACAGCATCTACTGAAGGTGTTTTGGCAGTTCCGCATACAGCCAAACGCAAGGGCATACCTAATTTTCCCATTTTAATTCCTTCTTTTTCACAAAACGGCGCAAATAAAGCATGGATATTTTCAGCAGTCCAATCAGTTACATCAGCTAAACATTCAGCAAAACGCTGCATTCGCGCAAATGTAGAATCCTCCCAATGTTTGGCAATATCAGCAGCATTAGGAACTTGTTTTTGATAAAAATAAATACATTCTAATGCCAAAGCATTTAAATCTTGTGCGCGATCTTTTACCAAATCTAAAACATCTGATAGGGTAGGGGATTCAAATTGTGTAATACCTAAATTTTGCAAACGGGGCTTTACCCATTCTGCCAATTGTTTATTATCAGTATGTTTAATGTGTTCTCCATTAATCCACAAAAGTTTTTTTCCATCCATACGGCTGGCAGAAGGCGAAACATCCTTTAAATCAAACCATTCAATAAATTGTTTGATGGTAAAAAATTCATCATCGCCATGAGCCCAACCTAAATGAGCCAAATAATTTAGCATAGCTTCAGGTAAAATACCTAAAGTATCAAATTCAGTGATTGCAACAGTATCACCACTTCGTTTAGAAATCTTTTTACCTGATTCATTTAAAATCATCGGCAAATGAGCATATTGAGGCGCTTCTACACCTAATGCTTTGAAAATATTAATTTGTTTTGGTGTATTATTTACATGGTCATCACCACGAATAACGTGAGTAATTCCCATATCATAATCATCAGCTACCACACAAAAATTATATGTTGGTGTACCATCTGCACGGGCAATAATTAAATCATCTAAAGCAGCATTGGGAATGCGAATTTCCCCTTTAACCAAATCTTGCCAAACAGTTACGCCATCAATCGGATTTTTAAAGCGGATAACAGGTTGACGATTATCAGGAATTTCGGGTAAAGTTTTACCAGTTTCAGGACGCCAACGGCGATCATAAGTAGCCGTTCCTTTGCGTTCTGCTTTTTCACGCATTTCTGCTAATTCTTCTACACTGCAATAGCAGTAGTAAGCATGTCCATTATCTAATAATTGCTTAATTAGCGATTGATAACGTTGCATATTTTTACTTTGATAAACAATATTATCGGCGTTATCAGGTTTTAATCCCACCCAATTCATACCATCTAAAATAATTTGTACAGATTCTGTAGTTGAACGGGCAGTATCCGTATCTTCAATGCGTAATAAAAATTCGCCATTATGATGTTTGGCAAATGCCCAAGAATAAAGGGCTGTACGAACACCACCAATATGTAAATATCCGGTAGGACTGGGGGCAAAACGCGTTTTAACGGTTTTCATAATTTTGAGAAACAATGGAAATGACAAACCATAATTTTAATCAAAATTGACGTTTTTCACTACCAACTTTTTTTGGATTGCACAATCCAAAAATTATTAATGGATAATTAAATTTAACATAATATCCATTATAGGAATAATAATGAGATTAAAATCCTTTTAATTTTTCAAATAATTCCGACAAAGCTTGCCCTCGATGACTAACTTTATTTTTGAATTCTGGAGATAATTGAGCAGCTGTTTTTTGATATTTTGGTAAATAAAAATGGGGATCATAGCCAAAACCATATTCGCCTACTGCTTGATTTTGCCATTGCCCTTGCCAAATTCCTTCAGAAATGATTGGTTGGGGATCTTTAGGAAATCTTACCAAAACCAAAACACAAACATAATAACAGCTTTTATCTCGATGTTGTAAAATTTCTTTGGAAACTTTTATATTGTTTGCCAAATCAGATTTGATTTTTTCATTAGCAAAGCGAGCAGATAATACTCCAGGTGCACCGTTTAATGCTGGAAAACAAATACCGCTGTCATCAGCTAATGCAGGCAAACCACTATATTGAGCTGCATTTCTGGCTTTTGCTAAGGCATTTTCTATAAAAGTTTGATAAGGTTCAGGACATTCTGGAACATCAAATTCTGACTGTAAAATTAACTGAATATTTCTATAAGAAAATAATTCTGCAAATTCCTTGCCTTTCCCTATATTATTACTGGCTAATACTATTCTTGAAAACATTTTTTATCCTTTTTTATTTTGTTTAATGGCTTTATTACGAATAAATAAAGCTAAACTTACCATTTGTCCGATTGCAGATGCAAAAGCAAATAAAAATAAGGCTATTGCTAATAATTTATTATTTATAGATAATAAATGACTTCCTGCTGCAATTAAAGCTATAAATAATAATGAAAATAAAATAATTAATATTAAATATAAACGTGGACGATTCATGATTTTTATGTAAAATGAATAGTTGAACCGCTTACTTATAAAAGTAAGCGGCATTCTTATTAATGATTAACGTAATTCACGATAGATATTTTGCAACCATATCTTTTTATTTTCACCTTGATATAGTTTTCCATCTTGATTTAATAAATGAATACGTTGTCCGTTTTCTACAGCTTCTAAAGCAATCAGAATTTGTGGTGGTTGTTCAATTTTATCAATTTCTTCTTTATCTTTTCCAAACCATTTATCGAACCAACCTGTTTTTTTATTGGTTGCGCGAATAACATCGCTCTCTTTGGGTGCAGGTTGAACAATGAATGTGCCACGTTCTGCAATAAATTCACGAACTGTTAAACCAATACGGTCTAATGCTGATGCAATACGGTTTACATTACGCTCTGCACTACCTGCTACCCAAACCGAATCTTGTTCTAATTTAGCAAAGGCAGTACCTTGATTTTCATCTTCTTTCTTGCTAATTTGTTGTTGGGCTACTGCTTCATCTACGCCTAAATATTGCATAAAACGGGATAAAAATACTGCTTCTAAGTTAGGATCATTGGCACGTGGTTGCCAAACAGTGCGGTCTTTATTCTTACTATCATAAACTTCTTCCAAGCCTTTATGACTAAAGAAAATATCTACCCCACCTTTTTTATTCTGCTCCATACGGATTAAGAATTTATCACGCTCGCTGGTGCTATATACGCTGCCCAATCCTACTTTATCAAATAATTTGCGTAATCCTTGATGAGCTAATTTGGCACGGTTTTCTGCCCAATCGGTTTCCATTACACCGATTTTAGGTTCTTCAGAATAAATGGTAAAACCACTTTCTTGCCAAAAAGTTCTTAATACAGACCAAACTTCTGACGCTTTTTTATTGTCAATAACCAACCAACGCTGACTGCCGCTGCGTTCAATATGGGCATTTTTTACTTGTGTTAAAACATTGTTATTTGTTTGACCTGATACATTTTCTTCTGGTAAAACATACAAATTACCTTGATTTGGATCGCGTAAATCGGGTGGAATTTCCAAGCTGGCTGTTTTTTTATTATCTGATTCATAATCTGTTTGAGCCGATTTGGGGCTGCTGGCAGAACAAGCCGCTAAAATCATGCTGGCAGCAATAAGGCTTAATGTGTGTTTTTTCATCATTTTTTTATCCTTTTCATTAAATTATTTATTTTAAAGTAATTTGCTGGCATATAATGCCTGTTCTACTTTTTTCTGCCCTGCTTCGCTTAATTCAATAATGGGTAAACGAACGTGTGCTTGGGCTTGTCCTAAGCGTTGAACAGCCCATTTTGCAGGTGCTGGACTGGCTTCACAAAACATAACATCATATACAGGCATAATTTGATTATTTAAATCGCGGGCTTGAGCAATATTTCCTGCCATCGCGGCAGTACACATTTGGGCGAATTCTTTAGGTCCAACATTCGCTGCAACACTAATGACACCATCTCCGCCACACAATAAAAACGGCATGGCTGTAGGATCATCCCCTGAATATACAGCAAAATTATCAGGTACTTGTTTAAATAAATCCAAAGCACGGGCAATATCGCCACTGGCTTCTTTTACCCCAACAATATTGGGAATATCCGCCAAGCGTAAAATGGTTTCATTGCTCATATCCACCACGGTTCTTCCCGGAACATTGTAAATAATCATGGGGATAGAACAGGCTTCGGCTATGGTTTTAAAATGTTGGTAAATCCCTTCTTGAGAAGGTTTATTGTAATAAGGTACAACCGATAAGGTGTAATCTGCGCCAATTTTTTCCGCTTCACAAGATAACTCTATGGCCTCACGGGTATTATTTGCCCCTGCGCCTGCGATAATCGGAATGCGTTTGGCAGCATGTTTAACGGTTGCTTCAATTACTGCTAAATGTTCTTCAACAGACAAAGTGGAGTTTTCGCCTGTTGTACCCATAGAAACAATACCATGTGTGCCTGCTTCAATATGCCAGTCAATTAATGAGCGCAGACGCTCAAAATCAATAGCGCCATCTGCTTTCATCGGCGTAATCAGGGCAACTAAACTGCCTTTCAACATGATAAAACCTTGTGTGTAATGGATTGTGGAACGGGCATTTTAGCGGAATCGGGGGAACTTGTCAGCATACTTACCACATCGTTGCGATGGGTTATAATGATTGTTTGTTTTGATTGATGTGCTAATTTGAATGAAAATTGCTTTTTTTATTTTAAACTTAATCCGTTTTCTGCCCCGCCCTGCCCTATTAATGTTGGCAAACTTTTTGGGCTGGCTGGCTTATTATTTAGTTATTCCACGCCGAAAAGTGGGACAAATCAATTTGCGCTTTTGTTTTCCTGAATTTCCTGAAAAACAAAGAAAAAAAATATTGAAAAAACACTTTCAGCACATGGCATTATTAATTTTGGAATATGGTACTTATTGGTATGCTTCTGCGGAAGAAATCCGACAATTGGTTGATTATCAAGATAAAGAATATTTAGATAAGTATCTGGCGCAAAAACGGTCTGTGATTTTGCTGTATCCGCATTTTACAGCTTTTGAATTGGCTGTTTATGCTTTAAATCAAGATGTTCCTTTAACCAGTGTTTATTCTCATCAAAAAAATCCTGTTTTAGACCAACAGATTTTACAGGGCAGACACCGTTATCAAAATGTATTTTTGGTAGGCAGAACAGAAGGTTTGCGTTCCATTGTGCGCCGTTTGCGAGATTATCCTGATGCCCCTTTGTTGTATTTGCCTGATCAAGATTTCGGCGCACAAAATTCTGTTTTTGTGGATTTTTTTAATATTCCTACGGCAACAACGACAGGATTGGCGCGCTTAGCGCGTTTAACTGATGCGGTTGTGATACCTGTAATTCCGCAACGTTTGGCAGATGGGCGGGTAAATTTGCGTTTTTATCCTGCTTGGACGGATTTTCCATCAGGAAATGATTATGCTGATGCGGAAAAAATGAATGCGTTTATTGAAGCCAGAATTCGGGAAATGCCCGAACAGTATTTTTGGCTGCATAAACGTTTTAAAACGCGCCCTAATCAGGAACCCAGTTTTTATCAGTAAAATCAATTTTCTTTTGGCAATAAAACATTGGGATTTAAAATACTGTGGGGGTCTAGTTGCGCCTTAATGGCACGCATTAAGGCAACTTCAGCTGGCAAACGCACTGAATTTAAGTGATGCGCTTTTAAACTGCCGATACCGTGTTCTGCGGCAATTGTTCCGCCACATGCCAAAACGTATTGATAAACAATCTGATTCACCGCGTTTTCACTTTCGTAAGCGCGATTATCCAGCACATTTGACAGAAAAGTATTGTAATGTAGTGAACCATCACCCAAATGTCCAAAAACCACAATTTGAATTTGGGGAAATGCTGTATTAAGTGCTTGTCCACATTGTTGGATAAATTCGGTAACGCGTTCAATTGGTATGGCAATATCGTGTTTGATGCTAACACCCAAGCCTCTTTGTGCGGCGGAAATATTTTCGCGTAAAGTCCATAAATCTTGGCGTTGCTGTTCGGATTGTGCCAAGACAGTATGATGAAAACCGTGATGGTACAAATGTTCGCCTAAATATTCGTCAAGGGGAATATCAGGCAAACTGTCGCTTAATTCTATTAAGATATGCCATTCTGCATCAATTGGTTGGGAAATTTGGCTAAAACGAGACGATAAATCCAAAGCAAAATGGCTGACTAATTCACAACTTATCAGGCGTTCAGCAAAGGCGTTACGCACGGAAATCAATAATGCTATGGCTTGATTGATGTTTTCTACGCCTACCCAAGCGGTTGCGATGCTGCGCAGCTGGGGAAACAGTTTAAGCGTGGCAGCGGTAATGACGCCTAATGTGCCTTCGCTACCGATAAAAAGGTGTTTGATTTCATAACCTGTGGTGTTTTTGTGTAAAGGTTCTAAATGGGACACCAGCGTGCCATCTGCTAACACCACTTCCAAACCCAACACCAAATCGCGCATAGTGCCATAACGCAAAACGTTTAATCCACCCGCATTGCAAGCAATATTACCTCCGATTTGACAACTGCCTTCGCTGGCAAGGCTTAAAGGGAATAATCTGCCTGCTTCGGCAGCAGCGTTTTGTACTTGTGCCAAAACACAGCCTGCTTCTACAGTAATGGCATTATCGGGCAAATTGATGCGGCGGATTTGGTTTAAACGGGATAAGTTAAGCAATACGCCACCTTGCGCTACGCTTCCGCCAACCAATCCTGTATTGCCACCTTGCGGGGTAACAGAAATGTGGTTTTCGTGGCAAAAACGCATGATTTTTTGCACACCAGCGACACTATCGGGCATCAGGGCTATGGCGTTTTGACTGTGATAACGGCGGCGTTGGTCAATAAACAGGGCTTGTGCATCTGCATCACCCAGTAATTCATGCGGGGCAACAAGTAGGTTTTGTAGGGCTTTTTTCAGGGCATTGGGGGACATGGCATTATTTGGGAACGGGTAAGTTAAAATGGGAATAGGCGTGTTCGGTTGCCATACGCCCGCGTGGGGTGCGTTGCAATAAGCCTTGTTGGATAAGATAGGGTTCAATCACGTCTTCAATGGTGTCGGTGCTTTCGCCAATGGCTGCGGCAACATTATCCAAACCCACAGGTCCGCCACTAAATTTGTGCAATACGGCTTCCAGAAATTTTCTGTCCATCATATCCAAGCCTGCATGATCCACATCTAATAAGGTAAGCGCAGCATCAGCAATTTCTGCATCAATGCGTCCACTGTGTTTAACTTCGGCATAATCGCGCACGCGCCGCAATAGACGGTTGGCAATGCGCGGTGTACCACGGCTACGGCGAGCGATTTCGTCTGCACCCGTATCGTCCAAGTCCATACCCAATAATTGCGCGGAACGGCGCACAATGGTTGCCAAATCTTCACGCTGATAAAATTCCAAACGAGCCACAATACCAAAACGATCGCGCAGGGGATTGGTAAGCATACCCGCACGGGTGGTTGCGCCTACCAAAGTAAACGGCGGTAAGTCAATTTTAACGGAACGCGCAGCAGGACCTTCGCCTATCATGATGTCCAGTTGAAAATCTTCCAGCGCAGGATAAAGGATTTCTTCCACCACAGGACTGAGACGGTGAATTTCGTCAATAAACAGCACATCATGGGGTTCAAGATTGGTCAGCAATGCCGCTAAATCGCCTGCTCGTTCCAATACAGGTCCTGATGTTTGACGTAAATTCACGTCCAATTCTTTGGCGATAATATTGGCAAGCGTGGTTTTGCCTAATCCCGGTGGTCCAAACAGTAAAGTATGATCCAAGGCTTCGCCACGGTTTTTGGCTGCTTGAATAAAAATACCCAGTTGCTCTTTGGCTTTGTGTTGCCCGATATAATCAGCAAGGCTTTTGGGGCGCAAGGCGCGTTCAAGCTGTTCTTCTTGTTTAGACAGGTTCTGTGGGGAAATGACACGGGTGGGACGGGTGGCGGTAAGCGAATCGGTATGCAGCATGGCGCGGACAAATCGGCAGAAAATAGGATTATACCGCAGCCCGCGCCTTTTGACGGCGTTTATCCCGCGCTGATGCGAATGCCTTTATCGTGTACGGCTTGACGAATTAAATCGGCAAACACCAGCGCGTGTTCGCCGTCGCCGTGTAAGCAAATACTGTCGGCGCGAACGGGAACACGGCTGCCGTCTGTTGCGGTTACCGTGCCTTCTGTTACCATTTGCAAAACTTGTGCAACGGCTTCATCGTTGTTGTCAATTTGTGCATCGGCACGGCTGCGTGGGACTAATGTACCATCAGGTTGATAACGGCGGTCAGCGAACACTTCGGAAATCGTTCCCAAACCTGCGCCCTGCCCTGCTTGCAACAGCAAACTGCCCGATAATGCCATCAGTTTTAAAGCGGGGTTAAAGCTACGCACAGTATCGGCAATCACTTCCGCCAAATCGGCATCTTTCGCGGCTTGGTTATACAAAGCACCATGCGGTTTAACATAAGCCATTTCCACACTCGCAGCACGACACAGCGCATCTAACGCACCCAACTGGTAACGCAGCCATGCGCGTAATTCATCAGCAGGCAAATCCATATTGCTGCGCCCGAAATTGGCACGGTCGGGAAAAGACGGATGTGCGCCAATGCGGACATGGTTTTCCTTTGCACATTGCAATGCTGCTGCCATATCCGCTGCACTGCCTGCGTGTATGCCGCAGCAAATATTGGCAGAGGTTACCCGTTGCAGTAATTCACGGTCGCTGCCGCAGCCTTCAGCAAGGTCAGCGTTTAAATCTACGCTAATCATATTCGTTCCTTATTGATTGACAACAAAGCTGCTTGAGACAATCAAGCAGCTATTATTTTAAGGGCTACAGACGAACTTTACACCTTTCCTTCTAAAAAGTCCTGCGCAAAGCGTTGCAACACGCCGCCAGCTTCGTAAATCAACACTTCTTCAGCTGTATCCAAACGGCAGGTAACAGACACTGCCAACGTTTCGCCATTTTTACGGTGGATAAGCAGCGTTAAATCGCCACGCGGTTGGAGTTCGCCGACTACATCATAGGTTTCCGTGCCGTCCAGTTGCAAGGTATGGCGGTTGGTGCCGTCTTTAAACTGCAAAGGCAATACGCCCATGCCAATCAGATTAGTGCGGTGAATGCGTTCAAAACCTTCCGCCGCAATCGCTTCCACCCCAGCTAAACGCACACCTTTTGCCGCCCAGTCGCGGCTGGAACCCTGCCCGTAATCCGCGCCCGCAATAATAATCAGCGGCTGTTTGCGGTTCATATAGGTTTCAATCGCTTCCCACATCCGCATCACTTCGCCTTCTGGTTCTACCCGTGCCAACGAGCCTTGACGGGTGCTGCCGTCGGGGTTTTTCACCATTTCGTTAAACAGCTTGGGATTGGCAAAAGTGGCGCGTTGCGCGGTTAAATGGTCGCCGCGGTGGGTGGCGTAGCTGTTAAAGTCTTCTTCAGGCAGCCCCATTTTCGCCAAATATTCACCTGCCGCGCTGGTGGGCAGAATGGCATTGGACGGCGACAGGTGGTCGGTAGTAATGTTGTCGGGCAAAATCGCCAAGGGGCGCATGCCTTTTAGCGTGCGTTCGCCTGCCAACGCGCCTTCCCAATACGGCGGACGGCGGATATAGGTGGACATCGGACGCCAGTCGTATAAGGGCGAAGCGGCTTTTTCCGCCGTTCCCATGTCAAACATGGGGATATAGACATCGCGGAACTGCTGCGGTTTCACATATTGAGCGACAATTTCGTCAATTTCTTCATCGGCAGGCCAAATGTCTTTCAGGCGAATTTCTTTGCCATCAACCACGCCCAACACGTCTTTTTCAATATCAAAACGGATGCTGCCTGCAATGGCGTAGGCAACTACCAAGGGCGGCGATGCTAAAAACGCTTGTTTGGCATAGGGATGAATGCGTCCGTCAAAATTGCGGTTGCCCGACAACACGGCGGTGGCGTACAAATCGCGGTCAATGATTTCCTGCTGGATTTTGGGGTCCAGTGCGCCGCTCATGCCGTTGCAGGTGGTGCAGGCAAAGGCGACAATGCCGAAGCCCAGTTGTTCTAATTCAGGCAGCAAATTGGCTTCTTTAAGATAAATTTCCGCCACTTTGGAACCGGGGGCGAATGATGATTTCACCCACGGTTTGCGCGTTAAACCCAAGCGGTTGGCATTACGTGCCAGCAAAGCAGCGGCAACCACATTGCGCGGATTAGAAGTATTGGTGCAAGAGGTAATCGCGGCAATAATCACCGCACCATCAGGCATTTTGCCGTCTGTGGGTGTTTCGTAGGGCGCAGCAATGCCTTTGGCGGCTAAATCGGCGGTGGCAACGCGGGCATGTGGATTGGACGGTCCTGCCATATTGCGTGTTACCGTTGCCAAATCAAAGCTCAAAACACGCGGATAAACGGCGGTTTTCAGGCTGTCTGCCCATAAACCTGCGGTTTTGGCGTAGTTTTCCACCAGTTTGACTTGTTCGTCATCGCGCCCCGTTAATTTCAGGTAATCAATGGTTTGCTGGTCAATGGCGAACATGGCGGCGGTCGCGCCGTATTCGGGGGTCATATTGGAAATGGTGGCGCGGTCGCCCACCGACAGGCTGCTTGCGCCTTCGCCGAAAAATTCCACAAACGCGCCCACCACGCGCTCTTTACGCAAAAACTCGGTCAGTGCCAGCACAATATCGGTGGCGGTAATGCCTGCTTGGCGTTTGCCCGTCAGTTCCACGCCGACAATATCGGGCAGGCGCATCATGGAAGCCCGTCCCAACATCACGGTTTCGGCTTCCAAACCGCCCACGCCCACGGAAATCACGCCCAGCGCGTCCACATGCGGCGTGTGCGAATCCGTACCCACGCAGGTATCAGGAAATGCCACGCCGTTTTTCACTTGCACCACAGGCGACATTTTTTCCAAGTTAATCTGGTGCATAATGCCATTGCCTGCGGGAATTACGTCCACATTTTCAAAAGCGGTTTTCGTCCAGTTGATAAAGTGGAAACGGTCTTCGTTGCGGCGGTCTTCAATGGCGCGGTTTTTGGCAAAGGCATCGGGGTCATAGCCGCCGCATTCCACCGCTAAAGAGTGGTCAACAATTAATTGCGTTTGCACCACAGGATTGACTTTGGACGGGTCGCCGCCTTTTTCGGCAATGGCATCGCGCAATCCCGCCAAATCCACCAGCGCAGTCTGCCCCAAAATATCGTGGCAGACCACGCGGGCGGGATACCACGGAAAATCCAGTTCCTGCTTGCGTTCAATCAGTTGGCGCAACCAGCTTTGCAGGGTGGGCAAATCGGTTTGGTCGGCACGGTGTACCAGATTTTCGGCGAGAATGCGGCTGGTATAAGGCAGCGTATCATACGAGCCTGCCTGAATATCCTCACAAGCGGCGCGGGCATCGTAGTAATGCAAATCGCTGTTCGGTAAAGGTTTGCGGTAGGTTTGGTTTGCGGACATGGTTTCTTCCTTCTCTATGTTTTTCTTGTACAAATTAAAAAATCAGCATTTAACGGCGGTTTTCTGCCCAAATCATCAGCAATCCGCCGATAATAATCAGGCTTAAGCCCAATAATTTTACGGGTTCAAGTTTTCTAAGCTCCAAACCCAAAAAAACCAAAATGCGCTAAAGCCGTGGCAAACACCATCTGCCCCACAAACACCCACAATAAGGTGTTTGCAGAACCGATTTTAGGCGCAGCAACAAACATCAGCACAATATATGCGCTGCCCAATACGCCGGTCAGCCAGTGCCACCATTGGGCATGTTGCACATCGGGCGGTTTTATTCCCCCGCCGAATACCAACACCAACACCAGCGATGCCAGCGTTCCGCCCAAATACAAGTAAAACGTGACTTAGATTTGGCTTGCCTGCGTGCTGTGGCGGAAAGCATTTACCACTGCCAGTTGAAAAGGAACAATCGCCCCACCCAGCAGGCTGATAACAACATAAGGCAACAGTTTCATTTTCGCCCTTTTTCCAGCAAAAATCGGATTTCAGACTGATGTTTTTTCTGCCACGATAAACAATCGCGGTAATGCCAACAAAACTTTACCGTCGGCGCGTGGCGGATAGGCTTGGCGCAAACGTGCCAGATAATCGGCAAAAAATGCGGCACGGTCGGGTCCGGACAGTGCGTTCAAATACGGGCGCAGCGCGGTACTGCCAAACCAATCGGCAATGTCTGCCACATCGGACAAGGTGTAGTAATACACGGTGCGCCAAATTTCGGCACGGCAACCTGCCCGCATCAAAATATCGTAATACTCTGCCACAGCAGGCAAAGGCGGGCGCACCGCCACACCTGTCAGCTTATCCTGCCATTGCGCGGCGGTTTCGCGCATCAGGGCGTGAGAGGGCTCGTTTAAATTATCGGGCATCTGCACTGCCAGCACACCGGCAGGGGCAAGCTGTTCCAGCAGTTGCGGGAATAAAACATCGTGCCTGTCTGCCCATTGCAGCGAAGCATTGGCAAAAATAATGTCTAAAGGGGCATCGGCGCGCCAACAGGTAAAATCTGCCTGCACAAAACGACACCACGGCAAGGTTTCCCGTGCTTTTGCCAGCATCGCGGCAGAATGGTCCACACCGGTAATCTGCGCCTGCGCCCAAGTACGGCGCAATAATTCGGTGCTGTTGCCCGGTCCGCAGCCCAAATCAGCAATCCGCGTGGCGCGGCGGTGGCGGATATGCGCCAGCAAATCGGTGGCGGGACGGGTGCGCTCTTGCACAAAACGCAGATAATGTTGCGGATTCCAATCCTGATTATGGTTCATCGTCTTTTTTTCCTGCCCACACAGGCATCAAACAGTCCGTTCATTAAAGCAATACCCAAAACAATACACCCTGCTCCCGCCCAAAATCCGCCTTGCGGTAATTCCCCCAACAGCAGCCACGCCAATAAAGCAGCAAATAACGGTTCGGACAACTCGCTGACCTGCACTTGCGCCGCGCTTAAGGCATTCAGGGCTTTGGTGGTGCAGTAAAACCCCAGCACCGTAGGCAGCAGCACCAAGCCCGATAATGCGGCAACGGTGGCGGCATTCCAAATGATGCCCTGCGTATGCTGCACAAACGGAATCAGCAAAAATGCCGCTCCGCCCCACATCACAGCACGGGTTAAGCGCAAACCGCCGTTTAAACAGAATTTTTTTACCAGCACCGAAAACGCACCATAACCCGCGCCCGCCATTGCCCCCGCCCGTCCACGACACCAGCGTAATCCCGACAACTGCCGCTGCCGTTCCCAATACTGCCGATAAAACAATCTGCTCACCCAATAAGATTCTTCCCAACACCAGCGCAGAAACGGCTGCCGAAGCCATCAGCACCACCACCACATTGGCAGCGTTGCCGTATTGATAAGCCACAGTTTCAAAATAAAACAGGGTAAAAATCCCCAAAAACGCACACAAAGCGATGTGCAGCCCTATTCGGGCGCGACCAAGCACCGGCACTGCATACAGCGCAACTTGCTGTTTGGCAAACGGACGGTAGGCAAACAACACAGTCAGCAGCAGCGCCGCGCTTAAGGTTTTAATAAACGCAATATCTTGCGCGTTCCAACCGTATGCCAACAAAATTTTACTGAAAATCCCGACAGAGGCATTCAAAGCTGCCGCAGCAGTAGCAAACCCAAAACCTTGAATCAACATACGGGACGACATCATGATTTATTCTTTCGGTTCAAAAAACTGCCACTGCGATTGTGCCAAAGGCGCATCTTCGCATTTTTGCATGGACAGGCTACGCCAGCGGTGGCTGGGGTCAAAGGTGGAAGCGGAATCTGCGCCGGCGGTTAAGCACAAGCCCGAACCCGATAATTCCACCCGTTTATCGGCGCGGAAAACAAAGTGTTGCAAATATTGGGCTTCCAAAAACGGGCTGCGTTCGCCGCAACCGCGCGGCATCACGGCTGCGCCCGCCAATACGGTTTTATTGACACCAGCAGCGGTGGCGCACACGCCATAAGCGGGAAAATAGATTTTGCCGTCTGCTGCCAACATCACGGCTTCGTCTTCATACAAACCCGGTTTGCAGTTGTGTACCGTCAGCGGCATATCGGTGCGGATGTGGTCGCCCGAACCGAGAATATCCAAGCAATAGCCGTCGGCACGGTCAAGATTGTCTGCCAAACGCAGCTGCCCGATTTTACCGACAGGCGGTTTTTGGAAAGATGCAGATGATGCAGCGGGCGAGGTGGCGGCGGATTCGTTACAGGCAGTCAAAACGGCGCACATGCCCAAAACGGCGGCAAAACGGGAAACAGACATGGTTATCCTTTTGGTAAAAAACCTTATTGTAAAGCAATTTGATTATTCTCATTGGCTACTGCAGAAAAAATAAAACACCTTTCAGCAACATCCACAATCCAAACAATAACAACGAAATCCCCGACACAGCTTCCAAGCCCCAACGGAATTTGGGGCTGTTCATTTTACGGTTGATTGCATCTAAAGCCACGCAAAAACACAACCACCACAGCAAACCCACCCCAATATCCACACTGCCCAATAAAAACAACTGCAACGCCGCATTACCCTTCGGGTGGATAAACTGCGGCAAAATACTGATAAAAAAGATAGCGGCTTTCGGATTTAAGACATTGACCAGCAAACCTTTTAAATACACGGTTTGATAATGCGCCGCCGCCAAACGCACCATTTGCGGCGCATTGTCGGATTGCTTTAAGCCCCGCAAAGTATGCACGCCTAAATACACCAAATACCCCGCCCCCGCCAATTGCAGCGCGTAAAAAGCCTGTGGCGACACCAGCAAAACCGCCGTTGCCCCCGCCGCGCCCACCAACATATGAAACAGCAAACCCGACTGTATCCCCAATGCCGCCACCCAACCCGCTTTACGCGAATGCAGCGTATGCCCCGCGATATACAGCCAATCAGGACCGGGAATCACATAAGAAAACACAGCCAGCCAAATATACAGCACCAGTGATTCTAAAGACATTAACATCATCCAATCAAAAAACTGCCTGAAAGTTTAAAGCCATTTTTGCTTTCAGGCAGCCGCAGTCTGTTAACGCTTATCCATTGCCACAAACGCCAAATCATCAGGACCGGTATAATTCGCGCTGGGGCGGATAATCTTACCGTCTTGGCGTTGTTCCAAAACGTGTGCGCTCCAGCCCGTAGTACGCGAAATCACAAACAGCGGCGTAAACATCGCGGTCGGCACGCCCAGTTTTTGATACGACACCGCGCTGAACCAATCCAAATTGGGGAACATTTTTTTCTCGTTCCACATCAGCGTTTCCAAACGCTCGGCAATATCAAACAAACGCATATCGCCCGTTTCTTGGCTCAAATCACGCGCCACTTCTTTAATCACCACATTGCGCGGGTCGGAAACGGTGTAAACGGGGTGTCCGAAACCGATAATAATTTCTTTCCGCGCAATGCGTTCACGGATATCGGCTTCCGCTTCATCGGCGTTGCGGTAGCGTTTTTGAATATCGTAGGCCACTTCGTTGGCACCGCCGTGTTTCGGACCTTTCAACGCACCAATCGCACCCGTAATGCAGGAATAAATATCCGAACCCGTACCCGCAATCACGCGGCTGGTAAAGGTGGAAGCGTTAAACTCATGTTCTGCATACAAAATCAAGCTGATGTGCATGGCTTTGATATGGCTTGCGCTGGGGCGTTTGCCGTGCAACATGTGCAGGAAATGTCCGCCGATGCTGTCTTCCTCGCTTTCCACGTTAATGCGTTTGCCGTTGTGCGAATACTGATACCAATACAACAACATACTGCCCAAGCTGGCAATCAGTTTGTCGGCGATGTCGCGGGCTTCACTGGACGGGTGGCTTTCGCGTTCGGGATGCACGCAACCGAGCATGGACACGCCCGTACGCATCACGTCCATCGGGTGTGTGTGGGCAGGCAGGCTTTCCAGCACTTCAATCACGCGAATCGGCAAACCGCGCAGGGATTTCAGTTTTTGCTTGTAGGCAGCCAGTTCAAACTGATTAGGCAGATGACCGTGAATCAGCAAATGCGCCACTTCTTCAAATTCGCAGTGTTTCGCCAAATCCAAAATATCGTAGCCGCGATAGCTTAAATCGTTGCCGCTGCGCCCGACGGTACACAGCGCGGTATTGCCCGCAGCCACGCCCGACAGGGCAACGGATTTTTTCGGTTTGAAAGTGGGGGTTGGGGTTTCGGCAGACATGGTTTGCGCTCCTAAAGATAAATTACTGCTTTTACACACAAATATTGATTTTCAAGCCAGCTGAAAATCGCTCAAACACTTCTTTGAGTAGAACAGGAACTAAAACTTTATTTATTAAACAAATCAAAAAACCAATACCAAATTTTTTCCCACCAATTAGGCTCAAACTGCGGATTCGGTTTGGGCTGATATTTAACGCTTAACGGCTTCTCACTACAAATTAAACCACTATTATCTTGATTATATTTAACTTCAGAAATATAAAGTTGATTATCCCTTTTTCTTTTCCTAATACAAAATTTTTCGCTATGAGCAAAAAAAGAAGAAGGTCGTTCTTTTTCCCAGATATTGACATCATAAGGGATATCCAATACAAACTTTACTTCATCAACGATAATACAATGCTGAACATCATAGCCAGTTTTCTGATTTTCCGGCGAAAGAAAACCTCCAATATAATTATACCCTTGATTTTCGTGAATACCTTTTACATAGTCGGAATATATTGAAACACCATGAATGGCAACATTACCATGTAAATAAAAGCAAGGCTGTTCCTCTTTTACAGCAATACCAATTTGATAAGGTTCAGCTTCATTCCATGATACTGCATATACTTTTCCAAAAAGACACAATAACCCAATAGAAAAAATAATTTTATACATCAATCACTTCCCCATTGTTTATTGCTCAATTATCGCTAAAATACTTCTTTGGTATAGCCGTTCAAATTAAACAGCCAATCCCAAAAACGCTCAATTTCGGCAAACACACCAAAATAAGATTTCACTGGCTTCCAAGCCAAATCGGTACAAATAGCATGACCTTGTTCATTTCTTTTGGTTTGCACCAAACGCATGATATTATTTTTATTTTCCACACAAAATTGAACCAAATGAATGTCTTCTGATTGTTTGCCCCACAAATCAGAATCAATTACTTGATTATATTTTAATAACTTTTTTCCACCTTCCCATAAAACGCATTGTTCTCGGCTACTGCCGTCGGGCATGGTGGGAATAAAAGCATGAACATCTGAACCCATGCGTGCAATTGGCTGACCATTGTTTAAATACAGACAAGGATAACCGTTTTTTAAAATGACCCGCCCCACACCGTCAGGTAAGTTTTTTTCAGAACAAGATGTTAAAAAAAATGTTAGTGAAAGAAATAAAAATATTTTTTTCCAATTAAGCATAAACTTACCAATCCCCCTTATCCAAAACAGTTTTATTGACATTTGCAGATTTGGGTACAAGTTTATTCCAATATATATATCTTAGAAAATTAAATATTTACACAAACCAACAGCGCATTTTCAAAAATATTTGTCTGTTTAAAAAACACGCTGTTGGCGATTTCAATCACTTATTTTGACTAAATAATTTGTCTAGCTTGTTTTCAAAATCGTGATAATTGAGATAGTCGTAGAGTTCGGCGCGGGTCTGCATGGTGTCCACCACATTCGCCTGTGTGCCGTCGCGCAAAATGGCTTGATATACATTCAGCGCGGCTTTGCTGGCGGCGCGGAAAGACGACAGGGGGTACAACACCAGCTTCACGCCGTTGTCGGCGAGTTCCTGCTGGGTGTAAAGCGGCGTGGCGCCAAATTCGGTGATGTTTGCCAATACGGGCACTTTAACCGCTTCGGCAAAGCGTTGGTACATGGAAAGCTCGGTCATGGCTTCGGGAAAAATCATGTCCGCGCCCGCTTCTACGCAGGCTTGGGCGCGTTCAATCGCGGCATCCAACCCTTCCACCGCCAAAGCATCGGTACGCGCCATAATGACAAAGTTTTCATCGTGGCGTGCATCGGTGGCGGCTTTGATTCTGTCCACCATTTCATTTTGTGAAACAATGGCTTTATTGGGACGGTGTCCGCAGCGTTTTTGTGCCACTTGGTCTTCGATATGCACCGCCGCCACGCCTGCTTTTTCAAAAGCGCGGATAGTGCGGGCAATATTAAACGCGCCGCCCCAACCCACATCAATATCCACCAGCAAAGGGGTATCGACATTGTCGGTAATGCGGCGCGCATCAATCAGCACGTCTTCCATCGCGGTAATGCCCAAATCGGGAATCCCGCACGAACAGGCAGCCACGCCGCCGCCTGAAAGATAAATCGCTTGAAAGCCGCTTTGGGTCGCCAAACGCGCAAAATAGGCGTTTACGCAACCGCCCACGGCTAGGGGATGATTGGTTTCAACAGCACGGCGGAATGCCGCACCAGCAGAATAACGGGTCATGGTTGTCTCCGTAGTTTGGGTGTATTTTTCTTATGTAAGAAAATGTAATCCAAATCAGGAAACGTGTAAAATCGTTTATTCCGATGCCCGATATCAGCCAAACCGATTACAGCGAACCGTCGTTTTGCAGCAAGGTAAACAAAGGCACGCCCGCCGCACGGATATTGGCAGCCCCTGGCAAATCAGCAAATTCCAAAATCGCGCAAGCTTCCGCCACATCGCCACCCAAACGGCGAATCAGCTCCACCCCTGCCATCATCGTTCCGCCCGTTGCCACCAAATCATCTACCAACAGCACCCGTGCGCCTGTTTTAATCGCATCTTTATGGATTTCCACCGTGGCTTCGCCATATTCCAATGAATAGGTTTGCGAAATGGTGTCGTAAGGCAGCTTACCTTTTTTGCGAATCGGCACAAAACCCACGTTCAACTGATACGCCAGCGCCGCGCCGATAATAAAGCCACGCGCATCCAAACCCGCCACCACATCAATTTTTTGACCCATATAGCGGTAAGTAAACAAATCCACCAGCAAGCGGAAATATTCGGGGCTTTGCAGCACGGGGGTAATATCGTGAAACAAAATCCCTTCTTTGGGCCAATTGGGGATTTTGCGGATTTTTTCGGCAAGTGCGCTCACGCCCATCACATCAGGGTGGAAAACCATCATAATCGGAAACCTCGTTTCGTTTACAAAAACCAAAACGCTATTTTAGCAGTTTCGGCGGCGGAAAAAACAAGAAAAACCCGCTGCGGTAACAGCGGGTGTGTGTCAGGATTTAAGGTTTATTGGAGCGTATCGGCAATTTGGCGACCTTGTTTGTTAATATCAAACTTCTCGCCATTTAATTTTACTTTCGCCCGTCCGTTTTTCACCGCCTCCCAGCCCTCACGCAAACAATCAACATCACCATACCCGTTTATCTCCAGTTTCTCATCACAAGAACCAGAAGGTCCCAGACAAAAATCTTCTAAATATAGTTTATTAGGTTCAGGAGATTTCAGGCAAAAATCATCACACGCCGCTGCCACAGGTACCAATCCCAATGTACCTGCTACCGTTGCCGTCAAGCACAATTGACGAAAATAAAAAATTTTCATTATCCAATCCTTGTTTAACCAAGACAAAACAAATAAACACAGCCATTTTCTTTTAACATATATCCGCTTTTTTAGCAAGCTGCTTTCCCACGCCCATTTTAACGGGATTTTGCACAAGCCAATCTGCCTTTGTTGCGGGGAAAAATAAGCAACTGGGTTATAATGATGGCGTTTAAAACACGATAACGAACCCGCTTCATTATGGAAAAAATCTGGTTAAACAGCTATGAAGACAATATCCGCGCCGAAATTGATGTGCGCCGCTTCACTTCCATCGTGGATATTTTCCGCCAAAGCTGCGACAAATACGGCGATAAAACCGCGTTTTACAATATGGGTAAAACTTTAAGTTACCGCGAAACGGCGCGTTTGTCGGCGGATTTTGCGGCGTATC